>NZ_JYIT01000065.1 GCF_000956545.1 Microbacterium azadirachtae
GGCGGGGGCTCCGTCGTCACCGGCGGCGGTTGCGTCGGCGCGGTCGTGGCGCCGCCGCCGGTGACGACGGGCCCGTGCCCGTGTCACCCGTGCCGCCGCCGGAACCGCTCGAGTCGGACTCCGTCGGAGAGCGGAGCTGCGAGTCTGGTCCTGCGCGGCTACTCTGCGAAACCCCTCGGGTTCGACGACTGCCAGCGCCACCCGTCGCGCGCCATCTCCGCGATGCCGCGGGAGGCGGTCCAGCCGAGCTCCTCCTGGGCGCGCGACGTGTCCGCCCAGCTCCGTGGCAGATCGCCGGCGCGACGCGGTCGGATGACCGTCGGGATCGGATTCCCAGACGCCGCCTCGAACGCTGCGATCATCTGCTTGACCGACGTGCCCGCTCCCGTGCCCAGGTTCCAGGCGCGTGCGCCGGCGACGGTCGAGAGCTTCTCGAGCGCTGCCACGTGTCCTTCCGCCAGGTCGACCACGTGGATGTAGTCGCGTTCCCCCGTGCCGTCGGCGGTGGGGTAGTCGTCGCCGAAGATGTTCACCTCGGGCAGGCGACCGACAGCGACCTGCAGGATGTACGGCGCCAGGTTGTTCGGGATCCCGTTCGGGTCCTCCCCGATCAGACCGCTGGGGTGTGCGCCGATCGGGTTGAAATAGCGAAGCAGTCCGATGTGCCAGTCATCCTCCGAAGCCGCGACATCTCTGAGGATGCGCTCGAGCATCACCTTGGTCATGCCATACGGGTTCGTGGCGTCGAGGCGGCCGGCGTCCTCGCGATACGGCGGATCCTGCTGGTCGCCGTAGACCGTGGCCGATGAGGAGAAGACGAGGTTGCGGACGCCATGACGCTTCATCGTCCGGAGAAGCGAGAATGTACTGCCCAGGTTGTGCGCGTAGTAACGCAGCGGGTCGGCCACGCTCTCGCCGACGGCCTTCAGCCCGGCGAAGTGGATCACCGCATCGGGGGCGGCCGTAGCGAAGGCGGCATCGAACGCCTCGTCGTCCAGCAGATCGACCTCGATCATCTCGGGACGGATGCCGGCGATTCGCTCGATGCGGTTGATCACCTCGGGGGAGGAGTTCTCGTGGTTGTCCACGATCGTGACGTGGTGCCCGTGTTCGAGCAGAGCCACGACCGTGTGGGAGCCGATGAAGCCGGCACCGCCGGTGACGAGAACACGCATGCCGCAATCCTAGGCGGCGAGCTGCCTGCTACTTCTTCGCGGGCGTGCAGCCGGGGGCGTCGATCGTGACGGGGGTGGCTTTCACCATCGGAGTGTGGCGCACTTCGAGCGGCCCGTAGGCGCCGGATGGTGCGCTGAAGCTCGCCACGATGGTCGTCGTCTGGCCGGGTGCCATGAGCACGTTGAGCTTCGCCACCGTGCGGCCGAGATGCGGCAGCCCCGATGCAGCCACGGGCTGACCGTCGACCGTCACACCGGTGAGCGTGGATCCCACCGGTCCGTACAGATATACATCAGTGGAGGCATGGCCCTTGGGGAAGAAGAGCCCCGGGTCGACGTAGACCGGAAGGCCCGGGACCGCGGCCGGATCGAGCGTGTTCTGCAGCGTGACGGTGCTCGAGAACGTCGGGGCATCGGGCTTCTGGCACTGCGTGCCCGAAGCGGCGATGCTCATCTGCATGTAGTAGTCGAGCTTGCTCGCGGTGAGGTCGTCGATGTAGACGCCGAGGTCCGTGGTCTTGGCGTTGTCCGCCGGCATGTTGCCGCCGACGGGGGTGCCGGCCAGCATCTTCGCCTGGGCTTCGTCGCTGGGCGAGTACATCAGGCGGCCCTCGTTCGAGGCCTGCGTCAGGGCGGTCAGGAGCGCCTTCGGGTCGGCGTGCGTGGTCAGAAGCGCATCGAACACGCTCTTGGCAGCATCGGCGAAGAACTCATCCTGCACGTGGGGATCCGGGTACTTCGCGTAGACGCCGTTCAGCAGCAAGGCCACCGCGTTGTTGGCATTGAGCGTCTCGTCGAACGGTGCCGGCATCGTCACAGGCCCGATCGCGTGGAGCAGATAGCCGAGGGCCACCGGATCGATCGAGGCGACGGCATCGACCGGGGTGCCGTAGGTCTCGGACCACCACGCGCGCACGATCTGCGCCGTCTCGCTGAAGTCGGGGGAGAGAGTCGAGTCCTGGATGTAGCGGCCGATCTTGTCGCCGTACAGGGCCTCGGTCTCGGGATCGAGCGCCATCACGGGCTCCGGCCGCCCGTTGGCGAAGTCCGTGGAATTGGCCTGCTGCGTCATAGAGATCTTGCCGTTCACGGCCGTGAGCATCGCGATGGCCGCCGGATTGCCGCCGGTGCCGCGCGACTCGGCGTTGTTCTGGAAGATGAGGAGGTAGTGTTGCGGGCCGTCGGCACCGAGGGCGTTCGGCAGGATCGTCAGGGCGTTGTGCACGGGGGTGAGGACGGGCTCGATCTTCGCGATCGCGTCGTCGAGCTTGGCGAGCCCGGCGGCGACCTGCGGGACCAGGGCGGATCGGTCGATGCTCTTGACGTTCTTCTGCACCAGCTCCATGCGGGTGTTGGCGGTGTCGATGTCGTCGGCCAGGGTCTTGAGGTTCGCGACGTCGATGCCGCCGTCCTTCGGCAGGAGCGCCTTCAGGTCGAGGCCGGTCAGCGGCAGGAGCGCGTCATGCACGAGTCCGTTGACGGAGTCGGCCGTGATGCGCACGGCCTTGAGGTTGGGACCTGCGACGGGGACCCACTCCGAATTGCGCCACAGGCCTGTGCTCGTCTTCTTGGCGGCGTCGTCCGTCAGGGCGGAGATCTTGGCGATCGTCTTCTTGGCTCCTGCCGGATCGCCGGCGAGCATGCTCTGCTGTACCTGGTCGACGAGCGGGATGGCCTGCTCCAGGTCGTTCCTCGCGATCATCGCCTGGTCGTACAGGCGCTTCGCGGTGAGAGCGCCCACGACGCCGATCACGATCAGGACGACCAGCAGCGAGATCGGAACCCAGAACCAGGGGCTCTTCAGCACGGGGCGACGCCTCCTGTGCGTCTTGCCGACCGGTGTCTGAGGCGTGGCCAGCAGGCGCTCGAAGGAATCGTCCGAGTCGGGTGAGATTCCATCGCGGGTCGGGCGCTCCCCACGATCTTCGTGTCGGGAAGGCACGAAGCGATTCTAGAGATCCCCCGGGCCCCTGACCATGGTCGAACGGTGTCGATTCGGGCACGGCCGATCCGCCGTGCACAAGCGATCAGTGTGCGATTAGATGCTGGGCGAGGAGACCGTCGAGAAGGGCGAGGATGTCGTCCCGGATGGCGTCCTCGCTCACCTCGTAGGCAGCGGCGACGTTCGTGATCAGCTCCGCCGAGGAGAGCGGGCCGTTTGCGTCGATCTCCTCCCACACGTACGCGGCGGTGCCCTGAAGAGTCATCGGATGAGAGGTCGGCGACTCGAGTTCGAGGGCCACGACCTCATTGCCGCTCGTCGTCCACGCGACCGCATCGGCGATACGCCACGGCCCGCTCTGGTCCCCACCCACCTCGTCAGCCTATCGAAGGCCGTGAGCGCGACGCTGCGCTGCCGCAGCCCAGTTGGGGCGGTCGCTCGTGCGATGCGACCTAAACGCGCGAAATGCGAGTGCGAAGCATGCGTATTGCGTCACTTTCCGGACATTGTCACTCGGCTTTCTCACAGATATGGGATCCTGGAGGCACAGGGGGAGCGGGCAAGGATCCCAGCTATTCGTGCCTGATCGGGAAATTGCTGTTCACGGGCATCGCGGCGCCTTCGCCGTCAGTTGAGAGTTTGGGGGGATGTCGCTGTGCAGAGCGGTGATCGGGGCGAGAACGTCATTCAGGGGGCTCAGAGCGCCGGTGCCGGCCATCGGCGGCGCGGCTGGGTGGCCGCGCTCGATGCCTTCGCCTGGGTTTTCGGCACCGTCCTCGCGGTAGGCCTGCGCGTCGATTTCAAGTTGCCGCTGTCCGGCTGGATCGCGACGTTCTGCCTGGGGTTGATCGCGGCGCTGCTGCAGTTGATCGTCGGCTATGTGCTCGCGCTCTACCGAGGCCGCTATTCGTACGGCTCGTTCAGCGAAGTCTGGACGTTGTCGCTGGTTGCGGGAGGCATCACGCTGATCCTCTCCGCGTTCGTCATCCCCTCGGGCAACCAGATCGGTGTCCCGCGCGCCACCGTTCTGCTGGCAGGACCCTTCGTGCTGCTGACGATGTTCGGCGTTCGCTACGTCGCTCGCCTCGTCGTCGAGCGCTCCCGCAAGCCGGGGGAGAATGCCGAGCGTGCGCTCGTGGTGGGAGCGGGGTACCTCGGCGATCGCCTTCTCCACAGCATCACGACGGACCCGGGGTCGCCGATTCTGCCGGTCGGATTGATCGATGACGACCCGGCGAAGAAGAACCTGCGGCTCCGCGGCGTGCCCGTGCTGGGACGCCGGAGCCAGCTCGCGGAGATCGCGGCGCGGACGGGGGCGACGCGACTGGTGATCGCGCTGGGCAACGCCGACAGCGTGCTGCTGCGTGAACTGAGTGATGCCGCGGACGCTGCCGGGATGTCCGTGTCGGTCACCCCCACGGTCACCGACTACATGCTCGAAGGCCGCACCACGGTCGACGTCCGCGACATCGAGATCGAAGACCTCATCGGTAGGCACCCCGTCGACACCAACGTCGAGCTCATCGCGGGGTACGTCACAGGCAAGCGCGTGCTCGTCACGGGGGCCGGTGGGTCGATCGGATCCGAACTGTGCCGCCAGCTCGCGAAGTTCGGCCCCAGTGAGCTCATCATGCTCGACCGCGACGAGACCGGGCTGCAGGGCGCCCAGCTGGGCACGGCGGGCAACGGGCTGTTGGACTCGAAGGACGTCGTGCTCGCCGACATCCGCGACGTCTCCGTGCTGAACGCCATCTTCGACGAGCGGCGTCCGGAGGTCGTGTTCCACGCCGCCGCGCTGAAGCACCTGCCGATGCTCGAGCAGTATCCGGACGAGGCGTGGAAGACGAACGTCATCGGGACGCTGAACGTGCTGCAGGCTGCGCGCCGCGTGGGCGTGACCCATTTCGTCAACATCTCGACCGACAAAGCGGCGAACCCCACAAGCGTGCTCGGGCACTCCAAGCGCGTCGCCGAGAAGCTCACCGCCTGGGCCGGTGAGCAGACCGGTACGCAGTACCTCTCTGTGCGCTTCGGCAACGTGATCGGCAGCCGCGGTTCCATGCTGCCGACCTTTCAGCGTCTGATCGCTGAGGACAAGCCGATCACCGTCACGCATCCCGACGCCACTCGCTACTTCATGACCATCCCTGAGGCGTGCCAGCTGGTCATCCAGGCCGGTGGTATCGGACGCGCCGGCGAGGTGCTGATCCTCGACATGGGCGAACCTGTCTCGATCCTTGAGGTCGCCAAACGCATGATCGCGATGTCGGGCAAGGAGATCGAGATCGTGTTCACCGGCCTGCGCCACGGCGAGAAGCTGCACGAGGAGCTCGTCGGCGCACGGGAGAACCTCGAACGGCCGTTCCACCCGAAGATCTCTCACGCCCACGCCGATACGATCAGTCCTGAGCGCCTGGACAAGGCGGGCTGGGAGGCTCGGATGAACGCAGTGCCACGGAACAATGACACGGCAGTGGTCGACCGGATCGTGGTGGATCAGCTCGTGACCGGCGTGAACGCCGCACCGGGCAGCGGTTCGAATGACTGAGCGCATCTACATGTCCTCGCCGGACGTCACGGCGCGGGAGGAGGAGGCGCTCGTCGCAGCGATGCGATCCGGATGGATCGCGCCATTGGGGCCCGACGTCGATGCGTTCGAGCGGGAGCTTGCCGACCGTGTCGGCGTGGCGCACGGCGTCGCACTGAGCTCGGGCACGGCGGCCCTTCATCTGGGGCTGCTGACTCTCGGAGTCAAGCCCGGAGACGTCGTCGTGACGTCGACGATGACGTTCGCGGCCACCACCAACGCGATCGTCTACACCGGCGCCGAGCCCTTCTTCGTCGACGCGGATCCCGTCACCGGGAACATGGATCCAGAGCTCCTGCGCGAGGCGTTGACACTGCTGCGCCGGGAGGGTGCGCACGTCGCCGCGATCGTGCCGGTGGATCTTCTCGGCAAGGCCGTCGACTACACCTCGATCTTGGCTCTCGCTGAGGATTTCGGGGTGCCTGTGCTCGCCGACGCCGCGGAGTCGCTCGGAGCCTCGCACGAGGGCCGCGCCGCGGGGAGCTTCGGTCGTGCCTCGGCCGTCTCGTTCAACGGGAACAAGATCATGACCACGTCGGGCGGTGGGATGCTCCTCACCGATGACGCCGACTTCGCTCAGCACGTGCGCTATCTGGCCACTCAGGCGCGTCAGCCGGTCGTGCATTACGAGCACATCGACATTGGCTACAACTACCGCATGAGCAACCTTCTCGCTGCGCTCGGCCGCGCGCAGCTGAGCCGGCTCGACGAGATGATCGCGCGCCGCCGTGAGATGCGTGAGCTCTACAAGGAGCTGTTCCGCGACGTGGACGGCGTCGAGGTCTTCGGTGCCGAAGGCGACGAGAACGACAACGTGTGGCTGACGTCGATTCTGGTCGATGAGCAGCGAACCGGATGGGCGCCGACCGAGCTCGCTGCGTTCCTCGCGACAGACGACATCGAGAGTCGTCCGCTGTGGAAGCCGATGCACAAGCAGCCGGTGTTCGCGGGCTATCACGGGGTCATCAACGGCGCATCTCAGACGCTCTTCGAAACCGGCCTGACGCTCCCGAGCGGGTCGGCGCTGACGGCCGAGCATCGCGCGCGTGTTTCGGGCCGCATCAGCGACTTCCTCGGCGGTCGCTGAACCGTGGCTGGTCGTACTCGGCCCTATGACGTGCTCAAGCGGCTCCTGGACATGGCTGCCGCCGTGGTCGCGCTGGTCGTGCTCTCGCCCGTGATGCTCGCGGTCGCGATGCTGGTTGCGATGCGCCTCGGCCGCCCGGTCATCTTCGTCCAACCACGGCCGGGCCGCGACGGACGGATCTTCCTGCTGCGGAAGTTCCGTTCGATGCGTGACGTCGACGAGGCGAGCGGGCTCATCAGCGATGCGGATCGGCTCACTCCTTTTGGACGCAAGCTGCGCTCCACCAGCCTGGATGAGCTGCCGTCGTTGTGGAATGTGCTGCGAGGCGACATGAGCGTGGTCGGGCCCCGGCCACTGCTCGTCGAGTACCTCCCCAAGTACACCCCGGTGCAGGCGCGGAGGCATGAGGTGCGTCCGGGCATCACCGGACTTGCGCAGGTGAGCGGCCGCAACGCGCTCAGCTGGGAGGACAAGTTCGCCCTCGACGTCGAGTACGTGGACAACCGGAGCCTTAAACTCGACGCGCGCATCATCATCGCGACGATCCGTTCGGTGGTGGCGCGGGAGGGGATCTCGGCGGAGGGGCAGGCGACGATGACGAAGTTCGGTGAGGGCGATGGCTGACGGCATCATTGTCATCGGCGCGGGCGGTTTCGGGCGAGAGACGCTCGATGTGATCGCGGCGATCAACGCGCTCACCCGAGACCCGACATGGGACATCCTCGGGGTGGTGGACGACGGGCCTGCTGAGATTCAGATTGAGCGCCTTCGGGACCGTGAGATTCGTCTGCTCGGAGGGATCGAGGCGAACCGCGAGTTGTTCGAAGGCACTCATTACGTGATCGGAATCGGATCGACCGCGGTGCGGGCACGGATCGCGGAAAAGGTCGAAGCGTGGGGGGCTCGCCCGGCGACGGTTGTGCATCCTTCTGCCGTTGTCGGGACGCGCGTGGTGATTTCGGCAGGATCCGTGGTGTGCGGTGGCGTTCAGATCTCGACGAATGTCCGCGTCGGACGGCATACGCACCTGAATCCCGCCGCGGTCATCGGACATGACACGGTGCTCGACGACTTCGTCTCCATCAATCCAGGCGCCGTCATCTCGGGCGAGGTCGCCGTCGGGCGAGCAGCACTTGTTGGGGCAGGGGCGACCGTGCTTCAAGGGCTCACCATCGGGGAGAGTGCCGTCGTCGGCGCCGCAGCGTGCGTGACCAAGGACGTGGATCCGAAAGTCGTCGTCATCGGCGTCCCCGCCCGTGAGATGGAGAACCGCTGGTGACGAGCACAGCGCCGCGTCCGAGGGTAATGATCGTGGTCACGGCTGCGGTGACAGCTCGACTCTTCATGCGGGGGTACGCCGAGTTTCTCGCCGCGTCCAACTATGACGTCACGTTGGTGGCCGACGACGTAAGCGAGATCAGCGACGCTCTTGCCCAGCGAGGGGTCTTGTCCTACTCCCTGCCGATGAGGAGGGATCCGTCCCCGGTGCACGACGCACGAAGCCTGGCACGGATGATCGCGCTGATGCGGAAGGTCCGCCCCGACGCCGTCATCTACGCCACTCCCAAAGCGAGCTTGCTCGCTTCGATTGCGTCGCGCTTCCTGCGCATTCCCGTGCGGGTCTATGAGCTCTGGGGCATCCGTTTCGAGACCTCGACGGGTGTTTCGCGCCGGGTTTTCCAGGGACTCGAGCGGCTGATCGCTTCGAATTCGACGGCGATCGTCGCCAACAGCGAGAGCCTCGCCGCGCGGGCCGTCAAACTGCGCATCGCACGCACCGGTCGCATCTGTGTGCCTGCGTCCGGCTCATCTCATGGAGTCGATTCGGAACACTTCTCGCCCGATGCGCCTCGCCCGGAGTTGGATGCGGACACAGCCCGGTTCCTGGAACGGAACGCAGGGGCGACGATCGGCTTCATCGGTCGGTTGCATCCTGACAAAGGAATTGAAACCCTTCTCGAAGCGGCGAGCCTGGTTCATGACGAGGGAACGGAGATGCGCGTGCTCCTCGTGGGCGGCGACGAAGGTCTTCAAATCCAAGGAGAGCAGGGGCGGCTCCCCGTGCATCGGGCAGGCGACGCGGACGACGTCCGCCCGTACCTTGCGGAGTTCGATGTCCTTGTTCTTATGAGCCGGCGCGAGGGTTTTCCCAATGTGGTGCTCGAGGCTGCCGCGATGGAGGTACCTGCGATCGTGTCGGATGCCACGGGGTGCGTCGACGCAGTCGTGCCAGATGTCACTGGGTTGATGGTGCCTGTCGGGGACGTTTTGGGCGTCGCGGACGCTCTCCGAACTGTTATTGCGGATCGGAATCGAGCCAGAGCGATGGGAATCGCAGCGCGGAGACGCGCCGTGGAAGCATACGCGCCCGGTGTCGTCTGGTCAGCGTTGGAAGAGCATCTTCACGTGCAGCTTGGACAAGCCCGACATCGGAATGATCCGCATGGTTGACACAGACGTTCCGGCTCGACGGGAAGGACGCTCGGCCCTGCGGAGCATCGCGACGCTGCTCACAGGAACGGTGGCCTCGCAAGTCATCGGCATCGTTACGATGCCCCTCCTCAGCCGGATTTACGGCCCCGCGGCTTTCGGCGTCCTTGCGGTCTTCCTTTCCGTGAGTGCTGTGGTCAGTATGGTCTCCGCCTTGCGTTACGACTACGCCATCGTTCTTCCGGGGAACGACGAAGACGCTCATCGGCTACGGCAGCTTTCAACGGGGCTGGTGAGCCTTATCTCGGCGCTCACGGTTATCACGACGATTGCGGTGTTCTGGTTATCTCGTCCGACCGATCGACACTGGTGGGTGCTCCTGATCGGAGTGAGCGTCTTCCTGGCCGGGGAGACATCGATTCTGTACTTCTGGCTGACGCGGAAGAGGCGCTATCGCGCGCAAAGCCTGTCGCGCATTGTGCAAGCGCTGATCACGGCGGCGACCCAGGCAGGCCTGGGATGGCTCTTGGCGCCGACGGGCGAATGGCTCATTGCAGGCTACCTGGTGGGGCAAGTCTTCGGTGTCGGTGTCCTCATCGCAATGGACGATGCTCGCAAGACAGCACCGGTCCGTGATCGACGCAGTTGGTGGTCACTCATGGTGCGATACAGAAAGATGCCGCTCCTCAATGCCCCCAACGCGCTGGTGGACTCATTGCGACTCAACGGGATCAACATGATCATCGGGGGTCGATCGCTGCACGCACTGGGGCAGTTCTCGATGGCTTGGAAGCTCGCCCAGGCGCCTATGGCTCTGATCGCGAGCGCGATCTCGCAGGTGTACTACCAACGGATGGCGGTTGCCACGCCGGGGACGCTCAAGACTCTCGTGCGGAGCGTCACACTTCGGGCGTTGCTTCTCGGGTTCCTCCCATTCTTGACACTCGGTCTTGTTGCTCCGATCGTCGTCCCCTGGTTTCTTGGTGCCCAATGGGCAGAAGCAGGACTCGTGGTCCAAGCGCTGACGCCCTGGCTCTATTTGAACGTGGCAACTGCGCCGCTGTCGACGGTCTTCATCGTTGCGGAACGCCAGGGCACGATGCTGATCTTCGCAATCGTGTATCTCGTGGTACCCCTGACAATCCTCTTGCTCGCGGGTGCAGACCTCGTGCGAGCGGTGTGGTTGACGAGCGCTGCAATGACGCTCCTGCTGGCCTTTCTGATCGTGCTCGCTCACCGAGTCGCTGCGCGCTTCGACAGCCATCGCCTCGGCTCTGACTGATCGCTCGTAGACCCACGCGGACTGGTGCTCGTCGTACCCGACAATGGCGCAGCGTGGCGGGCGCGATCCGGTCGATGCGTGCACCGCAGTCTCTAGATCAGAGTCGCAGAGACAGAAGCGTGACGGCTCCGAGCCGGAGTTGACCGAGGGCGCTGTCGGACAAGATCACCCTTTTACGCTCGTGGCGGCCGCGGTCGAATTTATGGCGGCGTCAAAACGTTCCGCCCACACCCGCTTCGAGTCGAAGCGAGTCGGCTCAGCAAGGATTGTTCGCACGGCGGACACGACGGTTTCGATGTCATCATCGGGATTCACGAGAATTCCTGAACCGAGGGCTTCGCCGACGAGTTCGTACGTCGAGCCCACGTCGGTCGCGACGATCGGGATGCCGAAGCAGGCCGCTTCCATCGCACTCACTGGGATTCCCTCGATAGTGCTCAGATTGATGAAGACCGCTGGGTGGTTGACGCGATGGTGCTCGAGCACCTGGGCCGCGGGGACGCGTCCGCGTAGTTCGACGGACAAAGAAGGAATCTCTGAGGTCAGTGCAACAGCTTTCGCCCGGAGCGCTTCAAAGAGAGGACCGTCTCCGAAATGCGTCCAGGAAACACGCTCGCCGGCTCGCGCGAGCTCGGCGGCGGTGTCAAGGATGCGATCGACACGCTTGAGTGCGATAACGGACGAACAGCTGACGAGCTGTATCGCGTCGGCGGGTTGCGTTCGAGGTTCTACCTCGGGCTGACTCGGAATGCCGAGGCGACGGATCACGATCCGCCCAGGGGCAATGTATGGTGCTCGGTCGCGAAGGTAGTCGCGGCCGCTCTCCGCAATGGTCAGCACGACATCTGCCGCACCGAGAACTGCGCGTCTCAACGGTCGGTAGCCCGCGGTACGCTCGTCGAGATCGTAGCGATGCACGCGGACGGCTATCCGGCGTGCTCGCGGGCGCAACCAGGGGAGCACGTAGGCGATGTCGACACCCCAGAAGCTGTAGACGGTAAGAGGCTGCGCGGACGCCAATGCCTGATTGATCGCAGGATGAGAGGCAAACCATGCGCCGCACAGCGAAGCGATCACATCACTGCGCATCTGGGTCAACGACCTCGCGCCTTCCCCAAGAAAGACCCGTAGTGCCCGCGCTGCGCGTCGTGGATGCCTGAGGCCACGCGCCGCGCGGGCCGGAGTGATGGTTCCCACCGCGCCGAGGT
Organism: Microbacterium azadirachtae; assembly: GCF_000956545.1. Lineage (GTDB taxonomy): Bacteria > Actinomycetota > Actinomycetes > Actinomycetales > Microbacteriaceae > Microbacterium > Microbacterium azadirachtae. The sequence continues at coordinate 11,712 of NZ_JYIT01000065.1, forward strand.
AGCGCACGTTCCTTGGCAGCGCCAGTCGTGCCACGGCCGGAGCAGTCAGGGAGACGACAAGGACTTTATCGAAAGCTGACGCGAGTGCTTCGATCTCGTTGCGCACGAATGCAGCATCCCCGGCATCGTACGGATACTGGTGCGTCAGGAGAAGCAGCCGCCCGGCGGCCTCAGACATCGTCGGCGATCGCATCGGGAGTTCTTGGAGCGCCTCGGTACTGGGTGAGGTAGACCCCGATCGTCGCGAAGGTAGCGAAGCCCAGCCACTCGTGCGGGACATCGACGAACGTGCTGTGCATTCCGAAAAGGAGAGGAAGTGTCCAGATCACCGCCACGGTCGCTGCCGCCAGAGCGCGGTCCGGTGACCTCCTGGACGCGACCGAGTTCGCACGCAGAGCGGTCGCCAGCAAAGTGACTGTGATCAGGGCGGCAATGATACCGAGGAATACGCCATACTGTGTCGCGAACTCGATCGCACCGTTATGCGGATTAACCATCCCGAATGTCATCCTCGATGTCCCCGTGCTCAGGGCGGACAGCTCATAGCCCCCGGGTCCAGAGCCGAAAGGGTTCTCGGCGATCATGTCGAGACCGTTGAGCGCAAGGTTCCAGCGAGCGAGGAGAGAGCTGTCGGACGGAATCTTGATCCCGCCGATGGTGATCTCGTACGAGTCCCTTGAAATGCCGGCGGAGATGTCGCCTGCGGTACGGCCTTGGAACATCACCAGCACGGCAATAACGCCGATCAGCGCGAACACCAGAATAGCTGCTTGCGCGACGCGGGAACGGACACGGAGTATCACCCATACCGCGGCGCCGAGGACAAGAGCGGCGAGACCGAACCGGCTGCTCGTGAGAAACATGATCGGCACGGAGGCGAAGGCGGCCAAGTAGTACGCCCTTCGTACCCAGACTCGACTCGTCAACCGTGCGCCCGCGATGAGGAGGGGGATTGTCAGGGTGAGGAAGGCGGCGTAGTTGTTCGGATTGAAGAACACCACGACGACGCCCGTCTTTGACGCGCCGGGGTTCGCATCCAGGTAACTCGGTCCGAAATGATGCCCGGTGAGCAGTTCGACGATTGCCAGAACAGTTGTGATGATGGATGCGAGCAACCAGCCGAGGAGCAGCGACTTGATGGTATTGCGCGTACTGGGCAGCGAGATCAGCCCGAGGGTGATGAAGAGGCCGCCTGCCACTACGACAGCTTCCGCGGAGGCGTACAAGGCGCCGAATCGATTTGCTAGCGTGACGAGCGCGATGCCAAGGACGACAATCGAGAACAGTGCAATCAAGAGCCGCAGACGGCTCGGAGGGCGTTTGTGTATGTGCCCGATCGCATAGACGAAGAAGATGATTGCGTACGCGGTGAACGATGATACGGGGCCAACGTGGGGCAACACGGGGTTGAGTGCCGCGACGGGGATCAGCCCGGCGACGAGGAGCTGCCCGATCCGGCTCAAGGGCTTCGCGCCTGTTGCCGGTGCCGCATCCTGGATGACGCGTGAACCGGAATTGATGGAGGTCATGATCGACGCGCCCGCAGCAACGCGCTTTCGTGTGCGGTCGGCGTGCGCAGCTGTTCGATCAGTCGTTTCATGATCGCCTGCTTATCGATATAGGGCCTTGCGGCTTCGCGCACAGAGGACCGCGCCCGATCGACGAGCCCGTCGTGGAACGCGACGATGCGCTCGATGCTGACTCCCTTCCCATCGCAGAAATAGTACTCAAAATGCGACGGGAGTCCAGAATCTTCATGCGTTGAATAGACAGGCAGGCCGGCCGCGAGATACTCCCTGACCTTGAGTGTCGATGCCTGGAGGAGATCCTTGCGATCGAGGGCGAGCGAAGCAATCGCGACTTGGGCTCCCGCGAGCACGGGCGACATCTGGTCGGGGGTCAGTTCTCCATGCAGCTTCACCACGCCTCTTGCGGCGAGCTGCTCGGCCAAAGGGAGTTGTTCGTCCTCAAGGCGCCCCACAAGATGGACAACGAGAGAGTTCTGGATGTGAGGGGCGGACTCTGCAAGAGCCGAGAGTAGTCGATCGAGGCCTTGCCAGGAGTAGAACACGCTCGAGACGAAAACGGCATGGATTGGACCCGTGGTCGCTGGGATCGCGTCGGAGACAGGGAGACCCCCGAGATCGATGCCGTTTGGATAAGTCGCGACGACGGCAGCGTGGGGAAATCGCCGGCTTTCATAAAGCGCGATCTCCTCGGTCACGCCGATGACGCCGCGAAGCCGCCGGAAAGCCCACGTCTTGAGGCGACCCTCCAGAAACAAGGTCATTCGCCGACGAATTCCGCTGGTCAGCAGCGCTAGCTCTTCGCGTTCCTTGCTGTGATGGATCGTGTAGAGATTGGGGATCAGCGGGGCCATGAATGCAGCGAACGGGTCGGGAGAAATCGTTCGCATGAGGACCGCGTCGTACTTCCGGGCAGTGCGGACGATGTGACACCAGGTGAAGAGCTTTGCAAGTTGGAAGCGTCGTGCCCACCGAGGGACTTTCGGTCCGTCGTCCGTCCGGTCGGCGTCAGGCGTCAGCGTATGGGTGTGCCACACGGCGTTCTCGAGGCCGCTCGCTGCGGAGCGCTCGTATTCAAGTTGCGCGCGTTGCCCGCTGCCGAGCTTGTGAAAGAGGCCGACGTGAAGGATTCTCATGGCGTGACGTGATCCTGGCTAAGACGGTGTTCGCGTTCCGAACGAGATGCCAGGGTACTGGCGCCTTTCTCGATTCTACCTAGACGCGTCGTCGGGCAGGCTCCAGGGGCCGTTCGGCTGTCGCAGTTAGTGTGGTCCGGTGACGAACTCCGCAACCGCTCTCGCGATCACCGTTCTGATGGCGGAGTACAACACGCCCGCCGATCGGCTGAGGGAGTCGATCGCCGCGATTCTGGATCAGACGGAGCGTCGTTTCGAACTGCTGATCGTCGACGACGGATCCGCGACGGACGTGCGTTCAATTGCCGCTGAGTTCGCGGATGAGCGGATCCGCGTCGTGGGGTACGGCGAAAATCGTGGCTTCGTCGAGGCCCTGAACTTCGGCCTCGAACATGCGCGAGGCGAGTACATCGCGCGGATGGACACGGACGATGTGGCGGAACCGGGCTATCTCGCGACGGTATACGGATGGCTGCGCGATCACCCAGAGTTCGCCGTCGTGTCCGGGCGGGCGCGCGAAGTGTCCTCTGACGGCGCGGATCTGCTCCTGGGGCGGCCAGGAGAACTGACCGCGAAGCTGGTGATGCGCGGCCGCACGCCGATTCATCCCGCGACGATCATGCGGGCGGCGGCGGTGCGTGAAGTGGGCGGATACCCGAGTTATCGTCGTTCGGAGGATCTGGCCTTGTGGTGTGAACTTCTCCTTCGCGGATACCGGCTCTACATGGTCCCGGAGATCGTAATCGCGTACCGCGTCGAGAAGGCCGACTTCTCTAAGCGAGTGCTGCGCAACCGGGGGGACGAGATCCGCGTGCGCCTCCGGTACTACCCCGCGCTTGGAGCGGGGCCCCGAGAGTATGCGAAGATCGTAACTTCGATCCTGAGTGGGCTGCTCCCTGTCGGGCTGCTCCGGGTGATTCGGACTCGTGTACATCAAGGCTCGTGAGCGCATTCGGCTGTATGAGCTGAGGCAATTTGATCCCTAGGATGGGCCCGTGGTGTCGGGGTATCTTCAGATGAGCGCGGCTACGCTGCTCGCGCATGCGCTGGCAGCGGCGATCGCCCGGAGCCGCGATATCAAGACTCTGAGTCTGAAGGGGCCAGTCGCGGAACATTATGAACTCCGTGCGCCGCGTGTCTCGGCGGACGCGGACGTTCTCATCGAGCCCGACCGCTTCGCGGAGTTCTGTGCAGCTCTCGAAAGCTACGGATGGCATACGCGGGTTGGTCGCGAGACGCCCGCTCTCTTACCCCATCACTCCGTCACGTATATCCATGTGGATTGGCCGTGCGACATCGATGTTCATTGGATGTTTCCGGGCTTCTTCGCGGATCCCGAAGATGTGTTCTCAGCGCTCTGGGACTCGCGCCAGGAAATCAGCGTCGCTCATGTGCCGGTGCAGGCGCCTTCGAAAGCAGGCGCCGCCGTCATCATGGCGCTTCACGCCGAACGTGATCGACGGTCGCCGAGGCACGTCGAGGAGCAGGAACTCGTCATGAAGGCGCTGGACGAGACATTCACCGAGGCCGAGCGCGCGGAGTTTGTCGAGGTTGCCCGCGCCGGTCGCGCGATCTGGACATTGCGCGACTACTTCAACGCTGCTGACCTCGGCCCCGTCGTCATCGATGCCGACTCCGCCCAGCGGCAGCAGTGGGAGCTCTTCTCGAGGCGCGTAGATGACGCTTCGAGCGTTGCGTGGTGGCAGCGTGTTCGCACGGCGCCGTGGAGTCAGAAGCCTAGATGGATTCTGCAGGCGGTCTGGGTCTCGCGACGGGACGTGCCACGAAACGACGTTGAGCGTCTGCCGTCGCGAAGCGAGCTGTGGGCCTATCAGGCGCGCCGTTGGCGTCGCGGGCTGGAGGCGACGCTGCGATACTTCTTCCGTGGGTAGAGCGGCGCAAAATCGGCGGCCGCGTGTCGGACGGTGTGAGACGAGAGTGCAGGGCGCCCAGATAGCATGGCTGCATGCGCATTGCTGTCGTGGCCCTGGGGAAAATCGGCCTACCACTCGCTGTCCAGTTCGCTTCATCAGGCCACGAGGTCATCGGTGTCGACGTCAACCAAAGGACCGTTGACAAGATCAACTCGGGGCTGGAGCCGTTCCCTGGCGAGGCACACCTGCAGGAGAAGCTCGCTGAAGTCATCGCACTCGGACGATTTCGGGCGACGACCGAATTTGCCGAGGCTATTCCCGAGGCTGAGGCCGTCGTGCTCGTCGCCCCAGTCTTTGTGGACGAAGAGACTTGGGAGCCCGACTTTCAGTACATGGACGCCGCGACGATCGCGCTCGCCGCGCATCTCAGCGAGGGGACGCTGATCTCGTACGAGACGACATTGCCGGTGGGTGCGACGCGCACCCGCTTCGCGTCGATGCTGGAAAAGGGCTCGGGGCTCACCGAAGGCGTCGACTTCCACGTCGTCTATTCGCCGGAGCGTGTCCTCACCGGCCGGGTGTTCGAGGACCTGCGTAAGTATCCCAAGCTGATCGGCGCGCTTTCCGAAGAGGGCAACCGCCGTGCGCGTGAGTTCTACGAGGCGGTTCTGCAGTTCGACGAACGCCCCGACCTTCCACGTCCCAACGGCGTATGGGACCTCGGTACGACCGAAGCTTCCGAGATGGCGAAGTTGGCGGAGACTACGTATCGCGACGTGAACATCGGGCTTGCCAACCAGTTCGGACTGTTCGCGGCATCCCACGGAATCGACGTCTACAAAGTCATCGAAGCCTGCAACTCCCAGCCATACAGCCACATCCATCGTCCTGGCATCGCGGTTGGAGGACATTGCATCCCTGTCTATCCACGCCTTTATCTGGCAACAGACCCGGAAGCCGACATCGTGCGGACGGCGCGCCAGCTGAATGCCTCGATGCCTGATCGCCTCGTGAGTCGCGCGGAGTCCGTCCTCGGATCGCTGACCGGTCTCACCGCGGTTGTGCTCGGCGCGGCGTACCGCGGCGGGGTGAAGGAAACTGCGCTCTCCGGCGTCTTCCCGACCGTGCAGGCGTTGCGCGAGCGCGGAGCTGACGTGCGTGTGCATGACCCGCTCTACACCGATGAGGAGCTGCGAGCGCTCGGCTTCGTGCCCCACACCCTGGGAGATACTGTCGACGTCGCGGTTCTGCAGACGGATCACGCTATCTATCGGACTTTCGACCCGTCGCACCTTCCGGGCATCAGATTGCTCGTCGATGGACGGGCCGCCACAGACCCCGCGCTGTGGGCGGGGACGCCGCGGATCGTAGTCGGAGCGGCCTGACGTCACATGAGCACGCCCTCCTCACGACGCGAACACCGCGAGCGGCAGAACAACGCGCAGACGAAGCACGACGCCCCGCGGCCTCGTCGGCGCCGGATCTGGCCCTGGATCCTCGTCAGCGTGCTGGTCGTGCTCATCGTGATCGGGGTCGTCGGCGCGATCATCGGCAAGCACGTCTATGACAGTGCGGCGAAGGCGCGCACCCATCTCGCGGCCGCCATGACCGACGTGCAGCAGGTACAGAAGTCGATTCTTGCGGGAGATCTTGACGCGGCGTCCAAGGGTGCGGACGCGGCATCGCAGCAGACCGCGGCCGCCGTCGCGGCGACGAAGGACTGGCAGTGGCGCTTCGGCGAGAAGCTCCCGATCGTCGGACAGAACCTGGTCGCGGTGCGCACGGTCGCACAGGTGACGGATGGCCTCGCGAACGACGTCGTCAAGCCGGCCGCCAGCGTCCGGCTGAGTGACTTCACGTTCACGGACGGCGCCATCAACGTCGCTGCGATCACGAACCTGTCCAAGACGTTCACGACGGTCGACGCGGGCATCGACAAGGCTCTCGCCGGACTCAAGAAGGTCGACCGAGCCACCCTGATAGGGCCCGTCGCCGACGGCGTGAGCAAGCTCGAGACGGAGCTGAAGAAGGTCGGTCCGACGATGTCGACGGCCCAGGAGGTGCTGAGTGTGCTTCCGAGCGCTCTCGGAGCGAACGGCGCGAAGGACTACGTGCTCATGTTCCAGGGCAACTCCGAAGCGCGCAGCCTCGGAGGTAACGCGGCACAGTTCCTCCCCGTACACGTCGAGAACGGCAAGATCGTCCGCGGCACCGTTGTCAGCAGCTCGGACTTCACCCATCAGCCGAGGCCCGAGCCCGTGGTGCCGTTGGATCCGCAGGCCGTGAACATCTTCGGTGACAAGATCGGGCGGTACTCGCCCGACTTCACCATGGTCCCGAACTTCCCGACGGCCGTGCAGATCCTGCATGGCTGGTGGGCGAGCGACATCCACACGGACTTCCAGGGCGTGCTCTCGATCGATCCCGTTGCGCTGTCCTACGTGCTCGAGGCCACCGGCCCGGTCACGCTGGCCACGGGGGACCAGCTCACGTCGCAGAATGCCGTCTCGCTGCTGCTCAACGAGGTCTACTTCCGGTATCCGCAGAGCAAGGATCAGGATGCGTTCTTCGCGTCGGCTGCTGACTCGATCTTCACCAAGGTCACCGCCGGCGAGGCGTCGCCTGTGAAGCTCATCCAGGCCCTGTTCCGCGCAGCGGACGAGGGTCGGCTGCTGTATCAGAGCGACGACCCCCAGCAGACGAAGCTCATCGACAACTCCCGAATGAGCGGGATCATGCCGACGAGTAACGCCGAGCAGACCGCAGTGGGCGTCTATCTCAACGACAACACCGGCTCGAAGAAGAGCTACTACCTCGACATGGCGATCGATGCCTGCCGTGCAGACGGGGGAGCGGTGTCTGGGCACGCCACACTGACATCGACGCTCACCCAGGACAAGGCGAACGAACTGCCCAACTACATCAAGGGACCGTACTTCGCTGCGGAGGACATCAGCAGCTACGTCGTGGTGTACGGGCCCGTCGGCAGTGAGCTCACGGGCATCACGATCGACGGCAACCCTGCGTCGCCGTTGAGCCAGGGCGAGCATCTCGGCCGCCCCGCCGTGAAAGTCGAGGTCGTGAACCACCTGACCGACACGCACACGATCGCATTCTCGTTCAAGACGGCGAAGACCGAAGGCCCGCTCGCGATCTGGACGACGCCGATGTCGCGTGCGACCCCGGCGAAGGTCGACCCCACCTGTCAGTGATCACCGCGGCAGGGCCGCGCGCCTGCGCATGAGGATGACCGCGAAAGCCCCCACCGCGGTCCCCACCGTGTTGGCGACGACGTCGGACAACGTCGCATAGCGGGACGGGATACCGAGCTGCACGATCTCGATCAGCGTGCTGAACAGCATCCCCGCGGCGACGATCCAACCGCTGTGGAGGGAGGGCCAGCCGCCGGCGAGGCACAGGCCCAGAGGGATGAACAGGGCGACATTGGCAAGGAACTCGAGCACCGGGTAACCGATCGTCACGGGCACGCCGGCGTGGGTCAGCAGCTTCGCCGCGGCGTTCACGATCCCCGTCACCTTGCCGGCGTCCTCCGCCGGCAGCCAGGTCAGCAGGAGGATTCCCGCCACGACGAACGGCAGCAGCGACCGTGCTCCGAACATCGCAACGCGATCGGGAGACGGGCGCGAGCGCGCGGCGGGATCCTTCGGAAGCTCCTCGAACATGGCCTTCCGACTCTACGGGGTCACCTCGGACCACAGCGGCAGCAGGACAGGCGGCGCCGAACACTCAGACCTGAACGAACCTCTGCAGCTCACGAGCAAAACGTTCCGGCCCGAACCGCTCGCTCAGGATCCGCGAATCGAACCGGGCGAGGCGCAGGGCGGCTTCGATACCGGTGGCCAGATCAGCGGGGTCCGTGGATGCCGCGATCACTCCGGAGACACCGGGAACAATCGTCTCTACCTGTCCGCCGATCGGACCCGTGACGACGGGAGTGCCCGTCGCCTGCGCTTCGACCGGAACGATCCCGAAGTCCTCGATAGGAGGGAAGACGAACACGGCACTGAGCTGCATCAGGGCGTACATCAGCGCATCCGAGGGCGCGATAACGAAGCTGACCGGGACTCCCGCCTCCGCCGCTCGAGCGCGGAGACGCCTCTCGTCCGGTCCGCGACCCGCGATGACGACGGGCAGCCCGACACGATCAGCGGCCGCGATCACGAGATCCAACGCCTTGTACGGGGTGAATCGTGATGCCCCCATGACGAATGTCTCCGGCAGTCCGTCGAGAATGCGCCGCTCGTCGGGATCGAGCACATGAGCGCGCCAGTCGGACTTCTCGCCGATCGCCTCCACGGCGACGGGCGGGTGGATCACCGTGGCGTCGCGCTGCCACGCCCGCGCGATCCTGTCCCGGACGAATCGACTGTTCGCCGCGATCCTCGTGGCTTCCTGCGCCCGGCGGCGATCGATGCAGCGGAAGGTGGGAGCGGCAGCACGAACAAGCGCGGACCGTCCCCGATCGTCGGACTCCGGATCCCACAGGTAGCGCGCGGGGGTGTGTGCATAGACGAACTTCGGCACCGACGGATCAGGGACCTTCACGTGATGGGCGAAGACATACGAACTTGCGAGGACCCATTCGTGATCGTCTCGGACGGGCGCCCGGCGCCATACGGCATCGAGCAGCGGCAGTGAAGCAGCCTTGTGTTTGCGGAACGGCGTCCGTGACAGCCAGGACTCGGCGACGCGTCCGTTCGGGAACCGCTCTGGTGCGTCGTTCCACAGGCAGTAGATCTCCGAGTCGGGAAAGATCTCGCCCATGGAGTCCAGGACCCGCTCGGCGCCACCGGAGCGTTCGATCCACTCAGTGACGATCAACCCCGACATGGCGCCCGCCTCCGACGTCAGTACGCGCCGGCGCCGTTGAACACGACGCGAAGCGTGCGCCAGAGGATGATGAGGTCGCCGGTGAGGGACCAGTTCTCGACGTAGAAGAGATCGAGGCGCACGCTGTCGTCCCAGGAGAGGTTCGACCGGCCGTTGACCTGCCAGAGCCCGGTGATGCCCGGGCGCACCAGGAAGCGGCGCTGCATGCGGGAGTCGTAGTGCTCGACCTCGGTGTTGAGCGGCGGACGGGGCCCCACGAGCGACATGTTGCCGCGCAGCACGTTGATGAGCTGCGGGAGCTCGTCGAGGCTGTGCCGGCGCAGAGCCCGCCCCACCGGCGTCACCCGGGGGTCGTTCTTCATCTTGAACAGCACGCCGTTGCCGTCGCTCTGATCGAGCAGACCGGGCAGGCGATCCTCCGCGTCGACGACCATGGTGCGGAACTTGAGCATCTCGAAGCGCCGGCCGTCGGCGCCGATGCGCTGCTGACGGAACAGCGCGCGCCCGCCGTCCTGGCGCACGAGGAGGGCGAGCGCCGCGAAGATCGGGCTCAGCACCACCAGGGCGATCACGGATCCCACGATGTCGAACGTGCGCTTGGCGACGTACTTCGTGCCCTCGAACGTCGGGTAGTCCACCTGGATCAGAGGCAGGCCAGGGGTCGGGATGGAGTGCAGGCGAGGACCGGCGATCCCCGTGAGCGCCGGCGCCACCAGCAGTTCGATCTTCGCGGCCTCGAGCTCCCAGCCGAGCTCCTGCAGCGCCTCGGGGGAGAGGCGGTCGGAGCCGCTGTACACCACCGTGTCGGCGCCGCTGGCCAGCAGCACCTCGAGCGCGTTCTCGAAGCCCGCCAGCACCGGCACGCCGGGGAGGAGATCCCGATCCGTGCCGCCGAACTCGGTCACGGCGCCGAGCAGCTCCACGCCGAGCCCGGGCTCGCGGAGGATCGAGGCTCCGACGTGGCGAGACTTCTCGCGCTCGCCGAGCAGCACGGCGTGGTGCGTGAACCTTCCGAAGGCACGCTGGCGCTGCAGCCACCGCCGCCAGCGCCACCTGCCGAAGAACAGCATGCCCAGCCCGATCGGGAAGGCGATGAGCACATATCCGCGTGCGATCTGCAGCTGGAAGCCGAACGCGAGGATCGCGAGCACTCCGAACAGCCGGATCGTCGCGTCGGCGACGCGTTTGTACTCGAGCGTGCCGCCCCCGACGAGCTTGGCGTTGCGCGAGCCGGACAGGCGCAGCGCGAGCAGCCAGACGAGTGCGAGCGCGACCGAGAAGATCGAGTACTCGACCTCTGCGTCGAGGACGCTGAACCCGGCGACGCGAGAGTCGCCGAAGCCGAATCTTCCGACCTGAGCGAACGCGACCGCGGCGAACACGATGAACATATCCGTGACGGCGAGGCGTCGAACATACGCCTGCCGCCACAGCGCGACGTTGTGTGCCGTCGCGACAAAGTCGACTTTCCCAGACAATTCCCCAGTACCCGTTCCCACAACGGTGGATGGTGCGACCATCCTGCTTCCCCGCGGTCTCGGCCTTCCCAGGGCCGGGATTCGCGGGCGTCCGCGCCTCCCAAAGACGTGGACGAGTACATGCTAACTCTCGATCAGCGAGGAATCCAGAGCCTGGAATATCGCACGCGCGTCAGGCGCCGTCGGCGTGTGCGATCCGGCGTGAACGACGGCGGGAGGCGTCCGAGAACTCGACGATGAGAAGTCCGATCGCGGCGCCGGCCGTGTTCGCGATGATGTCGAGCACCGAGTCGCTGCGCGACATCAGGAAGAGACCTTGCACGGTTTCGATCACGACGGTCGTGACGAATCCCAGCGGAAGCACGAGATACCGGCGCCGGGGGAGGAACACGGAGAGGAAGATGCCGAAGGGCACGAACATCGCGATGTTCGCGAGGAACTCGGCGCGGACCAGCGTGAGCCCCGGGATGACTCTGCCCAGGGTGCGGATCGCGGGATCGAAGGCGGAGAGGAAGGGATAGGGCGAGAACACGATGATCGCGACGACGACGGCGTAGATCAGCGCCCACGTGGTCAGCCGGCGCCAGAACGAGGCCGAGCTCGGCGGGATCCCGCTCACGTCGTCACCCCCAATATGGTCGCGCGGCAGAACGATCATTGTGACAGAGCGGCCGCACAGGAATCCTGTGCGGCCGCTCAATCAGAGGTTGTCAGAGGGCGAGTCGCTCACGGACGACCTCGGCGAGCTGGTGCGCGTACTCGTGGGCGGACGCCTCGTCGGCGGCCTCCACCATCACGCGGACGAGCTGCTCGGTGCCTGAGGGGCGCAGCAGCACGCGGCCGGTGTCGCCGAGCTCGGCCTCCACCGCGCGCACGGCCTTCTGCAGGTGCTCGTCGTCGGTCTTGGTGCGGTCGACGCCCTTGACGTTCACGAGCTTCTGCGGGTACACGGTCATGATCGAGGCGAGCTCCGCGAGCGTCTTCTTCTGGCGCGCCATCTCGGCGACCAGGTGCAGACCGGTCAGCACGCCGTCGCCCGTGGTGGCGAAGTCGCTCATGATCACGTGGCCGGACTGCTCGCCGCCCAGCGAGTAGCCGCCGGCGTTCATGTCCTCGAGCACATAGCGATCGCCCACGGCGGTCTGCCGCACGGTGATGCCGTTCTCGCGCATCGCCACGTGCAGGCCGAGGTTGCTCATGACGGTCGCGACGAGCGTGTCCTGTGCGAGCCGACCGCGCTGCTTCATGGCGACCGCGAGGATCGCCATGATCTGGTCGCCGTCGACGATGTTGCCGTCGGCGTCGACCGCGAGGCAGCGATCGGCGTCGCCGTCGTGGGCGATGCCCACATCGGCGCCGACGCGCACGACCTCGGCGGCGAGCTTGTCGAGATGCGTGGATCCGACGCCGTCGTTGATGTTGACGCCATCAGGATCCGCACCGATCACGGTCACCTTGGCGCCCGCGTTGCGGAACGCCTCGGGGGAGGCGCCGCTGGCTGCGCCGTGGGCACAGTCGAGCACGACGTGGATCCCGTCGAGGCGATGCGGCAGCGACGCCAGCAGGTGGATGACGTAGCGGTCCTCGGCATCCGAGAAGCGGCTGACCCGTCCCACGTCAGCGCCGGTCGGGCGCAGCTTCTCGCCGGCCATCGCCTCTTCGATCCGCTGCTCGACGACGTCGGGCAGCTTCACTCCGCCGCGGGCGAAGATCTTGATGCCGTTGTCGGGCGCGGGGTTGTGGGATGCCGAGATCATCACGCCGAAGTCGGCGTCGATGTCGGCGATCAGGAACGCCGCAGCGGGCGTCGGCAGCGTCCCCGCGTCGAGCACGTCCACGCCGGAGGAGGCGAGCCCCGCCTCCACGGCAGCGCTGAGGAAGTGTCCCGAGATGCGCGGGTCGCGGGCGACCACGGCCGTGAGGCGCTTGCCTGCGGCCTTGCGGGCCTCGGCAATACGGCCCTGGCCCAGGACGACGGCAGTCGCCTGGGCCAGGGTGAGCGCGATATCGGCGGTGAGGGGGCCGTTGGCCAGCCCCCGCACCCCGTCGGTACCGAACAGAGCCATAGAAGGGACTGTAGGGTTTAGCGCTTCGAGTACTGAGGAGCCTTGCGGGCCTTCTTGAGACCAGCCTTCTTGCGCTCCTTCACGCGAGCGTCGCGCGAGAGGAAGCCGGCCTTCTTCAGGGTCGGACGGTTGTTCTCGGCGTCGATCTCGTTCAGCGCGCGGGCGATGCCCAGGCGCAGGGCGCCGGCCTGGCCCGAGGGGCCACCGCCGGAGATGCGGGCGATCACGTCGTAGGCCCCGGCGAGGTTGAGCACCGTGAACGGGTCGTTGATCAGCTGCTGGTGCAGCTTGTTCGGGAAGTAGTCCTCGATCGTGCGGCCGTTCACCGTGATGGTGCCGGCACCCGGGACGAGGCGCACGCGGGCGATGGCCTGCTTGCGGCGACCCACGGCAGCGCCGGGGACGTTGAGAACGGGACGCGGAGCGGTCTCGACGGCGGCGGCCTCAGGGGTCTCGGTCGAGAAGTTCTGCGGGAATTCGGTGGTGTCGATGTCAGCCACGAGTATGTCCTTATTCGTAACGGCGCTTACTGGGCGACCTGGTCGAGGGTGTACGTCTTGGGCTGCTGAGCGGCGTGCGGGTGCTCGGAGCCGGTGTAGACCTTGAGCTTGGCCAGCTGCTGGCGGCCCAGGCTGTTCTTCGGGAGCATGCCGCGGATCGCCTTCTCGACGGCGCGGACCGGGTTCTTCTCGAGCAGCTCGGAGTAGGCGACGGCCTTGAGCCCGCCCGGGTGACCCGAGTGGCGGTAGGCGATCTTCTTCTGGAGCTTCTGACCCGTGAGCGCGACCTTGTCGGCGTTCACGATGATGACGAAGTCACCCGAGTCGATGTGGTTGGCGAAGGTGGCCTTGTGCTTGCCGCGCAGAAGCGCTGCGGCGTGCGAGGCGAGGCGACCGAGAACGACGTCGGTGGCGTCGATGACGACCCAGTCACGCTGGACCTGCCCGGCCTTGGGGGTGTAAGTGCGCGTCACAATAGTGCTGCTTTCTTGATCGAACGGAGAGGTTCGTGAATCCCACTCCGGGGTGGTTCCCTCCCGAGGGAGAGGAACACGCCAGTGGAGGGCTCACGTTCGTGCGTGCGACCAGCAGTGATCGCACACCAAAGAGAAAGCTTACGGCATCACGGCGCCGAACCGCGAATCGGGCTGCCGTACCCCTTCCGGCGGGATGCCGGGTGACGTAGTCTGCCCCTAGCGGTCCGTGGGAGACCGTGGCGCCTGTGGGAGGCGCCTGAGAGTGCCACTGGGGAGGCACGGGTGAGCGACGCTGCCCGGCCGTTGCGCGCGGTCGAACCATTGCACGCGATCGATGATCGCGACGTCGAGGACGCGTGGAAGTCCGGACTCTTCGGCCGCGCGGAGCATGCCCTCGCGGCCGGCGGCTGGCAGGCGGGATCCTCCGGCGGGTTCCCCCGCGTCTACGTCGTCGCCGATCACGCCGGCCTCGGCGGCAGCGAGGTGATGCTGCTGCGCATCGCCTCCGTGCTGCGCGAGCTCGGCGTCGACGTGACCGCGGTCGTGCCGGATCCGTCTCCGGTGCTCGTCGCCGCCGTGAGGGAGGGGCTCTCGGTGATCGCGCTCCCCGCGCGCCATCCGGTCACCTGGCCCTGGGCGCTGCGGCGGTGGGACCGCACGCGCCCGCCCGGTCTGCTCTGGTGCAACGGGCTGATGCCCTCTGCCGCCACGATCGGGCGCCGCGATCGGCTGGTGCATCTGCACCGGAGTCCGAGCGGACTGCGCGGCCTCGTGGCGAGGCTCGCGCGGCGCGGCGCGGTCGCCACGCTCGTGCCCTCCTGCGCGATGCTCGAGGCGGTGCCCGGCGCCGTCGTGCTCCCGAACTGGACCGACCGGATGCGGCGCGCGGATCCGCATCCGGACGAGGACGGGCGGATCCGGATCGGGTTCCTGGGCCCGCTCGGACTCGACAGCGGGGTGCATGTGCTCGCGGAAGCCGTCGAGTGGCTCGAGGACTGCATGCCGGGTCGCTACCGCCTGGTGCTGGCCGGGGAGCCGGTCGGGGTGCCGGAGGAGGATCTCGCGCTCATGGAGGAGGCCCTCGGCCCCGTCGCCCACCTCACGCACCGCACCGGATGGGTCGACACGGCGGCCCTCTTCGACGGCATCGACCTGCTCGTGGTCCCGTCAGTCGTGGACGAGGCGTTCGGCCTGGTCGCCACCGAGGCGATGGCCGCACGCGTGCCCCTCATCGTGAGCGATGCCGGCGCCCTTCCCGAGGTGGTGGGCCCGCGCGGCGAGATCGTTCCCGCCGCTGACCCGATCGCGCTCGCAGAGCGGATCGCCGAGCTGACCGCCGGATCCGCCACCGCCAAGCGCGGGCCGCTGTTCGAGCGATGGTTCGCGGAGTACTCCCCGGGCGCGGGAGCTGCGCGGATGCAAGCCCTGGTCGACGCCCTGGGCGTGCGCACCAGAGACCCGATGCGGTCCGTGCCACGGCCCCAGTGAGGATGTCAGGTCCCCATTCCTGACATCCCGCGCGGCCGGACCGCACCGTGGGGAACGCTGACGACGGGGAGGATATCTCAGCGTCCCCCTGTCGAAGGAGCACGCGTCGCCGTAGAAGTGACGCAGGACGGCCGGTCGGTGCGCGTGAGCGCCGGCACGGTCGCGCCTGCCGCACATCACGAAACGCGGCCGTTCGACTCCTTCTCTGCAGGGGCGTGATGCCGTGCGCCCGGACCCTGGGGAGGGAATCTGATGACCGAGGTGCAGAACACGACGGTGAAGAACGCGCTGGACCGCTTGGCCGCGCTGGACGAGGAGGGGTTCCTCGACGCGTTCTCGCCGAGCGGCTTCGTGGACGACTGGGGGTCGATCTACCGGGGCCGTGCGGAGATCGACGCATGGAGCAGCCGCGAGCTCATCGGCGCGCGCGGAGTGCTCGCGATCACGCGCGTCGACGAGGGCGCCACGGCACCGGAGTCGGGCCAGGAGCTCGTCGTCGTCACCGGCGACTGGCGCTCGTCCTTCGCGAACGGCCCGAGCCGGTTCGAGTTCCTCGTCGTGGACGGGGTCATCTCCTCGATGACGATCCGCGCCGCATGAGCGGGCCGTCCGCAGGTCGCGGAGCTCGGGCGTCGACGCCGCCGCGCTTCGGTCTCGTACGGATGCGCCCGCGCGACGTGGGGGAGCGGGATCGCGGCGTCAGCAACCTCGAGCTGCTCTTCGATCTCGTGTTCGCCGCCGCGGTCGGCATCTCGTCCGGGGCGATGCACGAGCTCACCGCGCACGGAGACCTCTTCGGCGGAGTCGGCGCCTATCTGATGGTGTTCTTCGCGATCTGGTGGGCGTGGATGAACGTGACGTGGTTCGGCACGAGCTTCGACACCGACGACTGGCTCTACCGCGTGCTCGTCATCGTCCAGATGGGCGGCGCGATCACGATCGCCGCGGGGTCGCGGGGCGGGATCCTGCACGGCGACTTCACCTGGGTGGTCATCGGCTATGTCGTGCTGCGTCTGTGCTCGGTCGCGCAGTGGATCCGCGTCGCGTCGGCCAGCCTGGAGTACCGGGCGACCGCTCTGCGCTACGCGGTGTCGATCACGCTCGTCCAGGCGCTCTGGATCCTGCGGCAGCCGCTCGTGCCGGCCGCGCTGCAGGTCCCGAGCCTCCTGGCGATGGTGGCGCTCGAGCTGCTCGTTCCGGTCTTCGCCGAGCGCGCGCGGTCGACGCCGTGGCACCCCCACCACGTCTCCGAGCGATTCGGTGCGTTCACCCTGATCCTGCTGGGCGAATCGGTGGTCGGATCCACCGCCGCGATGCTCGCCGCGATCGAGCATCACGGCGCGCTCGTTTTCATCGGCGTGGCGGCGACGGCCCTGACGGTGCTCGCGGGGATGTGGTGGTGCTACTTCGCGCTGCCCCGCGACGAGCTGGTCGGCGGCCTCCGCGCCACCATGGGTTTCGGCTACGGGCACTTCGTCGTCTTCGCCGCCGCCGGCGCCTTCTCGGTCGGCATCGAGAACGTCCTCGCGGCGCTCGAGGAAGGTCACGGCGTGCAGAGCACCGCGCTCGCCGGAACGCTCACCGTGCCGGTGGCCGCGTTCTTCGCGGCGACCTGGGCGCTGATCCTGCGCCGCACGCTGCCGAGGTGGGCGTCCGTGCTCTTCCTCGTGCTCGTCGCCCTGGTGCTGCTGTGCACCGTCACGCCCTGGTTCTGGCTCCTCACAGCCGCACTGGTCATCGGGATCACCGCGGTCGTCGAGGTCGTGCGGGTGCGGCAGAGGGCCTGACCACGCGGCGGAGCGGGGCCCACCCCGCTGCCGTCACTATTCCGGCCGGACCGACCCGTTCTCCTTTGTGGGGATGAATCTGGGGGCTCGGCACCGGCACGTGACTTCGGTTCGGGAAACACGCGGTGATCGTCGTTGAGCGGTTCTCTGGAGATGCGCGCTGTCGGTTCTGTGACCGTTGCCGTGCATCGGCACGCGCGCCGGTCGGTCCGTTCTCTCGCCGTCGGGCGGGGCCGTGTGGCGTTCGTCGCGAGTCATGACGGCGTCGTCGATGTGTCCCTCGAGGGGCGCCGGATCTCCGCTCGCGGCGGGCAGGGCGTCGTGGTGACCGGCCCGTCGTTGGCGAGGATCTCAGCGGCGCACGGTGCGCAGAGCGCGGTGATCGACGCTCCGAGCGTGGCCCTGGCGGCAGCGCCGATTCCGCATCGGTCGTTGCTGCTCGTCGAGAGCTCCGCTGTCGCTCGACCGTCGAGCGACTTCGTGCTCGCTCTGCTCGCGAGCGGCCACGGTGTTCCCGACCGTACTCTTGCGCATTTCGAGTCCGCGTTGATGGCGCTGATGGATGCGGCCATCACCTCGGGCGCGGTCGAGAAGGTCGCCCCCTCTTCATCGCTGGACCGGGCGATGTCCCTCATCGAGAAGCGGTACGCCGACCACGCGCTGTCGGCCCAGGCGATCGCTGACGACGTGAACGTCTCGTTGCGTCAGCTCGAACGCGATTTCGCGGCGCTCGGCCGGACGATCCGGCAGGAGATCCGGCGCATGAGAGTGCTCAAGGCGGTGGCCCTGCTGCGGGATCCGTCGACGGCTCGCATGAGCATCACGTGCCTCGCCCAGCAGGTCGGCCTCAGCAACGGGTCGAGCCTTGCGCGAGCGATGGCCGCAGAGGGCCTCGCCTCACCCCGGCAGCATCGTGCCGCAGCAAGCGGCGTGGAACCCGAGGCGAATACCCGGCACGACTCGATCTCACACCGCAATCGCCAGAATCGCTCGCTTCGTCGATCGTCATCGCCGGAGTCGCTTTACATGGCTGAGGCCGCGTTGCCGCCCACGTACCGGGCGTCCAGATCCGCGGCCTCCCCGAAACTAAGGCATCAGGAAGAGCGAAGACAATGACGCAGAGCAGTTTCACCCGACATGTACCACGGCGCACGATCATCAAGGGCGCGGCATGGTCCCTGCCCGTCATCGCCGCCGCAGCCGCAGTGCCTGCCCACGCGGCGTCGACCGGCCCCGCCTCGCAGGCGCATCTGTCCGCTCAGGTCGGCGGGTCGATCACCGCGGACGACAATGCCAAGACGGCGACCGGGACGCTCAACGGCGGTGTCGTGATCACGAACGTCAAGAACGGCCCGTGGGAGACCGGTGCGCTGACCGGGAAGTACATCGGCTCCGGCCAGTGGACGAGCTTCGCGATCACGAAGCCGAACGGCCAGCCGTTCGTCAGCGGGGAGACGATCGTGGCCGGGGGCGTGACATGGACCGTCACGCAGGTCGTGACCGACGCGGACGGCACCTGGGAGATCGACTTCGCGGGCCCCTCGCAGTCGGTCAGCGCCGACACGATCTTCTCCCTGCCCGCGGCGGTCTTCTCCGGTGCCTGGACGGGCACCCCGACGACGAGGAACCCTGTCGCAGGCACCGTCTCGGTCGCCGCCGCCAACATCAACAACGGCGTGAGCGTCAGCGGAGCAGTCAGCCACCCCTGACATCGTGAGCACCCGCAGCCTCAGCACTCACCGGCGCAGGGGCTGCGGGGGCCTTCTACGCCTGTCTCGCGGCAGGCGGTGCCCGTCGTCTACGGGACCACGAACCGGTAGGTCATATCCGCCGGGTCCGGGCCCATCGGGTCATATGGCGCCACGGGGTCGTAGACGTCGAGGTTGTGCTCCCAGAGGGGTCCCCAGTAGCCGTCCTTGTCGATGTAGCGCATGGTGAACCAGTACCAGCCGTACGAGTCGACGAGCATGCGGCGCTGGGCATAGCCGTTGGCGTCGAGCGCGACGAACGCGGTGTTGCCCTCCATGGTCGAGACGTAGATGGTTCCGTTCGCCGGCCCGCGGAACTCGACGACGAGGCCGGTGGTCTTGGCCTGCGTCACGGTGAGGTCTTCGAAGCCCGTGACGTTCTCGAATCCGCGCACCTCGATCGGCAGGATGGTGAACATGCCCTCGGTCGCCGGAGACGAGGCCGAGTCGGTGAACGTCCATGCCTGGTACGTGTAGTCGCCGGCCGGGAGCTCGAGGCCGCGCGGGTCGAAGGTCCAGGATCCGTCCGCTCCGACCGTCGGCGTGTACCGCGACGAGTCGAGCTGCACGGCGACCTTGTTGCCCGGCGTCGTCTTCCCGGTGATCACCGGGGCGAGGTATCCGCTGCTCGCAGGGCTGACGACGCCGGGTGAGGATCCGGGGGTGCCCGGCGCCGGGGTGGACGTTCCCGTCGGGTCGGGGGTCGACTGCCCAGGAGCGGGGCCTGGGTCAGGCACGCCCGTCGCCGGGTCGGGGCGTGGTTGGTATTCGAGCGTGTAGCGTTCGGCAATGCCTTGGTCGGCGGGATCGACCTGCCCAGGGGCGCCCACAGGCACGATCGGCGACGAGGGGGCCAGCGGATCACGGGTCACGGGGGGAACGATGGGCTCCGGTGCGACCGGCGCCGTCTGCACCAGGGTCGGCTCCGGCGCCGCCAGCGCCGGGCCGACGGTGAAGAACGGCGCGATGATGAGACCTCCGGCGGTGACCGCGGCTATCCCCCCGCCGATCAGCCAGGCGACAGCGCCTGTGCCGGCGACGACGGCAAGGGCGGTCGCCGTCGTCGCGGATGACAGCGACGCCGTGGCCGCACCGATACCCGCCGAGCCCAGAAGAACACCCAGCGTGGCGCCCTGAAGCCGTGCTGCGCCACCACGGAGGCTGCCCAGCAGCACCCGGCACTCTGCGCATTCCGCGACATGCGGATCGACCTCCGCGATCAGGGTCGCGTTGCGCGGTTCCGTGAGGTACTGCGGGAAGAGGCGGGCGACATGGCTCGTGTCGTCGCGCAGCGCACCGGGAATCTGTCGGCTCAGCCACTGGAACTTCAGTCCCGTCCGAGCCCGGCGCTGCAGAGCGGACACCGCATTGGGCTTGATCTTCAGCTCCCGAGCGATCTCCGGGCGCCCCGCCTCCACGACCTCGGCGAGCCACAGGACCCGTTGCCAGCGTTCCGGCAGCGCCTGCAACGCCTCGAGAACGTCGCCCGCTTCGCTGTCGGTCTCGGCGAGGCTCAGTGCATCGCGCTCGTCGACCGCGTCGATCTCGTCCGTGAAGGTGAGCTGGTCGGCATCCTTGGACCAACGGATCGCCGTGTTGCGCATCACCGCCTTCAGGTAGGACCGGAACGCGAACTGCGGACCGGCTTCGGTCGTCGTCACCTGCTGGTAGATCGCGAGGAAGGACTCCGAGACGAGATCGTCCGCCCGCGCCGGCGAGAGGCGCAGCGCGTACCGCTGCGCCGCCGGAGCGTGACGCTCCCAGAGCGCCGCGTACGCATGCTTGTCCCCGCCGCGGAGTGCGGCGAGGAGTTCGGCATCGGTGCGACCGTCCACTGTTCCCTCCCCAGGAACGAGGTCTGCCGGTCCTCCTGTCCCGGGAGGGCCGGTCGGCGGCGTGTCGCGTCGGGTGCGCGCACGTCTGCTGAATATATCGGAGTTCGTCGGATACCCTCCGACGGACCCGGAGCGCGCGAATAGACGCGTGCTCGCACGAGCGCGGCGCCGCCTCGGAGGATGACTCCGGGACGGCGCCGTCGTACGGCCGTGCGATGGGATCAGGCCGGGACGACCAGGATCTGGCTCTGCGCGTGGCTGCCGCCCGTCGGCGTGCCGCAGACCGTCGTGGCCTCGGAAGTGATCAGGCCGGTGCTGCCGCTCTGCGTGCCGCGCATGCCGGCGTTGATCTGACCGATGAGGTACCAGTACGCCGCCGCGCTGTTGGGAGTCTGGAAGTTCCAGTTCGCGTCGAACGTCAGGTCGGTGTAGCGCCAGATCGCGTACTGGGTCGCCTCGATCGCGTCGTTCGCGCTGAGCGGCGCGGTGAACGGGCGACTCGCTGCGGCCGCATCCGCGGCGACCGCGGCCGAGAACGCGCTCAGCGTGATGCCCGGGTAGCTGTTCTGGATGATCCACAGCACCTTGCTGTAGATGTCGGAGCTGCCGGTGAGGTAGTTGCTGCCGAGGAAGCTGCCGAGGCCCCCGGCGGTCGCCGCCAGGTTCGACTTCGCCGAGACATTGTGCTCGACGCAGTACGAGAAGTAGTCGGGCGCTCCCGGGTTGCTGGGGTCGGCGGGCGTGCTGTTGTAGACCCCGTGGATCCCCGTGCCGCCGTAGCCCTGCTGCAGTGCTCCCATCCAGACCCCTGAGACCATGACCTGGATGCTCGACGTCGCCCCGTTCGGGGAGATCTGACCGAGCACGGTGTACGTCCCGGGGGTCGAGCTGGTGATGATGTGGCTCGTGAGATCCACGACGCCGTTCGCGTCCGAGACGAACGTCTTCGGTGCGGTGGTGTTGTCGTCCCAGTGGAACGACGACTGCCCGGCGGGGGCCGCCGACGGAAGCGTCACGATGATCGCCTGGTTCGCGACCGGCGTCCCGTTGTTGGTGATCGTGAAGGCGATGCTGCCGACGGGCGTGCAGACGCCCGTGGGCGCCGGCTGGCTGCCGGGGGCGATCACGACGCCGTTCGAGGCCGCGTACGCGGGCACGGCCGACGCCGCCGCGATGACGGGCAGCGACCATGCCGCCCCCTTGACGATCGTGCGTCGCGTGAGGGCCTTCTTCGGCCCGTGCTCGTTGTCGAGCTGTTCCATGTTGCTACTCCCCAATTCGAGTGGTGGCCGGGTGCCACCGTCCCCACGAGAGAAGGAGTGCGCGCGACAGGGAAAGTGACGCGGCGGATCCGGTGCAGCCCGGGTCCGTGTCCCGTCAGAGCTGCCGCGCCTTCGCATCGACCGCTCCGCCACGACGGGCTGCACCGGTGAGACGGCCGGGGCCGGGGAGGACCTCGGCCGTCTCACCACATAAGGAGCGCGGACCAGGGCGAGAAGTGACGCGCCGTGAGAGAGTCAGTGCCGCTCCTCCTCGTCCCGCAGGGCGGGCGGGATCTGGCCGGACAGCCACTGGATCCTCAACCCGGCCCTGGCTCGCCGCTGCAGCTGCGAGACGGCGTTCGGCTTGATGCCGAGCTGCCGAGCGATCTCCGGCCGGCTCACCTCCGCGACCTCCGCGAGCCACAGCACCTGCTGCCAGCGCTCGGGCAGCGCCTGCAGCGCGGTCAGGACGGCGGTGGCGTCGCCGTCCCTCTCGGCGATGCTGAGCGCATCGCGCTCGTCGATCTGCTCGACCTCGCCGAGCTGCACGAGCTGCTCCGCCTCCTTGCGCCACCGGATCGCGAGATTGCGCACGACCGACGTGAGATATGACCGGAACGCGAACTGCGGGCCCGCCTCGGTCGTCGTGACCTGCTGGAACACGGCGAGGAACGCCTCGGAGACCAGATCTTCCGCGCGTGACGCCAGACGCCGGTGCGCATAGCGCAGGGCGGCCTTCGAATGCCGCAGCCAGAGGGCGTCGTACGCCCGCACGTCTCCCGCGCGCAGAGCGCGCAGAAGCTCGGCATCGGTGCGTGGATCCACCGAGATCCTCCCCAATGAATGAGGCTCATCCGGCTCTCCTCCCCAAGAGGCCGGAAGTGGATCTGCACGACGGGTGCACGCAGTTGAACGGTCCGACGATAGCGGATCCGACCCCTGCTCCCGGTGTGCCGGACGGGGTGCCGTCGCGTGCCGCCCGCCGTTGCCCGCGAGCACAGAAAACGGCTCATACCGAAGGAGTGCGGAAGTGCCGAAAAGTGACGAATCGACTTTTCGACGGCACGCGTGCCTGGGCCGTGGCCCGGTATTCCGCCCCCCGCGCGGAATACCGGCGTGGGATAATGGCGCCTGGGACGAAGGACCGGGGACATGGGCAGAGCCGCAGGTGTCGTATCGCGCGTTCGTGACGCCCTCCCCACGGCCTGGGCGGCCACCTGGCAATGGGCGGTCATCGCCGTCGGCGTCGCGCTCGCCGCCTACCTCGTGCTGGAGCACGCGACCACCTCCTCCGTGCTGGCCGCCGCCGCGCTCGCCGCCCTCCTCGTCGGCGCCGTGCTCACCTGGTCGGTGCCCCTGGCGATCGCGCTCATGGCGACGCCGGTCGTGTTCGTCACGGAGCGCCTCGCGGTCGGCGGAGCGGATCTGACGGTGTCGGACGCCGCGCTGGCCGCAGGCTTCGGCACCGTGGTGCTGCTGGGCAGCCGCCGGCTCAGCCCACCGATGCGGGCGATGCTGTGGCTGAACGCGATCTACCAGTTCAGCACCGTCTTCACGGTGATCGCGAACCCGTTCCCGCAGAACACCGTCGAGTGGTTCCACGCCTGGCTGCTGATCTCGGGAGCGCTTGTGCTCGGATGGGGGCTGGGGCGCGCAGGCTACGCGCGGCTGAGCATGCTCCTGCTGCTGGGCATGCTGGGACTGATCGCGGCGGGGACCTTCGCGACGGCGGCGCTCAACGCCCTCCAGGGGCACGGCCTCGATGCCGTGTACCCCCTGTGGCCGTGGGCGATGCACAAGAACGCCGCCGGCGGAGCCCTGGCGCTCGGCGTCTTCCTGGTCTACGCGCGACCGGACTGGCTCGGGCTCTCCCGGCGCTGGACGGTGCTGCTGGTGTGCGTCTTCGGGGCGGCGCTGCTGCTCACGCAGTCACGCCAGGCGATCGCCGGCCTGCTGGGCGCGCTCTTCATCCTGATCATCCGCCGCGGCGCGGCGGGGCACGCGCTGTTCCTCACCGTGCTGGCCGTCCCGGCCGTGCTGCTGCTCGTGCAGAGTGTGATCGAGCAGTTCGCATCCGGGAACCAGTTCAACTCGGCATACGCCCGACTGGACTGGATGCGCGAGGTGTACGCGCTGTGGAAGCTGTCGCCGGTGTTCGGCCACGGACTGCGCTATTGGTACGTGCACCCCTGGGCGCATTTCCAGCCCCCGCAGGCGGAGCTCGAGGTCGCGGCGTCTGCGGGCGTCGTGGGCCTGCTGGGGTTCGCGATCATGTGGGCGGGGTTCGTCATCGTGCTGTGGCGGGTGGCGCCCCGCTACGGCGCGGTCGCTCTCGGCGCGGTCGTGCTGCGCATCACCGCGGCGCAGTTCGACCTGTTCTGGGTGGCGGCGCAGGTCTCGGTGCCGTTCGTGGTCGCGGGGATCTGCCTGGGCGCGCAGGCGCTCGCCGTCTCGAAGGGTGACGGACAGTACTGGGCGCCCCCGAAGGACGCCCGGCAGAGCTCCGCCGAGCGCCGCGCGGCGGCACGGCGCTCGAAGGCCCGGGGCCGGCGGAACCCCCGTTTGTATGATCGTGCTTACTCATCCACCCCGAAGGACTGACATGGACATCCGGGACTATCTTCGGGCGCTGCGGCGCAACTGGATCGCGATCATCCTGATGACCGCGGTCGGGCTCGGCGCCGCGTACGGGTGGGCGAAGATCCAGACGCCCGTGTACGAGGCCTCGGTCAGCGGTCTGGTGAAGAGTCGGGTGACGCCGACGGATCCGCAGCAGCAGCTCGCGCAGTCCACGGACACGTATGCCCGCGCGAAAGTGCCGACCTACCTCGTGATGGCGGGATGGCGCAGCGTCGCCGTGAACGCCGGCTCGACCCTGGGGCTCTCGGACAGCCCGGAGTCTCTGGTGAAGCGCATCACGGTGACCAACCCCGAGGCCACCAACATCATCAACATCGCGGCCACCGCGTCGTCGCCGAAGGCCGCGCAGCAGCTCGCGGACGCGTGGATGAAGGGCCTCGTCTCCGTCATCGACGACACCGACGGCATCGATCGCCAGCCGGGGACCTCGCCGGTCATGATCTACGTCGCGCAGACCGCGGCGCTGCCCGAGGCGCCGATCTTCCCGAGCGTCCCCACGGCGCTGCTGATCGGCGGACTCCTGGGGCTCGGCGGCGGGATCGCGTTCGCGATGATCCGCGCGATCTCGGATCGCCGCGTGCGCGGCACCGACGACGTGGAGCAGCGTCTGGGGGTGCCCGTCGTCGGCATCATCCCGAAGGTCGACTCCGTGGCCGCGGAGCGGCGGATCGTCGCAGAGGACGACGCGCACGCGGATTCGCGCACGGACTTCGCGGTGCGCGAATCGCTGCGCGCCCTGCGCACGAATCTGCAGTTCATGGACGTCGACCATCCTCCGCGCACGATCGTGGTGACGAGCGCCCTGCCGGGGGAGGGGAAGTCGACCGTGGCCGCGAACCTCGCGATGACCCTGGCCGCCGCCGGCGCGAACGTCGTGCTCGTCGACGGCGACCTCCGGCGCCCGACCGTCGCCTCGACCCTCGGGCTCGTCGCGGGCGCGGGCCTCACCGACGTGCTCGCCGGACGGGCCAAGCTCACCGAGGTCGCGCAGACGGCGCCCGATATCCCCAACCTGGCTGTGCTGACCGCCGGCACCATCCCGCCGAACCCGAGCGAGGTGCTCGGATCCGCGCGGATGCACCAGCTCGTGAAGGACCTGACGAAGCACGCGACCGTCATCATCGACGCTCCGCCCGTGCTCGCCGTGACCGACGGCGCCGTGCTCGCCAACCAGGCCGATGGCGCCCTGCTCGTGGTCGCGGTCGGAAAGACCACCTACGACGTCGTCGACAAGGCGCTCAACACGCTCGAGAAGGCACGGGGGCGGGTGCTCGGGGTGGTGCTCAACCGCGTGCCCGTGACCGGACGGCAGGCCGGGTACGCCTACGACTACCGCGAGAAGTCCTCGCCGAAGGAGACGGCGGGCAAGGGCGGCAAGAGCACCGACGCGGCGAGCGGGCCGAAGCGCACCGGCGCGCAGCCGGTGCCCGTCGTGCCGGCCGACCAGGGACCGCTGCTCCCCGACGAGGAGGCGTCGGCGCAGCCCGTCGAGGAGACGGTCGCCGCCCCCGCCTCGAAGCCGCGCCGGGCCACGGCGCGTGCGGTGCGCGCCGCGCGGACCGCCGCTCCCGCCGAGCGCGGGAAGGATCCCGCTCTCGCGGCGGATCCCGAAGCCGGCGACCTCGACAGCCTGCTGGGCGACTTCATCGCCGACGACGCCGCCACCGGGCCGCGCCGCCAGCGCGGCCGGACGTGAGCGCGCCGCGCGTCGCACTGATCACGTCGTCCTACGCACCCCACGTCGGCGGCGTCGAGACCCACGTCGCCGAGGTCGCCCGAGCTCTGACCGCCCGCGGCGTCGCGGTCGAGGTCTGGGCCGTCGACCGGGGCGAGCGCCCGCAGGGCCCGCCGCCCGACGCGTTCCCCGTGCGCTATCTGCCGACGCCCCTGCCGGCCCGGCGTGCGGCGTCGCTGGCCCGGTTCGCCCGGCGGGCGCCGGGGGCGTGGACCGCATGGACGCGCGCGCACCGGCGCTTCCGCCCCGACGTCCTCCACGTGCACTGCTTCGGCCCGAACGGGCTCTACGCGCTCGCCCTGCAGCGCCGATTCGGCACGCCCCTGATCGTCACCTCCCACGGGGAGACCACCGGCGACGACGACAACGTCTTCGCCCGCTCCGCGCTCCTGCGCCGCGGCCTCCGCGACGCGCTGGCCGCATCCACCGCGGTGACCGCGCCCTCGGAATATGTGCTGCGGGATCTGCGCGCGCGATTCGGACTGACCGGCGGCGTGGTGGTGCCGAACGGCGTGGCCCCCGACGTGCCGGCGGACAAGGGGATCCGCAGCCGCCTCCCCTCGGGCGCCTATCTCGCCGCGGTCGGCCGGCTCGGCAGGATGAAGGGGTTCGACCTCCTGATCGAGGCGTTCGCGCGTCTGCGGGAGCGCGGGACACCGTCGCGGGCCGGGAACGGTGAGGGGCCGGACGAGGTGCGGCTCGTGATCGCCGGCGACGGACCCGAGCGGTCCGCGCTGGCGGAGCAGGTCGCGGCACGCGGTCTCACCGACGTCGTGGACTTCCTCGGATGGTGCGCGCCGGCCGAGGTGGCGACGGTGCTGGCGGGATCCCGCGCGCTCGTGGTGCCGAGCCGCTCCGAGGCGTTCGGCATCGCGGCGCTGGAGGCGTGGCGAGCCGGGACGGCCCTCGTGATGACGAACCGCGGCGGCGCCGGCGAGTTCGTCCACGACGGCGAGGACGGCATCCTGGTCGACCCCGAGGACGAGGATGCGCTGGCGGCCGCCATCGCGCGCGTGCTCGAGGATCCGGCGCTGCGCGACGGGCTGGCGGCGGCGGGATCCGAGCGGGTCGCCGAGTTCCGCTGGGAGCGCGTCGTCGAGCGGTACCTGCTGCTCTATCCGCCCGCGGGGACGTCCCGATGACCGGGGCCGGAGGGTACGACAGCCCGCTTCGGCGGCGACTGCGCCAGGCGCGACGGATCCTGCAGGCCGCGCCCGTGGTCGGCGTGCGCGGAGTCGTCGTGCCCGCTTTCTGGTGGGACGGGCACCCGAACTTCGGCGATGCCCTCACACCGCTGCTGCTGCCGCGGTACGGCATCGTCCCGCTGCATCGCGAACCCGACCGAGCGCGGCTCGCGGGGGTCGGCAGCATCATCCAGTTCCTCCCCGAGCGCTTCGACGGGGCCGTCTGGGGCTCGGGGTCGATCGACGACGCCGAACGCCGCCTGCCGTCGGCCCACGTCCTGGCCGTCCGCGGCCCGCTCACGGCGGAGCGGATCGGGGCGGAAGGGGTCGCGTACGGCGACCCGGGGCTGCTGGTGGGCCGTCACCTGAAACGGCCCCGGTCGGACGGCAGGGTCGTGCTCGTGGCGCACGGTCATCATCGGCGCGATGAGGAGCTCCTCCGGCTCCAGGCGGCAGCGGGCGTGCGCGCCGTCAACGTGCACCGGCCTGCACCGGGAGTGCTGCGCGGGATCGCCTCGGCGGACGCGGTGCTGACCACGTCGCTGCACGGGCTCGTCACGGCCGACGCCTACGGGATCCCGGCCGTCTGGACGACGCGGGAGCCGGCCCTCATCGGCGGCGACTTCAAGTTCCGCGACTACGAGGCGGCGGTCACGCCGGGCCGCAGCCGCTTCGTCTCCTTCGAGGACCTGCGCACGCCGGACGACGTGGTGCGCCGGGCGCGCGCCGCCGACGCCGCGCGCGTGACGGCGCTGTGCGACGGGCTGGAGTCGGCACTGCGCCGTCTTCCCGAGGTTCTCGGGGCGTTGCCGCGCTACCCGGCGGGAGCTCTGCACCGCTGACCTCCCGCGGTCCGGCAGCGGTCAGCGCAGGGCGGCCCAGATCCGGGCGTGGCCCTGCGCCGAGCGGTCCCAGGTGAACTCCGCCGCGCGCGCACGGCCGGCGGCGATGAGCGCGTCGACGGCGCTGTCGCCCGATGTCGCGGTCAGCACGCCGTCGACGACCCCGTCCGCCGTCGGCGCGACGATCACCGCTGCTCCGCCGGCGACCTCGGGCAGGCTGCTCGTGTTCGCCGCGATCACGGGGACGCGGGCGGCCATCGCCTCCAGCACGGGCAGTCCGAACCCTTCGTAGAGCGACGGCACGACCACGGCGCGGGCCGCGGCGACCAGGCCCGGCATGAGCTCGTCCGGCAGGCGACCGAGCAGGCGCACCGCGGGCAGGTCCGAGAACAGCTCCGTGCGCCGGGGATGCGGCGGGCCGGCGAGCGCGAGCAGCAGGTCGGGGCGTTCCCGATGGATCCGGGGCCACGCGGCCGCCAGCGCTTCGAGGTTCTTGCGCCGGGCGGCGCCGCCCGCGTGCAGCAGGAACGGCCGGTCGAGGCCGAGGGTCGCACGCGCCCGGTCGGTCAGGGGCGTCGCGTCGAGGTAGCGCGGATCCACTCCGTTCGGCACGACGTGCGGATCCGCCACCCCGAGGAAGTCCACCGCCTCCGAGGCGGTGAACGCCGACACGCAGATGACGGCCGCGGCGCGGCGGGCCTCGGCGGCGGCCGCGGCGACGGGCGCGGACTCGTCCGGGAAGCGCCAGGACACCACGTCGTGCAGCGTGATCACGTCGGCGTGCGGGGAGGGCGGCAATTCGAGCGCCATGCGGTGCGAGACCGTGTCGCCCCGGTACAGCAGGCGGCCCAGCGACGCGCGCGCGCTCTCGGTCGCGCGTGCGACCCGGCCGAGGGGAAGCCGGCGGTTCCCGTCGAGAGACGACCGCAGCGACCGGAACACGAGGGGGCGCACGGTCCACGGCTCGGACGAGGCGTGGCGCAGCGCCGCCTCGGCGCGCTCGCCGATCTGCCGCTGGTACGCCTGCGCGCCCATGGGCACCTCGGTCGCGATGGTCGCCAGGGAGAGCCGGGCGGCGGTCATGGCGTGCTCCGTCCGGTCGTCCCGCCGCCGGGAGCGCCGTCGCCTGTCGTGCCGCGAGCACCGTCGCCCGGGGGCGCAGTCGCGTCGCCTCGCCCGGACTGCGCGCTCAGCCAGCCCTCGATCGGCGCGACGCAGGCGGCCCAGGTGCGCTCGGCGAGCACCTGCGCGCGTTCTGCGGCGGGGACGGGTTCCTCGCCGCGCCGCCGCAGACGCTCGGCGATCCACTCGGCCCATGCCGCCGGATCCGCGGAGACCCGGGCCTGGGCGCCGGGGAAGGCGTTCGCGGCGTCGGGCGTCGCGATCACGGCCGCTCCGGTGGCCATCGACTCGGCGAACTTCATGGCCGCGCCCACGCCGTCCACCACGGGCACGGCCACGACCGTGGCCTCCGCCGCGAAGTCGGCCAGGCTCGGCACCTTTCCGACGAACTCCACGCCCGTCGGCAGTGCGACGGACGGATCCAGTCCCGTGCCCGCGATCCGGCACTGCGCCTCGGGCGCCCGCGCGGCGAGCCGCGGCCAGACCTCGCCCGCGAACCACTCCAGTCCGCGGCGGTTCGGCTCCCAGCCCCAGCCGCCGAAGAGCACCACGAGAGGGAGCGCCCGCGAGTAGTCCCGGTCCGGCCACTCCTGCGGATCGATGCCCAGGGGAGCGGTGAACGTCCGCGCCGCCGCCTCCGGGTGCTGGGCGATCAGACGGACGCGCTCCGTCTCGGAGCAGGTCATCACGGCGTCCGCGCGGGCGATGGCCCGCGTTTCGAGATCGCGATGCCGTCCCGCCTGCACGGGGAGCCCGCGGGAGAGGTACCAGGCGCTCATCGCGTTGTGGACGTCGAGCAGGACCGGGACCTCGGTCTCCTCGGGCAGCAGCCAGAGGGAGTCCTGGTGCGACACCACGATCGCGTCCCAGGGCTCGCTGCGCAGGCGCCGGGAGAGCCGCCGTGCGGCGCCGGGAACCGCCCTGCCCCGCACGTGCAGCCGCGGGCGGAGCACCTCGCCGAGGGCCGCGATCGAGGAGTCGTCCTGCGGGCCGGCCGGGGAGACGACGACCACCCGTCGACCGTTCTCCCGCAGCGCGGCGATCTGGTGGTACTGACGGCGCTGCCCGCCCTGCCCGAAGCGATCCGGCACCTCGACGCTCAGCCACAGGATCGCGCTCTGCGGAGCGCGTGCCGACGCCGCACGGGGCTGCGTCGCCGTGCGGCCGGCGGATCCGTGCGGGGCTCGGGCTCGCGCCATCACGCCTCCTGTCCGTGTGCGCTTCCAGTATGCCCGCGGGGATCCGCGACGGATCCTGTTCTCGACGCGCGGACGCCGCGCATCCCGCTGGCTATCATCGGGTCTGGTGGCGCATCGCAGGCGTGGGCGAGCGACAGGAGCGCAGGTGGCCGAAGGGCGAGCCGGTGAGGCGACGATCGGGATCGTCATCCCGCTCTACAACGGCGCCCGGCACATCGCCGACACGCTCCGGTCCGTGCTCGCCCAGACGCACTCCGCACTCGAGGTGATCGTGCTCGACGACGGGTCCTCCGACGACGGTGCCGAGATCGTGCGGAGCATGCTCGGGGATCCTCGGCTGACGCTGGTGCAGAAGCGCAACGAGGGCATCGCCCGCACCCGCAACGCCGGGCTCGCGCTGCTGGCCGCCGGGACGAAGCACGTGATCTTCCTGGATCACGACGACCTCATCGCCCCCGACCTGTGCGCGCGGCTGTGCGACGTGCTCGACCGCCGCCCCGACGCAGTCGGCGCCTTCGCGATCGCGGACTGGATCGATGCCGACTCCGCGCCGCTCGGCGACGGGGAGTTCGCCCGCTTCATGCGGCAGCGCGAGATCGTGCGGGACGGGCGGGTGGTGCCCGTCGCCCCGGGCGAGGATGCGACGCTGCCGGAGCTCTTCCTCGCCAACCACCTCTATCCGCCCAGCGGGATCCTGCTGCGGCGCGGAGCGATCGACGCGATCGGCGGATTCGATCCGTCGTACCGCGTGGCCGACGACTGGGACGCGCTGGTCCGGCTGTCCCGGCTCGGGCCGATCGCCGCGCTGGACGAGATCCTGGTCGGCTACCGGCGCCACGGCGCGAACGCATCGGGGGATACGGCGCTGAACGTGCGTGAGAGCCGCGCCGTCTGGGCGCGCACGTACTCCTCGG
This sequence comes from Microbacterium azadirachtae, assembly GCF_000956545.1. Taxonomy (GTDB): domain Bacteria; phylum Actinomycetota; class Actinomycetes; order Actinomycetales; family Microbacteriaceae; genus Microbacterium; species Microbacterium azadirachtae. The sequence goes on from NZ_JYIT01000065.1 coordinate 43,375, forward strand.
CCGACAACTCCCCGGCCGACCGTCGCGCGCTGCAGGCGGCGTGGCGGGGCATGCAGCGGCACAAGTTCCGGGTGAAGTCGGAGGCCGCGCGGCGTGCGCTGCGGTCGGGTCGGCTGCTGGCCGCCTGCCGGCTCCAGCTGGACGCCCTCGCCCACCTCGCGCTGATCCGCCCGCTGCGGCGCTGGGGCCGGTGAGACGGGATCAGATCCCGTCGAGGAGGGAGCGCAGCCGGGACCACGCCCAGTCCGGAGAGCGCTGCATCGCCCGCCGCAGCCCGTCCTCGCCCCGCCGGATCCTGGCCGCGGGATCCGCGATCAGGCCGCGGAGCGCGCCGGCGAGTGCGCCGGGATCGTTCGGCGGCACCAGCACCGCGACGTCGCCCACGACGCTGGGGATGCCGCCCGTGCGCGAGGCCACGATCGCCATCCCGCTCGCCATGCCCTCGCCGAGGATCAACCCGCTGGGCTCGGCCCACACCGAGGGCACCACGAGCACATCGGCCTCGCGGTAGAGGCCCGGCAGGGCGTCCCTGTCGGCGAACGGGAGGAAGCGGACAGGAGCACGGGCCGCGCGCGCGAGCTCCCGCACCCGCTGCTCATAGCGGGAGGGATGCGCGCCCGCGTCGAACTCGTGGCTGCCCACGAAGGTGAACTCGGCGTCGTCCGGCCCGAACTCCTGCGCCGCCCTGGCCAACACGTCGGGGCCCTTCTGGGGGACCATCCGCCCGACGAACAGCACCCGCACCGGACCGGATCCGTCCGCCCTCCGCTCCGCCGGGGAGAACCGCGCCGTGTCGACGGGGTTCTCGACGACAGCGACCTTCGACCGTTGCGCGCGCGGCAGCAGACGGGCGGTCTCGTCGGCCAGGGCATCGCTCACGCAGATCACCGCGGCGGCGTCGCCGACCGCCCGATCCGCCTCGCGACGCCCGTAGGTGCGGAACAGCTGATTGTGCGCGTAGAGCGACACGCGATGCCCGCTCCCGCGCAGCAGCCGAGGGAGGACGGGCGCGTTGTGTGCGAGCACGTGCGCCGCGGGGAGCTCGCGCACGGCGTCCGCGACCGGGGCGAACGACCGGGCGAGCCGCGGGCGCGTCCCCCCGAGCCGGCCCGCGACCGCATCGAGGACGCGCCCGGTGCGCGTCACCCCGGGGGCGCGGTCGTACTCGATCAGCTCGACGCCGGGGTAGCGCGGCGCCATCGTGGTGCGGTCCAGGACGACGGCGTGGGGAGCGTCGCCGGCGCGCCGGGCGGCATCGGCGAGCAGGTGCACGACGGTCGGCACGGCGGAGCCGGTGCGCGGGGAGAAGTGGTCGCCGGGCGTGATGGCGTGGATGACGCGGAGTTCGCCCATGGGGTCAGCATAGGGCGGCCGGGCGTGGAGTCTGGGGTGGCTTCGATGATCGCCGTCTAGGGGGCTGTGCGCCGCCCCAGTTCGGGGATCAGCTCGACCAGCCGGCGGGTGTAGCGCTCGGTGCTGTAGCGGACGCGCGCCCACTCGGCGGTCTCGAGCCCGGCCGTGGGCGCGGTCGCGAGTGCGAGGATCACGGCTGCGGCGAACGCCTGCGGCTCGTCGGTCACGGGGAACGGGACCCGGCCGTCGTCCGCGGCGATCCCTTCCGCCCCCACCGTGGTGGCGACCACCGGGAGGCCGCGCAGCAGCGCATCGATCGTCTTGAACTTCACGCCCGCGCCGGAGTGCAGCGGCACGACCGCCGCGGTGGCGGTGCGATAGACCGTGTCGAGATCGGGCACGTAGCCGGTCACGGTCACCCCCGTGCCTTCGACCGCACGTCGGCTGAGAGAATCCGGCGGGTGCGCGCCGACGAGCGACAGGGTCGCCTCAGGCAGGGCCGCGCGCACCGCGGGCCACACCTCGTCCAGCAGCCATTCCGCCGCCTCGACGTTCTCGCGGCGATCGAAGGCGGCGACGAAGACGGCGTGCGCGGCGCGCGGCGCCTCCCGGCCCTCGAGCAGAGGATCGTGATGCTCGGCCGGGTCCCACAGGGGCGGGTCGATCGCCGCCACCCGGGAACGTCGCGCGGCACGGCGCACCTGTCCGGCGTCCTTGTCGCTTAATACGACCACGACGTCGGCGCTCCGGAACGACGCGGGCTGCGTCAGGGCGACGATCAGCACCCGCCACACCCGCCACACGATCTTCGTCATGGCGCGCTGAGCCCGGGCGGCCCGCAGCCACCGCAGCTCGCGCTGGAGCGGCACGTCGTGGGCGAACAGGGCGGTGGGGCGCGGCGCCGCCGCTCGGCGCAGCAGGAAGGCCATCTCCTCCCAGTGCGCCTCGACGAAGTCCGCATCCCGCACCGCGTCGCCGACCTCGTCGCTGCGGCGCAGCCCTCGGCGGCTGCTCGGCGGGAGCCAGTGCGGCGCCACCAGCGCGGCCACGCGGTCGACCGCGCGCATGCCGGGAGAGAGGTCTCCGCCGACCAGGATCACGCGGCCCGGATCCTCCCTGCGCGCGAGGCCGACGCGGTTGAGCGCGGAATCCGGTGCGACGACGGTCACGTCATGGCCGAGAGCGCCGAGCGCCCGCAGGTGGCGGCGGTAGTACTCGCCGCCCGCATGCGGGATGCCGGGGTAGGGCACGACCAGCGAGAAGCTGACGATCCTCATCGTGAAGGGCCGGATCCGACGGACACCCCAGAGGCCGGGTGAATCACGACACAGGTATATCACTGCGCCGTCACAGGCAATAGCATCACCGCGGAGGAAGCATGCCCATCACCCGGAGCGGCGACGCGGCACCCGCCGCGGGTCCGCCGCAGCGCTGGGTGATGCTCCGCCACGCGCTGTACCTCGGCGCGCGACGCGCGCTCGTCACCGACGTCGGGCTGAGAGTCGCGCACGCCGCGGAGCGGACGCGTGTCCGCGCGTCCCTCCGGCGTGCCGAGACGGCGCCGTCTCCATCTCCCCGTGATCGGGACGTCGTGATGCTCGCCGCGGGCCGCGGCAACATCGGCGACCAGGCGATGTTCGAGGCGTATCTCGCGAACACCCCGGGCGAGATCGTCGCCGTCATGCGATCCGCCGACGCCTACGTCATCCCGGAGCAGGACCGGGCGCGCGTCCGCGTGCTGCTCGCGCCCCTGCTGAGCGCCGGCACCCTGCGGGGCCGGGGGAGCGAGGTGCGCGCGCTCGCCGAAGAACTCAGGGTCGCCCGCACGTTCGCCGTGATCGGCGCCGACATCATGGACGGCGGCTACGACCGCATGGAGGCCGTGACGCGCGCCGAGCTTCTCCGGCTCGCGCACCGGCTCGGGGCGCGCGCGCAGCTGCTGGGCTTCAGCTGGGGCGCGCAGCCCGACCGCGTCGCCGCCGCGGCGCTCGCGCGGGCGGCGCGCGAGGCCCGGCTGTTCGTGCGCGACCCGATCTCGGCCGAGCGCCTGGCCGCAGCGGGCGTCTCCGTGATCGAGTCCGCGGATCTGGTGTTCACGGCGGACGGCGAGCAGGAGCCCGCCGGCGTCGCGACCTGGCTGGCGCGCGATCCGGATCCGGTGGTCGTGATCAACCTCAGCGGTCTCATCGAGCGCCGCACGGACCTCGTACCCGAGTTCGCCGAGCTCATCGATCGGGTGACCGCGGAAGGCCGGCGCGTCGTGCTGCTCCCGCACTGCCTGCGCGACGGGGACGACGACCTCGCTGTGTGCCGCCGCGCGGCTGTCCGCGCGGCGGCACCGGACAGGGTGCTGCTGGTCGAGCGGATGCTGCGCCCCGCCGAAGTGCGGTGGATCACGAAGCGCGCCTCGGCGGTGGTCACCGGTCGCATGCACCTGGCGATCCTGGCGCTGACGCAGGGCACGCCGGTGGTGGTGCTGCGCACGCGCGGCAAGGTGGAGGGCCTGGCGCGGATGTTCGGCCTCGAACCGTACACCCTGGATCCGGTGCCGGGCGTCGGGCCCGAGGTCGGACGGGCGCTGGCCGCCCTGGTCGGCGACACGACGCTGAGAGCGCGGATCGGCGAGAGGCTTCCCTCCGTGCGCGCCCTGGCGCAGCGTCCGTTCGAACGGGAGCGGACGTCCGCGGTCGAGGTCTGAACCGGCCGCTCAGCGGCGGGACCGGATCACTCCAGTCGGCCGAGCTGCACGAGCCGGGCGAACTCGGGATCCTGCTCCCGCACCTCGTCGAACGTGCCCTGCGCGGCGATGCCGCCGTCGCGCAGGTGCACCAGATGGTCGACCGTGCGGACGGTCGACAGCCGGTGCGCGACGATGATGATGGTCATCGTGCCCTGCAAGGACTGCAGCGTCTGGGCGATCTCGTGCTCGGTGGCGTTGTCGAGGGCGCTGGTCGCCTCGTCGAGCACGAGCACCCGCGGGCGCTGATAGAGCGCGCGGGCCAGGCCGATGCGCTGGCGCTGACCGCCGGAGAGGCGCGTGCCGCGTTCCCCGACGACCGTGTCGATGCCGTCGGGAAGGCTCGCGACGAGGTCGCCGAGCTGCGCCTGGACGAGCGCCGCGTGCACGCGGTCACGGTCGATGGCGGCGGGATCCACCCCGAAGGCGACGTTGCGCGCGATGGTCCCGCTCAGCAGATAGACGTCCTGCGGGACGACGCCGATCTCCGAGTACCAGGTCGCCGGATCGTCGGAGATGCTGCGGCCGCCGCAGCGCACGACGCCCGACGTGGGGGAGAACAGGCCGAGGATCAGGTCCACCACGGTGGTCTTGCCGGCGCCGCTGCCGCCGGTGAACGCGACCGTGGTGTTCTCGCCGATGGTGAGGGAGAGCCCGTCGAGCACCGGTGCGTCCGAGTCCGGGTAGTGGAAGGTCACCTCGTCGAGCACGATGTCGCCGTGGTACGGCTCGTCTCCGCGGGGGCGCTCGTCGTACAGCTCGGCGGGATCCAGCTCGTCGAGCGCCTCGACCATGATGTTCAGTCCCACCCCGCCGACGCGTGTCGTGGCGAGGTTCGCCGACACGCGGGTGAGCGTCGGCAGAGCGCGCAGGGCGGCCGTCGCGAAAAGTCCGAGCACGGGGATCACCTGCGCGGCCGATCCCAGCGTGAACATCAGGATCGAGATCCCCACGATCGCGATGATGAACGCGATCTCGAGGATGTGGCGGGGCACGTCGCTCATGAAGCTCAGCTCGCGCCCGGCGCGGGCGCTGCGCAGCCGCGATTCGCGGAAGGCGCCGACGAAGGCGGATCCCCGCGAGCTCAGCCGCGTCTCGCGGAAGCCCTCGAGGCCCGGCATGAGCGCCTGCCACGACTCGAGGCCCGCCTGGGCGATCGTCTCGCCGATGCGCAGCTGGCGACGGCGCAGGGCGAACTGCACCCCGCCGACGATGCCGCCGAACAGCACGATCGTGAACACCGTGGCGCCGGGCGCCGCGAGCGCGAGCACCGTCATGATCGCCACCAGCACGAGCACGTCCGAGCACATCGTGACGACGGCCATGAGCACGCTGGCTGCCTGGTTCGTCGCGTCGTTGATGTTGCGGTACACGACGCTGAGGGTGCGCGCCCGATGCGCGGCGTACGGCGCCTGCACGTAGCGGTTCATCAGTTCCGTTGCCGCGAGCGCGGTGATCCGCGTGGTGCGCCCGAGGAGCCACCAGCGGAACAGCAGGGAGCCGGCCGTCTTGACGAGGAAGACGACTGCGATGAAGCCGCCGACGAGGGGGATCAGGACCGACAGGTCGGAGCTGCCGACCCGCGCCGCGATCCACTCCAGCACGGCGCCCTGCGCCTGCCCGGTGGTGATCAGGCTCATCAGCGGCAGCATCGCCGCGACCCCGGCCATGTCGAGGAGCGCGAGCACGACCGACGCCGCCACGGTGCCCAGGATCCAGTGCCGCGGACGGGCCCCGGTCACGCGCAGGAGGGTGCCGAGCTGGGAGAGGAGCGTCCGCGGGGCGGTGGTGCGGATCGCATCGCGTGTCATCGCGCGTGTCCTCCCGCGAAATCCTTGCAATACCGGTATCGGAATGCTTGGGTCATACGCTAACATCGGTCTTGTTCGCGTTATGCCGTCAACTGGGGGCGCATAACGTATTTGCATTCGACTGGGGAACTGCATATGTCTGAGAACGAGCCGTCGGTCGGCATCAGCCGCCGCACAGTGACCAAGGCCATGGCGTGGGCGATGCCCGCGGTGGCCGTCGCCGCGACCGTGCCGTTCGCGGCCGCGAGCGTCTGCAACGATTACAACCCCGAGAATCCGTGTCCGATCTCCCTCGCGGGCGTCGGCTGCAAGCTCCCGGGCAACTCGCAGTCCCTCTACAAGGGCTACGCGTTCCGTCTCACGGTCTCGAACCCCACGGGTTCGCCGATCACGATCAACATCACTTCGGCGACGCTCGACGGTGCGAACCTCGGCGGGGTCGAGGTCGTGAACCTCGCCGACGGGTCCATCAAGACCAACCCGTTCACCGTGCCGGCGCACACGACGTACGTCGCCGCCCTGCTGACGGTCAACGCGCCGAACAGCTCCAACGGCGCGCTGAGCATCACGTACACGGTCAACGGCGGCGCCCCGCAGGTGGCCAACGCCACTGTCCCGTCGGCCCCGCCGATCCAAGGCAGCTCCTGCACCGCCTTCAACTCGACCGAGAAGGCGTACATCGCGGCGGCCTGACCCGTGATCCTGCCTCGACGAGGGCCTCGCTGCAGCGGGGCCCTTCGTCGTCTGCCGGACCATCTGCGGGACCCTCTGCAGGTCCGGGATCCCGCTGGATAGCATCGCACCATGCTCGTTCCGTTCGCCGTCACGCTGCCGCTGCTGCTCGCGGGCGTCCTCGTGCTCAGCGGCGTCTCCAAGCTGCGCGCACCGGGAGACCTGCGGGAGTGGGAGGAGCTGGGCGTGCCCCGGTTCCTGCGGCGCAACGCACTGCTGCGGCTGCACCCCTGGGGCGAACTGCTCCTCGGCATCGCCGTGGCCGTGCTCGGCGGGTGGCTCGGTGCGCTGGCCGGCGCCGTCGCCACCGCGCTGATGCTCGGCTACACGGTGCTGGTCGCCCGCGCCGCGGCACGCGGGGGCGTCTCGTGCTCGTGCTTCGGCGCTCCCGCGCGCGTCACGGGCATCACGGTGGTGCGCAACACCTGGCTCACCCTGCTCGCCGCGGCCGCCGCAGGGGGCGCCGCGAGCACGCCGCTCGCAGGCGGGGCGCTCGCGGCGGGTGCAGGGCATCTGCCCTGGCTGGTCGCGGCGGCCATCGCCGTGGCGACGACCACGCTCGTGCTCTGGCGCGCTCCCCAGACCCCGGTCCCGGCATCGGCGGCCGGCGTCCCGGTGGTGGGCGAGGCCGCGTCGGGATCCGGCGGCGACGCGCTCGACTACGTCCGGCGCCGCACGCCCGCGGTTCCCGTGGTCCTGGCCGACGGCACCGAGGTGAACCTCCGGGCGCTCGCGGCGAAAAAGCCGCAACTGCTGCTCGCGCTGTCCTCGGTGTGCGAGCACTGCGAGACGATCCGGGATCGGCGCGCGCAGTACCGCACTCTGCTGCCGGAGGTCGACGTGCGACTGCTGCTGGTGGAGCCGACGACGAGCCGCTGGGCCGAGCACGAGGAGCCGCAGTCGCTGCACGACGTCGGCGACTACGTCGCGGCGTCGATCGAGGAGTGGTCCACGCCGTCCGCGGTGCTCCTGGGCGCGGACGGCCTGCTCGCCGGCGGGCCGGTGACCGGCGACGTCGCCGTCGAGGCCTTCATCGGCGACGTCTACGAGGCCCTGCACGGCACGCGTCCGCCGGCCGATCCCGACGCGGCGCCCGCGACCGCCGGCTGATCCGCGGAGACAGGGAGGGCGCGGTTCAGATCCGCAGCATCACCCGATCCGAGACCGCGGTGAGCTGGAGCCCGGTCCAGCCACACAGCACCAGCAGGAGCAGCACGCTCAGCGCGCACAGGATCCAGCCCGTGCGTCGTCCGCGCGCCCAGAGCGTCGCGGATCCGTACGCCAGCGCCGCCAGCGGCAGCGCGCCGTAGGCGGTGCGGAATGCGACGTGCCAGCCCAGCGACACCTGCGCCAGCCAGGCCGCGACGCTCACCGCGCCGACGACCGCGAGCAGGGCGACCGGCAGACCCCGCACCGACCGTCGGCCGCGAGCGGGCAGGGCGATCGCCCCGGCCGCCAGGATGACGCCGACCAGCACCGCGAGCGCGTCGATCGCGGTCGGCGCCGCGAACACGTTGCGCAGATACTCGTCGGGCAGCGTCAGGTACGTGAGCGCCTCGCGGGCGAGCGCGAACGGTGTCGCCCCGCCGCCGGCGAACCGGTAGCCCGCGGCATCGACGCCGGCCTGGCCGGTCAGGTCGCCGTACAGCGAGAGGTTCCGCAGCACCCACCAGCCGCACCCGGGCACGAGAACGAGCGCCGCCGTGGCCGCCTCGCGCCACCGCGACCGCACGAGCAGCACCACGAGCACGCCGACGACGAGGGGCGCGGTCGTGATCTTCACCAGGATCGCGAGTGTCGCGAGCAGGCCCAGGGCAGCTCCGCGGATCCACGGGCTGCCGCCGGTGCCGAGGGCGACCAGCATCGCGGCGAACCCGGACACAAGCGACCAGGTGTCGTTCTGCACCGAGGCCGACATCACGAGCAGCATCGGATTGAGAGCAACGAACGCGGTGCCGGACACGATCGCCGCGGGCCGGCCGGGCAGTGCCCGGCCCAGCAGACGGGCCACCAGCCACGTCATCAGCACCGCGCCCAGCACCCCGAACAGGCGCACGGCGATGAAGCCGGCGGAGCCGGAGCCGAACGCGCCGACGAGCAGCGCCGCGACCGCATAGTAGGCCGGCGCCTGCTGCCCCTCGTAGGTCACCCCGGGGTCGCCCACGACGGGCAGCGTGCGGTGATGGGCCAGATACAGCACATTCGACCAGTGCGCGGGCTCGTCGTAGGGGAGCCCCGCGGGGACCAGGAAGACCGCGAACGCCCCGAGCGCGGCGGTGGCTGCACACAGCACGGCCACGTCGATGGCCGTCCGCCGGTCCGTGCCGCGACCGGATCCGCGGATCCCGGTGGGCACCTCGCGCGCGCTCACCGCGACTCCGCCCCGGCCAGCACGGCACGCATCTCGGCGACCCGCTGCGACCAGTCGGCCGCCGCGACCGGATCCGGGCCGGAATCCGGTGACTCCGCGGCGTCGGCCAGCGTGCGGAGAGTGACCGCGGCGAACTCGTCGGCGTCGGCGAGGCGGATCCGATCGCCGGCCGCTTCGCGGAACCCCGCGACGGGCGTGGCGACCACCGGCCGTCCGACCGCCTGATACTCGTAGAGCTTGAGCGGATCCAGGCTCTCGGTGAACGCCGTCACGAGGTGAGGCACGAGCAGGACCTCGGCGTGCTGCAGGTATCCGATCACCGCGTCGCGCGGCCGGGCGCCCAGGACGACCGCACCGGCCTCGTGCAGCCGGGCGGTGTCGGCGTCGTCGAGCGCGTTCGGGCCGACGAGCACCAGGGTGGCGGAGCCGCCGAGGGCGGCGGCGGTGCGCACGCAGAGGTCGACGTCGAGCCGGTCGCGGTGCAGGGTGCCCAGGTACAGCGCGACGGACCCTGAGGGCAGATCGTGCGGGCGCGGATGCGGGGCGCGATAGGCGGCCACGTCGACGCCGTTGCGCACCAGGGCGATGTCCGCTCGGCCGGGGCGCTTGCGGCGCACGAGCTCGGCCGAGCACGCCACCACGGCCCTCGCATGGGCGAGCAGCCACTCCTCGCCCTCGCGAATGCGCCGCGTCTCCGCGGTGGGGCGGTCGGCGGCCAGCCAGTCGTCGGTGAGGTCGTACAGCGTCCTCCAGCCCGTGCGCCGGGCGAGGCCTGCGGCGCGCGGGTCGTTGATCCACAGCACCGGATCCGTCATGCCCAGGCGGGCCGCGGCGCGGACGACCGCGCGCTCGATCCGCTCATCCGCTGCCGGATCGATACGCCGCGGCAGCCACTTCACAGGGCGGATCGCGTGCAGCCGTCCGGAGATCGCCCGCAGCCGCCGGCCGAACTCCGGACGCGCGCCGCGCCGCAGCGCGTACAGGGGGTCGTCCGGCGGTTCGACGAACAGCACGCGCAGGGCGGGATCCTCGCGCAGCAGACCCGAGACCAGATGCTGGTTGCGGCGCCACACCTCGTCCCAGCGCTCGAGCGAGACCACCACGAGGTCCGTCATCGGCGGTGCCCGCCATCCGGGCCCCGGCGAGACGCCGTGCGGCGGGCGATCGCATCGCGGTACACGGCGGCTGTGCCGGCCGCCTGCGCCTCGAGCGAGAACTCGGCGACCTGGCGCCTCTGCGCCGCTTCGGCGAGACGTTCGCGCGCCTCCGGATCCGCGGCGAGCACGCGCAGGCGGTCGGCGGCGGTCGCGACGTCGCCGGGTGGGAAGAGCGCATCCGGATCCACGGCCTCGAGAAGGTCGAGATGCCCTCCCGCCGCCGCGGCCACGACCGGGAGCCGGGCCTGCATCGCCTCCAGCACGGTCAGCCCGAGACCTTCGCGCGGGCACGGCGCGAGGAGGATCCCCGCCTGCGTCATCAGCGCGGCGACATCGGACCGATACCCCAGGAAGCGGGTCGCGCCGGCGACGCCGAGACGCGCGGCCTGCGCCTCGAGCGCTGCGCGCAGGGCGCCCTCGCCGGCGATCCAGAGCTGCCAGCCGTCTGCAGCGAGACCGGAGGCCGCGAACGCCTCGATCGCGACGTCGGTCGCCTTCTCCGCCTCGAGGCGCTGCGCGACGAGGAGGATGCGTTCGCGCACCGGCGGCGTCCCGGAGGGTTCGGTCCCGGAGGCTCCGGGCGCGGGCAGTCCGGAGCGCACGACCGTCGAGGGCACGCCGATCTCGGCCGACACGGCGCTGCTGATCGCGATCTCGGCGTCGACCACGCGGGCGGCGACCGCGTCCATGTGCACCACCGCGCGGCGCCGCCGCGGCTGCGCGAAGTGCCGCGTCGCCACGACCGCGGGGCGGCGGCCGCGACCGAAGGCGAGCGCGGCGGCGGCCTCCGCGGCCGTCATGTGCACGTTGACCACGTCGGCGTCGTCGCGCACGGCCCGCAGCGCGCGACGCACGCCGAGACTTCCGCGGGCCGGGACGAATCCGACACCGGTTCCGGCCAGCGCCGCCGACATGCGCGCCGGATCCCCGCCGATCACGCGCACGCGGGCCCCGGCCGAGCGCTGCGCGCTCGCGAGCCGCACGATGAACCGCTCGACGCCGGCGAACCCGTCGGAGCAGACGGCGTGCACGATGTCGAGCGGTCGGGCCGCGTCGTCCTCGGCAGGATCCGGCCCCGGGCCGGTCCGCCCCGGGCGCACGGAGGACAGCAGGTCGACGTAGCGGCGCGCGATACGGTCCCATCCGAGATGCTCGACGCTGCGCCGGCACGCATCCCGCCACCCCGCCACGTCGGTCGCGGCGATCTGCTCGAGCCGCCGGGCGATCGCGACCGGATCCGGATCCACGAGATAGCCGTTCACGCCGTCCTCGACGAGGTCGGCCGCGCAGCCCTGCCGTGTCGCCACCACCGGCAGCCCGGAGGCCAGCGCCTCCGACACCACCATGCCGTAGGGCTCGTAGAGCGTGGGGAAGACGAACATGTCCGCGGCGGCGAAGACCGCCGGCAGGTCGGTCCTCACGCCGGCGAAGTGCACGCGGTCCAGGACGCCGACCCGTTCGGCGCGGCGCAGCATCAGCGGGATGGTCTCGGAATCGCCGCCGACGACCAGCAGCATCACGGTGGGCGCGTGCACGAGCGCATCGATCGCGAGGGGCACGCCCTTCCAGCGCAGCTCGTGGCCGACGAACAGAGCGACCCGGTGTTCATCGTCGAGGCCCAGCGCGGCCCGCGCCTCCCGCCGCTCGGCGTCGGTGGGCGGCCGGAAGCGCTCCAGGTCCACGCCGTTCGGGATCACCTGCACGGGCGGGGCCACCGCCCCGTACCAGCGCTCGAGCGTCGCGACCTCCGCGGAGGTGAGTGCGACGACGGCACGATGCGTGCGCCCGCGATAGCGGATCCGATCGACGACGTAGGCGAACGGGACCATCGGGTTGCGCAGGATCCGCCAGAGCGCATGCCCGCGGGCGTGCACGGCCGCGACCGTGATCACGTGGTTCACGAACACGTCGCCCGCCAGCACCATGCCGTGGCACAGCGCGACCGCATCCGGCCGCGCCGCGAGATACCGCCGTGCGCGAGCGCTGCCGCGGACGGCCAGACGGAACTGCGTGCCGACCATCGACAGCCGGCGCCGCCACGCGGCGCGCTGGGTGCGCGGCGGGATGCGCACCAGCTGCGCGGCCGTGAGCGACTCGACCGTATGTCCCTGCGCTCGGAACGCGCGCTCGAGCTCCCAGGCCACACCCGAGATGCCGGCGCCGGGTGCGACGCTCGGTGCGATCTGCACGATCCTCATCACGGTGCGATCCCCTACACGGCCTTCGGCGCATGTGCCCCGCCGCGCCGCTGATTCAGCGTAGCGCGCAGGTCAGGCCGAGAGGGGGCGAGGATCCGCCTCCGCCTCGGCCCGCACCGGACCGCGACGATAGAGCGCGGCACGACGGGTCGCGGCGCGGCCGCGGTCTCCGCGCAGCGCGATCCCGCGCGCGGTGGCGCCGAGGAGCTGCGCGGCGCGGGCCGAAGCCCAGCCCAGGGCGCCGAAGTGCTTGCGGTAGTAGCGCTCCTGGCTGGCATGGAACTGCCGCTCGCGGCGTGCCGGATCCGTGCTCGTGCCCCCGCCGGCGTGTGTGGCGACCGCGCGGGGGACCACGGCATGCCGCCAGCCGAGCAGATGAGCCCGGTAGGCCCAGTCGGTCTCCTCCGCGTAGAGGAAGAAGCGCTCGTCGAAGCCGCCGACCTGATCCAGCGCCTCCGCGCGCAGCATCAGCACGGATCCGATCACGAAGCGGGGGCCGCGGATCAGGCGCCCGAGTCCGAGCGCCTCGAGCCAGGCACGGCCGGGGGAGGGGAACACCCATGCGGCGCGGGCCTCGACCCCCTGCTCGTCGTGCTGCCGGGGGCCCACGCTCGCCAGTCGCGGGTCGGCGGCCAGCGCGCGCTGCAGTGCGCCGACGCCGTCCGCGTCGATCACCGCATCGGGATTGAGCAGCAGCACATCGGCGCCCGGGCGGATCCGCTCGGCGAGCGCCCGGTTCACCCCCGCGCCGAAGCCCAGGTTCCTGCTCGGATCCCGGTAGCGCACGCCCAGCTCGTCGCACAGGGCGGCGATCTCCGGCAGCGAGGAGTTGTCCACGACGGTGACGGGCAGGTGCCGCACGGGCTCCAGTGCACGGCGCAGCAGGTCGGGTGCGCCGTACGCCACCACGATCACCTCGGGCTCGTCCGTCCGGGCAGCGGTTCGAGGGAGCCCGCGCGGCGCGGAGGCGAGCGCGGCTGTGTAGAGCTGCTCGTACTGCGCGGCGATCGCGGGCCAGGAGCACTCGGCCGCGCGGGTCAGCCCTCGTGCGATCAGCTCGTCGCGTCGTGGCCCGGCCGCCTCCCGCAGTGCCGCCGCCAGGGCGCGCGCGTCGCCCCGGGGCACGACGATGCCGGCGCCGCCGACGACGTCCGGGAGCGCCCCGGCGTCGCTCGACACCACGGGCACCCCGGCGGCCATCGCCTCAACCGCGACGCGTCCGAACTGCTCGGTCCACCGGCGCGTCGGCAGCGAGGGCACGGCGAGGACGTCGATCGACGCGTAGAACCCCGCGACGTCGTCCGGATCCACTCCGCCGAGGAACTGCACCCTTGCGCCGACCCCGCGACGCCGCGCCTCCTCCTCGATGACCTCGGCGAGCGGACCGGTGCCCGCGATCCTGGCGTGCAGCGACGGATCGGCGACCAGGGCGTCGAGCAGCAGCAGAACGCCCTTCTCCGGCACGAGCCGTCCGAGCAGCCCGACCACGATCCGGACCGGTTCCGACGGGGCCGTCGCGGATCCGGTTCCGTCGGCCGGAGCGGTCTCGGCGGCCGGATCCACCTCGTCAGCCGGATCCACCCCCAGCGGGATCACCCGCGCGTGCCCCGGGAAGCCCTTGAGCTCCGCGATCGCCGCCGCCTCGGCGTTGCAGGCGGAGATGCCGGCGGCGCGGCGGAGGGACCGGCGCTCGAACCAGCCGAACGGGAAGGGGTAGCGCTTGAGCAGGTTCTGCGCGGTGTAGAGGATGTACGGCGTCCGCCGCGCGCGCAACGCCCTCAGGACGAGGATCTCGGCGGTGCTGAGCGCGAACGGCTCCTCGTGGATGTCGATCAGGTCCCAGTGCTCGCCGAGGGCCCGCCAGAGCGGACGGGGGTCGTAGACGAACAGGGCCGGGTGCGTGCCCCAGGTCCCGACGCCGACGACGTCCTCCTGCGGATCCGCGTCCAGCGCGACCGGCACGCCGCCGGCGTCGCTGTGCGTCGCGGTGAGCAGGCGCACGTCCAGACCGCGCTCGCGCAGGGCTCGTTCCCGCCCGCGCCAGGCCCGCACCGTCGCACTGTGGGAGATCCGCAGAACACGCATCGTCCCCCCTGTATCGTTGGGTCCGTCGACGCGGGACAGGTGTTCGCGTGCCGCGGAGACGCCCGGTGTCGTCGCAGAGAAGCGACTCCGCACTCATCTTAGGAGAGGATCCGCTGTCCGTTCCCGAGCGTTCGACGGCACCTGCACCGAGGGTCGTCCACCTGGCGCACACCACGGTGCCGGGAGGGGCCGAGCTCGGCCTCGCCCGGATGCTCCGGGCGGACCCGCCCTGGCGCGCGAGCATCCTGCTCCCGCCGGACCCGGCGGAGGACGGCGCCTTCGCCGGCGTGCCGGAGTCGGTCCCGATCCATCGCATCGGCGTCACCCAGCCGCACGGCGCCAGCGGCGCCTCGCCGGCGGGGGCGGTCGCGGCGGGCGCCCGGCTGGCCGCGCAGGCGATCGCGACCCGGCGGCATCCGTCGTTCCGCCGGGCGGATCTGGTGGTCTCGAACAGCACCCGCGCCGCCGCCTACGGCGCGCTCGCGGTGGCGGGCACGCGTGCGCCCTTCGTGGTCTACCTGCACGACTTCACCGACCGGGAGACGCTGGGCGGCTTCGGACTGCGGATGATGACCCGGATCGTCCTGCCCCGCGCGGATGGCGTGATCGCCAACTCGCAGGCGACACTGGCGAGCGCCGAGCCGTTCCTGCGGGCGGCTGCTCTGCGGGAGGTCGCCGTGGGGGCGTCGGGTCTGACCGGTCGCGCACGCGGCGAACGCGAGCCGGGGCCGCTCCGGGTGGGCATGCTGGCGCGCATCGATCCGTGGAAGGGCCAGCTGCTCCTGCTGGAGGCGTTCGCGCAGGCGTTCCCCGCGGGCGATGAGGTGCTGGAGTTCGCCGGGGGCGCGCCGTTCGGACATGCCGGCTACGCCGACGAGCTGCGCGCCCGGGCCCGCGCGCTCGGTCTCGCTGACCGGGTGCGCCTGCTCGGTCATGTGGACGACGTCGAGCGCCTGTTGCGCCGCTGGGACGTGGGCGTGCAGGCGTCGCTGCGCGCGGAGCCGCTCGGGTTCAACGTGCTCGAGTACCTGGACGCGGGCCTGGCCACCGTGGTCGCGGGGGAGGGTGGGCCGGTCGAGTGGGTGCGCGACGGCGGCAACGGCCTCGTCGTCGCCCCTCGCGACGCCCGCGCCCTCGCCGCGGCGCTGCGTCGACTGGGCGACGACCCCGGCCTGCGCCGGAGGCTCGGCGAGGCCGCGTCGCGGACGCCGGGCCTCGTCACCGATCACGCCGTCGCCGAGCAGCACGCGGAGGTCTATCGGAGGGTGCTCGCGCGGCGCTGATCCCGCCGTCAGGGCATGCCTTGGGCGCGTCGGGGCGGTGCCGTAGGCTGGCGCCGTGTCAGCGGAGGTCGTCGAGCGGATCCCGCCGAGCGTGCGGCTGGAGATGTCGCGCGCCGGAGTGCAGGTGATCGCCGACCGGGTCGGGACGCGCCTGCTGCACATCAAGGGGAGCATGACGGATCGAGCGCTGCTCGATCGCCGCTTCGAGGGCACGGACGTCGACGTGATCGTCGATCCCGCAGGGATCCCCGCGCTGCACCGCGCCCTGCTCGCGCAGGGCTGGCAGGTCTACAGCTTCTTCCGCAACAACTCCTCGTTCGAGCATGCGCAGACCTACTTCCACCCGGACTGGGGCCACCTCGACGTCCACCGCCGGTTCCCCGGCATCGGGCTCCCCGACGGGCCGGCCTTCGAGGTGCTGTGGGCCGACCGTGCGCCGGCGCGCGCGGCGGGGCTGCCCTGCGCGGTGCCCGGGCTCACGGCCCAGGCCGTCCTGCTCACGCTGAACGCGGCGCGCGCCGGCGGTCAGGGCGACACCGCCGCGCGGGTGTGGGACGCGCTCGACGAACCCGCGCGCGCAGCCTGTCTCGCGCTGGTCGATCGCCTGGACGCGCAGGTGGCGTTCGCCGCGGCCCACGGCGACCTGGAGAGCCACGCCCACCGGCGCGAGTACCTGCTCTGGAAGGTGGCGTCGCAGGGAGGTACCCGCACGCAGGACTGGCTCGCCCGCGTGCGCGCCGCGCGGACGCTGCGCGAGCGGATCGTGCTGATGCTGCGGGCGCCGCTGGTGAACACCGAACGTCTGACGCACAAGCTGGGCCGTGCGCCGCGACCGGGGGAGATCCTGCGCGAGTTCGCCGTCCGCTCGGGGCGAGGACTGCGCGAGGTCGCGCAGTCGACGCGGAGCCGGCTCCGTCGTCGCACGCCCGACGATCCACCCCGGAAGCACGGCGGATCATGATCCGCTATCGTCCGGCAGCGGATGTCGGCGTGATCGACGACGGCGACGCCGTGTACGCGGCGCGGCTACCGCAGGGGCCGATCGTGGTGCTGGCCGGAACCGCCGGGGTGATCTGGCGTGCCGCCTGCGAGGAGGGGGACGGCACGGTGGCCGATCGCGCCTCCGGCCGTGTCGACCGCGACACGGCGGCGATCGTCGGCGCGGTCGACGAGTTCGTCGCGGACCTCGTCGTGCGCGGGCTCCTCGAGCCGGCAGGGGGCGCGGCCTCCGCCCGTGCGGAGTGAGATTCTCACAAGATCCTCTGTTCGTGGCCCCTGCGCCGCCCGAATCCGCCATGCGGATCGTATGCTCGTCACACGGGGGTCAGTTGCGGGGAGTGCCGGATGTCGGATATCGCGAGAAGGATTCGCGACGCCGAAGCGGCGGGCGACCATGCCGTCGTCGTCCACCTGCTCGCCACTCGGCCGGTGGAGGCCTGGTTCACGCTGCCGGTGGAGGAGCTGACCGGGATCCTCCTGGGCTTGCCCGCCGAGGCGGTCCGCGCGAGCGCCGAGGTCGCCCTGGTCGCGCGGATGCTCGCTCCCGAGGGCGCCGACGCGGCCACCGAGGACAGGGCCCTCTCCCGCTCCCCGAATCTGCCGGCGCACCTGCGGCGCTGGCTCGTGGTCACCGACGCCTGGCACGCGCGGCTGAACGGCGACGTCGCCCGCGCCTACGAGGTGCTCATCCGCCTGCCCGAGATCGAGGCGGCGATCCCCTCGGTGCTGGACCCGACGAACGGCGTCCGCAGCCTGTTCCTCACGGAGGCCGCTCTCACGGCGCTGCTGCTCGGACGGTTCGCCGAAGCCCTCGCGCTCTTCGGACGCGTGCTGCGCGTTCCCACGCCCTCCTCCCTGCGGTTCTATCTCAGAGAGGCGCACCTGCGCTCGGCGATGATCCACGCCCTCTACGGCGACCCCGCCGCGGCACGCGCTCACCTCGTCGAGGCGCAACGCACGCCTCGCACGTCGAGCTGGATGGAGCCGCTGCTCGATCCGGAGCAGGCGCTGGTCGAGGCACTGCTCGACGACGAGGATCCGTCCGGGTCGTTCGCCCGGATCCTGCAGCTCACCTACGGTCCGATGGGCGAGCTCTGGCCGCTCTACCTCCTTGCTCTGCAACGACGGGGCGTGCTCGCCGATCGGCGGGTGGAGGTGAAGGAGCGCATCGAGGCGCTCATGGCCGCCGGCCTGGGGACGAGGGGGAGCGCCCTCAACTCCTCCGTCCCGCACGTGCTCCTCGCGTTCGAATCCCTCCTGAACGGCAACGTGCCGGGCGCCCGACAGCATCTGCGGACCGTGCAGGACCGCAGCTGGCCGACCGTGATCGTGAGCTGCATGGTGGGCATCGCCGGGGGAGCGCCCAAGTCGGCGATCCGTGAGCTCCGCGCGGCGCGCCCGCTGACCGAGGGACTGCGCCAGGCGGAGCGGCACCGCAGCCTCATGCTCGGGCTCGCGCACTATCTCAGCGGCGACACCGCGGCGGCCAGGGCCGCGGTGGACGAGCTCGGTGAGCTCAACCGCCGCTCGGGCCCGCATGAGCTCGCCGTGATGCGCATCCTCGCTCCCCGCCTGCTCGAACTGGTCGCCGAGCGGATCCCGGAGCTGCTCCCGGAGGTGGTGAGTCCGGGCAGCAGGGGCGTCTTCGACATGCCGTCGCTCACCGAGAGCGAGCTCGCCGTACTCGCCCGCCTGGCACTGGGCGAGACGAGGGAGCAGATCGCGAAAGCCCTCTTCCGCTCGCCGAACACGGTGAAGAGCCATCAGACCTCGCTGTACCGCAAGCTCGGCGTGTCCGCCGCGGCCGACGCGGTGCGCCTGGCCACCAAGGCCGGGTACCTCTGAGCGGGCCTTGTTGCACTTCACCCGACTCGGGTGATGTCAAGGGTGAATTCTTCTGCAGTGGGGGAAGCTCCCAGACTTCGCGCGTTGAATGAATTGTCGGCGGCGACCCGAAAGTCGTCGGCATCGTTTTGTCACCGCATGCAGGTCGGTTCTCCGTCGTGCGGCGGTGTCCCCTGGGGAGGGGATCTGTTGAGGGGAAGCCCGCGTTGCTCATGAAGATGGACAGGGACGACAGTCGTGCCGACGAACGGGGGTCGACGGCAGAGGAACCGGCTCCGGATGACGCGGGCGAGGCGCCTGCACGTCCGCTGCGGCTCACCGTGGCTTGGCGTCTTCCCGTGATTCTCTCTGCGGCCGCGGCGATGGACGACGACGCCGACGAGCGGTGAGACCGGCTATAGCCCCGACCAACGGTTGACGGGCCAGAGGATCACGACGGCCTTGCCGACGATGTCCTCGGAGTGCGCCCAGCGCCAGCAGCCGGCGTCGGGCGTCGTGCGCCCGCGGCAGCGGATCGCGCCGTCGGACGAGTTCGAGCGGTGGTCGCCCATGACCAGGTAGGAGTCCTTCGGCACCGTCACCTCGGGCAAGCACCTCGGCGAGACGGGCGTCGTGGCGCAGTCGAGCGAACCGGGCTGGAACGGGAAGTCCTGGAATACGTAGGACTCGTCCAGCGGTTTCCCGTCGACGATCAGCCTTCCGTCCGCGGTGCAGCATCTCACCGTCTGCCCTGGCCCGGCGATCACGCGCTTGATGAGCGTGTGCGGGCCGGACGGCCCGAACCCGGTGACTTCGCCGACCCACCGCAGGGCGGCCTTGAGCGGATTCTCCGGAGCGCTCGTACCGCCGTCCCAGGCATCGTCCGCGTCGAAGACGACGATGTCACCGGTGTGCGGCGTCGCACCGCCGACGTAGGCCAGGCGGTTCACCAGCACGCGGTCCCCGACCTGCAGGGTCTGCTCCATCGACCCCGACGGCACCCAGTACGGCTTCGCGACGAACGACAGGACCAGCCCGAAGACGACGAACGCCGCGCACAGCTGGAAGAGGAAGCTGCCGGTGATCCGACGCCAGAGCGGGCGGTTCTGCTCCGGGGGACGCTCGGGTGCTGCGGTGTCGGATGCCATGCGTCCATCATGCCGCTCTCGACCCGTGGGCGGATTGCGACCGGTCTCGATCAGTCAGCGACCTCACCCCTGTTCCCTCCCCGTGCGCGCCGCGACGATGGCTGCTGAACGTGCCCAGATGTCCCCCATCTGCAGCAGGGCGCGGAGGGCGACGTACCCGCGTCGATATCGGAAACACCGGAGGAGCAGCAACACATGACGGAGAACAAGAACATCCAGCGCCGCGCAGTGCTGAAGGGCGCCGCATGGTCGGTGCCGGTCGTGGCGGCAGCGGTGGCTACCCCGCTCGCCGCGGCGTCGACGGCGAACGCGAGCATCGCCTGGAACGGCAGCAGCACCTCGCTCCTGACCCTGGCCCTCCTTGACGGCGGCGGGACCCTGACGGCTCAGGTCCTCATCACCGTGCCGACCCAGTACACGGTCACGAACGGCACGGGCCCGCTGACGGGGGCGGCGACGGTGACCATCGCCGTCGGCCGTCCGGCCGGGATCAACATCCCCGTGGGACAGGCGCGTGGATTCGGCGTCGCCTCGGTCGACGGCATCAACACCACGGCCGGCGAGCGCACCACGACCTACCAGACCGCCCCGATCGTCGGCAGCTTCGGATTCCCCGCGACCAGCTGGACCGGCACGCGTACGGTGACCGTCGCGTCCAACGGCACGCTCAATGTCCCGGTCGTCTTCGGTCTCGCCGGGGTGAGCACGGGCGTGGCGATCAGCGCGCTCGCGACGTTCCCCGTCACCCTGACCGTGGTCCTGAACGGCCGCACCTTCACCAGCTCGACCTCGATCAGCGTCCCGGTCGGCGCCGGCATCCTCTGACGCCACCCTTTCGAGAAGGCCGCCTCTGCCGAGGCGGCCTTCTTCGTGTTCGACCGGATTGACAACGTCGATTCGACGACGCGTTTCCACGTTCTGACGACGTCAATCTGCGGGCGGCCTGAGGGGCTGGCCAGTGTCGAGATGCGGGTCCCGATGCGGTGCGTGAACGGCACCGGCAGATCGGTCCGCTCTGAATCTACTCGTCACTTCTGGGGGCCGCATGTCCGAGATCGAAACCACCAAGCAGGTCGCGCGCCGCACCGTTCTGAAGGGTGCTGCCTGGTCCGTTCCCGTGGTCGCGGCGGCTGCCGCGACACCGTTGGCTTCTGCGTCGGTCCCCGCCTGCCCGACATGCATCAAGGCGGGCCTGCCGATCGTCGGAGGCCTCATCGCCGGCGCTTGGACGTCCGTGGCGCTTGTGGCAGGAAATAAGGCGACCCTTGCCTTCCCCAACGTCTTCGGACTCGACGCGACCGCGTGCGGCATCAGCTGGACCAACATCTTCCAGCCCGCCTTCACCTACGTCGTACTGAGCGCCACCCTGACGATGTCGGACAACAACACTTACACCTCCGCTGTCGGTCTGGGCGCGGGGGCCGGCAACATCTCGACCGTGGGACTGTTCCCCGGCGCCTTCATCTTCACGAACGTGGCACTCCCGAACGGTGGTTCGGCCATCGGTATCCCGCCGTACGCGCCGGTCCCGAAGACCCTGACCGTCACGGTGAAGACGACGCTTCAGTACGGGTTGGGTCTGAGCGTCGAGTGCCCGATGACTCTCGTCTGGAACCTCCACGGCGTGGCGACCGGCTTCGTGCTCGGCGGTATCGGAACGCTGAACTTCAGCGGAACCGCCACCGCCTGAGTCCGCTCTCGGCGAGTCGACAGCCGTCGTCTCCTTGTCGCGCCTGGGAATGCGCTTCCGGTACCATCGAAAGGCCGTTGACTTATCGCCCTCGCAGGGTGAGCGGAGCGAGGGGGATCAGCCTGTATGGATCTGCGTGAGTATTTGCGGGTCTTCCGCGCGCACTGGCTCGGGATGGTCCTCATCACGCTCCTCGGCGTCGCCGTCGCGTTCGGATGGACGCTGCTGCAGCCCAAGGTCTACACGGCCGACGCCTCCGCGATCGTGCAGGCGAACACGTCGGGCGACACCGGCGACAGCAGCCTGAGTTCTGCGATGCTCGGCAACTCGCTGACCTCGGGGCGCGTCAAGACCTATGTCGCGCTGGGGCAGTCGCGCGCCGTCGCCGAGGGCGTGATCACGGAATTGAACCTGGACGTCAGCGCCGACCAGCTCGTGAAGCAGGTCAGCGTCGCCAACACCGTCGACACCACGACGCTCAAGGTCACCGCCGACGCGTCCTCGCCCGAGAAGGCCCGCGACATCGCCGAGGCCTGGGTGCGCTCGATGGGCGCCGAGGTCAACCGCCTGGAGACCACGGACCCGGCGAAGAAGGGTGCGGTGTTTTTGAGTCCGATTGATTCGGCGCGTTTGCCGGATGCGCCGTCGTCGCCGAATACGCGGTTGGCGTTGGCGTTGGGGGCGTTGGTGGGTTTGGCGGTCGCGGTGGGGTATGGCCTGTTGC
>NZ_JYIT01000066.1 GCF_000956545.1 Microbacterium azadirachtae
GAATGCCAACCCCGAAGGGCTGGTCTTTGATCCAAAGGAATTTCTCAACCAGCCCGAAGACTGGACGAGGAATAAATTGGCATTTGACAAGTGCACGCTGTTGAGTTCTCAAGGATCGGATGCTCCTACAGTTCAGCCTCGCGGCATCACAAGTAGGGCTTGATCTCACTCCCGCTCGCTGCGCCTTGCGGCGAACCTGAGCTGGGAGTTCCCCATCATAGCTGAAGTTCTTCCGCAAGGGAAGTTCTTCATCGAGATGGGGGTTCGTTCGCCGCTTGGGGAGTCAGGCCTTCCGGCCCTTCGCTCTACCGCTTGGGGCGAACAAGTAATAAGTTACGCGGATCCCGGGGTTCCGGCAAATCCGGGCCGCATCCCGGGCGTGTCGGGCATCGGGGGTTTCCGCTCCTCCTCGGTGAAACACCTGATGAACGACGAAACCCCCTACCGGCCGGCGACCAGGAGGGGGTTTCGATGCTTCATCGGGTGCCTCGAGCGGGGTTCCGCTCGTCACATGCCGAGCGCGTGCGCGGCGGACTGTGCACGGGCGACGAGCTCGGTGCGCTGCTCGGCGACTCGCACCGGAGCAGTGCCGCCCACGCCGTCACGGCTTGCGACCGAGCCCTCGATCGTCAGAACCTCACGCACATCCGGAGTGAGGTGCGGAGAGACCTCTGCGAGGAGCGCGTCGTCCGCGTCTTCGAGACCGATCCCCCGCTGCTCGCACGCGCGCACCAGCGATCCGGAGATCTCGTGCGCCTCGCGGAACGGAACCCGGTTCTTGACCAGCCACTCGGCGACGTCGGTCGCGAGCGAGAATCCCTGAGGGGCGAGCGCCGCCATCCGCTCGGTGTCGAAGCGCAGCGTCGCGATCATGCCGGTGAAGGCGGGAAGCACCACCTCGAGGGTGCGCACGGAGTCGAAGACCGGCTCCTTGTCCTCCTGCAGATCGCGGTTGTACGCGAGCGGCAGTCCCTTGAGCGTCGCCATCAGGCCGGAGAGGTTGCCGATCAGCCGGCCGGACTTGCCGCGCGCGAGCTCGGCGATGTCCGGGTTCTTCTTCTGCGGCATGATGCTGGATCCGGTCGAGTAGCCGTCGTCGAGCGTGACGAAGCCGAACTCACGCGTGTTCCAGAGGATGATCTCCTCGGAGAGCCGCGACAGGTTGATGCCGATCATCGCGGTGATGAACGCGAATTCGGCGACCACGTCACGGGACGCGGTGCCGTCGAGCGAGTTCTCGGCCGGGCGGTCGAGCCCCAGCTCACGGGCGACGAGCGCCGGGTCGAGCCCCAGAGTGGAGCCGGCGAGCGCTCCCCCGCCGTACGGCGAGACGCCGGCGCGGGCGCGCCAGTCGACCAGGCGTTCCAGGTCGCGCACCAGCGGCCAGGCGTGCGCCTGCAGGTGGTGCGCGAGAAGCACCGGCTGCGCGTGCTGCAGATGCGTGCGCCCGGGCAGGATCGCTTTCTCGTGGGCCTGGGCCTGGGCGACCAGCGCGTCGATGAGGCCGAGGACCTCGCGGGCGATGATCCGCGCGTGGTCGATCAGGTACATCCGCACGAGCGTGGCGATCTGGTCGTTGCGGCTGCGGCCCGCGCGCAGGCGCCCGCCCAGATCCGCACCGACCTCTGCGATGAGCGCCGCCTCGAGCGCCCCGTGCACGTCCTCGTCCCCCGGCTGCGGGAGCAGCGTGCCGTCGGCGATGCGCGCGGCGAGCGCGTCCAGTCCGGCGTGCATCCGCACGGCCTCGTCGGCCTCGAGGTATCCGGCGGCTTCGAGGGCGGTCGCGTGCGCGTGCGATCCCGCGATGTCGTAGGGGGCGAGGATCCAGTCGAAGTGCGTCGAGCGGCTGAGCTCGGCGAGCTCGGGGCTCGGGCCTCCCGCGAACCGGCCGCCCCAGAGCGCGCCCTGGTTGGTGCCGTGCGCGGCGTCGCTCTTCGTCACTTCGCCCCCTCGCTCGACGATTCCGAGGACTTCCCGATCAGCCACACCAGCAGCGCCTTCTGGGCGTGCAGACGGTTCTCCGCCTCGTCCCAGACCACGCTCTGCGGGCCGTCGATGACCTCGGAGTCGACCTCGTAGCCGCGATCGGCCGGCAGGCAGTGGATGAAGATCGCCGCGGAGTCCGCGCGCGCCATCGTCGCGGCGGTCACCTTGTAGCCGCCGAGGTCGCGCAGGCGCTGCGCCTTCTCCTCCTCCTTGCCCATGGACACCCAGGTGTCGGTCACGATCACGTCAGCGCCGTCGGCGGCCGCGTCCGGGTCCGTGACGAGGGTCAGCGATCCCCCGGTCTCCGCGGCCCTCCGGTGCGCATCCGCCACGACGTCCGCCCGGGGGGCATATGCCTCGGGCGACGCCACCCGCACGTGCATGCCCGCGGTCACGCCGGCCAGCACGTAGGAGTGCGCCATGTTGCTGCGTCCGTCGCCGAAGAACGACAGCGTCAGCCCCTTCAGGTCGCCCTTGTGCTCGCGGATCGTGAGCAGGTCGGCGAGCAGCTGACAGGGGTGGAAGTCGTCGGACAGCGCGTTGATCACGGGAACCCTGGTGCCCGCGGCCATCTCCTCCAGGCCCGCCTGCGCGTAAGTGCGCCACACGATCGCAGCCACCTGACGCTCCAGCACCCGAGCCGTGTCCGCCGGGGTCTCCTTGCCGCCGAGCTGGCTGTTCGCCGTCGAGATGATGAGCGGGGAGCCGCCCAGATCCGCGATCCCCACCGCGAAGGAGACGCGGGTGCGCGTGGACGACTTGTCGAAGATCACCGCGACCGTCTGCGGGCCCGCGAGGGTCTTGTCGGCCCAGCGGTCCTTCTTGAGCTCGAGCGCGAGATCGAGGATCTCCGTCTGTTCGGCGGTGGTCAGATCGTCGTCGCGCAGCAGGTGGCGGGTCACTTCGGGGTCTCCGTAGGGGCGGCGGCCGCGACCTCGGCGAGGGCGGCGGTGAACAGGTCGGTGAACTCGGCGATCTCGGCGTCGCCGATGGTGAGCGCGGGCGCGATACGCACCGAGGAGGGGTTCGCGGCGTTCACGATCAGGCCGAGGCGCTGCGCCGCGGCCACCACCTGACCGGCAACGGGAGCCGACAGCGCGACGCCGATCAGCAGTCCGCGGCCGCGCACGCCAGCGACCAGCGGGGATCCGATCCCCTCGACCGCCGCGCGCACCTGCGCGCCGCGGTCGCGCGCGTTCTGCACGAGACCCGACTGCTCGATCTCCTCGAGCACCGCGTTGCTCACCGCCGTGGCGAGCGGATTGCCCCCGAAGGTCGAGCCGTGCGAACCGGGCTGCAGCAGCGCCGCGGCCTCGCCGAACGCGACGAGCGCGCCGATCGGGAAGCCTCCGCCGATGCCCTTCGCGAGCGTGATCGCGTCGGGCACGATGCCGTCGTGCTGGAAGGCGAACCAGTCACCCGTGCGGCCGGCGCCGGTCTGGATCTCGTCGACGATGAGCAGCGCACCGTGGGCGGTGGTGAGCTCGCGGGCGGCGCGGAGGTACCCCTCCGGCAGCTCGAGCACGCCGGCCTCGCCCTGGATGGGCTCGACGAAGAGTGCGGCGACGCGGTCGTCCATCGCGGCTTCGAGCGCTTCGATGGTCGCGGGGATGTGCTCGACGCCGCCGGGAAGCGGCTGGAACGGATCCCGCATGGACGCCTTCGCGGTCAGCGCGAGCGCGCCGATCGTGCGGCCGTGGAACGCGTTGTCGAGCGACAGGATCCGCGGGCGCCCGACTCCTCCGTGCAGCCGGGCGAGCTTGAACGCCGCCTCGTTGGCCTCGGTGCCGGAGTTGCCGAAGAAGACGCGGCCCGCGTCCCCCGTGCCGGCCAGCCGCTTGAGCCGCGCGGCCACCTCGAGCTGCGGCGGCGTGGCGAAGTAGTTCGAGACGTGGGCGAGGGTGCCCGCCTGGCGCGACACGGCCTCCACGAACACGGGGTGGGCGTGACCGAGTGCGGTGACCGCGATCCCCGCGAGGAAGTCGAGGTAGCGCCGGCCTTCGCCGTCCCACAGGTGCGAGCCCTCGCCGCGGACGAGCAGCTCGAATCGCGGTCCGGCGTTCAGGATCAGGTCGCGGTCGGCCGCGTCCTGCCAGGCCTGTGCCGTCTCCGATGTCTGTGCGGCGTGCGAGGTCATCCCGCCACCACCTCCGTTCCGATTCCCTTGCTGGTGAAGAGTTCGACGAGCACCGAGTGCGGCACCCGTCCGTCGATGATGGCCGCCGCGTGCACCCCGGACTCCACGGCCTCGAGGCACGCGGTCATCTTCGGGATCATGCCCGACTCGAGCGACGGCAGCAGCCGCTTCAGCTCCCCCGTGGTCAGATGCGAGACCAGGGAGTCGCGGTTCGGCCAGTCGGCGTACAGGCCCGCGACGTCGGTGAGGATCACGAGCTTGACCGCGCCGAGCGCCGTGGCCAGGGCGGCCGCGGCGGCGTCGGCGTTCACGTTGAGCGACTGGCCGGGGTGGTCGAGGTCCGGCGCGATGCTGGACACGACCGGGATCCGGCCCGCAGCGAGGTGGTCGAGCACCGGCGTCGGATCCACCTGGACGACGTCGCCGACGCGACCGAGATCCACTTCCTCCCCGTCGACGACGACGCCGCGACGACGGCCGCCGAACAGGCCGGCGTCCTCACCGCTGAGCCCCGTGGCGATCGGGCCGTGGCTGTTGATCTTCGCGACGAGCTGCGGGTTGATGTGCCCGGTGAGCACCATCCGCACCACGCTGATCGCCTCGGTCGAGGTGACGCGGTAGCCGCCCTTGAACTCGCTCGGGATCGCGAGGCGATCCAGCATGTGGGAGATCTGCGGGCCGCCGCCGTGCACGACCACCGGCTGCACGCCGACGTAGCGCAGATACGCGATGTCCTGCGCGAAGGCCTCCTGCAGCTCGTCGGAGATCATGGCGTTGCCGCCGTACTTGACGACCACGATCTGGTCGCGGAACTTCTTCAGCCACGGCAGGGACTCGATGAGGGTCTGCGCCTTGACCGCGGCTTCTTCGGGGGCGGTGTCCTGAAGGTCGCTCATGAGGAGTAGGCGCTGTTCTCGTGCACGTAGTCGTGGGTCAGGTCGTTGGTGCGGATCGTGGCCGCCGCGTCGCCGACCTTGAGGTCGATCAGCACGTGCGTCGCCCGTGGAGTCAGGTCGACCTCCTCGCGCGGCCGGTCCGGCCCGCCCGCCGTGCACACGCGCACGCCGTTCATCCACACGTCGACGTCGTACGGGTCGAATTCCGCCGTCGTGGTGCCGATCGCGGCGAGCACCCGCCCCCAGTTGGGGTCGTTTCCGAAGATCGCCGCCTTGAACAGGTTGTTGCGGGCGACCGAGCGGCCCACCTCCACGGCGTCCTGCTCGCTCCGCGCGTGCACCACCTCGATCGAGATGGCGTGGCTGGCGCCTTCCGCGTCGTCCTGGAGCTTGCGCGCCAGCTCATCGGAGACCTCGGTCAGGGCTGCGGCGAACGCGTCGAGGTCGGGACGGATCCCGCTCGCTCCGTTGGCGAGGAGCGTGACCTGGTCGTTGGTCGACATGCATCCGTCGGAGTCGAGGCGGTCGAACGTCGTGCCGGTCGCGCGAAGCAGCAGCGCATGCGCCTCGCCGGCATCGAGCTCGGCGTCGGTCGTGAGCACGACGAGCATCGTCGCGAGGCCGGGTGCGAGCATGCCCGCGCCCTTCGCCATGCCGCCGATCGTCCAGCCGTCGCGGCTCACCACGACGGTCTTCGCCACGGTGTCGGTCGTCATGATCGCCTCGGCCGCGGCCTGGCCGCCGTCGACGCTGAGCTGGGCGACTCCCGCCTCGACCCCTGCGAGCACCTTGCCGCGGAAGACCTCGTCGCCGGTCCCGATGAGCCCGGTCGAGCAGACCACCACGTCGCCGGCGCTCACGCCGAGCAGTTCGGCCGCACGCTCCGCCGTGAGGTGGCTGGTCTGGAAGCCGAACGGCCCGGTGAAGCAGTTCGCTCCCCCCGAGTTCAGCACGACGGCCTCGACGACGCCGTCCTTGACGACCTCCTGGGACCAGATGACCGGGTTGGCCTTGGCGCGGTTGCTGGTGAACACGGCCGCGCCCACCTTGCGCGGGCCCCGGTTCACCACCACGGCGACGTCGGGCTTGCCGGTCGACTTGAGGCCTGCGACGACGCCGGCCGCCTCGAAACCCTGGGGTGCGGTCACGCTCATGGGGCGACTCCGTTGATGCTGAGCGCCGTGGTCTCGGCGAGACCGAGCGCGATGTTCATGGACTGGATGGCGGCTCCCGCCGTGCCCTTCACGAGGTTGTCGACGGCGGCGACGACCACGACGCGATTCGCCGCACGATCGATCGCGAGACCGAGGAGCGCGGTGTTGGCGCCGAGCACGTCGGCCGTGCGCGGCAGGGATCCCTCGGGGAGCAGCTGCACGAAGGTCTCGCCTCCGTAGGCGCTCTCCCAGGCCGCGCGGATCTCCGCGTCCGTGACGCCCGGGGCGATCGGCGCGGTCGAGGTCGCGAGGATCCCGCGGGCCATCGGCACGATGACGGGCGTGAAGGAGATCCGGATCCCGTCGGGCTCGGCGCCGGACGTGGCGGCGAGCGCCTGCCGGATCTCGGGGATGTGCCGGTGCGACCCGCCGACGGCGTACGGGTTCGCGGATCCGAGGATCTCGCTGCCCAGCAGGTGGGTCTTGAGGCTCTTGCCCGCACCGGACGGGCCGACGGCGAGCACGGTCACGATGTCGGAGGCGTCGATCACTCCCGCCGCGACGCCGGGCGCGAGGCTCAGGCTCACCGTGGACGCGTTGCAGCCCGGGGCCGCGATGCGGGTCGCGCCGCGGAGCTGTTCGCGCTGCTTGGCGCCGGCGACGAGCAGCTCCGGGACGCCATACGTCCACGGCTCGTGGAAGGCGCCGCCGTAGAACGCGTCCCAGGCGCTCTGCGATGTCAGCCGGTGGTCCGCTCCGGCGTCGATGACGAGCGGGACATCGCCGAGCGCGTCGGTGTACTGCCCGGACTGGCCGTGCGGGAGGGCGAGGAAGACGATGTCGTGCCCGGCGAGGGTCTCCGGCGTCGTGTCCTGGAGGGTGAGGTGAGCGAGGGAGCGCAGGTGCGGCTGGTGCTCGGAGAGCTTCTGACCGGCGTTCGAGTGCGCCGTGACGGTGCGGATCTCGATGTCGGGATGGTTCGCGAGCAGGCGAAGGATCTCGCCGCCCGCATAACCGGATGCGCCGGAGACGGCGACGGAATACGTCATGCTTCCACCTTAACGGTCGGGTCTGCCGACGACGCCCATGAAGACGGCGTGCGACAGGAGTGCGGTGCGGGGCCGGAGGCGGCGACGCCGGCACTCGACCGCGAGCGACGCGGGAGCGCGGGGTCGCCTAGAGTCGGCGGTCGCCCGAACGGCGTCGACGCGCGACGACAGCGCCCTTCGGGGCGGTCGTGTACGGAGCCGCGAGCATGCCGCGACGATATCGCGGCGCGGCCTCCTCCGCCAAATCGAGCGCGGAGCGGGCGGTCCCTGAGCGCGTTGCCCGGCCAGACGAGGGGCGGCGGTGCGTCGTCTCGCGGCGCTCGCTCAGGGACCGGTGCGTCCGCTCAGGGAGCGGCGGCGGCGAAGAACGCCCGCTCGTGCTCGCTCGAGCGCACGAACGCGACCCGCATCCGATCCCGCGTCGCCGCGTCGACGCGCCCGGCATGCCCGGTGACGATGTCGATCGCCTGCGCGGTCGCCTCCGCGAACCGCGGATCCGCATACTCGTCCAGCCAGGCCGCGAACGGATGCGACGGATCCCCTCCCGCCTCGGCGTGCAGGCGCGTGCCCACGTCGGCGTAGATCCAGAAGCAGGGCAGCAGGGCAGCGGCGAGCACGCCGTAGTCTCCGTCGAAGGCCGCCCCGCGCAGGTGGTCGAGGTAGGCGACGGTGGCGGGCGCGGCGGGCGCGTCGAACGTCGCGGCGCCGATCCCCTCGGGGGACAGCAGGCTCGCGTGCAGCTGCAGCTCGGCGATCACGGACTGCTCGGCGCACCGGGCCCAGAACGCCTGCTCCTGCGGCGTCGGCGCGATGCGGGCCGCTTCGGCCAGCGTGCGCGCGTACTCCCGCAGATAGAGCGCGTCCTGCGCGAGGTAGCCGAGGAACGTCGGCACGGGAAGCGTCCCGTCCGCCATCCGGCGCAGGAACGGCAGCTCGTCGATGGCGCGACGGATCGGCGCGATGGTCTCCCACCATTCGGCCGCAACGGCATCCGCGGCGGGTGCCGTGGTCAGGCCGCCGCGCCGCCAGAGCCCGGAGAAGTGGCTGACGGGTCCGTGACCGGATCCGACCTGCAGCTCCGTGCCCGCCGCGATCGACTCCCGCAGCCATTCCCGCACCTCCGCGACCGCGTCACGCCACTGGTGATCGGCGGCGCGGCGCGTGGCCACGCCCGCGGACAGCGAGCACCCGGTGCCGTGGGTGCTGGTCGTCCGCAGGCGCGGACCCGGATAGTCGCGCAGCGTTCCCCGGGGGCCGACGAGCGCGTCCGGGGCCTCGGCTGTGCCGAGGTGGCCGCCCTTGACCAGCACCAGGGCGCCGGACGCGGCCGCGAGCCGCTGGGCCTGACCGCGCGCGGCGGCCCAGTCGGCAGCCGGCGGCTCGCCGAGCAGGACCGCCAGCTCGGGCAGGTTCGGCGTGATCAGATCCGCCAGCGGCAGGAGCTCCCGGAGCGCCTGCTCGGCATCGTCGTCGAGGAGCCTGTGACCGGAGGTGGCGACCATGACCGGATCCAGCACGACCGTCGACGGGCGATGGGAGCGCAGCCAGGACGCGACCTCGGCGATCACGGCGGATCCGGCGAGCATGCCGATCTTGACGGCGTCGACGCGCACGTCCTCGCCGATCGCGTCGAGCTGGGCGCGCAGGAACTCCGCCGGCGGCACGTGCACCGCGCTCACGCCGCGGGTGTTCTGCGCGGTCAGCGCCGTGATCACGGCCATCCCGTAGCCGCCGTTCGCGGCGATCGCCTTGAGGTCGGCCTGGATGCCCGCACCTCCGGACGGGTCGCTGCCGGCGATCGAGAGCACCCGCGGAACCCCGCCGGCGCCCCACGCCCGCAGCAGTCCTCGGGCGGCCCCCTGCGGATCCGGCGCCGCGCACAGCGCGGACACCACGGCGACGCCGGCCGCGCCGGCCACCCGCAGCGGGGCGACGTCGTCGTACCCGATCCCGCCGATCGCGACGCAGGGCAGCGGGCTCTGCGCGGCGAAGGCCGCGAACCCCGCCACGCCGAGAGGCTCAGGATGATCCGGCTTGGTGCTCGTGGGGCGGATGACGCCGACGCCGAGATAGTCCACCGTCCCGGGCGGCAGCCCGCGCACGGCGTCCAGATGCTCCGGACGGTTCGCCGTGAGGCCGATGATCGCCTCCGGACCGAGCAGCGAACGCGCCGCCGTCGGCGACGCATCCGACTGGCCGAGGTGGATGCCGTCTACCCGGGCACCACGGCGCCGCGCCTCGACGACCGCGTCGAGACGGTCGTCGGCGACGAGCAGCGCACGCCCGTCGATCACGCGGGACAGCACCTCGAGCTGTGCGACGAACGACGCGTGGTCTGCCTCCTTGTCGCGCAGCTGGACGATCCGCACGCCCGCCGACACCGCCGCGTCGACCACGGCGGCCACGCCCCGCTCACCGCTGAGCACCGGATCGGTCACCAGGTACAGCGCGAGATCGTCTGCGCGCAGACGGGACGCGAGCGCGTCGCCTCCGCGCTCCGGCGGAGCAGTCTCGGGGGCGGGCACCGCGGCGAACAGGTCGACGGCGGTCATGCGGCGACACCCGTCTCGACGCGGGCCCGCGCCGCGATCTGCCCGGGTTCGACCGCCGACAGCGCATCGAGCAGACCTACCGCGAACGAGCCCGGCCCCGCGGCCCTCGCCGCGGCGTCCTCCGCGGCGAGGGTGTAGACCAGCGTCGCCGCGGACGCGGCCAGGAGCGGGCTGGCGCCCGTGCGGCGGGCGGTACCGAGGAACGCCGCCATCACGGCGCCGAGCGCGCAGCCGCCCCCCGTGACCCGCGTGAGCAGGGCATCGCCGTTGGCCAGGCGCAGCTCGCAGTCCGTGTCGACCAGGAGGTCGGCGGGACCGGAGACGGCGACCGCTCCCCCGGTCCGGCGGGCGAGGTCGCGGGCGGCGTCGGCCGCGGCCTCGGTCGAGTCCAGGGCGTCCACACCGCGGCCTCCCTGGGAGACGCCGGCGAGGGCCAGGATCTCGGAGGCGTTGCCGCGGATCACCGTCGGGCGCAGAGCCAGCAGATCCTGCGCCAGCGCCGTGCGCACCGGCAGGGCGCCGACCGCGACCGGGTCGAGCACCCAGGGCGTCCCCGCCGTGCGCGCTCCTCCGACGGCTTCGAGGCTCGCGGAGCGCTGCTCGGGCGTCGGGGTGCCGAGATTGACGAGCAGTCCGGACGAGATCGCCGCGAACATGCCGGCCTCACCCGTGATGTCCACCATCGCGGGTGAGGCGCCGAGGGCGAGCAGCACGTTCGCCGTGAAGCCGGTCACCACCGAGTTCGTGATGCAGTGCACGAGCGGAGGCTCGGCCCGCAGCTCTTCGAGAAGGCCCGCGGCGGACTCCACCACGGACTCGGACGACAATTCCAGACGCGCGTTCATCGCGACATCCCTTCGCTAGTACGACCTAGATCAGGTTCGACGGGTGTGATCTCAGCCGCGGATGCGGCACCCCGTGTCACTGCCGGTCAGTCTAGCCACGAACGCCTCCGGCGCAGCGTCCGCCGTGCGCCGGGTGCAGGACGGGAGAACGCCTGCACGATGGATCCGTGGATCCGGGTCGTGCAGGCGTTCCCGCGTCGTACGTGTCGCGTCTCAGTCGCGGATCTGCGCCCCGAGCCGCTCGGTCGCGACCGCGACGCCGGCGAGCTTCGCCTCCGTCGCCTCGGCCGCGGTGAGCGTGCGATCGTCGGCGCGGAAGCGCAGCGCGAAGGTCAGGCTCTTGGACCCGGACGGCACGCCCTCGCCGCGGTAGTCGTCGACGAGGCGGACGGACTCGAGCAGCGCCCCGGAGCCCTCGGCCAGCGCCGCGCGGACGTCGGCCGCCGGGACCTCGGCGGCGACCACGAGCGAGACGTCCTGCGTGGCGGCCGGGTACGTGGACAGCGACGCCGCGACGACGCGCTCGCCCGCCATCGCCAGCACGCCGTCGAGGTCGAGCTCGAGGACGACGGCACGACCGGGCAGATCCGCGTCCGCGGCGACCTGCGGGTGCAGCTCCCCGACGTAGCCGACCTCGGCGCCGCGCACCTGCAGCACGCCGGTGCGGCCGGGGTGCAGCGCCGCGCGGCTGCCCTGCACCACGTCGATCGGCACGCCGGCGGCATCCGCGATCACGCGCACGGCGTCGAGCGCCTCGCTGAGGCCGTACTCCTCGGCCGCGCGGCCCGGCTGACGCGGGGTGACGTGCCCCGTGAACAGCGCCGCCACGTGGCGCGCCTGCGGCGGGATCGATGCGTTCAGGGCGGCAAGGGTCTCGTCCGAAGGACGGATCCCCAGCGGAGGAACGTCCTCCGTGCCGTACACGACGCCCGGCTCGGGCAGGAACACGACGCCGGTCTCGAAGATCGCCAGATCCACCAGCCCGCGGGCGATGTTGCGGTGCGCGATCTGCAGCAGGCCGGGGACGAGCGAACGGCGCAGGAACGGCGCCTGCCCGTCGAGGGGGTTCGCCAGGCGGACGCCCGGGAGGCTCTCGCCCGACGCGGAGCCGTGCAGGTCGTTCTGCTCCTGCGTGGTGAACGGGAACGCGGGGGTCTCCACGAGTCCTGCGGCGGCGAGGGCGTTCGCGACGCGGCGGCGTCCCTGCTGCAGCTCGGTGAGACCGCGGCCCGAGGGCGGCGTGGGCAGCACCGAGGGGATGCGGTCCAGCCCGTGGATGCGCGCCACCTCTTCGGCCAGCGTCCACTTGTCGGTGAGATCGGGGCGCCAGCTCGGCGGGATGACGTTCCAGCCGCCGTCGACCGCCGTGACCTCGGCGCCGATCGTCTCGAGCGCGCCGGTCACCTCGTCGTCGTCGTAGTCGACGCCGATGAGCCCCTGCACGAAGCCGGACGGCAGATCGATGCCCTCGATGAACACCTCGGCGAAGAGGGCCCCACCCTCCTCGGTCAGGGTGCCGCCGGCGAGCTCGACCATCAGGTCGGCCACCCGCCGCGCCGCGGCGAACGGGATGAGCGGGTCGACGCCGCGCTCGAAGCGCTTGGACGCCTCGCTGGGCAGCTTGTGACGGCGGGCCGAGCGCGCGATGGTGATCGGGTCGAACGTGGCCGCCTCGATCAGCACGTTGCGCGTGGTATCGCTCATCTCGGTCGTGCCGCCGCCCATGACGCCGGCGAGGCCGATCGGGCCGGATCCGTCGGTGATGAGCAGATCCTCGTCGCTGAGCGTGCGCTCCTGACCGTCGAGGGTGACCATGGTCTCCCCCGCCGCGGCGCGACGCACCACGATGCCGCCGTCCAGCTTGTCGAGGTCGTAGCCGTGCACGGGGTTGCCGAGCTCGAGCATGACGTAGTTGGTGATGTCGATGAGCACCCCGAGCGAGCGCATGCCCGCGAGCGTGAGCCGGGCGATCATCCACGGCGGGGTGGGGCGGGACGGATCCACGCCGCGCACCACGCGCGTGACGAACTCGGTCGCTCCCACGGCGCCGCGGATGGGCGCCGCGTCCTCGACCACCGCCGTGAAGCCGGTGCCGGGCTGCAGCTCCGCGAAGTCGCGCTCGGCCGGGTCGCGGAAGGATGCGCCCGTGGCGTGCGCGTACTCGCGCGCCACCCCGCGGATCGAGAACGCGTAGCCGCGGTCGGGCGTGACGTTGATGTCGACGGCCACGTCGTCGAGCCCGAGAAGCGCGATCGCGTCGGCGCCGACGGGGGCGTCGATGCCGAGCTCGGCCAGGATCAGGATCCCGTTGTGCTCGTCGCCGAGGCCCAGCTCGCGCGCCGAGGCGATCATCCCGTCGGAGACGTGGCCGTAGGTCTTGCGGGCCGCGATCGGGAACGGGCCGGGCAGCACCGCGCCGGGCAGCGTCACGACGACCTTGTCGCCGACGGCGAAGTTGCGGGCGCCGCAGACGATGCCTCTGATATCGCGGCCCGGATGGGCCGGGTCGGTCGCTGAGCCCGTCGAAGCGTCCGCCTCGCCGACGTCGACCTGGCACCAGCGGATCGTCTTGCCGTTGGACTGCGGCTCCTCCTCGAAGGAGAGCACCTGCCCGACGACGACCGGGCCCGAGATGCCGAAGCCGTGCAGCTCCTCCTCCTCGAAGCCCACCGCGACGAGCGCGGCGAAGACGTCGTCCGGCGTGACCGAGTCGGCCACATCCACGTACTCACGCAGCCACGAAAGCGGGACGCGCATCACACCACCATCCCGAACTGCTCGCTGAAACGGACATCGCCCTCGGCCATGTCCCGCATGTCCTGCACGTCGCTGCGGAACATCAAAGCGCGCTCCACGCCCATGCCGAACGCGAAGCCGCTGTACACGTCGGGGTCGATGCCCGCGGCGCGCAGCACATTGGGGTTGATCATCCCGCAGCCGCCCCACTCGATCCAGCGCGCACCGCCCTTGAAGGTGGGGTGCCACAGGTCGAGCTCGGCGGACGGCTCGGTGAAGGGGAAGAAGTTCGTGCGGAAGCGCGTCTTCGCCTCCGGGCCGAAGAGCTGACGCGCGACGTGGTCGAGCGTGCCCTTCAGGTGCGCCATCGAGATGCCCTTGTCGACGACGAGGCCCTCGAACTGCGTGAACACCGGAAGGTGCGTCGCGTCGAACTCGTCGGTGCGGTACACCCGGCCGGGGCAGAGCACGTAGATCGGCACCTCGCGGTCGAGCATCGAGCGCACCTGGACCGGGCTCGTGTGCGTGCGCATCACGAGGTGGCGCGAGGCCGGATCCACGTAGAAGGTGTCCTGCTCCTGCCGCGCGGGGTGATCGACGTCGAAGTTCAGCGCGTCGAAGTTGAACCACTCGTGCTCGAGCTCGGGCCCCTCCGCGATCTCCCAGCCCATGCCGACGAACACGTCGCTGATCTGCTCCTGCAGCAGGGTGAGCGGGTGCCGGGCGCCGACCGGGGTGCGCGAGGCCACGGCGGTGATGTCGACGCGCTCCGCCTCCAGGCGGGCGGCGGTCTCCGCCTCAGCGAGCTCCGCCTCCTTGGCCGCGAGCGCCTGCGTGACCCGGCCGCGGCCCTGCCCGATGAGCTTGCCGAAGGCGGCCTTGTGCTCGGGCGCGACCTGGCGCATCGACGCGTTCAGGACCGCGAGCGGCGACCCTTCGGCGACGTGCGCGGCGCGCGCGGCTTTGAGCTGGGCCGTGTCGGCCGCGGATCCGATCGCGGCGAGCGCGGCCTCGACGGCGGATTCCACCGCCTCGGGCGTGATGTCGGGAGAGTTCTGTGCGTTGTCGGACACGAGAACCGAGTCTACCGGCGCGTCCGCGCCCCCTTGGAGCAGGCCCGCTCAGAGCGGACCGAACATCGACGTCCCCGGGCGGGGCGTCCAGGTGAGCCGCTCCCGCTCCAGGGTGGCGAGGAGCCGCGGATCCTTCGCCGCCTGCCGCCGCAGCGTCTCCCGGCTCCTGCCGATGATCGCCGGCGGGACGATGAACGCCGACGCAAGGAGCAGCACCGTGCCGAGGTCGACGAACAGGATCGGACCGAAGTCGCCCGTGGTGAGCACGCTGATCGCGAAGAGGGCGTTGAGCGCGACGAGGATCGCCCCTGCGGCCCACAGTCCGCCGCGCAGGTCCCCCGGACCGCGGCTCGCCACGGACGCCCCCGGTCTCGGCATCCAGCGCCGCACCCTGCGCAGGAACAGCGCGCTGACCGCGGCGACGGCCGCCCCGGCGATCATCCACGGGACCGTGGCGTCGACGCGTGCGGTGACCGCGAGCATGACGAGGGCGAACAGCACGGCCGAGAGGCCCAGGCTCAGGAAGGCTGCCCACATGGCGGCGACGCCGGCGCGGGCGTCGGCGATCTCGCGCAGACGGGTGCCGAACTCCGCGGAGTACCGCGATCCGAGGTCGGGATCCAGCCACTGCTCGATGGTCCGGCTCGACGCAGGCGGATACGCGGAGACCGGATCGACGCGCTGCATGGGTGCGAGCCTACCGGCGCGCTCAGGCCCCCCGGCTGAGCGCGCCGGAGTCAGCGGGGTCCCCCGCCGGCGTCGAGGCGACCGGCCCGTCCCTGGAGCGCGATCACCTCGGTCAGCGTGGACTCGTCGTCGGCCGCCGCGTTGCCCCCGGGCCCGTGCGGCACCTTCGGCGAGCGCCGGGTGCGCACTTCGAGCCACTTCGCGACTCCCGACAGGAGAAGGCACATGGAGATGTAGATGACGGCGACGATCAGCCCTGCCTGCAGCAGCGGACGTCCGGGCTGCGAGCTGAGGTACTTCGCGTAGTAGATGAGCTCGGGGTAGGTGATGATGAAGCCGAGCGCCGTGTCCTTGAGCGTCACCACGAGCTGCGCCACGATCACCGGCAGCATCGCCCGGATCGCCTGAGGCAGCAGGATGAACGCCATCACGCCCGACTTGCGCAGCCCGATCGCGTAGCCCGCTTCCTTCTGCCCCTTCGGCAGCGCCTCCACACCCGCGCGCAGCGCCTCGGCGAGCACCGAGCCGTTGTAGAGCACGAGCCCGATCACGACCGCGGCGTACGCCGACATCCGGAACGTGGATCCGGGGATCGAGTTCACGCCGTAGAAGAAGATCATCATCATGACCAGCACCGGCACGGCGCGCAGCAGCTCGATGACGAGCGTGACCGGCACGCGCACCCAGGCGTGGTCGGAGAGCCGACCGATCGCCAGCACGAAGCCGAGGACGATGCTTCCGACGCCTGCGGCGAGGAAGGCGCTCACGGTGGCCCACAGCGCCTGCGCCATGCCCTGCCACACGAGGGTGTAGGTGAAGAGGTTCCAGCGCGCGGCGTCGAACTGGCCGGTCACCGCGAAGCGGTAGACGATGAAGCCGACGACGGCGAGCACGACCAGCACCGTGACGAGGCCGAGGAGCCGGTTGCGCCGCACGGCCTTCGGGCCGGGGACGTCGTAGAGCACGGATGCGCCGCTCATCGGACGATCCTCCACTTCTTCTCGAAGTGCCGCTGAACCAGGCTCAGCAGCGTCACCAGGACGACGAACACGACGGCGACCCAGAGCAGGATCTCCATCACGGTCCCCGGCCGGTTCGGCGAATCGGCGACCGTGGCGCGGAGCGCCGCGAGCTCGGCGATGGAGAAGCCGGCGGCCACCGTCGTGTTCTTCAGCAGGGCGATGAACACGCTCATCATGGGCGGCACCACGGAGCGGAAGGCCTGCGGCACGACCACCAGGGTCATGACCTGGCCGAACGACAGACCGATCGCGCGTGCGGCCTCGGCCTGACCGACCGGCACCGTGTTGATGCCGGCGCGGAGGACCTCCGCGACGTACGTCGCGGTGTAGATGCCGAGGGCGATGATGCCCAGCGGCATGAACGGGATCTCCGGAAGATCGAGCTTCGGGTATCCGAAGACGAAGAAGAAGAACACCAGGGTGAGCGGGGTGTTGCGCACCAGGTTCACATACACGGTGCCCACGGCGCGGGCGATCGGCACGGGCGACACGCGCATGGCGCCGACGATGGTGCCCAGCGCGAGGGCGAGCGCCCCGCCGCCGAGGAACAGCACGACGGTGTTGAGGGTCGCCTGCCCCCACAGGTCGAGATTGCCCAGGAGTGCGTCCACGCGTTCTCTCTTTCGGGTTCGGGTCGGGGGCGTCCGAGGACGCCGGAGGAAGAGGCGGCCGGCGGGTCAGTCCCGCCGGCCGCCGCGGGTCACTTCTCGACCGCGGGCTGAGTGACCTTCATGCCGCTCGCGCCCAGGTTCTTCTCGAAGATCGCCTTCCAGGTGTCCCCTCCGTCGGTGAACATCGTGTCGATGAACGTCTGCAGCGCCGTGTCGCCCTTCGCCAGGCCCACGCCGTACTTCTCCGTCGTGAACGGCTCGCCGACGACCTTCAGCTCCTCCGGGTCCTGCGAGGCGTAGCCGATCAGGATCGCCTGGTCGGTGGTGACCGCGTCGACCTGCTTGTTGATCAGCTGCTCGACGCAGGCGGAGTACAGGTCGAGTCCGACCGTCTTGGTGTCGGGGAAGTTCGCCTGGATGTTCTGCAGCGGGGTGGATCCGGTCGCGGAGCAGACGGTCTTGCCCGCCAGGTCCTTCTCGCTCTTGATCGTGTCCTCGCTCTTGCGGACCAGCAGGCCCTGGCCCGTGACGAAGTACGGTCCGGCGAAGTCGATCACGGCCTTGCGCTTGTCGGTGATCGAGTAGGTGCCGACGTAGTAGTCGATGTCGCCGTTCACGATCGACTGCTCGCGGTTGGCCGACGGGATCGGCTTGAACTCGATCTTGTCCTCGCTGTAGCCGAGCGACGCGGCGATCCAGCGCGCGATGTCGATGTCGAAACCGCTCCGCTTGCCGGTGGTCGCGTCCTTGAAGCCGAGACCGGGCTGGTCCTCCTTGACGCCGACGGTGATCTTGCCGTTCTTGGTGATCCGGTCGAACGTGGGGCTGCCCTCGAGCTTCACGTCCTTGGCCACCTCGAACAGGGGCTTGTCGCTGGTCGGCGCGACGCCTTCGCCGGTCGCGCCCGGGCTGGTCGGGCTGCCGCTGTTGCAGCCCGTGAGGGCGATCAGGGCGACGGCGGCGATGCCGACGCCGGTGAGGATCCGTGACTTGCGCATGTGCTTCTCCTTCGGTGCAGGTGCTGTGGTGCGGGATCAGGTCAGTGGGTGAGCAGCTTGGACAGGAAGTCCTTGGCCCGGTCCGACTTCGGGTTCGTGAAGAACTCCTCGGGGCCGGCCTCCTCGAGGATCCGGCCGTCGGCCATGAACACGACGCGGTTCGCCGCCTTGCGGGCGAAGCCCATCTCGTGCGTGACGACGATCATCGTCATGCCGCTCGCGGCGAGCTCGACCATGACGTCGAGGACCTCGGTGATCATCTCCGGATCCAGCGCGCTGGTCGGCTCGTCGAAGAGCATCACCTTGGGGTGCATGGCCAGCGCGCGGGCGATCGCCACGCGCTGCTGCTGGCCTCCGGAGAGCTGCGCGGGGAGCTTGGCGGCCTGCTTCGCGACGCCGACGCGCTCGAGGAGCTGCATGGCCTCCTTCTCCGCATCCGCCTTCTTCATCCCGCGCACCTTGATCGGCCCGAGCGTGACGTTCTCAAGGATCGTGAGGTGCGCGAACAGGTTGAACGACTGGAACACCATGCCCACGTCCGCGCGCAGCTGCGCGAGCCCCTTGCCCTCGGCCGGGAGCTCCTTGCCGTCGATCGTGATCGAGCCGCTGGTGATCGTCTCCAGGCGGTTGATCGTCCGGCAGAGCGTCGACTTGCCGGATCCGGACGGGCCGATGATGACGACCACCTCGCCCTTGTGCACGGTGAGGTCGATGTCGGTCAGGGCCTGGAAGTCGCCGTAGTGCTTCTGCACGTGGTCGACGACGACCAGGGGCGCACCGACGGAGGCAGGGCGGGAATCGGGCATGTCGGAACTCCGTGAGGACGAGCGGGGCGGATGAGACCGCGGGGTGCCGATGACGTTATTGGCTCCGCGCCCGCAGGAGCACTGCGCTTGAGGATTCCTTGAGGGTTTCGTCGCTCAGGTTTCCGTGCCGTTTCCGGCAGGCGACAGCGGTGTTCCCGCGGAGGCGTCCGACGGTCAGTCGTGGGTCTCGCGGTAGTACCGCGCGGCGCCGCTGTGCAGGGCGATCGGATCGGTGAAGATCGCCTGCCTGCGGTCGAGCAGGGCGGCGGCCGGAGCGCCGCGCGCGATCACGGCGCGCTGCTCGAACAGCACGGCGGTGGCGTCGTGGATCAGCGCCTCCGGCGCGTCGGCGCGCGCGACCAGGTAGTTGGGCACCGTCATGGTCACGGTCGCGCTGTCGACGCCGTACGCGCCGATCGGGAAATCGGCCTGGCGGTAGGCGCCCGCGTGCGCCGCGTTGACCGCATCGACGACGGCCGGCGGGATCGACAGCAGGCGGATCGGGGTGTCCGCGGCGAGCGCCGCGATGCCGGGAGTGGGCAGTCCGCCGACCCAGAAGAAGCCGTCGATCTCTCCTCGCCGCAGCGCCCCGATCGAGGCCTCCAATCCGAGCTCGGGGTTGCGGATCGACGCCGGATCCACGTCGGCGGCGCTGAGGATCCTCCGGGCGACCAGCTCGACGCCGGAGCCCCTCGCGCCGAGCGAGACGGCGCGCCCGGCGAGGTCGCGGAGATCGTGCACGTCGGAGCCGGACCGCACGACGATGTGCACGTACTCGTCGTACAGCCGCGCGACCGCGACGATCGGTATCGGCTCGTGGAACGCGCCCGTGCCCGCGACCGCGTCCGCCACGGCGTCGCCCTGGGCGAAGCCGAGCACCGCGGTGCCGTCCCCGACGCGCTCGAGGTTGTCAACCGATCCGTTCGTGCGCTGCGCGGTGAACGTCGCGCCGAGATGCGTGCTCAGCGCCCGGGCGAACTGCTGTCCGTACGCGTAGTACACGCCCGTCGCTCCCCCGCCGGCGATGGCCTGCGGCTTGTCCGCCCAGCTGCGGTCCGCGGGCGCGCACGCGCCGAGGCCGAGGGCGCTCACCAGGCACAGCAGCATCGCGAGCAGGCGCACGACGCCGCCCGCGCGCAGGAGGCGCCCCGTCGCGGCGCTCATCGCGTCTCCGCCGCAGGGAGCTCCAGCACGACGCGGAGCCCTCCGCCGTCGGGCGCCTCGAACCGCACGCGCGCATCGACCGTGGCGAGCAGATCCGTCGCGATCGCGAGGCCCAGTCCCGATCCCGGCACGGTGCGGGTGCGGTCGCTGCGCCAGTAGCGGTCGGCGGCGTGCGCGAGCTCCTCCTCGGGCAGACCGGGGCCGTGGTCGCGGACGGCCAGCTCGCACCGATCGTCGGCGTGCGACGCGGTGACGTCGATGCGGGTGCCGGACGGCGAGAACTTGACCGCGTTGTCGATGACGGCGTCCAGGGCGCTCTCGGCGATGGTCTCGTCCGTCGCCGACAGCACCCGGCCGTCGGGACCCGCGCCGTCGACGTGCAGCGCGAGATCCACGCCGTTCGCCGCAGCGGCATCCCGCCAGGCCGCGACCCGGCGCTCGGCGAGAGCCACCAGGTCGATCGGATCGCGCGACGGGGCGGGATCCGCGCCGCGCGCGAAGGCGAGCAGGGTGTCCAGGATCCGCGTCATGCGCCGCCCCTCCTCCCTGGTCGCCTCGACCTCAGGGGCCCAGCTGCGGTCCAGGCCCGTGGCCAGCGACTCGACGCGCAGCAGGAGGGCGCTCAGCGGGTTGCGCAGCTCGTGCGAGGCGTTCAGCGCGAACTCCTGCTGCCGCGACACCACTCGCTCGATCTCCTCGGCCATCCGGTTGAAGAGCAGGATCATGCGGTGCAGCTCGGGAGGTCCCGTGTCGTCGGCGATCCTCGCCTCCATGTCGCCGCGTTCGATGGCCTCCATCGCCTCGTCCACGCGCCGCACCGGCCGCAACACCCACCCGGCCAGGCGTACCACCACGAGCAGGCCGAAGCCGATCGCGAGCACGCTCACGATTCCGAGCAGGATCCACTGCCGCACGATCTCGGCACGCGGAGCGTCCACGCTCGCCGACATGATCACGGCGCCGATCACGTCTCCGCCGTCGAAGATCGGCTCCACGAGCGACTGCTCGGAGAACTGCCAGGGCAGCAGCACCGGCTCCGGAAGGTCGCTGCGGCGGCCGGACAGCGCCAGCTGCACCTTGTCGGCGGTGGCCTGGTCCCACAGCTCCGTGTCCGCCTGCTGCGGCGACCAGGACCGGCCCGAGCGGTCGACCACGACCACCTGCGTGCCGTAGAGCTCGTGGTACCGGCGCAGCTCGCCGTCCAGCACCTCGGCGCTCCCCGACAGCAGCGCCTGCCGCGCACTCGTCACGAACGTGCCGATGTCGCCGATCTGCTGCGTGTAGAACGACTGCTGGACGCTGCGCGACGCCGCCCAGCCGTAGGCACCGCCGAGCAGGAGCAGCACCGCCGCCAGCGGCACGAGGAAGACGATGAACAGGCGCCGGCGCACGGCTCAGAGTCCCGTCAGGCGGTATCCGACGCCGCGCACGGTCTCGATGAGCGCGGGCCGGCCGAGCTTGCGGCGGATCGAGGCGACGTGCACCTCGAGCGAGCGCGCGAAGCTCTGCCAGTCGGTGTTCCACACCTCGCGGATGAGCCGCTCTCTCGGCACCGCGACACCGGGGTAGCGCGCCAGCACCGCGACGATGTCGAACTCCTTGCGGGTGAGCTCGACCTGTTCGCCGTCGACCAGCACGCGACGGGCGACCAGGTCGATCCGCACCCCGTCGATGTCGATGCCGACCGGACCGACCTCCCCCGGGATGGCCTGGGTCCTGCGAGTCACCGCCTCGATCCGGGCGAGCAGCTCCTGCACGTCGTAGGGCTTCACCAGAAAGTCGTCCGCCCCGGCGCGGAGCCCGCGGATGCGCTCGTGCACCTGGCTGCGCGCCGTGGCGATGAGGATCGGCACGCCGCTGACCGCGCGGATCCGGCGGCACAGATCGATGCCGTCGACGTCGGGGAGGCCCAGATCCAGGATCACCGCCTCGGTGTCGGTTCCGAGCATCTCGAGCGCGGCGCGCCCGTCGCCCGCTCGCTCGACCGCGTAGCCGGCGCGGCCGAGGAAGCCGGCGAGGGCATCGGCCACGCGTTCGTCGTCTTCGACGATGAGGATCTTCATACCGGACGCAGGTCTCCTGCCCTAGGCGCGTTGCGCGAAAGCACTCTCGTAGAGGCAGACGCTCGCCGCCGTCGCCAGGTTGAGGGATTCGGCCCGTCCGAAGATGGGCAGCCGCAGCGCGCGGTCCGCCAGCGCCAGGGCCTCGTCCTCGAGTCCGCGCGCCTCGTTGCCGAACAGCCACGCCGTGGGACGCGCGAGGGCGCCCTCGGCGCGCGCCGCGAGCAGGTCGTCGCCCTTCACGTCCGCGGCGACCACCTGGAGCCCGGCCTCGTGGGCGCGGGAGACGACATCGGCGAGGTCGCCGCCGACCGAGACCGGCAGGTGGAACAGGGATCCGGTCGTCGAGCGGACGACCTTC
This sequence comes from Microbacterium azadirachtae, assembly GCF_000956545.1. GTDB lineage: Bacteria > Actinomycetota > Actinomycetes > Actinomycetales > Microbacteriaceae > Microbacterium > Microbacterium azadirachtae. The sequence continues at coordinate 22,138 of NZ_JYIT01000066.1, forward strand.
GGGTTGTAGAGGTCGACGGTGCGACCGGTGAGCACGACAGCGTCGGCGCCCGTGGCATCGGCGGCGCGGATGATCGTGCCGAGGTTGCCCGGATCGCGCACCTCCTCGCAGATCGCGACGAGCCGCGGCGAGGCCGCGAAGATGTCGCGCACCGAGGTCGGCGTCTGCCGGGCGACGGCCACGACCCCCTGCGGGGTCACGGTGTCGGCCATCGCGGCGAGTACGAACTCGGTCACGTACTCGAGACGCACGTCCGCCTGGGCCGCCGCGTGGCGCAGATCGCTGTGCCTGTCCCAGGCGGCGGGCGTCGCGAAGAGCTCGACGATCGCATCCGGCCGGTAGGACAGCGCCTCGCGGACGGCCTGAGGTCCCTCCAGCAGGAACAGGCCGGTCTCGGTGCGGGCACTGCGCTTGGTGAGCTTGGCGACGGCGCGCACGCGCGGGGATCGAGGGTTCTCCAGCACGGTCACAGTCTACGGATACCGGGCGGGTGCGACGACGGGGCGCCACCCCGAAGGATGACGCCCCGTGCGGTGCTCGGTCGCTGAGCCTGTCGAGCCGCGCTTACGCAGCCGACTTGGGCGCGTTGACGTCCGCCGGCAGAGCCTTGCGGGCCGTCTCGACGAGAGCGGCGAACGTCGCCGGCTCGTTCACCGCGAGCTCGGCGAGCATGCGGCGGTCGACCTGGACGCCGGCGAGACCGAGGCCCTGGATGAAGCGGTTGTACGTGATGCCGTTCTGGCGGGCAGCGGCGTTGATGCGCTGGATCCACAGACGACGGAAGTCGCCCTTGCGCTTGCGACGGTCGCGGTACGCGTAGACGAGGGAGTGGGTGACCTGCTCCTTCGCCTTGCGGTACAGGCGCGAGCGCTGGCCACGGTAACCCGAGGCGCGCTCGAGGATGACGCGGCGCTTCTTCTGAGCGTTGACGGCGCGCTTGACTCTAGCCATTTTCGTGTGTTCCTATTCGTGCGTTCGGGCGCGTCAGCGGCCGAGGAGCTTCTTGGCGACCTTGGTGTCTGCCTTCGACAGCACCTCGTCCTGGTTCAGGCGGCGGGTGCGACGGCTCGACTTCAGCTCGAGGTTGTGGCGCATCCCGGCCTGCTGCTTCTTCAGCTTGCCGCTGCCGGTGATCTTGAAGCGCTTCTTGGCACCCGAGTGGGTCTTCTGCTTCGGCATCTTCTCTTCCTTCGTATGGCGCCCAGCTGGGCGACAGGGTTCTGCCCGCATGCTGCGGGAGGTCTGTGTGGGGCTACGGGATCCGGTGGATCACTCGGCCGGGGCGGCCGGCGCGGCCGGCTCGGCCGGCGCCTTGGCGTCGCGCGCGGCCTGCTTGTTCGCCGCACGCACCGCGTTCTGCTCGGCCTTCGCCTCGGACTTGTTCTTCAGCGGGGCGATCACCATGACCATGTTGCGTCCGTCGATGGTGGGGTTGGACTCCACCGTTCCGAACTCCGCGACGTCCTCTGCGAACTTGCGTAGCAGCCGGACGCCCTGCTCGGGGCGGGACTGCTCACGACCACGGAACAGGATCATGGCCTTCACCTTGTCGCCGGACTTGAGGAAGCCCTCGGCGCGCTTGAGCTTGGTCGTGTAGTCGTGCGCCTCGATCTTCAGACGGAAGCGCACCTCCTTGAGGATGGTGTTCGCCTGGTTGCGGCGAGCTTCCTTCGCCTTCTGCGCAGCCTCGTACTTGAACTTGCCGTAGTCCATGATCTTGACCACGGGAGGCTTCGAGTTCGGGGCGACCTCGACGAGATCGAGGTCGGCTTCCTGCGCAAGACGCAGCGCCGCCTCGATACGGACGACGCCGATCTGCTCACCCGCGGGGCCGACGAGGCGGACCTCGGGGACGCGGATGCGCTCATTGGTGCGGGGATCGCTGATGCGGACTCCTTAGACGATGGTTTCGGCCACCGTGATCCGGACGGATCACGGGCGAAAGCGGAATCGTCCCACCCGCCGACACTCAGACGTCGGCGGCACCCTGACCCGTCGTGCAGCTCTCGCTGCGCGACGGCTACCGACGTGAATCGGCGGAGTGCTGGACCCGGTAGCCTTGAGCGGCAAGCGCGGGTGGGAAGTGAATCCTCTTTCGTGCCGGGACATAAGCCCCGGAGCCCGCAAGAGTCTATCAGAAGGCAAGACCTTCGGAAAGCCGGCACAGTGAGCATTCCCGCGCCCGACGGCCACGAGCACGTCTCCCCCACCTCCGCGAACGACGACGGCGCCGTGAGCGCCGCGCGCGACATCGCCGACGTCGCGGCCGTCGAGGTGATCACGACCGCCGCCGTGCACCTGCTCAGCGCCGCCGCCGTCAAGGTCGGCCTCGCCGATGACCCGGAGGCCCAGAAGGACCTGGACGAGGCGCGCAAGCTGATCAACGCGCTGGCCGGCCTCATCACCGCCGCCGCTCCGGAGATCAGCGACATGCACGCGCGCTCCCTGCGCGACGGGCTGCGCTCTGTCCAGCTCGCGTTCCGCGAGGCGTCCGTCATCCCCGACCCGATCGGTCAGGGTCCGGGCGAGAAGTGGACCGGTCCGGTCAGCTGAGCGCGCGCGACGCGGCCGCGCCCGCCGGGGTGCGACCGCGTCGCCCGGACCCGGCGACGTGACGCGGATCAGGCGCTCGCGCGCAGCCGCACGGTGAGCGAGTCGACGAGCACCGCGATGCGGTCATCCGCCGCCCAGCGCTGGGCCAGTCGGGCCAGCACGGCGTCGAGGGTCTCGCGGTCCAGCCCTTCGACGAGCTCGAGGGTGACGACGAGCTCCGGGCCGCGCAGTCGCGCCTCCGGATCCCCGGCGGACACCGCCACGTCGATCACGGCGAGCTCGCTGCCCACGCTCTCCTGGAGACCGGCGTAGACCTCGGGCGAGAGGAAGCTCGGCTCCCAGTGCTGCCCCTGGGCGACCGCCCACACCGCGGGCCGCCGCAGCACGAACTCGGTCTCGGATCCGGGATCGAGCACGATCAGCTCCGCGTCGCCGGACGAGGCGGAGAGCGCGACGCGGGCGGCCTCGACCGGGATCGGCCGTGCGATCGGATCCCACGAGCGCATGGTGTCGACGCTCGTGAACGCGGGCTGCACGGTGCGCCCATCGGGTGCGGCGACCGTCACGAGCGACAACTCCTGGGTCTTGTCGACGGCGAGCCCCGAGGGAGCGACCCCCTCCTCGCCCTTCTCCGCGACGAGGGGCACGAGCACGCGGGCGGCGCGGAACGCGTCGACCACCTCCGACTGCGAGCCCTCGCCGGCGCGGAAGCGCGTCAGAGCCGCCCAGAGCGCGGGGTCGGCCGACCCGTCATCCCCCGCTCGCGTGTTCTCCTGGAAGGAGCGCCCCGCCCACGGGACGCCGGCGGAGTCCGCCGCGCCCGCGTGATCGCCGTGGTCGCAGCCTGCGGACGGACGATCAGGATCCGGCGACATCCAGGGCCTCGGCCAGGGTGAACGCACCCGCATACAGTGCCTTGCCGACGATCGCGCCCTCGACGCCCAGCGGCACGAGCTCGCGCAGCGCCGCGATGTCGTCGAGGTTGGCGATCCCGCCCGACGCCACGACAGGCTTCGGGGTGCGCGCGGTGATCTCGCGGAGGAGTTCGAGGTTCGGGCCCTTGAGGGTTCCATCCTTGGTGACGTCGGTGACGACGTAACGACTGCAGCCGGCGTCCTCGAGACGGTCGAGCACCGTCCAGAGGTCGCCGCCCTCCTTCGTCCAGCCGCGGGCGGCGAGCGTCGTGCCACGCACGTCGAGGCCGACCGCGACGGCGTCGCCGTAGCGCGCGATCACGTCGGCGGCCCATTCGGGATTCTCGAGTGCGGCGGTGCCGAGGTTGATCCTGGCCGCACCGGACTCCATCGCCGCCTCGAGGCTGGCGTCATCGCGGATCCCGCCGGAGAGCTCCACGTTGACGCTGCGGAACTGCTTGATCACGCGACGCAGGATCGGCGCGTTGCTGCCGCGTCCGAAGGCGGCGTCGAGGTCGACGAGGTGGATCCACTCCGCCCCCTGGTCGACCCACTCGGCCGCGGCGTCGATCGGGTCGCCGTAGCTGGTCTCGCTTCCGGCCTCGCCCTGGGTCAGGCGCACGGCCTGTCCTCCGGCTACGTCGACGGCCGGGAGCAGGGTCAGGGAGGGGGACTGCGCGAACTCGTTCATGTCGTCCTTCGGGTCACGATGCGCCGGCCCGCTGCGGGCGCGGCACGAGAGAAGAGAGTAGTCCGGGCGTCGACGGGGCACCAATCCCCCGCCGTCGCACGGCCCGGGTGTTCAGAGCGTCGAGATCCAGTTGCGCAGCAGCTGGATGCCGGCCTCTCCGGACTTCTCCGGGTGGAACTGCGTCGCCGAGAGCGGGCCGTTCTCCACCGCGGCGAGGAAGCGGGAGCCGTGCTCGGCCCAGGTCAGCCTCGGCTGCGGGAACGGCGGGATGACGTCGAGCTCCCACGACTGCGCGGCGAACGAATGCACGAAGTAGAACCGCTCGTGCTCGATGCCGCGGAACAGCACGCTGCCCGCATCGGGCTCGACGGTGTTCCAGCCCATGTGCGGCAGCACCGGGGCGTCGAGCTCGGTGACGACGCCGGGCCATTCACCGAGGCCGTCGACCTCCGCGCCGCGTTCCACTCCCCCTGCGAACAGCACCTGCATGCCGACGCAGATGCCCAGCACGGGGCGCCCGCCGGCCAGGCGGCGCTCGATGATCTCGTCGCCGTGGTGTGCGGCCAGGGCCTCACGGACCGCGGCGAAGGCACCCACGCCCGGCACCACGAGGCCGTCCGCTTCGAGCGCCGCGGTGCGGTCGCCCGTGAGCTCGGCGTCCGCGCCGGCGCGGATCAGGGCCTTCACCGCGGAGTGCACGTTGCCGGAGCCGTAGTCGAACACGGCCACGGTGGGGCGGCGCCCCTCGGCGGCGGCGGTCACAGTGCGCCCTTGGTCGAGGGCACCCCGACCACCAGCGGATCGAGCGCCTTGGCCTGGCGGAACGCCCGCGCGAACGCCTTGAACTCGGCCTCCGCGATGTGGTGCGGGTCGCGTCCGCTGATCACGCGCACGTGCACGGTGAGCGCGGCGTTGTAAGCGATCGCCTCGAAGACGTGCCGCACCAGGGATCCGGTGAAGTGACCGCCGATGAGGTGGTGCTCGTGGCCGGCGGGCTCGCCCTCGTGCACGAGGTACGGGCGTCCGGAGATGTCGACGACGGCCTGCACGAGCGCCTCGTCCAGCGGGACGAGCGCGTCGCCGTAGCGGGAGATGCCGGACTTGTCTCCGAGCGCCTCCCGGATCGCCTGTCCGAGCACGATCGCGACGTCCTCGACGGTGTGGTGCGCGTCGATGTGGGTGTCCCCCGAGGCGCGGACCGTGAGGTCGGTCAGCGAGTGCTTCGCGAACGCCGTGAGGAGGTGGTCGAAGAACGGCACCGAGGTGTCGATGTGGCTCTGCCCGGTGCCGTCGAGGTTCAGCTCGAGCTCGATCGTCGACTCGGACGTGGAGCGGGTGCGGCGGGCGGTGCGAGCGGTCATGAGGCCGATCCTATCGAGGCGAGCGCGTCCAGGAACGCGGTGGTCTCGGCCTCGGTGCCGGCCGTGACGCGGAGGTGGTTCGGGATCCCGACGTCGCGGATCAGCACGCCCTTGTCGTAGAGGGCGCGCCACGTCGCGGCGGGATCGGCGACCCCGCCGAACAGCACGAAGTTCGACCAGGAGCGGTGCGGCGCGTACCCCAGGGCCTCCAGGGTCGCCGTGATCCGATCCCGCTGAGCCACGATCTCATCGACCATCGCCAGCATGGTCGGTGCGTTGCGCAGCGCCGCGACGGCGGCCGCCTGCGTGAGAGCGCTCAGGTGGTACGGCAGGCGGACAAGCCGGAGCGCGTCGATGAAGGCGGGATCGGCGGCGAGATATCCGACGCGCGCGCCGGCGAAGGCGAAGGCCTTGCTCATGGTGCGCGAGACGGCGAGCCGCGGGCGGCCCTCGAGCAGCGTGAGGGCGGAGGGCGAGTCACGCGGGGCGAACTCCTGGTACGCCTCGTCGACGATCACGATCCCCCGGGCGGCCTCGTAGACCGCTTCGATCACGTCGAGCGGAAGGGGCGTGCCCGTGGGGTTGTTCGGCGCGCACAGCAGGATCACGTCGGGATCGTGCCGGCGTACCTGGGAGACCGCCTCGTCGACCGTGATCTCGTAATCCGGGTGCCGGGTGCCCGCGACCCAGGTCGCGCCGGTCCCCTGCGCGAGCAGCGGATACATCGAGTAGGTCGGGGCGAACCCGAAGACCGTGCGACCGGGGCCCGCGAACGCCTGAAGGATGTGCTGCAGCACCTCGTTGGAGCCGTTGCCCGCCCAGATGTTCGATGCGTCGAGATCGTGCCCGAGGTAGCCGGCGAAGGCCCGCCGAAGCTCGGTGAACTCGCGATCCGGGTAGCGGTTGACATCGCGCAGTGCGACGGCGATGTCGTCGAGGATGTCGCTGGCGACGTGCTCGGGCACCGGATGCGTGTTCTCGTTCACGTTGAGCGCCACGGGAAGCGGTGCCTGCGGTGCGCCGTACGGGCGCAGACCGCGGAGATCGTCACGGAGGGGTAAGTCGTCGAGCGAGACAGTCACCCTGCCATGCTAGGCGGCTCCGCTGTGCGCCGAGCACAGATGTCAGCGGTTGCTGAGCTCCGTCGAAGCACCGTTGCTGAGCTCCGTCGAAGCACGGTTGCTGAGCTCCTTGCGGGGGCTCAGCGGCCGGTGGCACCGTACCGGGCCGGGATCGCCAGGTGCTGACCGACTTCGATCACGCCGCCGTCGACCATGTTCAGCTTGGAGATCTCCGCGACCACGTCGCGCGGGTCGGCGTCGGGAGCGACCTCGCCGGCGATCGACCACAGCGTGTCGCCCGGCTGCACCGTGACGGTCGCGAAGCCGTCGCCCGCCGTGTGCTCGCCCGAGGCGAGGGCCGATCCGCCGCTGAGAGCCGCGAACGCGATCGCACCCGCGACAGGCAGCGCCACCAGCGCGGCCAGCACGCGTCGTCCGCGCGGGGTGATCCGCAGGCGCGTGGCGGTGACCGGACCGGCGAAGGTGATGCTGCTCATGGTGCTTCTCCTCTGTGTGGTGCGGGTCCGCCTCTCCCCGGATCCCGATCCTCTGTGTGACGATCTGGGGATCCGGGCCTCTGGAGAGGCGAACCTACGTTCCGAAACTACTTTCGAGTTCGAACATCTGTCAAGCGTTCTTCGAAATTCGGTTCACCCACTTCGCCGACACGCTCGAACAGATCTACCGATTCCGCCCCGATCTCGGATACGGTTTCGATACGAAGACCCCATCACGGACCACCGACATTCGAATCGCCGCCCGCGAGATCGGCTCGTTCGACCGGATCCGCGGGGCACGACGCACACGAAGGAGATGGCATGAGCGACGGCGCGACCCCCGGCTCCGAGGCCCCGCGGACGCGGCGCCGCAAGAGCCTCAGTGCGAAGCAGATGGCGATCCTCGAGGTCATCCAGACCTCGATCGCCCGGTACGGATACCCGCCGAGCATGCGCGAGATCGGCGACGCCGTCGGCCTCAAGTCCCTGAGCAGCGTGACCCATCAGCTCGGCCAGCTCGAGCTGAGCGGCTACCTCCGCCGCGATGCGGGCAAGACGCGCGCCATGGAGGTGCTGATCGACCTGCCAGGCACCTCCACGGAGAACCCCGCCGACACGACGCCCTCCGTGGGCGACGCCGCGCTGGTGCCGCTCGTGGGCCGGATCGCGGCCGGAGTCCCCATCACCGCGGAGCAGCAGGTCGAGGAGATCTTCCCGCTCCCCCGCCAGCTGGTCGGCAAGGGCGAGCTGTTCATGCTCAAGGTCTCCGGCGAGTCGATGATCGACGCGGCGATCTGCGACGGCGACTGGGTGGTCGTGCGCTCCCAGGGCACCGCGGAGAACGGCGAGATCGTCGCCGCCATGCTCGACGGCGAGGCCACGGTGAAGACCTTCCGGCGCCGCGACGGTCACGTGTGGCTGCTGCCCCGCAACAGCGCGTTCGAGCCCATCCTCGGCGACGACGCCACCGTGCTCGGCAAGGTCGTCGCGGTGCTGCGCGCCGTCTGACGCCCTCCCTCACGACGAAGCCCTCCCGGAGCGGATCCGGGAGGGCTTCGTCTTTTTCGCTCAGACGGCGACCGAGACGTCCTCACGGACGCGACGGGTCGCCTCCACGATGTTGCGCAGCGACGCGTTGGTCTCCTCGTAGCCGCGCGTCTTCAGACCGCAGTCCGGGTTGACCCAGAGCTGGCGCGTCGGGATCTCGGCGACCGCGCGGCGCAGGAGCGTCTCGACCTCCGCGGTCTCCGGCACACGCGGCGAGTGGATGTCGTAGACGCCCGGGCCGATGCCGTGGTCGAAGCCGGCCGCGGCGATGTCGGTCACGACCTCCATGCGGCTGCGCGCGGCCTCGATCGAGGTCACGTCGGCGTCGAGGGCGCGGATCGCGTCGATGACGACGCCGAACTCCGAGTAGCAGAGGTGCGTGTGCACCTGGGTCGCGATCTCGGCGCCCGCGGTGGAGAGCCGGAACGAGGCGACGGACCAATCCAGGTACGCGGGCTGGTCGGCCTTCTTGAGCGGCAGCAGCTCGCGCAGGGCGGGCTCGTCGACCTGGATCACGCCGATCCCGGCGGCCTCGAGGTCGGCGATCTCGTCGCGCAGCGCCAGCGCCACCTGGTTCGCCGTCTCGGCCAGGGGCTGGTCGTCGCGGACGAACGACCACGCGAGGATCGTCACCGGGCCGGTCAGCATGCCCTTCATCGGCTTCGCGGTGAGCGACTGGGCGTACTGCGACCAGGCGACCGTGATCGGAGCGGGACGCGACACGTCGCCCCAGAGGATGGACGGACGCGTGGCGCGGGATCCGTAGGACTGCACCCAGCCGTTCTCGGTGACGTCGAACCCGTCGAGGTTCTCGGCGAAGTACTGGACCATGTCGTTGCGCTCGGGCTCGCCGTGCACGAGCACGTCCAGCCCCAGCTCCTCCTGCAGCGCGACGACGCGGCCGATCTCGTCACGGAGGAAGCCGTCGTACTCCTCCGCCGTGATCTCGCCCTTCGTGAACTGCGCGCGTGCTCGGCGGATCTCGCCGGTCTGCGGGAAGGATCCGATCGTGGTGAGCGGCAGCGCCGGCAGATCCAGGGCGATCGACTGCGCCGCCACGCGGGCGTCGTAGTCGCCGCGGGTGAAGTCGGCCTCGGTCAGCGCCGCGGTGCGCGCACGGACGGCATCGACCCGCACGCCCGGGGCGCTCAGACGGTCGGCCAGGGCGGCCGAGGCGGCGTCGAGCTCGGCGCCGATCGCGGCACGCCCCTCGGCGAGACCGCGGGCGAGCGTCGTGATCTGCGCGACCTTCTGGTCGGCGAACGCGAGCCAGCTCACCAGGCGCGCGTCGAGCTTGGACTCGTCCTCGACGTCGTGCGGCACGTGCTGCAGCGAGGTCGAGGTCGAGGCGGAGACTCCGGCCGCCCCGAGGCCTCGCAGTACCTCGAGGGTGTCGAACGCCGCGGCGAGGTCGCCCCGCCAGATGTTGTGGCCGTCGATCACACCGCCGACGAGCACCTTGTCCGCAAGGCCGGGAACGGCCGCGGGCACGGTGCCGCGGACGAGGTCGAGACCGATCGCCTCGATCGGCGCGGCGGCCAGCACGGAGAGGTTGGCATCGAGGGCGGCATAGGGCGCCGCGACGAAGATCGCGGGGCGCTCGGCCAGTCCGCCGAGGACTGCGTAGGCGCGCGCCGCGGCGGCGCCCAGCTCCGCGACGGAAGCCGGCAGCGACTCGCTCACGAGGGCGGGCTCGTCCAGCTGCACCCACTCGGCACCCGCGGCCTTGAGCGCACCGAGCAGCTCCGCGTAGACCGGCACGAGGTCGTCGAGCCGGGACAGCGGGTCAAAGCCCTCCGGCGCCTCGTCTGCGGCCTTGGCCAGCGCGAGGAACGTGACAGGGCCGACGACCACGGGACGGGTGCGGAAGCCGGCGTCCGCCGCCTCCTGCACCTGGCGCACGATCCGGTCGCTGGAGAGCGAGAACACGGTTTCCGGACCGATCTCCGGCACGAGGTAGTGATAGTTCGTGTCGAACCACTTCGTCATCTCGAGCGGGGCGCGATCGCCCTCGCCGCGTGCGATCGTGAAGTACGCGGGCAGCCCGATCGTGCCGTCCTCGGCGCGCAGGTCCTCGAAGCGGGCCGGGATCGCACCCACGGTCACGGCGGCGTCGAGCACCTGGTCGTAGTACGAGAACGACTCGGGGATCGCGGAGTCGTTCTCGCCCAGCCCCTGTGCGGCGAGACGCTCGCGCGTGGCGGCGCGCAGCTCGGCGGCGGTGCGCTCGAGCTCGGCCTCGTCGATCCGTCCGGCCCAGAACGCCTCGACGGCCTTCTTGAGCTCGCGGCGGCGGCCGATGCGGGGGTAGCCCAGAACGGTGCCCTCGGGGAATGCGGTCATGACGGTCCTCTCTGACGGAAGGGGGAAGATGCGGCTCAGCGCCGGCCTGTGGGCACCGCGGGTCGCCGGTCGACATGGCGGGACGCCGGAGGCGCCGCGTCGAGCACCCCTGCTTCCTCGAGCACGTCGAGCACGGTGCGGTGCTGGTTGAACGCGTACAGGTGCACGCCGGGTGCGCCGCCGTCGACGAGCTCGCGCACGAGCGCGGCCGCCTGGGCGACGCCGATCTCGGTGCGCCCCTCGGTGGTCGGCTCGACCTCGAGGGCGATCGACAGCTCGGCCGGGAGCTCCTCACCGCTGAGCTCCAGCACGCGACGGAGCCGGGCGGGCGAGGTGATCGGCATGATGCCGGGCAGGATCGGGATCGTGACGCCGGCACGACGCGCGCGCTCGACGAAGGCGAAGTAGTCGTCGGGGTGGAAGAAGAGCTGGGTGATCGCGAGGGTGGCCCCCGCCGCCTGCTTCGCGAGCAGCGCGTCGATGTCCTGATTGCGATACGTGGAGCGCGGGTGCCCGTTCGGGTAGGCGGCCACGGCGATGTTCACCTTGCGACGCGGCGTGACCTGCACCGCCCCGGGAACGCCGGGGATCGGCCTCTCCTGATACGGCGCACGCTCCGCCTGTGCGCGGTCGATCAGCTGCACCAGCTGTGCCGAGCTCTCCAGATCCCCCAGGAACGGCTCGCTCTCGCCCAGCGGCGGATCGCCGCGGAGCGCGAGGAAGCTGAGGATCCCGGCGTCGAGGAACTCCCGGATCAACCGGGACGCGCCCGCATAGGTGCTGCCGACGCAGGTGAGGTGCGCGAGCGGCTCGACCGCGGTCTGCTCGCGGATGTAGCGCAGCACGTCCAGCGACCGGCCGCCCACGGAGCCGCCGGCACCATAGGTTACCGAGATGAAGCGCGGCGACACGGAGGCCAGCTTCTGGATCGTCTCGTGAAGCGCCTCGACCGGCGCGGGGGTGCGCGGCGGGTACAGCTCGAAGGAGATCGGCACGCGCGGCGAGACGGCCCCGGTCGGGGCGAACGGCGGCACGTCGAAGGACATCTCTCTCCAGCATCGGGGCGGTCCCCCCACGCTAGGCGGCGCCGGGGTCGCACGCATTCTCTGTTTCACCATGTGTCGGGTCCCGGTTCCGCCCCCTGTCGGGTCCCGCCGTGCCGGGTCGGCGCGGCTCGCCGACGACCGGCTCTTCTAGGCTCGAGACATGAGCGCTGCATACGGTTCCTGGCCCTCCCCGCTGTCCGCCGCCGCCCTCGCCGCGGCCGGCATCCGGATCGACGGCGCGCAGTACGCCGCGGGCGACATCTGGTGGAGCGAGTCGGTGCCTGCCGAGCGCGGACGCATGCGCGTGCTCCGGCAGGATGCGGACGGACCGGCTCAGGAGGTGCTCCCCGCTCCCTGGAACGCGCGCTCGCGCGTGCACGAGTACGGAGGCGGCGCGTGGACGGTGGCCGACGACGGGACGCTGTTCTTCGTGGACGGCGACGACCAGCGCGTGCACCGATGGGATCCGGGCGCCGACGTCCCGGTGCCGCTGACCGCCGCCGGCGCGCAGTACGGCGGCCTGCGCCTGCAGCAGGGGCGCCTCTTCGCGGTCCGGGAGGATCTGCGCCCGACACCCCACGAGCGGGCGATCGCCGAGATCCCCGTCGACGGCTCGGCGGCGGATGACGACGCCGCGGTCCGCCGGATCCGCTCCGGCAGCGGCTTCTTCGCCCATCCAGCGCTCTCCCCGGACGGCACCCGGCTCGCGTTCGTCGAGTGGGGCGAGACGCGCATGCCGTGGGAGGCGGCGATCGGGGTCGTCGCGAACCTCGCCGACGGCGCGCACAGCGCGATCCCGGCCAGGGCCGCGTTGCAGCCCGAGTGGATCTCCGACGACGAGCTGCTGTTCGCCGACGACGCGACGGGACGCTGGAACCTGCATCGCGCGCGCATCGGCGTGCAGCCCGAGCCGCCCGCTCCGGCGCCGCCGGCGGTCACGCGGCCGTTCGCCCTCGCCGACGCCGACACGGGCGGCGGTCTCTGGGTGCTCGGCCAGCGCTGGTTCCGGATCCTGGACGACGGGCGGATCCTCGCGATCCGGACGAACGGCTCGGACACGCTGGCGCTGCTGGATCCGGACGGCGCGCTGCTGCGCGAACTCGACGTGCCGTTCGACGCCGACCTCAGCCTCGAGGACACGCACGGATCGCGTGTGCTCATCACCGGGCAGGGCCGCCGGGTCACCCCCGGTCTCTGGGAGCTCGACGTCGACGCCGGCGTCGCGCGCACGATCCGCGGCGGCGACCCCGTCGATCCGGCGTGGGTGCCCGGCGCGCGGTCCGTCACGTTCGACGGACCGCACGGGCCCGTGCACGCGTTCGATCACGCCCCGGCGAACCCCCACGTCGACGCGGACCCAGACGCCCTCCCGCCGTACATCGTGCAGGTGCACGGCGGTCCCACCGCGCATTCGGCGGGCGCGCAGGCGGGCTGGATCACCTACTTCACGAGTCGCGGCATCGGCGTCCTCGACGTGAACTACGGCGGATCGACGGGCTACGGCCGCGACTACCGCGCGCGGCTGGACGGGCAGTGGGGCGTCGTCGACGTGGACGACGTGCTCGCCGCGGCACAGGGGCTCGCCGACGCCGGCATCGCGGATCCGGCGCGCATCGCCATCCGCGGCGGGTCAGCGGGCGGCTGGACCGTGCTGTCGGCGCTGGTCCGCGGAGGCGTGTTCGCGGCCGGGATCGACCGCTACGGCGTCGCCGACCTGCGCCTGCTCGCGCAGGAGACGCACGACTTCGAACGCCACTACCTCGACGGGCTCGTCGGCCCGTTGCCCGAGGCCGAGCAGACGTACATCGACCGCTCGCCGCTGACCCACGCGGACCGCATCGACGTGCCCGTGCTCATCCTGCAGGGGGCGGACGACGCGGTGGTCCCACCCTCGCAGTCCGAGGCGATCCGCGACGCGCTGGCGGCACGTGGGGTGCGGCACGAATACCTGCTGTTCCCGGGCGAGGGCCACGGATTCCGGCAGGCCGACACCGTCATCGCAGCGGCCGAGGCGGAGCTGCGTTTCCTCGGGTCGGTGTTCGGGTTCGAGCCGACGCCCTGACCCATCACTCCGGCGGAAGAACCGGCGTCACTCCCCGACGCGGTTGCGCAGGCGCATGGCGCGCTCCGCCTCGCGGGAGTCCTGGCGCTCGCGCAGGGTCTGCCGCTTGTCGTACTCGCGCTTGCCCTTGGCCAGTGCGATCTCGACCTTGGCCCGTCCGTCGGAGAAGTACAGCCGCAGCGGGATGAGCGTGTAGCCGCCTGCGGACACCGCATGCGAGAGCTTCGCGATCTCCTCCTTGTGCAGCAGGAGCTTGCGGATCCGCTTGGCCGAATGGTTCGTCCAGTGTCCCTGCGAGTACTCGGGGATGTGCACGGCGTCGAGGAACGCCTCGTTGCCCTTGATGAAGGCGTATCCGTCGGTCAGATTCGCACGCCCCTGGCGCAGCGACTTCACCTCGGTGCCCGTGAGCACGAGTCCCGCCTCGTACGACTTCTCGAGGTTGTAGTCGTGACGTGCGCGACGATTGGTCGCGACGACCTTCTCCCCGCGTTCCCTGGGCATGGCGATCTCCTGATTCTGCGCCGCGCGGGCGCACGGCAGCCTGTCAGCTTATCAGGCGCGGAGCCAGCGGCGGATCGCGAAGCCGGCGCTGAGCGCGGCGAGGATCACGCCGATGCCGATGAGCACGGGCACCACGAGCAGCGCCTCGTTGAACCCCACCCACGTGGTCACGAATCCGACCGTCTTGGCGAGGTACTCCTGCACGCCGAACTTCACGCCCAGCAGCACGGCCGCGCTCGCGAGCACGGATCCGATCACGGCCGCGAACACGCCCTCGAGCACGAACGGCGTCTGGATGAAGCGGTTCGAGGCGCCGACGAGACGCATGATCCCGATCTCGCGCCGTCGGGCATAGGCGGACAGGCGGATGGTGGTGCCGATCAGCAGCACGGCAGCGATCAGCATGAGCACCGCGATGCCCACGGCGATGTAGGTCGCGACCGTGAGCGCGCGGAACAGCGGATCCAGATACTCCAGCTGGTCCTTCACCTCGTCCACGCCCTTGAGCCCGCTGAACGCCTCGGCGAGGACCGCCGACTGCGTCTGGTCCTTGAGGTTGACCTTGAAGACGGCGCTGACCTGGTCGGGCGTGAGCACGCCCGCGTAGTCCTTGCCGACGAGCTTCAGGGTCTCCTGGTAGGCCTCATCCGCGGTCTGGAAGGAGCTCTTCGAGATCAGGGGCTTGAGCGTGGGGCCATCGAGATCCGCCTGCACGGCCTTGATCTGGTCCTCCGTGGCGACGCCGTCGACGCACCCCGGAGACGTGGACACCGAGGAGCACATGTAGATCGCGACCTGGGCGCGGTCCTGCCAGTAGGCGCGCATGGTGCCGATCTGCGCCTGCATGAGGATGGCCGCCCCCACGAACGTGAGCGAGACGAACGTCACGAGCACGACGGAGATGACCATGGATGCGTTGCGGCGGAGGCCCGTGAGCGCTTCGCCGAGGATGAGTCCGAACCTCATGACACCGGCCCCACTTCTTCGTCGTCACCGGTATCGAGTCCGAGCCGATCCGCCACGCCGAGCTCGGCGACGTCGATGGCGGGAAGCGTGATCGGGTGCGTCGCGGGACGCGCCTCGTCGGCGGGCTTCACCGTCGGCCGAGCGGGAGCCTGCGGCTCAGGAGCGGGCGCGGGTGCGGGAACGGGCTCCGCGATCGCGGCCTCGGTCTCGCGATGCACCTCGCGCACCGTCTGCAGCGCGGCCGTCGCGGCCGCGCCACGGATCGCCTCGGGCTCGAGGCGCGGCACGTTGGACGTGTCGCCGTATCCGCCGCCGACTTCGTCGCGCACCATCTCGCCGTCGCGCAGCTCGATCACGCGGCGCTGCATCTGATCGACGAACGCGGCCTCGTGCGTGGCCATGAGCACCGTGGTTCCGCCGGCGTTGATGCGCGCCAGGAGCTGCATGATGTCGACGGACGTGCCGGGGTCGAGGTTCCCGGTCGGCTCGTCGGCGAGCACGATCTGCGGGCGGTTCACGATCGCGCGGGCGATCGCCACGCGCTGCTGCTCTCCACCGGAAAGCTCGTGCGGAAGCCGCTTCTCCTTGCCGCTCAGACCGACGAGAGCGAGCGCCTCGGGCACCGCCTGCTGGATGAAGCCGCGCGACGCGCCCGTCACCTGCAGGGTGAAGGCGACGTTCTGGTACACGGTCTTCGACGGCAGCAGGCGGAAGTCCTGGAAGACGGATCCGATGCTGCGGCGGAAGTAGGGGACCTTGCGGTTCGCGATGGACTTGAGGTCGCGGCCCAGCACGGCGACACGGCCGGACGTGGGCGACTCCTCCCGGAGGATGAGCTGCAGGCAGGAACTCTTCCCGGATCCCGACGCGCCGACGAGGAAGACGAACTCGCCTCGCTGCACCTCGAAATCGACCCCGGAGAGCGCGGGACGCTTGGTGCCGCGATAGCGCTTGGTGACGTTCTCGAATCGGATCATGGCGTGTCGAGCCTAAGCGGGCACCGCGCGCAGTCGGCGAGCGACACCCCACGGCGGCGGGTTCCGGGCTATGAGGTGGCTGGGATCCCGTGCCGGATCAGAGCCGGATGAAGATCGGCGGCCCGGAGCTCGCCCACGGAGCGTGGTGCTCGACGTAGCGCCCCCAGTCGGGCGAGTCGATGATGCCGCCCGCGCCGTCCCAGATGCCGATGTGCCGCCCGGGCCACCACACCAGGTCGCCTGCCCGCGCCTCGTCGGCGGAGATGACGGTGCCGAGCGCCGCCTGGTTGTCGGCGCCACGCGGCAGGCTGATGCCGAAGTGGCCGAACACGTACTGCACCAGGCCGTCGCAGCCGAAGGAGTCGCTCGGATCCGCGCCCCAGCCGTAGGGCACCACGCCGACGAACGTCTGGGCGTACGCGACGAC
Source organism: Microbacterium azadirachtae (assembly GCF_000956545.1). Lineage (GTDB taxonomy): Bacteria > Actinomycetota > Actinomycetes > Actinomycetales > Microbacteriaceae > Microbacterium > Microbacterium azadirachtae. Next base: position 38,587 of record NZ_JYIT01000066.1, read on the forward strand.
GGCTTCGCCCGAATACGACTGCGCGGCCGCGGCCGGCGCGGCCGCGGTGGCGGCCGGAGCGGGATCCGCCACTGGGGCGGGAGCCGGAGGGGTGTAGACGTCGAAGGCGGCGCGGGCCGTGACCGGCTCCTGCGCGACGGAGGCGACCGTGTAGTGCTGCGGGTCGACCACCAGCGACACGGCACGGCGAGGCGTGGTGACGTCGGCCGGGGCGAAGGCGAACGCGGCCGTCGCCGCGAGCGGAACGATCAGTGCCGCGATGGCGCAGCCGGCTGCCGTCTTCCGTGTCACAGTCATCGGGATTCTCCGTGTCACAGTCATCGGAAGACCACCTTACGGGCTGGGCCCCCGGACGTCACCTGGGAAGCCTCTGACCGTGGCCGGGTCCGGAAGGGCTCAGTCGTCGTCGTCCTTGCGCTTGCGCCAGCGGATCCCCGCGGAGATGAAGCCGTCGAGGTCGCCGTCGAAGACCGTCGTCGGGTTGCCCGACTCGTGGCCGGTCCGCAGGTCCTTCACGAGCTGCTGACCGTAGAGGAAGTAGGAACGCATCTGGTCGCCCCAGCTCGCCGTGATGTTGCCGGCGAGCTCCTTCTTCTTCGCCGCCTCCTCCTCCTTCTGCAGCAGCAGCAGGCGGGTCTGCAGCACGCGCATGGCGGCGGCGCGGTTCTGGATCTGCGACTTCTCGTTCTGCATCGAGACGACGATGCCGGTCGGAAGGTGGGTGATGCGCACGGCCGAGTCCGTGGTGTTGACCGACTGGCCGCCGGGACCCGAGGAGCGGAAGACGTCGACGCGGATGTCGCCCTCGGGGATGTCGACCTCGGTCGCCTCCTCCATGAGCGGGATGACCTCGACCGCGGCGAACGAGGTCTGGCGCTTGTCGGCCGATCCGAACGGGCTGATCCGGGCGAGACGGTGCGTTCCCGCCTCGACCGAGAGCGTGCCGAACGCGTAGGGGGCGTCGACCTCGAAGGTCGTGGACTTGATGCCCGCGCCCTCGGCGTAGGACGTGTCCATGACCTTGACCGGGTACTTGTGCCGCTCCGCCCAGCGCAGATACATGCGCAGCAGCATCTCGGCGAAGTCGGTGGCGTCGTCGCCGCCGGCGCCCGAGCGGATCGTGACGATCGCGGCGCGCTCGTCGTACTCGCCGTCGAGCAGGGTCTGCACCTCGAGCTGGCTGATGGTGTCGGTGAGGCTGGCGAGCTCGGCGCGCGCCTCGGCGGCGGAGTCCTCGTCCTCCATCTCGTTGGCGAGGTCGATGAGCACCTCGAGGTCGTCGAGGCGCTGCTCGACCTCGGTCACGCGCTTGAGCTCGGCCTGACGGTGGCTGAGGGCGCTGGTCACCTTCTGCGCCTTCTCCGGGTCGTCCCAGAGGTCGGGCGCGCCGGCCTCCTCGCTGAGGCGTTCGATGGCGGCGCGGAGCCCTTCGACGTCGACGACCTCGCGGATGTCGCCGAAGGTCTGACGGAGGGCCGCGATTTCGGCGGAGAGATCAAGTTCGAGCATGGCGCTACCAGACTACCGTGGAGGCGTGATGGTTCGAGCGTCGTCGGTGCTGTGGAAGTTCGGTCCGATGGTGTACCTGCCCACACTCCTGTTCTCGCTCGGCGAAGGCGCCGTGGTGCCGCTGATCCCGGTGATCGCGGCGAGCAGGGGGGCGACCCTCGCCTCGGCCGGCCTCATCGCGTCGGCGCTGGTCGTGGGCCAGCTGTGCGGCAACATCCCCGCGGGCTGGCTGGTCTCCCGGGTCGGCGAGCGGTACACGATGGTGATCGCGGGCGTCCTGTCGCTGATCGGCGTGATCGCGGGAGCGCTGGCGCCGAGTCTCGTAGTCTTCACCGTCGCCGTGTTCGTGGTCGGCATGTCGGCGGCCGCGTTCGGGCTCGCCCGCCACGCGTTCATGACGACCAGGGTGCCGCTCGAGTTCCGCGCCCGCGCCCTGTCGCTGCTGGGCGGATCCTTCCGCGCCGGCATGTTCGTGGGCCCGTTCCTGGCCGCCGTGCTGCTGGCCGTGTTCCACACCGAGAACGCCGCGCTGTGGTTCTTCTCGGTCTGCCTCGTCGCCCTCGTGCTGCTCGTGCTGTTCGGGCCGGATCCGGAGGCCCAGGCGGCGGCCGCCGACCGCGAGCCGGCGGAGGTCGAGGACACCGGCGAGGCGGTGAGCGGCTCGATCCCCACCGTCGAGCGCGCCGGTGTGTTCCGCACGATGTGGCGCAACCGCGGCGTGCTCTCGCGTCTGGGCCTCGCGGCGGCGAGCCTGTCGGCGGTCCGCTCCGCCCGCCAGGTCGTGCTGCCGCTGTGGGGCGTGTCGATCGGGCTGGACGCCTCGTCGATCGCGCTCGTGGTGGGCGTCTCCGGGGCGATCGACTTCGCCCTCTTCTATGCGAGCGGTCAGGTGATGGACCGGTTCGGGCGGCTCTGGGCGGCGTTGCCGGCGATGGTGCTGATGGGGCTGGGCTTCCTCACCCTCTCGCTCACGCACGACGCCGACACCCGGGTGCTCTGGTTCGGCATGATCGCTGCGGTGCTCGGCGTCGGGAACGGGCTGTCGAGCGGGATCCTGCTCACGCTCGGCGCCGACGTCGCCCCGCAGTCCGAGCCGGCCGCGTTCCTCGGATCGTGGCGCACGCTCACCGACGCCGGCGGGGCGGTCGCACCCCTGCTGTTCTCGGGGATCGCGGCGATCAGCTCGCTCGCGATCGGAGCGGCCGCGATGGGCGCCATCGGGATCCTGGGCGCGGTCGGGTTCCTGCGCTTCATCCCCCGGTTCGTTCCGCGCCGGCCCCTGCCGTAGGGCGCCGGCCCCCTGCCGTCGTTGCCCGGGGCCCGCTCCCCCAGAGCCTCTTCGCTAACGTGGATCGAGGAGGTGTCCGATGGCACGCAGGAAGACCACGCGCCCGGTCCGCGGCGCGGCCGCCGAGGTCCGGGAGCAGGTGCACGCCCTGGACGCGGCGGTGTTCTCCGCCGTGGCCACGACGCCGAGCCCGATCCTGGACCGCTGGATGCCCCGGCTCACGAACGCCGCCGACCACTCGGTGCTCTGGCTGGCGATCGCCGGCGGCCTGTACCTGACCGGACGCAGCCGTGCACGGCGCGCCGGTCTGCGCGGCGTCGTGACGCTCGGGGCGACGAGCCTCATCGCGAACCAGCTCGCCAAGCGCCTGCATCACCGCGAGCGCCCGATCCGGTCGCTCGTGCCGATCGGCCGACTGTCCCGCAGGACGCCGATCTCGTCCTCGTTCCCGAGCGGCCATTCCGCCAGCGCGGCCGCCTTCGCGGCGGGCGTCACGGCCGAGCTTCCGGCGGCGGGCGTGCCGCTCCAGGTGCTCGCCGGGCTGGTGGGCTTCTCCCGTGTCGCGACCGGCGCGCACTACCCCTCCGACGTCGCGGCGGGTCTCGTGCTGGGCAGCACGGTGGCGGCCATCGGCCGGCGGCTCGTGCCGCCCGTGCCGCCGCCCTCGGTGCCGGCACCCCGCGAGCTGGACCAGCTGCCCCCGCGCCCCCGCGGCGAGGGCGTGACGCTCGTCGTCAATCCCGCGTCTCACAGCGGGCGCGGCGCCGCGCTCACCCGTACCCTGCGGCGAGCGCTGCCCGCGATGAGGGTCGTCGAGCTGCGCGGGTCGGACGACGTCGAGGCCGTGATGCGCCGAGCGGCCGCCGCAGCCGAGGTGCTCGCGGTCGCCGGGGGCGACGGCACGGTCGCGACGGCCGCGCAGGCGGCGATCGAGAGGGATCTGCCGCTCGCGGTGTTCCCCGGCGGGACGTTCAATCACTTCGCCCGCACGATCGGCGCCGACAGCGCGCGGCACACGGTGCAGGCCATCCGGCGCGGCACCGCGACGAAGGTGGACGTCGCGTATCTGAACGACAGGATCTTCCTCAACACGGCGAGCGTGGGCGCGTACACCGACTTCGTGCGGATCCGTGAGGGTCTGGAGAAGCGGATCGGCAAGCCGCTCGCGGCGCTGGCCGCCGGCTGGCGCTCGATGCGCAAGGACCGTGCGGTCTCGGTGACGGTCGACGGCACGACGCGGGAGTCGAGCCTATTGTTCATCGGGAACGGGCAGTATGAGCCGCACGGCTTCGCGCCGAATGTGCGGGAGGACCTTCAGGACGGGTTGATCGACGTGCGGATCCTGGACGTGTCCGACCGCTGGTCGCGCTTCGTCGTCCTGCTCGCCACCCTCACCGGCCAGCTGGCTCGGGTGAAGCAGTACCACGAGGTGTCCGCTCCCGAGTTCGAGATCGGCCTGCCGGGCGGGTCGGAGCGCATCGCACGCGACGGCGAGGTGGGCGAGGAAGGCGACGTGCTGCGGGTCAGGGCCGTGCGCCGCGCGTTGACGGTGTACCGGCCGCGCCGCGGCTGAGACCGCGGTGATCGCCACTGGCGTGGCGAACTCACTCGAGTGCGGTGCGGCTCGTGCCCGTGGCCTGGATCGTGACCATCGACGGCACGAGGTCGCTGAGCAGCGGCGGCGTCCACGTCGTCCGCACCGTCACCCGCGCGGAGAGCCCGTCGGGACTGTCCGCCGAGACCAATTCCGTGCCGTCGTCGAGCACCGCGACCACCGCGGCGGCCTGATCCGCGACCTCCGCGTCCTCGAGCTCCGCATGGACCGCGGCACCCTCGACCTGCAGCCGGAAGCCGTCCGCCCCGGCGAGCGCTGCGGCATCCGCGACCGAGTCGAGGCGCTTCTGCGCGATGTACAGATCCGTCGCGCACACGCAGACGTAGATCAGCGCGATCGCGAGCACCAGGTACCCGAGCACGAGCGGCAGCGTGCTCCCCCTGTCGTCTGCACCCACCGGACGAGCCTGCGAGCGTCCCGCCCCGCGGTCGGTCACCCGCTGCCGCGCCCACGCCCCGCCGTTCATCCGCCGGTCCACGTGCGCGAGACCTTGTACGCGGACGACGCCTGAACCGGGACGGTGCCCATCCGGTCCAGCCCGAAGACCGACGGCACGAGCGGCAGAGGGACCTTCGCCGTGACGGTGACCACGACGGTCGCGCCGGCGGACGGGCACCCTGCCCCCTCCGGGGCGCATCTGATGGTCACCTGGACGGATCCCGGATCCATCCCGTACTCCTCGATCGCAGACTGCACGGTGGCGTCGGCGCGGGCTGCGGCGTCCCCCTCGTCGGAGGCGCCGCTCATGGTGCGGGCCGCATGCCGGGCGGCCGATTCGACGCCCAGCAGCTGCCCCTGGATCGCGCCGAGGGCGAGCACGAGATAGACGAGCGGTACGAGCAGGACCACGCCGAGCCCGATGAACTCCAGGGCTGCGGATCCCTGATCCCCGCCGAGCGGACCCCGTTCCGGCGTCGCGCCCCGTGGTTCAGGGACCTGCCGTGAGCGACTCCACAGGAGCACGACCGGTCACCTCCCAGGCCGAAGGCACCCCGAGCAGGCCGAACACCGGCAGTGTCGTCCGCACGCTGACCTCCATGGTGGGAACGCCGAGGGCCGTCGTCTCGCGCACGCGCACGTCTCGTGCGTACTCGCTCCCCACCGCCCGGCCGATCACCTGCACGGTGCGCTGCGTCCCCTCCGTCGGTGCCGTGTCGGCGAGGGCCGCCACATGCGCCCCCTCGACCGCGGCGTCGTGCACGACGTTGCGCACATAGACCGCGAGGGCGAACTGCACGACCGCGAGGGTGAGCACGGTCAGCAGTGCGCCGACCAGCACGAACTCGACCGGGCTGGATCCCCGATCGAGCCCCCGCATGTCCGTCTCCCCGCGGCCCCCGCGGATCGGCTCCCTCCGACTCCGGCTCATCAGCTCAGAGCCCGCTCACACGCGCGATGGCCTGCTCGAACAGGTTCGTGAGGGCGGGCCCGGCCAGGGCCCAGATCAGCACGACGAGTCCCGCCGTCATCAGTGTGATGAGTACCCAGCCGGGAACGTCGCCGCGTTCCGGATCGTCCGTCGAGCCGAGGGAGGGATCCTGGCGGGCGGGCGCGGCGTGCGCTCGATCTGCGAACATCGGGGTTTCCTTTCGTGGATGCGACCAGTGCGGCATCAGCCGATGCCGAGCCGCAGGATGAAGACGCCGGGGAAGACGGCGAACAGGACGCTGAGGGGAAGGATGAGGAAGACCAGGGGCAGCAGCATGAGGATCTCCTTGCGGCCGGCCTGTTCGATCAGGCTGCGCTTGGTCTCCTCGCGCGCATCCGATGCCTGCGCCTGGAGCACCGCGGCGAGCGGCGCGCCCCGCTCCAGCGCCGCGACGATCTGGTCCACGGCACGCGTGAGCGGCGCGATCTGCACGCGGCGCGCACAGTCGCCGAGCGCCTCGCCGAGCGAGGATCCTGTGTTCACGGCGAGGATGACCCCGCGCAGTTCGCCGCTGAGCTCGCCCGATCCGGCCGCGCCCACCCGGCGGAGCGCCTCGGGCAGCCCCTCCCCTGCGGACAGGCATAGGGCCAGGAACTCCAGCACGGTCGGCAGCTCCTCCCGGATCCGGTCGACGCGCGCCCTCGCCCGGGTGCTCAGCAGCACGTCGCAGCAGACTCCGGCGATGACCGCGGTCAGCACGGGAAGCAGCACCGCCGACACGGAAAGGCGGCCGGCCACGACGAAGAGGATCGTCCCTGCCGCGCCCGCGCCGAGCCCGAGAAGCACCCAGATCAGCTGACGACTGCGGAATGCCGCGGATCCGCCCGACAGACCCGCCTGAGCCATCCGCAGAGCGACGCCGGCGTCGCCTCCGCCGAAGAGCCCGAACACGCCCTTGATCCTCGACGCCCACGATCCCCCGATCGGCATCCGCCAGGGCAGACGCGCCGTCGATCCGGCAAGATCGGCGACGTCGCGCAGGTGAGGCGCGATACGCGCGCTGAGATCGGCCGAGCGCCAGCTCGGGAACGCCGCGAGCGCGAGGAGGAGACCGGCGGCGAGCGCGCCGCCGAGCAGCACGGCGAGCGCGAGACCCGACAGGAGGCTCATCGGAACCACCTCCGAGGCTCCGGCAGCCGGCCGATCCGCAGCATGATCCGGAACGCGACGAACGACACCGCCGCCCCGCCGAGGATCAGGATGACTCCCTCCGGGCTCGTGTACGCCTCCGCCCCCTCGGGACGCAGCAGGAGGAGCACCAGGATCACCCACGGCGCGACCGCCCCCAGGACTGCGGCGCCGCGGATCCAGGACTGGCGCGCCTCCACCTCCGCCCGCAGTGCCGCCTCCGCGCGCACCGACCCCGACAGCGCCCGCAGGACGCCGCTGAGTTCGGTGCCGCCGACCTCGCGTGCCATCCGCATCGTCTCGATGATCCGATCGCCCACCGGGTCGGCGAGCGCCTCCTTGAGGTCCGCGGAGGCCGCGTCGAAGCGTCCGGTGGCGTGCAGGTCGCGAGCGAACGCCGCGAACGCGGGGCGCAGCGGCCCCGGTGCCGCCTCCTCGAGCGCGGCGACCGCGTCGGGCAGCGGCATGCCCACGCGGATCGAGGCGATGAGCAGATCGCATACGTCGGGCCACAGCCCGCGCCGCAGGCGGAGCAGGCGATGCCGCCGCGCGCGCAGGAATGCGACGGGCGCCGCTGCGCCCCCGATGGTCACCACCACCGCGAACGCTGCCGCCCCGGTGACCAGCCACGCGACCGACCCCGCCACGAGGCCGCCCGCGGCCACCGCGACGAGGAGCACCCGGGCGTCGGCGCGGAGCCCCGCCTCGCGCAGGAGCCGCGTCGCCGCACCGGCACGCGGCGTCCGCACTCGGCGCGCGCCCGCAGGCCACAGCCACGGGGAGGCGGTCAGAACGACGCCCATCGCGAGCAGAGCCCCCACGAGCAGGGTCACCGGCCGACCCCCGACGCAGGCCCACCGGCGAAGAGGACCCGGTGACCGATCCGTCCGTCCGCGTCCGCGGCGGCGGGGCTGATCACCTCGACGACCCGGCGCGCCCCGTCGGCGTCCCTCCCGCAGTGCACCACGAGGTCGACGGACGCCGCCACCGCCGGCGCGATGAACGCTCGATCGATGTTGCGGCCGGCGAGCAGCGGCAGCAGGGACAGCTTCTCGAGCGCCTCGGCGGCGGAGTTCGCATGCACAGTCGCTGCTCCTGGCACGCCGGTGTTGAGCGCGAGCACGAGATCGAGCGCTTCGGCGTCGCGCACCTCGCCGATGACGAGCCGGTCCGGCCGCATCCGCAGGGCCTCCTTGACCAGCCTCCGCAGCGTGATCTCCCCTGTGCCCTCGAGGCTCGCCTGGCGTCCCTGGAGGGCGACGAGATCGGGGGCCTGCACGCCGAGTTCGAACGTCTCCTCGACCGTGATCACCCGCTGATCCGCGCACTCGGCCACGAGAGCCGCCAGGAGCGTCGTCTTGCCGAAACCTCGCATTATGCCTCCCCTCGCCGTAAAATTGAAGTAGGGCCGGGAGGCACGGCCCAGACGCAAGCGGCCCGCCCGGTGCGCCAACACCGAACGGGCCTGACCACCGAGGAGTGAACTCGATGACCACCAAGAACCCTACGCGGCCACGAGCGGCGATCTACTGTCGCATCAGCGACGACAAGGACGGAGAAGCCCGGGGCGTCGCACGACAGGAACGCGACTGCCGGGCGCTCGCTGAACGACTTGGGTATGACCTCTCCGAAGATCTCGTGTTCATCGAGAACGACATCAGCGCGAGCACACGATCACGGAAGCCGCGCCCGCTCTACGACCAGATGATCGAGGCCGCGAAAATCGGCGAGATTCAGGCGATCATCGCCTACTCGACCAGTCGGATCACGCGCCGTGTGCGCGAACTCCTCGACCTGATCGACCTTGTGGAGCGTCACGGCACCAAGATCCACACGCTGGCATCAGGAGACCTCGACCTCGGCACATCGGCCGGCCGAGGACTCGCGATCACGCTTTCGGCCTGGGACGCCCGCGAAGCTGAGGAGATCGGCGATCGCGTGAAGCGCGCGAAAGCTCAGGCCGTCGAGCAGGGTAGATGGAGGGGCGGACCGCGGCCGTACGGATTCGAGTTCGACGGCACCACGATCCGCGAGGAAGAAGCCGAGATCATCCGATGGGCCTCCCGGCAGCTACTGGAGGGGCGCTCGATCCGCGCTCTCGTGCACGAGCTGAACGAGCGCGGCGTCCCTTCGACGAGCGGCAAGGAGTGGAAGACGAACGCGCTTCGTGGCGTGGTTCTACGCCCGAGGAATGCGGGCCTCATCTCGACCGGCCAGCGCTCGCACGGCAACTTCAAGATCCACGAGCAGAAGGCCGTGTGGGATCCGATCGTTACCGAGGAGGTCTGGCGGGCTGTGGAGGACAAGCTCACCCACCCCGACCGCGCGACCAACGGCGGTAAGTCCTCGCTCACGTGGCTCGGCTCCGGCGTCTATCGCTGCGGAGTCGTGGACCCCGACACTGGCAAGGCGTGCGGGGCTCCGCTCCGCGTCGCTCGGAAGGGCAACACGCCCTCGGACCCGTCGCCGTCACGCTGGTTCTACCGCTGCCCCGACCAGGCGCACCTTGCGATCGCTCAGCCACAGCTTGACGCCTACGTGCTCGGCGTCGTGGCCGATGTCATCCGCGATCCGCGCATCATCGACGCGCTGACCCCGAAGGGCGTTGACCTCGAACCCGACCGGCAGGCTGTCGCCGTCCTCCGTCAGCGCCTGCGCCGCACGGATCTGGACTACGACAACGACCTGATCGACGGCCAGCGCCACCGCGTGAAGACCGCGAAGCTCAACGCGGAGATCGCCGTCATCGAGAAGCGCATGGCCCACGCGACCCAGCGGAGCACGTCGAGCCCGATCCTCTCGGCAGCCGACCCCGGGGCGGCGCTCCTCGCGGCTCCCGTCGATATCCAGCGCGCGGTGCTCGCGACCGTCGTGCGCGTGAGCGTGTCCCAGAGCCGCCCCGAGGCACGAGGCAAGCGACTCAACGACGACCTGCTGCGCGAGCGGGTGAGCATCGAGCCCGCGGAGCCGGAGGGCGTTGCCGCCCGACCCGAAGTCTTGCTCAGTGGCCTGTCCTAATTGCTCTCGGGTGCTGCTTCCTCGGCCTGTGAATCATCACTCGCACGCACAAGCTCATTCATCTCCGGATCCGGAGCCTTGCGCGGTAGTTCCACTCCGATGTCAGTGATGGCCGCCGTCGATCGGAATGCGATACGGGCTACGTCGTAGAGGGCTTCCAGCGCGTCCGACTTCTTCAGCAGCTTCTTGAACTTCTCGGTCCCCGGCTCGGCTTCTGCTGGGTAACCCATCAGACAAGCAACAGTGACTTCCGCGAAACCGTTGGATGCACCCGCATGAATCGTGCCGAAAACGATGCGGCCCAGATCATCCTCGTCCCGTTCGGGGGCGTAACCGACGAGCCAATTGAGGTGCGGTTTCTCAACTGGTCGTCGTACAGAGCTGACGTCGATCACTTCCGGGCTGAGCAAGGTGAGCGCGGGCTTAGCTGCGCTCATCGGCCGCGCACCATTCTGTAGCCCGAAGTCGGGTCGCTCTCGCGTCGCGTATGCGGCTCGTGCATCGAAGAGTTCTGCGACCAGGCACGGTACTTCGCCATATCGATGGGTTCGCGGACGACATCAGCGACCGGCAGGTCGCAGTCGAGCTTCAGTTTCGCGCCCAGCGCGTGCAGAGTCGCAGCAAGATTGCGGACCGTTATGTTTCGGTCACCCCGGAGTCTCTCGGTTACCTCGCTACGGGTCACGTTCAAGGCTCGAGCAAGGTCTGCACGACTCATACCGCTGGTCTCGAGTGCGTGCGCGATGAGCTCCGATGCGTCCACCATTGCCGCCTCTTCGGCGTATACCGCACGGTACTGCGGGTCATCGGTTGGGAACAGCCCCATCAGCTTCTCCTTCGATATCGCCATCCCAGAAGATGGCGAACGCCTTCTTGGCGTTCTTGACAACCTGCCTGTCGCTTCCCTTCCGGTCACCGTGGGTGATGTACCAACGGCCTTGGAAGCGTACGAGGTAGAGGCGGAGTCCGCCCTGGTTGTGGGTCTTTAGTTCGTGCACCTCGGCACCCCGGTCCATGGGGTCCTTGGCTGCGATGTGTCGCATGTTCTCAGGCGACTTGATGTGATGGCCGTCTCTCAGCCACTCAAGGTATCGCTGGAACTTCGCCTGATCTCGGGCCTGAAGCGATCGGATGAACTCATCGCCTTCGTCCTCTCCCTTGGCGTTACTGACCGTGAAGATTGCGTCACTGCCGTCGAACACCGGTGTTGGTGTCACACCTTGTTCGGTCATAACTTTACACACATTCGTCGATGAAGTCGCTGGAAGTCTGCCCCGACAGTACCGGTAACCGGACAACAAGCGACATCCAGTAGCACGCATCAACTCACCCTCTTGGGCCACGTGCCCCGCAGACGCCGTGAAATCTCGCCATGCTGCGAGGGTGTGCGGATGCTGGTTTGCGGTGCCACACGGGCCGCACGGAGGCGGAAAGACGGTGCAAACCGGCATCCGTGCACCCTCGCGGCATGGCGCGCAATCCCGTAAAATTGTCATATCGCTGAACGGGCCGTCAGGCCACGTTCGGCGGGCCTCACACGAGGCGAGCGCTGGCCCTCTCCGCAGAGCGAGAGGGACGGAGGCCGAGGGACCGCACCCGTCGTCGAGACGGTCGAGCGAAGCGAACTGGCTGCCGATACGAGACCAACAGCGGGCGTGTGTCACTTCGATCCGAAGGGCACGCCATCATGGCTTTCCTCACCCGGGCGGAACTCGCCGCCCACTTCAACAAGTCCGAGCGGACGATCTACCTGTGGCACGACCGCGGGCTGATCGACGGCTACGACGATCACGGCACGATCAAGTACAACCTCGAAGCCGTCGAGCTCGCGATGAAGCTGAATCCGCGCGCGATGCGCGACGGACGCAAGCGCGGCACCAACGGCGTCGTCAAGCCCATGCCGATCACGGCGGTGCCCGAATGAGCGCCGCGCCTCAGGCCGCTCCGGCCGCCTCTCCTCCCTCCATCACCCTCACCGACGCACAGTGCGCCCGCGTGGCCGCTCTGCTGTCCCTCGGGCGGCCCGCAGGCGGTGCCTCATGAGCGCCGGCGAGGACGAGGCCGAGCTGGTCCGTCGCATCAAGGCTGAGGAGATCATCACCTACCGGCGCGCACGCGGCCCCTTGACCCCGAAGGAGCAGGCCGAGGGAGCGGAAGCCCTGCGCGAGTTCCAGGAGCGCGTGGCCTCGGGCTGGTACGACGAACCGAGCGACGAGGAGGCGCTGTCATGAGCGAACGAATCGACGGGGCGGTGTCGCCGTCGTACTCGCAACTCGACACCGCCGTGATCCTGTGGGCGACGTACCTCCACCTCGGAGGCCGGACGCTGAGCCTGACCATGATCGTTGACGCCTGGATCGATGCTCTCAAGGCCGCGGGCTTCCCGAAGGCGCGCAAGGCTTGGGAGGGATACGGCTCGAGCACCCGCACGTTGCCGCTCGTGATCGATATCCCGTGTCCGTTCGAGCACCGCACCCCGGACCGACGCAACTTCGCGCACGTGCGGATGATCGTCGAGGACACGGCCTGGCTGAGCGTCGATCCGGACTCACCGTGCGAGTACTGCACCCCGGACGTCATAGAGCGGCTGCTGCTGACGTGTCCGCGCTGTGAAGCGGACGAGAACAGCCCGCGACATCGCCCAGGGCACGGGCTCCGACACTCATTCGATCCCAGGCTCGGCGTGGTCGGCTCCACGGCGCCGATTTCCTTCGTCCTGGACGCGTTCCTGCGCCTCCAGGTCGAGGCTGAGGCGACGGCCTGGCTGCAGGCCCCCGACGCGGCGTTGGCGTGGTGGGTTCAGGTGAACGACGACACGTTGCTCACCGCCTCGGAGGTCCTTGCCGAGCGCCGAGAGTGGGCGCGAGGAATCCTCGGTGCGGCTCCGAGGAAGGTCGTAGCGTCGTCCGGCGCGGCGGCGATGACCGAGGATGAGGCCGTGACCTGGCTGGACAAGAACGAGATCCCGCCGACGGCCAGCCAGCGCGAGGCATGGCGGCTGTCCGCTGGCCTGCCTGGCCGTCCTGCGAAGAACACGATTGAGGCCGCCCAGACCCGCCGCAAGCGCGGTGCTACGGAGGCTTAGCGCCCTGCCCTGCCCATGCCCTGCGCCCCTCTCTACTACGTAGAGGGGCGACAGGGCAGGGCAGTGCAGGGCACGCGCCACCGTGTCACCGCACGTGCTCAGCGCCGGGGCGCGAGGCTGTAGAGACCAGTCGCAACGAGCGCGTCAACCTCGCGACGGCCCGCGTCACGGACGGCACCGCCTGCCGGGGAGAGGCCTGCCTGAAGGTCGCGGATGCCCGCGACGATCGACGTGATCGGGTTCTGTCGCATCGGGTCGATCGTGCGCGCGGTCATGTTCATGGTCCGCGCGGTCATCGACATGGTGTCTCGGGCGGCAATCGGCATGCGGGTCATCGCGGGCTCCTTCTCGGTGAGGTCGCGAGGGCTCTTCTCGGCACCCTCGCGACGCTTCCAGCGTACCCAAATACCCCCCGGGGGTACCACGCGAAAACCTAACGTAGTACGCTTCCGGCATAGGGCCGATGCCACGGCCCGCAAGGTGCTCGTCTGGCAGCAGGGCCGGAGCCTGATCGAACAGGCCCCCACATGACCCGCAGCGCCCTCTCTCCGCACCACGTCCACGAAGCCCGCCGTCCTGAGCACATCTCGGATAGCAAGGTGGACGCCTCCGTGAACGCGCTCACCGTCCTTGCGCACGGCGGCAACCTCAAGAGCGCGAACCGCTCGCGCAACCTCGCTGACGCCGACGCGGCAGCGACCATTGACCGGCTCCTCCGCGGTGGTAACGCGCCGACCGCGGGGGAGCCTCCCACGTCCCCTGTCCGAGGGCATGCAGGGGACGGACGACGGCTCACCGCGGGTCCGGTCTTGGGGGCCGCCCGCGGTGAGCCCGACCCCGCCCTCAGAGCGCGTGAGGAGTATGCCATGCACGTCCGCGAGGGCATCCGCCGGACGGCGATGGTGCCTTCGGTGCTGACGGTCCCGTGCGCCGAGCACGACGCTGAGGCAGGGACCTACTGCTTCCGCACTGGCACGCGGGGCGTCTGCTGGCGGCGCGTCGTGCGACGGGCGGTTCAACGATGACCCGCCGATACGAACCCCGTATGATCCCCGTCGATCACGAGGGCACCCGACGCGCGGAGCAGTACCGCGAGGACGCGAAGCCCGTCCCGACCCCTCGGGAACCGGAGCCGCCCGCCGCGTGGGAGGCGACCCCCGAGCCGACCCTGCCGCCCGCGCAGCTTCAGATGCGCAGTGGCCGGGGGCGCGGCGTGCGCGTGGTCGTCCCGTCTGCCCCCGAAGGCGGCGCGACGCTGAACGCGGACAATGTGCGGGTCATCCAGTCGATGTTCCGCCAGGCCCGCCAGGTCACGAACGATCCCCAGACCCGAGCCCGGCTCCGCGCAGCCGAGGCCGAACTCAACGCGAAGACCCGAGGTGCCCTCTGATGTCCACGAACAACACCATGACCCTCCGCGATCAGCAGATCGAGACCGCGGACGCCTGGACCTCGATTCCGGCCTACGCCCTGCCCTGCGGAGCGTGTGGGATCGCGGTGCAGCGGCCTGTGGATGACTCGGCGCTCGACGTGCTGAGCGTCTACCGGCCCGCGCAGGGCGTCCACGGACCCGAGAGGGTGGACCTGCTCACGACGCGCTGTGAGACGTGCCGCCTGCTTCGAGCGGTGGCCCTGGACCTCCTCAGCGCCAACGCCGACCTGCGCCGCCGCATCGGTGACCCCGAGATCGCCGCCGACCGGCTGGAGAGCGCCCTTGATGCCCTCGATATCGTCGGCATCACGAGCGCGAGCACCATCGACCGACTGACCGGCACGATGACCGCGCTGCTCAAGCTCATGGACACCCTGACGATCCCGGGTGGCAGCGCCGCGTGGACCCTGCACGCCCGCGCGGCGGGGTACAGCGGTGCCCCACGCACGCCGGCCAACCACAGCCGGTGGGAGCACGTGCCCGAAGGACAGCGCCAGGTGCTCCGCGATGCGGTCGCACCCCTGCTCGCGCGGGACGTGGCGCGTCCTGTGGACGTGTTCGCGCCCTCGGACGACGACAGCCCCTCGGGATGCCTCCTGTGCGGCGTGGGAGCCGTGCACGCGCTCCGAGAGGACGCGGAGAGCGTCTGGACCCTCATGTCCGCCGACAGCGTAGCCATCGGCGGCAGGCCGATGCCGGACACCCTGGACGGCGTGGTCTGCCCGCGCTGTGACGCCGCGATCGACCGAGCGCAGGGAGTCGGCCAGCAGGCCATGGCCCTCAGCGTCCGCGACTTCCTGGGGATGCCGCACTACCTCCGGTCCCTTGAGCACATCGACGGCCTGATCGGCTGGGCAGCGCTCCCGCAGGGCACCCAGCCCAACGCGCACCCGTGGGATCACATCGACCTGTCGCAGATCCGCGAGAGCGTGAACGCCCTCCTCGGGTATCAGCCGGTCGGCGCGTAGCACCCGCACGCACGATTGCCTCAGCGCCCGCGAGACGTTGCGAAGTCTCGCCATGCTGCACGGAGGTAGCACGACGCCCGGAGGGCCGTCCACGGCTCGCTGGTGACGTCTGGTGACCCCTCGGCGCAGGGCTGCAATCCCGCACGCCAGAAAAGCCCTGGTCAGAATGAGGCATAATCGCAGGTTTTGCCTTGCCGGCGTGCGTGGGGCCCGAGACGATCACGCTGCGCCCTGCGCGCATCGCCTCCGCCAGCGTCCCGGCGACCTCGGCCGGCACCATGCCCTGTCGCACCAGGGCGTCCAGACTGCGGTACCGGGGCAGGAACTTCCGCAGGTTGACCGACCACGCGCCGCGCACCACATCGGCGATCGCGACGTGCAGACGGGAGCCATCGGGCAAGGACGCATCCACGAACGGCTGACCGAGGTCGACGCGACGGCCCGCGGCGTGCAGCATGCGCTCGACCGTGTCGCGGAGCTGCGCCTCGGTCAGCGCGAGCGGCACCCGCTCGCTGCGCCCATCCCGCGCCACGAACACGTGTGCCGGCCCGTTCAGCCAGATCTCCTCGACCGTGTCGTCGTCGAGCAGCGGCTGCAGCGGACCGTACCCCGCGACCCCGGCGAGGATGTCGCGCACGCAGGCCGCCTCGTCATCGATCGTGGCCGTGCCCCGGGCGAGCGCCTGATCGTTGTGCCGACGCACCTCGAACTGCGCGATGCGGTGCGCTTCCTCGGGATGCACGGACGGGTCCGTGCGGTCGGCGCGCAGCCGCGCACGCACCCTCTCGGTGACGGCGGCGGTGCTGAGGCTCATCCCCGCATCGTCGCAGGATCCGGGATCCGGGCTCGGAAGTTATCCACAGCCCGGGTCTCGGGCCGCGGAGGAGGGCGGTCAGCCCACGCGGGCGACGTCGTGCAGGGCGTCCACCATCGGCAGCAGCTCGGGCTGCTCGGCGGCGTCGGAGAGCACGCGCTCCAGCGTCTCGTCGTGCACCGGCCGGGCGCGCTCGTACAGCTTCTGGCCGCTCGCGGTGAGCTCGGTGTAGATCCCCCGGCGGTCGTCGGCGCAGAGGATCCGGGTCAGCAGCCCGCGGTCCTCGAGCCTGTTCACCAGTCGCGTGGTCGCGCTCGGGCTGAGCGCGGCGGCACGGGCGAGCTGCTGCATCCGCATGTGCCAGCCGTCCTGACGGCTCAGCGCCTCCAGCACGGTGTACTCGACGACCGAGAGCCCCGCCTCGGCGGACAGGGCGCGTTCCAACTCCGCCTCGATCATGGCGTGCAGTGCGGCCATCGTGCGCCATCCGCGGGCGCGGATCTCGACGGCGTCATCGGCGATGCCCATGGATCCTCCAGAAGTAGTTGCTTGCGCTTTTTATTTGCGCGTGCAAGTATTGTGATCACCGACGCAAAAACCCGCGTCTGCAGCTATCTCACTGTACCAGGAGTTCCCCCATGCCTCTCGGCCTGATCGCCCTCGCCCTCGGCGCCTTCGGAATCGGCCTCACGGAGTTCGTCATCATGGGCCTGCTGCCCGAGGTGGCCGCCGACTTCGGCGTCACCGAGGCCGCTGCCGGCTGGCTCATCTCCGGCTACGCGCTGAGCGTCGTGGTCGGCGCACTGTTCCTCACGGCCGCCACCACGCGCCTCCCCCGCAAGCCCGTGCTGCTCGGCCTCATCGTCCTCTTCATCATCGGCAACGCGCTCACCGCCCTCGCCCCCGGCTACGGGCTCGCCATGGTGGGCCGCATCGTCGCCGCCCTCACCCACGGCGCGTTCTTCGGCATCGGATCCGTGCTGGCCGCCTCCCTCGTGCCCGCCGCGAAGAAGGCCGGCGCGATCGCCATCATGTTCACCGGCCTCACCGCGGCGAACGTGCTCGGCGTGCCGTTCGGCACCTTCCTCGGCCAGCAGCTGGGCTGGCGCGCCACGTTCTGGGCCATCGCCGTCATCGGCGTGCTGGCGTTCGTCGGCATCGCCCTGCTCGTGCCGGCGACCCACGACATCGCCCCGACCCGCCTGCGCGACGAGCTCGGCGCGTTCCGCTCCGGCCAGGTGTGGCTGTCCCTGATCGTGACCGTGCTCGCCTACGGCGGCATGTTCGGCGCCTTCACCTACATCGCCTACACGCTCACCGAGGTCAGCGGCTTCGCGTCGAGCATGGTGCCGTGGTTGCTCGTGCTGTTCGGCGTGGGGCTGTTCCTCGGCAACTGGGCCGGCGGCAAGGCCGCCGATCGATCGATCGACGGCACCCTGATCGTGTTCGTGGCCGCGCTCGTCGTCGTGCTGGTGGGCTTCGCGCTCGTCGCCGCGAGCGGCCCGGCGACCGTCGTCGCCCTCTTCCTCATGGGAGGTTTCGGGTTCGGCACCGTGCCGGGGCTGCAGTCGCGCATCATGGGCTACGCCGCGTCCGCGCCGACGCTCGCCTCCGGCGCGAACATCGGTGCGTTCAACGTCGGCAACGCCCTGGGCGCCTGGGCCGGCGGCGTCGGGATCGCCGCAGGCCTCGGCTACACCTCCCCCATCTGGATCGGCGCCGGCATCACGGCGCTGGCCCTCGTCGTGATGGTCGTGGCCGCGCTGACCGCCCGCAGCGCGAAGACGGGCTCCGCCCCCGCGCACACGACCACGGCCGCCGTCCCCGCCCGCTGACCCCGCTCCCACCTCACTGCTTCGCACCACCACAGAAAGACGAACGACATGACCGTCCCCACCCTCACCCTGAACAACGGCGTCACCATGCCCCAGCTCGGCTTCGGCGTCTTCCAGGTCCCGGACGACGAGACCACCGCCGCCGTCGCGGCCGCCCTGCAGACCGGATACCGCAGCATCGACACGGCGGCGATCTACGGCAATGAGCGCGGGGTCGGCCGTGCGATCGCCGAATCCGGCATCGCCCGCGATGAGCTCTTCGTCACCTCGAAGGCGTGGAACGCTGAGCAGGGCTACGACGCGACCCTGCGGGCCTACGATGCGAGCCTCGAGAAGCTCGGCCTGGATGCGCTCGACCTCTACCTGATCCACTGGCCCGAGCTCGGCGACGGCGACTACGCCGGCACCTGGCGCGGCCTCGAGGCGCTCTATGCGCAGGGGCGGGTGCGTGCGATCGGCGTCTCGAACTTCGAGCCCGTGCACCTCGCGCGCATCCTCGAGACCGGATCCGTCGTGCCCGCGGTGAACCAGGTCGAGCTGCACCCCGCCTTCCAGAACAGGGCCGTGATCGCGGCGGACGCCGCGGCGGGAGTGGCGACCGAGGCGTGGAGCCCGCTCGCCCAGGGCGCGGTGCTGCAGGACGCGGCCATCACGGAGATCGCCGCTCGGCACGGCCGGACGCCGGCGCAGGTGGTGCTCCGCTGGCACCTGCAGGAGGGGCGCGTGGCGATCCCGAAGTCGGTGACCCCGAGCCGCATCGCCGAGAACTTCGACGTGTTCGGGTTCGACCTGGACGACGCGGAGCTCGCCGCGATCGACGCGCTCGACCGCGACGGCCGCACGGGCCCGCACCCGCACGAGTTCCACGGCTGACCTGCGGGACGGGTCGGGCGGATCCGGTCTCAGTAGACTGGGTCCGCCCGCGGGAGTGGTGAAACTGGCAGACACGCAGGATTTAGGTTCCTGTGCCTCCGGGCGTGTGGGTTCAAGTCCCACCTTCCGCACGAAAGCGTCGAGAGGCGGCCGCATGGTCGCCTCCCGGCGCTTCTTCGTTCGAAGAGGGGCTCTCCCAGCCGGACGAGACCTGCCCGCTCTAGACTTCAGTCACGCCGGCACCTCGGCGACACTCCCGCGACGACTCCACGGACGGAAACCACCTGTGCATCACGCCGCCCTCATCCCCTGGCTCGACCCGAACGTCATCATCCACGGCGCCGGCCCCTGGGCGCTCGCCGTGGTGCTGTTCATCATCTTCGCCGAGACCGGGCTGCTCATCGGCTTCCTGCTCCCCGGGGACACGCTGCTGATCATCTCCGGGCTGCTCACGCACACCGTCGACGTGTTCGGCGTGAACATCTGGGTCGTCTGCGCGCTCATCGCCCTCGCGGCGTTCCTCGGCGGCGAGGTCGGCTATCTGATCGGGCACAAGGGCGGACCCGCCGTGTTCGAGCGCAAGGAGTCCGGGCTGTTCAGCCGCAAGAACGTCGAGCGGACCAACCACTTCTTCGAGCGTTTCGGCGGCCTGACGGTGATCCTCGCGCGCTTCATCCCCGTCGTGCGCACGTTCGCCCCGGTCGCGGCCGGCGTCGGGCACATGCCCTGGCGGCGGTACAGCCTGTACAACCTGATCGGGGCCGTGCTGTGGGGCTTCGGGATGACGCTGCTCGGCTACGTGATCGCCTACATCCCGTGGATCCGCGATCTCGTCACCAAGTACATCGACGTGATCCTGCTCGGCGTCGTGCTCCTCACCCTCGCGGTCACCGCCTGGCACTACTTCAGCGAGCGCCGCAAGGCGAAGCTCGAGACCGCATCGGGCGCCCCGGCGGTCGAGCCCGAGATCTGACCCGCGCTCAGCCCGCGTCGCGCTTCGAGCCGCCCTCGTCGGCCGCCTCGGCGCGGGCGGCGCGCGACTTCTCGACGCTCGCGCGCAGCGCCTCCATCAGATCGATGACCTCGCCGCCCTTCTCCACGGGTGCGAACGTCTCCTCGGTCTCGAACGCCTCGCCCTTCTCGATCTTCGCGTCGATGAGCGTGCGCAGCTCGACCTGGTACTCGTCCACGAACGCCTCAGGGTCGAAGTCCCCCGAGAAGCCCTCGACCAGGGATGCGGACAGCTCGAGCTCCTTGTCCGACACCGTGACATCCTCGTGCAGCGACGGGAAGTCCGCCTCGCGCACCTCATCGGCCCACAGCAGCGTCTGCAGCACCAGCACGTCGCCGCGCACGCGCAGCGCGGCCAGTCGCGTCTTCTGGCGGAGGGTGAACCGGACGATCGCGGTGCGGTCGGTGGCCTCGAGGGTCTTGCGCAGCAGGACGTACGCCTTGGGCGACTTCGAATCCGGCTCCAGGTAGTACGCCTTGTCGAGGGTCAGCAGATCGACCTGATCCGAGGGGACGAACTCCACGACGTCGATCTCGCGACTGCGCTCGGCGGGCAGCGACTCCAGATCCTCCTTCGTCAGCACCACCGTCTGCGACTCGTCCTGGTAGGCCCGGTCGATCTCGGAGTAGGCCACGGTCTGGCCGCAGATCTCGCACACCCGCTTGTACCGGATGCGCCCGCCGTCGGCGTCGTGCACCTGATGCAGCGGGACGTCGTGGTCCTCCGTCGCGGAGTACACCTTCACCGGCACGTTGACCAGGCCGAAGGTGAGCGAGCCCTTCCAGATCGTCCTCATGGCACCAGTACACACCACCGGCGCGCGCGACGGATACCGGCTTGCCATTACTGTGACCACATGGCAGACGGTCCGCAGTTCGTGCGCATCGGAGAGCGGCGTCTGCGCGTCACGAACCTCGACAAGGTGGTGTATCCCGAGACGGGCACGACCAAGGGCGAGGTGATCGACTACTACGCGCGGATCGCGCCGATGCTGCTGCCCGTCGTCGCCGGGCGGCCCGTCACCCGCAAGCGCTGGGTCGAAGGCGTCGGCACCGGCGCCGATCCGCAGGGCTCCTTCTTCGCGAAGCAGCTCGAGCCCGGGGCGCCGGGATGGATCCGCCGTCTGGAGATCCCGCACTCCGGGGGCGCGAAGGACTACCCGCTGGTCGACGAGGTCGCGACGCTGGTGTGGATGGCCCAGGTCGCCGCGATCGAGCTGCACATCCCGCAGTGGCGCTTCACCCCCGACGGCGGGCGCGGCAACCCCGACCGCCTCGTGCTGGATCTGGATCCCGGACCCGGGGTGTCCCTGTCGCAGTGCGCCGAGGTAGCGCTCATCGCGCGGGGCATCCTCACCGGGATGGGCATGGATCCGGTCCCGGTGACGAGCGGCAGCAAGGGCATCCACCTGTACGCCCCTCTCCCGGGCGATCGCACGAGCGACGAGATCTCCGCGTTCGCGCACGCGCTGGCCCGCGCGATCGAGGCGGATCATCCCGCGCTCGTCACGAGCGTGATGACGAAGACGCTGCGCGCGGGCAAGGTGTTCCTCGACTGGAGCCAGAACAACGGCAAGAAGACCACGATCGCCCCGTACTCGCTGCGCGGGCGCCCCGAGCCGTGGGTGGCGGCACCGCGCACCTGGGCGGAACTGGAGGATCCGGGGATCCGTCAGCTGCGGTTCGACGAGGTGCTCGCGCGCGCCGAGCGCGATCCGGATCCGTTCGCGGCGATCTCGCAGGCGGGCGCCGGTGCGGCGGCGGCTCCCGCCGCGGATCCGGCCGAACGGAGTCGCCCGCGCATCGTCGCGCCGTCGGGAGGGCGCAGGGCGTCGGCGGGCAGGGCGCCCGCGGCGCAGGACCACGATGCGACGGTCCCGGTCTACTCCCCGATGCTGGCCGAGCACGGCACCGCCGGCACAGCGCGCGCGCTGGGCTGGGCCGAGATCAAGTGGGACGGGATCCGCGCCATCGGCACCTGGTCGGAGGGTCGCTTCCGCCTGAGGGCGCGCAGCGGCACCGACATCACCGACCGCTACCCCGAGCTCACCGCCGACGGAGCACCGGGCTTCGACGTCGGCGAGGCCGTGGTCGACGGGGAGATCGTGGCGTTCGACGCCCTGGGGCGTCCCAGCTTCCACCGCCTTCAGGACCGCATGCACCTCACCCGGGCACGGGAGATCGAGCGCGAGGTGGTGCGCACCCCCGTGCGCTACCACCTGTTCGATCTCCTGCGCCTGGAGGGACATGACCTGACCGCCCTGCCGCTGCGCGATCGCCGTGAGCTGCTCGAGCGGATCGCGGCGGATCTGGACGCGCCGGTGCTCGTGCCGCCCGTGTTCGACGACGTCGACGCGGCGCTGGCGACGAGCTCCGCCCTCGATCTCGAGGGCGTGGTGGCCAAGGACCCGGCCTCGCCGTACGTGCCGGGAGGACGTTCCCCGCGCTGGCTGAAGCTCAAGCTCACCCGGGCGCAGGAGGTGGTGATCGTCGGCGTCCGGCCCGGCAAGGGCGATCGCACGGGGCGGATCGGATCCCTCCTGCTCGCGATCCCGGAGGCCGCCCTGCCGTCGGGGCTGCGCTACGTGGGCCGCGTCGGCACGGGCTTCACCGACCGCGCCCTGCAGGATCTCGGCGCGCGGCTTGACCCGCTGCGCGTCGGCGCCCCGGCCGTGGACGGCGTGCCGGTCGCCGACGCCTCCGACGCGCTCTGGGTGCGCCCCGAGCTCGTCGGCGAGGTCGAGTTCGCGAACTGGACCGATGACGGGGTGCTGCGTCACGCCCGGTGGCGCGGCCTCCGCCCGGACAAGAGCCCGTCCGAGGTCGTCGTCGAGTCCTGACGCTCAGGCGTGCACGGCCTCGCAGTCGCCTGCGGCTCCGGAACCGCTGTCGTCGGGTTCGATCTGGAACGTCGAGTGCTCCACGTCGAAGTGCTCGGCGAGGCAGGACTGCATCTGGACGAGGAGCGCCGATGCGCCGCCCTCCGCGAGCACCGCGGCCTTCACCGAGACGTGCGCCGTGAACACGGGCGCCCCGCGGGTGAGCTGCCACACGTGCACGTCGTGCACGCCGGTCACGCCGGGGTACTCGAGCAGGTGCCGGCGGATGTCGCTCACCGCGGTGCCCTTGGGCGCCGACTCGGCGAGCACCGAGAACACCTCGCGCAGCAGCGAGATCGCACGGGGGATGATCATCGCGGCGATGATGAGCGAGGCGATGGCGTCCGCCGGCATCCATCCCGTGGTGATGATGACGATCGCCGCGACGATCACCATCGCGGATCCGATGAGATCCCCCATGACCTCCAGATAGGCGCCGCGCACGTTGATGCTGGTGCGCTGGGCGGCGCTGAGCAGCCACATCGAGACGCCGTTCGCGACGAGCCCGACGGCGGCGACGACCAGCATGAGCGGGCCGGCGACCTCGACCTCGGAGGGGTGCAGCAGCCGGCCGATCCCCTCGAAGGCCACCCATGCCGAGAGAAGGATGAGGATGATCGCGTTGACGAGGGCGCCGAAGACCTCGGCGCGCTGATAGCCGAAGGTGCGCCGGTCGTCGGCCGGGCGGGCGGCGACGGCGCTCGCGATGAGCGCGATGACGAGGGCGGAGGCGTCGGTGAACATGTGCGCGGCGTCGGCGAGCAAGGCCAGCGAGCCGCTGAGGATGGCTCCGACCACCTGCACCAGCATGATCGTGCTCGTCAGCGTCAGGGAGATCGCGAGCAGGCGACGGTGGCCTGCGGAGCGGATCCCGGTGGCGGGGGCGTGATCGTGCATGCCTCCAGCGTAGAGCCGGGATCTCCCGGTCGGAGCCGATTTCGCCTAGTCGGGAATGGGGATGATTCTCACTTGCGCCGCACCCGGCGACGCTCAGTGCGCGTCGTCGAGGAACGCCGTCAGCAGCGGAAGCGTGCGCCGCATGCCGCGCAGGTCGTCGCCCGCGGCGAACACCTCGCCCAAGTAGTCGCCGTGACCGGCCGGGAGCATGAGCAGCCGGGCGCCGGGTATCCGGTCTGCGAGCGCGACCGCGTGGTCGCGGCGGATCACGTCCCGGTCGCCGGCGACGACGAGCGTGGGCGCGACGATCGACGCGAGCGCCCTGTCCGGGAAGTCCTGGAAGCCGGTCAGCATGAGGTCGCGGTCCAGCACGAACATCCGCTCCGCGTGCGCCGTCTCCCCGCTCACGAGCACGTCGGCCTCCCGGTAGACCTCCGGCATGTCGGCGGATCCCGCGCCCGCAAGTCCGTCCCAGAAGCCGTCGATCATGCCGTCCCGGCGGAACGGCGCGGACGCGACGATCAGCCGGGCGACCCGGCGCGGATGCCGGATCGCGAGCTGCAGCGCGACCTGGCCGCCGTTGCTGAAGCCGAGCACGTGCACTGCGCCCGCACCGAGCTCCGCCAGCAGGGCGGCGACGTCGTCGGCCGAACGCTCGAAGGACGCAGGACCGGATCCCGTCGGTGTGCGCCCGTGGCCCTGCAGCTCCACGGCGAGCAGCCGACGCTCCCGGGCGAGCTCCGGGATCAGCGCTCCCCAGTTCGACTCGATCGTGGATCCGCCGCCGTGCACGAGCAGCAGTGGCGGTCCGTCGCCTTCCGGGCCGTGCCATTGGTAGTAGAGGCGGGCGGTTCCGCCGGATCGTCCGTCCACGAAGTCCACGCGACCGACGCTACCCGTGCGTTCCGGAGCCGTCCACGGTTCCGCCGGCGCCTCAGAGCTCCGCGAGCAGCGGGACGAGCGCGTCGAACGCGCGGGCACGATGCGACTGCGCCTGCTTCTCCGCCGCCGTGAACTCGCCCACGGTGCGCTCGGAGCCGATCTGCCCGTCGGGCACGAACACCGGGTCGTAGCCGAACCCGCCGTCGCCCGCGGCCTCGTGGGCGAGCCTCCCCGGCCACTCCCCCCGCACGGTCCACTCGCGTCCGTCGGGCAGCACCAGGGCGATGACGCTCACGAAGCGTGCGGCGCGATGCGGATCCGCGATGTCGCGCAGCTGGTCGAGCAGCAGATCGCGGTTCGCGATGGCGTCCTTGCGCTGACCCGCCCAGTACGCCGAGAACACGCCGGGCGATCCGCCCAGCACGTCGACCGCGATCCCGGAGTCGTCCGCGAGCGCGGCGAGCCCGGTGTGCGCCGCGGCGGCGCGGGCCTTGATGAGGGCGTTCTCCTCGAACGTGACGCCGTCCTCGACGGGCTCTGGACCGTCGTAGCCGACGACCTCGAGATCCGGCCGCGTCGCCGCGACGATCCCGTCGAACTCGGAGACCTTGTGCGGGTTGTGCGTGGCGAGGACGATCCTCACGCCCGCTCCTCCGCGAGGGCGGCGAGCTGGCGATCGCGCAGATCCGCGCACCCGTTCACGCCGAGCTCGAGCAGGGCGTCCAGCTCGCGCTTGTCGAAGGGCGCCCCCTCCGCGGTGCCCTGCACCTCGACGAAGAGGCCGCGGCCGGTGACCACGACGTTCATGTCGGTCTCGGCGCGCACGTCCTCGACGTAGGCGAGGTCGAGCATGGGCTCGCCGTCGATGATCCCGACGGACACGGCGGCGACGGAATCGTGCAGCACCTGCGCCTTCTGCCCGATGAACTTCTTGCGGCGCCCCCACTCGATCGCATCGGCGAGCGCGACGTAGGCCCCCGTGATCGCCGCGGTGCGCGTGCCCCCATCGGCCTGCAGCACGTCGCAGTCGATCACGATCGTGTTCTCGCCGAGCGCCTTCGTGTCGACCACGGCGCGCAGCGCGCGGCCGATCAGTCGGGAGATCTCATGCGTGCGGCCGCCGATGCGCCCCTTCACGCTCTCCCGGTCGTTGCGCTCGTTGGTCGCCCGCGGCAGCATCGCGTACTCGGCGGTGACCCAGCCCTTGCCCTTGCCGGTGAGCCAGCGCGGCACGCCGTTCGTGAACGACGCGGTGCACAGCACCTTGGTGTTGCCGAAGCTGATCAGCGCGGATCCCTCGGCCTGGGCGCTCCAGCCGCGCTCGATCGTGATCGGACGGAGCTGGTCGACGCTGCGGCCATCGGTGCGGACGGTGGGCTCGGTCATGGGATCTCCTTGAGGTGGGGAAGGTCGATGACGCCGGTCTGCACGAGCCGGACGCCCCGCACCTCCTGGCCCATCAGGCGGTTGGCGAGGGCGGTGAAGTCGTCGGCCGAGGCGCCCGTCGCCTCGTACACGTAGCGGGGCTGCGCGTCGGCGGGGGCGAGCAGGTCCCCGCGGACCAGCTGCCGGTACACATCGCCGGCGGTCTCGTCGTCGCTGGAGACGAGGGACACGCCTTCGCCCATGACGTAGCCGATCGCGCCGCGCAGGAACGGGTAGTGGGTGCAGCCGAGCACGAGCGTGTCGACCCCCGCGTCCCGCAGCGGCGCCAGGTACTCCTCGGCGACGCGGAGCACCTCCGGGCTGTCGGTGATGCCCGCCTCCACGAACTCCACGAACCGCGGGCATGCCGCCGTGAACACCGCCAGGTTCTCGTTGACCTCGAGCATGTCCTGATAGGCGCGGGATCCGATGGTCCCGACCGTTCCGATCACGCCGATCCGTCCGTTGCGCGTGGTCGAGATCGCCCGGCGGACCGCGGGGCCGATCACCTCCACGACCGGCACGTCGTAGCGTTCGCGAGCGTCGCGCAGCATCGCCGAGGACGCCGTGTTGCAGGCGATCACGAGCATCTTCACGCCCTGGTCGACAAGGGTGTCGAGCACCTCGAGCGCATAGCGCCGCACGTCCGCGATGGGCTTGGGCCCATACGGCGAATGCGCCGTGTCGCCGATGTAGACGAACGATTCCCGCGGAAGCTGCGCGCGGATCGCGCGGGCGACGGTGAGACCGCCGACTCCGGAGTCGAAGATCCCGATCGGCGCGTCGTTCATGATGATCCAGCCTAGTCGGCGCGCGCCCTCGCGCGCTGCGAGGGGCGCGCGCACGTATGCTGATCGCCATGACCGCGTCCAGCGCCCTGAAGACCGACCGGTACGAGCTCACGATGCTGGAGGCCGCGCTCCGCGACGGCACCGCCGCGCGGCAGAGCGTGTTCGAGCTGTTCTCCCGCCGCCTGTCGGGAGGGCGCCGCTTCGGCGTCGTGGCGGGGACCGGACGCCTGCTCTCGCTGCTGCGCGACTTCCGCTTCGGCGACGACGAGCTGCGCTACCTCCGCGACGCGAAGGTCGTCGACGCCGACGCGCTCCGCTACCTCGAGGGCTACCGGTTCGCCGGCACCATCCGCGGATATCGCGAGGGCGAGCTCTACTTCCCCGGCTCCCCCATCCTCACCGTCGAGGGCACGTTCGCCGACGCCGTGATCCTCGAGACGCTGGCGCTCAGCGTGCTGAACCACGACTCGGCCGTCGCGACGGCCGCCTCACGGATGAGCATCGCCGCCGGCGAGCGCCCCCTGGCGGAGATGGGCTCGCGCCGCGCCGCGGAGGACTCCGCCGTCGCCGCGGCCCGGGCCGCGTACATCGCGGGCTTCGGCGCCACGAGTAACCTGGAGGCGGGACGCACCTGGGGGATCCCGACGATGGGCACCGCCGCGCACTCCTGGACGCTGCTCCACGACAGCGAGGAGGACGCCTTCCGGGCGCAGATCGCCGCGCTCGGCACGGACACGACCCTGCTCGTGGACACCTACGACATCCGCCAGGGCGTGGAGACCGCCATCCGCGTGGCGGGCACAGAGCTCGGCGGCGTGCGCATCGACTCCGGCGACCTGCCGATCATGGCCGCGGAGGTGCGGGCGCAGCTCGACGAGCTCGGCGCGACCGGCACGAAGATCACCGTGACCAGTGACCTCGACGAGTACGCGATCGCCGCGCTCGCCGCGTCCCCGGTGGACGCGTACGGGGTCGGCACCTCGGTCGTCACCGGATCCGGGTACCCGACCGCGAGCATGGTCTACAAGCTCGTCGCCCGGCAGGGCTCCGACGGCGGCTGGGTCGCCGTTGCGAAGGCGTCCGCGGACAAGGCGTCGAAGGGTGGCCGCAAGGCGGCCTTCCGGGTGCTCGCGGACGGCGTCGCGCAGTCGGAGACCGTGTTGGTGGCGGACGGCTTCGAGGAGCTCGGCGCCCAACAGCACCCCGACGGGCGCGCCCTGCAGGTCACGCTGGTGGACCAGGGCGAGATCGACACCGCGTTCGAGGGCCCCGAGGGCACGATCGCCGCGCGCGAGCACCACTTCCGGGTGCGCGAGGAGCTGCCGGTGCGCGCCCTCGCGCTCAGCAAGTCGGATCCGGCGATCCCCACCGTCTTCGAGGACGTCCGCTGAGCGGCCCCGTCCCCGAGACCGCCCGCGGAGTCAGCGGGCCATCGACTCGTAGATCTCCTTGCACGTGGGGCACACCGGGAACTTCTCCGGATCGCGTCCCGGCGTCCACTTCTTGCCGCACAGCGCCCGGACGGGCTTGCCGGTGAGGGCGGACTCGAGGATCTTCTCCTTCTTCACATAGTGGGAGAACCGCTCGTGGTCTCCCGGCTCCTGGAGCTCCTCGTTGAGGAGCTGCTCGAGTTCGCGATCGAGGGTGGCGACGCCGCCCTGATCCGGGGCATCCAGCGGGGTACTCATGACGGCGAGTCTAATCGCGCACGGGCCCGCGGGCTCCGCCGGATCCGAGGAACCGGTCAGACCGTCTCGACGAACTCCATCAGCTCCGCGCCGCGCCGGTCGAACGCCCGCCCTCCGGCGAGCACGCCGACGACGAGGACCGCCGCCCCGATGAGGATACCGGCCCAGAACGCCGGCGCGGTCGACGCCTCGGGGTCCACGAGGGGCTGCCACGCGAGCAGCAGCGCCGGAAGGCTCAGCACCACGGCGCCGATCAGCGCACTCGCCTGCCCCAGCGCGCCGCCGCGCGAGCGCTGGGGCTGCTGGAACGGGCTGTCCCCGGGGCGGGACACACCGTAGGGCGCGACGACCGACGTCACGCTGGCGAGGCCGAGGCCCGTGAGCAGCAGGCTGGCGACCACGCCGATGAACGCCGGCAGAAGCGACCAGCGACCGATCACGGCGAGCGTCACGGGGATCGCCACGGCGAGCGTGGGGATCGCGATGAGCACGACGGGGACGAGCCTGCCGAGCCGATCGGGCAGACCGCGCACGCCGCTGGCGACATGGATCCAGAAGGCGGTGGAGTCGTAGGCGACGTCGTTGTGCGGCAGCCAGCCGAAGAACAGCGCCATCACGGCGACCGGAAGCGCCGCCGCGAGGGCGAGCGGCACGCCGGCGACGGTCAGCGGGACGACGGTGAGCACACCGGCGATCGGCACGATCACGACGTTGATGATGTAGCGGCGGTCGCGCAGCCAGTACACCAGGCTGCGCGCGGCCACGGCCCCGAAGGCGTTGGACGGCAGCAGACCGAACCAGCCGAGGCCGGGGCGCTCGCGCACCGCGGTGGGGCGTTCCGTGGTGGTCAGCGCACGGTATGCGAGTGCGGTCCAGCCCCAGGCGACGCCCGCGGCGGTCAGCACGGCGATGACGACGGCGATCCAGGCGGCGCCGGTCTGACCCGAGACGATCAGGAACGGGAACGCCGCGGAGGCGCCGAGCGGCGTCATGCCGAGCACTCCCGCCACCGAGTGCAGCGCCGGGGGCACGGCACCGGCCCAGCCGAGCGAAGCGACGAACACG
Organism: Microbacterium azadirachtae; assembly: GCF_000956545.1. Lineage (GTDB taxonomy): Bacteria > Actinomycetota > Actinomycetes > Actinomycetales > Microbacteriaceae > Microbacterium > Microbacterium azadirachtae. Next base: position 68,219 of record NZ_JYIT01000066.1, read on the forward strand.
CCCACCGGCACGGCGATCACGATCACCGCCAGCGCGAAGAGGGAAGTGAGTTCGCGGGAGCGGCGCTCCGGCAGCAGCCTCGCGCTGAGCGCCATCCCGACCCGCGCCGCCAGCACGGCGGTGACGAGCGTGAGGATCCCGGACAGCACGGCGAGGGCCCACGGCGTCCCGAACGAGATCGCGACGCCGACGATCGCCCCCTGCACCAGCAGCAGGGCGAGGCTCGGCACGCTCACGAGGGCTGCGACGGCGAGGATCCCGGGAAGGCGTCGGTCGTCGACGCCGAACACCGCGAAGCGACGCGGATCCAGCTGGTCGACCGAGCCCGCGAGGATCGGCGCGACGAAGAAGCCCAGGACGACGGCGGAGCTGCCCAGCACGATGACCGCATGCGCCGCGGCCTCCGAGGTGTGCGACAGACTGCGGATCGCGATGATCGCGACAGTCGTGGCGGCGGCGGTGAGCAGCAGCGCCACCACCGTCCGCGTCACCCTGCTGCGGTCTCCTCGGAGGGCGCCGAGGGCCAGCATCAGCCTCAGTCGGAGAACGTGTGCAACCACTCCAGCCCCTCCACCTCGGTGGCCGAACCGGACAGCTCCACGAACCTCTGCTCCAGGGTCTGCCCCGCACGCACCTCGTCGACCGTGCCCTCGGCGAGCACGTCGCCGCCGACGATGATCGCGATCCGCTCGCACACCTGCTCGATCAGGTCCATGCCGTGGCTCGAGAGGATGACCGTGCCGCCGTGCGCGACGTACGCGCGCAGGATGTCGAGGATGACGCCCGACGACACCGGATCCACAGATTCGAACGGCTCGTCCAGCACGAGCACGCGCGGCGAGTGGATCATGGCGCCGGCGAGCATGATCTTCTTGGTCATGCCGGCCGAGTAGTCGGAGACCACACGGCTCAGCGCGCCTGTGAGATCGAACGCCCTGGCCAGATCCGCGACGCGCTTCTCCACGACGTCGGAGGCGAGGCCCCGCAGCAGTCCGTAGTAGTGCAGCAGTTGCCGGCCGGTCAGCCGGTCGAAGGTGCGCAGGCGGTCCGGAAGCACGCCCAGCGCCTTCTTCGCCGCGGCCGGATCGGCGCGCTGATCGATGCCGCTGATCCGCACAGTGCCGGAGTCGGCCCGCAAAAGCCCCGCGATGATGGACAGCGTGGTCGTCTTGCCTGCGCCGTTGGGCCCGACGATCCCGTAGAAGGTGCCGGCGGGCACGGTCAGGTCGATGCCGCCGACCGCGACCGTGTCGCCGAAGCGCTTGACGAGGCCGCGCACCACGAGCGCCTGCCGCTCGGCGGGCACCGCCTCATCCTGCGCGGCATCCTGCTCGGCCGCACGCGGCGACGCCGATCCCTGCTCCGGCTCCCCCGTCTCCGGAGCGGCGTCGGCTGCGGGTGTCGAGTCCTCTGCGGGCGCGGCGTCTTCCGCGGACGGCGCTTCCTCTCCGGGCGCTGTCTCGTTTGCCGGCGCCGCTTCGTCTGCCGGAGTCTCGTCTTTCGCCGACGCGTCTTCCAGCGTCCGCTCGGTCTCTTCTTCCGACACGTCCGGCGCCGTCGCGCTCGTCCTGGTCTCCGTCGTCGGCGACGCGCCCCCAGATTCGCTCTCCACAGGAGCATCATCCTCCGCCGCGACCTCCTCGGGCGAGAGGATCCAGGTCTCCTCTGCACGGGCGGCCGGATCGGCCTTCCGCGTCTCGGCCGCCGCGGCGGGCGGCTCCACGACCTCGGCGATCGTCGCCGCAGCGTCGTCCGCGAGGGCCGCCGCCGGCTTCCTCGGAGCGCGCTTCGTCGTCCCCCCGGCCGCTGAGGTGGTCTTCTTCGCGGCGCTCGGCCGCTTGGCGGCCGTCGACTTCGCCGGCGTCGTCTTGGCCGTGGCCGTCTTCGCCGCGGTCGTCTTCGCCGTGGCGCGCGGCGCTGTCGTCCGCTTCGAGGCCGTGGTCTTGGCGGCGGCCGGCCGGCGGGCGGCGGTGCTGGAGCCCTCCTCGGCGACGTCCCCCGGCGTCGCGGTGGCGGAGGTCCGCGTCGTGCCCTTCGCGGCGGCGCTCTTCGTCCCCCGCGG
>NZ_JYIT01000067.1 GCF_000956545.1 Microbacterium azadirachtae
CGGGCGGGGGCTCCGTCGTCACCGGCGGCGGTTGCGTCGGCGCGGTCGTGGCGCCGCCGCCGGTGCCCGTGCCCGTGTCACCCGTGCCGCCGCCGGAACCGCTCGAGTCGGACTCCGCCACCGCGCGCGCCTGATCCGCGATGAGGGCGGCCAGCGCGCTGCGCCAGGCATCCCATGGGGCGAAGGACATCGCTCCGAACGGATCCGATGCGGCGACCGCCGCCGCCGTCTCCGTGGCGGCGGTTCGGAAGGGCTCGGCCGCGTCGGGGTTGTCGGCGACCGCGGTCGCGGCATATCCGGGCACCGACTGCCGGAACGTCGTGATGGCACCGCGGAATCCGGCGGTCGCGGCCGTCAGCGACGCCTCGCGCGACGCGACCTCGCGCTCGAGCTGATCGAGCTGGACGTTCGTCGCGGACTTCCCCGCAGACTTGGGCACCTTCACCGCGGCGAGCGCCGCCGTGTACGCCTGGCGCGCGGCCTCGGCGGCGAGCCGGGCCGATTCGTCGCTGGATCCCGCCATCGCCGCGAGCGGCGAGGCGAAGGACTCTGCGCTCGTCTGCGCGGCCTTCACAGCACTCTCGAGGGAGTCGACGGCTGCGTTGACCTTGGAGATCCGCGCCGGATCCACGCTCGAGGTCGGGGTCGCGGAGACCGCGACCGGCACGGGTGCGCCGGGCGTCGCAAGCGCCCAGCCGACGCCCAGCGCGGTGACGACCAGGCCTGCCGCCATCGCGATGGCCTGAGGGCGCCCCAGGCCGTATCGCGGCGCGGCGTGCTGCGGCTCCGGCCGGGCCGGCACGGGCGCAGGGAACGAGTGCGTGTAGGGATGAGCCTCGGTCGCGGCATCGTCGAAGAGGTGGCCCTCGGCGGTGTCGATCAGCGCCGTCGGGGCCTGCAGATGCAGGTCGAGGTCATCGTCGGGGTCCCGGTGCTCGCCGGGCGCGGGCATGACGGGCGCGTCGGCGTCCGTCCCCGGCCCCTGGGGATCCGTGGTCTCGGGTTCCTCAGATGCGGGCGAGCCCTTCTCGGTGCGCGCGACATCGCCCGGTCCCGCGAAGAGGGCGCTGAAATCCTCCAGCGGCGCCGCCGAGACGTCCTCCTCATGGTGATCGAACAGCGACGCGAGATCGAAGGCGTGCTGGTCGTCGGGCTGCGGGCCGTCGCCGTGCGCAGCCCCTTCGGTGCCGGCCCTGTCCCGGGGCACGTCATCGTCGGGCATTCGTCCCGCCCTTCCCAGGTCGACGCGGTACTCGACTTTATCGGGAAACCACGACCTGCCTCGCCATGGCGTTCGCGGAGTCGCGCACAGCACCTCGCGGTGTCGCCCCGCGTGCCCTGAAACGCCCCGGCGCCGCGCCCCGCATCCGCGAGCTTCGGCGTGCGCGACGGCGCTACGGCCTGCCCATCCCGACGTAGGTCCAGCCCGCCGCGCGCCACGCCTGCGGATCCAGGCAGTTGCGCCCGTCGACGATGATCCTGCCCCGGGCCAGCGTGGACGCATGCTCGGGAGAGAGCTCGCGGCGGTACAGGTCCCATTCCGTGACGAGCACCACCGCATCCGCGCCCTTGAGGGCCTTGTCCCGATCCGCGACGTACTTCAGCTGCGGGTGCACGGCGGCGGCATTGCCGAGGGCCTCCGGATCCGTCACCCGTACCTTCGCGCCCATGCCGCGCAGCCGGATCGCGACCTCGAGCGCCGGCGAGTCCCGCACGTCGTCGCTGTGCGGCTTGAACGCAGCTCCGAGCATGGTGATCCTCTTCCCGACGACGCTCCCGCCGAACGCCTCGAGCACGAGGCGCACCGCGTGCTCCCTGCGGCGCAGGTTGATCGCGTCGACCTCGCGGAGGAATCCGACCGATGCCCCACGCCCGAGCTCCTCCGCGCGCGCGGCGAACGCGCGGATGTCCTTGGGCAGGCATCCCCCGCCGAAGCCGATCCCGGCGCCGAGGAAGCGTCGTCCGATCCGGTCGTCGTACCCGATCGCGTCGGCGAGCCGGGTGACGTCGGCCCCCGCCGCCTCGGCGATCTCCGCCATCGCATTGATGAACGAGATCTTCGTGGCGAGGAACGCGTTCGCGGCGCCCTTGACGAGCTCGGCCGTGGCCAGATCGGTCACCAGGAACGGACTGCCCTCCGCGATCGCGTCGGCGTACGCCTCGCGCAGCACCTCGACCGCGCGCCGACCCGAGTCGTCCGCCGCCGCCCCGACCACGAGGCGGTCGGGGTGCAGCGTATCCCGCACGGCCCAGCCCTCGCGCAGGAACTCCGGGTTCCAGACCAGGGTCGCCCCGGCGCCCTCCACGCGTTCGGTGAGGCCCGCAGCGGTCCCCACGGGCACGGTGGACTTGCCCGCGACCACGTCTCCCGGCCGCAGCTGCGGCAGCAGCGCATCGAGGGCCCCGTGCACGAAGCGCAGGTCGGCGGCGGATCCGTCGGACTGCTGCGGGGTGCCCACGGCCAGGAAGTGCAGGACGGATCCGGCCGCGTCGGCGATGTCGGCGCTGAAGGTCAGCCGCCCGCTGGCGACCCCCGCGGCCAGCAGCTCGTCCAGACCGGGTTCGAAGAACGGTGCCTTCCCCGCCGCGAGCGCCGCGATCCGGTCGGGATTCGTGTCGATCCCCGTCACCTCGTGGCCGATCGACGCCATCGCCGCCGCGTGGACCGCTCCGAGGTACCCGCAGCCGATCACAGACATCCGCATGAGGACACCACACCGCGCGAGTCTCACCACCACACGACCGGCAGGCGTCGCGTCGGCGACGACCGGGTGAACGCTTGGGGCGGGCGGTCTACCGGGGCGTCGCGGTCACCAGGATGGGCAGGTGGTCCGACTCCCCCTGCGGCAGCGTGCGCACCGACTCGACCACGAATCCGGAGGCCGCCGCGAAGTCGTAGAACCCGCGGAAGACGCGGTATCGCGTGTACGTATGCTGGTCGCTCATCACGAGCTCGTAGCCGACGTCGCGCATGTGCTCGCTGAGCCGCTCCTTGAACACCGGATAGTTGAAGTCGCCGACGATGAGCTGCGGCAGGCCCCACCCGAGCTCGGACAGCTCGGAGAGCGCCGCCCGGATCTGGTCGCGCCGCAGGGCGTTGCGCGCCGTGAGCGGCGCCGCGTGCAGCGACGCGACGAGGAAGTCGCGGCCGGCGTCGATGTCGCGGAGCCGCACGCCGAGCAGACGCTCGTGCGCGGGGCGCAGCACGTGGTCGTGCAGCGACTTCTTCACCGCGACCGCCGCCATGTCGACGAGACGGTACGTGCTCTCGCGGTAGTAGATGGCCAGTCCCAGCCGGTTGCGCTGCGTGGTGTGCGCCAGCACGAGACCTCCGGCCCGCTCCGGCAGCGACGCGGTGTCGCCCTCCTGCAGGCACAGCACGTCGGGGTCATGGGCGTCGACGAGGGCGTCGAGCTCATGCGCCGCACGATGCTTGCGCAGGTTGTAGGAGATGATCCGCACGCCCCCACCGTACCCGCGCGCTCTTGCGCGAGGCTGAGCGGCAGCCGGAGTTCATCGGATGTTGCAGATCCGGATCCGCGTCAGTCGTCGTGATCGCGGCGGTTGCGCGTCTGCTCGGCGCGGGCCGCCAGCAGCTCGTCCGCGGGATACCCCACCTCGGTGAGTGTGAGGCCGCGCGCGGCGAGCACCTTGAAGGCGCTGGTGCGGGTGAGGTCGTCCCGCAGCCGCGCCAGATCGGCGACCTCGAGGCGCCCCTCCCCCACGGCGGCGCAGGCTCCCACGAGCGCCCGCACCATGCTGTGGCAGAACGCGTCGGCCTTGACCTCGGCGACCAGCACGCCGGACGTATCCCGCGACCAGCGGTAGTCGAGCAGGGTGCGGATCGTGGTGCCCTCCTCGCGCGGCTTGCAGTACGCGGCGAAGTCGTGCAGTCCGATCAGCGTCTGCGCGGCGGCGTCCATGGCGCCCTCGTCGAGGACCGCGCGGACGGTGGTGGTGTCGTGGCGCAGCAGGGGGTCGTATCCGGCCCGCGCGTCGGCCAGCCGATACCGGTACCGGCGCCAGACGGCGGAGAAGCGGGCGTCGAACCCCTCCGGTGCGAGCGACGTCCGCGACACGGTGGCATCGGGATACTGCCCGAGCACGCCGCGGATCCGCGAAGCCAGCGACGCCGCCGGATCGAGCGCGGCCCGGCCGTTGCGCGTCGCCACACGCGCCCACTGCTGCGCGTCGAGGTCGACGTGCGCGACCTGCCCGGTGGCGTGCACGCCCGCGTCGGTGCGCCCGGCGACGACGAGGCGCGGACCGGATGCCTGCGGATCCCCCGCGGCGGACTCCGCCGACGGACCGACGATCCGGGCGAGCGCCGCCTCGATGGTCCCCTGCACGGTCCGCAGCCCTGGCTGCTTCGCCCAGCCCCGGAAATGGGTGCCGTCGTAGGCGATGTCGAGACGGATGCGCACGGATCAAGGGTACCGACCGCGCTTCTCGGCCCCGCACCGGGCCCGCACCGGCGGGCTGCGCGCTCGGCATCGCCCCCGCCTCGGAGTAGGGTTTCCCACAATCCGTCCCGGCGTCGGGCCGATCCGGAATCACTCTGGGACTCAGTCTCTATTTGTGCGACACTGAATCCCAAGTGACCGGCGCCGGCACCCGAGCCGGCGGCGCAGCGGCATCGAGACGGACCGAGATCGAAGGAGATCCCATGGTCAGCAGCACGTTCCCCGACGTCGAGATCCCCGTGGTCCCGATCCACGAGTACCTCTTCGGCGACATCTCCGAGCACGACCTCGACCGCGTCGCCCTGGTCGACGGGATGTCGGGCGCGGAGACCACCTACCGTCAGCTGATCGGCCAGATCGATCTCTTCGCAGGAGCGCTCGCCGCCCGCGGCATCGGCGTGGGCGACGCCGTGGGCCTGCTCTGCCCGAACGTCCCCGCGTTCGCGACCGTTTTCCACGGGATCCTGCGCGCCGGCGCCACGGCCACCACCATCAACGCGCTGTACACCGCCGATGAGATCGCCAACCAGCTGCGCGACGCCTCGGCGTTCTGGCTCATCACGGTCAGCCCGCTCCTCCCCCAGGCGCAAGCCGCCGCGGAACAGCTCGGCCTGCCCGCCGACCAGCTGATCGTGCTCGACGGCGCCGAGGGGCACCCGTCGCTGCGGGATCTGCTCTCCGAGGGACACCATGCGCCCGCCGTGACCTTCGACCCCGCCACGCACGTCGCGGTGCTCCCGTACTCATCCGGCACCACCGGCCGGCCCAAGGGCGTCATGCTCACGCATCGCAACCTCGTCGCCAACGTCGCACAGAGCACGATCTCGATCGACCTGAACGATGACGACCGGATCCTCGCCGTCCTGCCGTTCTTCCACATCTACGGCATGACGGTGCTGCTCAACCTGGCCGTGCGCCTGCGCGCGACCCTCGTCACGATGCCGAAGTTCGACCTCGTCGAGTTCCTGCGCATCATCGCGGAGCAGCGCACCAGCTGGCTGTTCATCGCGCCTCCCATCGCCGTCGCCCTCGCCAAGCACCCGCTGGTCGCTCAATACGACATGAGCTCGGTGAAGGTCGTCTTCTCCGGCGCCGCGCCCCTGGACGGAGCACTCGCCCACGCCGTCGCCGGCCGGCTCGACTGCCTCGTGCGGCAGGGCTACGGCATGACCGAGACCAGCCCGGTGACGCACACGATCCCGGTCGAGCGCGAGGACATCGACCTCTCCTCGGTGGGTCTGCTCATTCCCAACACGGAGGCGCGACTGCTCGCGGAGGACGGATCCGACGTGGTGATCCCCGCCGACGGCGCGAGCGAGCCCGGAGAGCTGCTGATCCGCGGCCCGCAGGTCATGAAGGGCTACCTGAACCGTCCCGACGCGACCGCCGACATGCTCGACGCCGACGGCTGGCTGCACACGGGCGACGTCGCCACCGCCACGGCCGGCGGCGTGTTCCGCATCGTCGACCGCCTCAAGGAGCTCATCAAGTACAAGGGCTACCAGGTTGCCCCGGCCGTCCTCGAGGCCGTGCTCCTGGAGCACCCGGCCATCGCCGACGCCGCCGTGATCGGCGCGCCGGACGAGGACGGCCAGGAGGTGCCGAAGGCCTTCGTGGTGCTGCAGCCCGGATCGGAGCTCGACGCCGCGGGCGTCCAGGCGCACGTCGCCGCGCACGTCGCACCGCACGAGAAGGTGCGGATGGTCGAGTTCATCGACGCGATTCCGAAGTCGGCCTCGGGCAAGATCCTCCGCAAGGATCTCCGGGCGCGGACGAGCTGACCGGCCCGTCGCCCGCACATCTCCCTGTCCGCTCAGGCCGAAGCGTCGTCGACGTCGTCCTTCGGCGTGTGCCGGAACACGACGTAGTGGTACAGCAGGAAACGCACCACGACGATCACCGCGATGCTGCCCAGGTTGACGACGTTCACCAGCGCCGGTCCGGGGGCGTGACCGGTGATGCCCTCGACGACCTCTGCGCCCAACCAGACGATCCCGGCACCGAGCAGGGTGCACACGAGGTTGACCACGAGGAACAGCACGATCTCGGCGGCGCGCCCGCGGCGGTTCCGATCGCGGAACGCCCACTCCCTGTTGCCGAAGTAGGCGTTGATCAGCGCGACGAGACTGGCCCCGATCTTGCCGAAGACGAGATCCCAGCCGAAGACGTAGACGAAGAGGTTGAAGGCGCCGACCTCGATGAGGGTGCTGATGCCGCCGACGATCAGGAAGCGGGTGCCGACTCCCGCCAGACGGCGCAACCGGGAGCGGCGATCCATAGCGCTACTAGAATACCCGGGAGGACGACGCAGCCTGGACGTCTCCCCGTCTCCGAGACCTGAGGTTCGAGTGCAGTACGCCCACCTGGCCGTCGTGATGCCGGCCTACAACGAGGCCGAGGGCATCGCCGGCTTCATCGATGAGATCCGCGCCTCCGTCGGCCCGCTCGCCGAGCGCGTGACCTTCGTGATCGCGGACGACCGCTCGACCGACGGCACCGCGGCCGCACTCGCCGGCATCGCCGACGTGGACGTGCAGACGCAGCCGGTGAACCGCGGACACGGTCCCACTGCCCTCGCCGCCTACCGCGGGGGCCTCGCCCTCTCCCCCGACGCGATCGTGCACGTCGACGGCGACGGCCAGTTCCTCGGCGCCGAGATCGCGGCCGCCGTGCGCGCTCTCGCCGCCTCCGGTGCCGACGTGGTGCACGGCGTGCGCCACTCCCGCACCGACGCCTGGTACCGGCGGGTGCTGACCGCGTGCGTGCGCCTGCTCATCGCGACGTTCGTGGGCAGGGGCGTGCCCGACGTGAACACGCCCCTGCGCGTGTACCGCCCCGAGGCGCTGCGCCTCCTGGTGAATGCGGTGCCCTCCGACGCCCTCGTGCCGCACGTGCACTTCTCCCTCGCCGAGGTGCGCGCGAGGCTTGACGTCCGCTACCTGCGGGTGCGGAGCATCCCCCGGCGCGGCTCCTCGAGCACCGGCACGATGTGGGGCCGTGTCGCGCGACCCTCGCTGCCCCCGAGCAAACTGGTCCGCTTCGCGATGGACGCGCTGCGCGAGGCGTGGACGTGGTCCCTCCGTCCGGGCGCCCCGTTGCGGGCGCTGTCGCTCGAACGACCGGATCCGGTGCGCGCAGACGAGGGAACCGCATCCGCATGATCCGTCGCCTCACCGGAACCGGATTCTGGATCCTGCTCGCGCTGCTCGTCGTCGCGAATGCGATCGTGATGTGGCACAGCCTGACCGTGCTGCGGTTCTGGGAGGACGAGGCGTTCAACCTCACAGTGCCCCGCAATCTGCTCGCCGGGCTCGGCTACACCAGCGACGGCACCCTGTCCGGCTCCACCCTCACGCCCTTCGATCCCCGGATCTCGACCGGTCCCGTGGTGCTGATCCCGGTGGCCGGGATCCTCGCGCTCGGGGCGGATCCGGTGATCGGCGCCCGACTGGTCCCGCTCGCCTACTGGGTGCTCCTGGTCGTCGGCTGCGCGGTGATCGGGCGCCGCATCTCCGGGCGCTTCGGCGCACTGGTCGCCGCCGCCCTGCCTCTCGCGTTCAACACCGCCGAGAGCGTCTCCCCGATCCAGGGTCCCGCCGATCTGCTGGGCGAGACCGCTGCCGCCGCTCTCCTCGTATGGGCGCTGATCGTGCTCCCGCGCCGTGCATGGCTCGCGGGCCTGCTGCTCGGGCTCGCCATGCAGGCGAAGCTGATCGCGCTCTTGGCGCTCCCGGCGTTCGCCGTGGCGTTGTTCCTGTTGACGCCGGCGGCGCCGTTCCGGCGGCGCTTCACGGCGACCCTCCGCCGCTCGCTGCTTCCGCTCGCTCTGGCGGCCGCGCCGACGGTGCTGATGGAGCTCATCGCCCTCGTCTCCCTCGGCATCGGCGGGTACGCACGGCACGTGCGGGCGATGGGCGGCTTCCTGCTGAGCGGAGGCCAGCACACCGAGCCGACGACCGCGACGCAGAAGCTGGGCACGCTCGCCGGATCGTGGTTCGTCCCCTGGTGGCTGACCGTCGCCGCGATCCTCCTGGCGGCAGCCGTCGTGATCGTGGCCGCCGTGCCGGTGCGGCACCGTCGCTCCGACACGAACCCCGGCTCCGCCCCGCGCTGGTGGGACCGCGACCCGCAGCTCCTCGCGTGGGGTTTCGGATCCGCCGTGGGTCTGCTCGCCTTCGTCGCGTGGTGGGCGCAGGCCTCGCACCTGCCACTGTGGGTGCGGCACCCCGCGGTGGGCGTCTTCGCCTTCGCCCCGGTCCTCGCCGCCGTCGCCGTGCGCGCGGCGGTCGCGCTGTGGCGGCGTCGCGGCCCCTCGAACTCGCAGGCGCCCGTACGGATCCTGTCCGTCGCGGCCCTCGCCCTGCTCGGCGGCGTCGTGGCGACAGGAGGCGTCAGCGACGCCGGCCGGGCACTGCGTGCGCCGGCCGCCGAGACGCTCGCCCAGCAGCGCGCCGCGGTCGCGCCCCTGGCCGCCTGGGTACGCGACAACGACGTGGAGTGGCTGGCCGCGGAACCCTGGGGCGGGCCCGTGTCCTCCGTGGTGCTGACCGGCGCGCACGTCGGCCTTTACGACGCGCCCGCGATGAGCCGCACGATGACCCTCGCGTACGGATCCTGCCGCACCGGATCCCCCCTGACCGCGGCCGGCGGCATGGTGATCTGCCCAGCGCCCTGACGCCCTCTTCGGGTCTGACCCTCTGGACCCTCGCCGCTGACGCCGCGGGGTCCTCCTGCTCGCTGGTCGCAGCGTGCGGCTTTCGGCACCGCAAGCCCGCAAAGGGCGACCACCGAGCAGGCGGAACGGTCCCCTGCGGCAACGACGAAGCCCGCCGTCCCACAAGGGGACGACGGGCTTCGAACGAGCGGACGGCCTTACTCGGCCTTCTCCTCCGCGGCGGCGTCAGCGGCGGTCTCGTCGGCGACGGGAGCCTCCTCGACGACCTCGGCCTCGGCGGCAGGGGTCTCGACGACCTCCTCCACGACCTCCTCGGCGGGGGCGGCCTTCTCCGCCTTGGCGGGCTTCGCGGCGGCCTTCTTCACCTTCGGGGCGACGGGCTCGAGCACGAGCTCGATCACGGCCATGGGCGCGTTGTCGCCCTTGCGGTTGCCGACCTTGGTGATGCGGGTGTAGCCGCCCTCACGCTCGGCGACCAGCGGCGCGATCTCGGCGAACAGCACGTGCGTCGCCTCCTTGTTGCGCAGCACGGACAGCACGCGACGACGCGCGTGCAGGTCGCCGCGCTTGCCGAAGGTGACGAGGCGCTCGGCCAGCGGACGCAGGCGCTTGGCCTTGGTCTCGGTGGTCTTGATCGACTTGTGCACGAACAGCTGGGCAGCCAGGTTCGCAAGCAGCAGACGCTCGTGTGCGGGGCCGCCTCCGAGGCGGGGACCCTTGGTGGGCTTGGGCATTGTTCTCTAGCTCCTGGATCGGAAAGGTTCGGGTCAGCTGGCCTCTGCCAGCCGGCAGAACGGGTGGGTCAGAAGGACTCGTCTTCGGAGCCGCCGTAGAAGTGGGCGCCGTCGAAACCGGGCACCGAGTCCTTCAGCGACAGGCCGAGCGAGACGAGCTTGTCGCGCACCTCGTCCACCGACTTCTGTCCGAAATTGCGGATGTTCATGAGCTGCGTCTCCGACAGGGCGACGAGCTCGGACACCGTGTTGATGCCTTCGCGCTTGAGGCAGTTGTACGAGCGGACGGACAGATCGAGGTCCTCGATCGGCATCGACAGCTCGTTCGAGAGGACGGCCTCGACCGGCGCGGGGCCGATCTCGATGCCCTCGGCCTCGACGTTCAGCTCGCGGGCGAGACCGAACAGCTCGGTCAGCGTGCGACCGGCCGAAGCGACGGCGTCGCGCGGGATGATCGAGTTCTTGGTCTCGACGTCCAGCACGAGCTTGTCGAAGTCGGTACGCTCGCCGGCGCGGGTGGCGTCGACGCGGTAGCTGACCTTCAGCACGGGCGAGTAGATCGAGTCGATCGGGATCTGGCCCGCCTCGGCGTACTCGCTGCGGTTCTGCGCCGCCGACACGTAGCCGCGGCCACGCTCGATGGTGAGCTCGAGCTCGAACTTGGCGGTGTCGTTGAGGGTCGCGATGACCAGCTCGGGGTTGTGCACCTCGACGCCGGCCGGAGCGGAGATGTCCGCCGCGGTGACCTCGCCGGCGCCCGTCTTGCGCAGGTAGGCGGTGATGGGCTCGTCGCGCTCAGAGGAGACGACCAGCTGCTTGATGTTGAGGATGATCTCGGTGACATCCTCCTTCACACCGGGAATGGTGCTGAACTCGTGGAGGACGCCGTCGATGCGGACGCTCGTGACGGCCGCGCCGGGGATCGACGAGAGCAGGCTGCGACGCAGCGCGTTGCCGATCGTGTAACCGAAACCGGGCTCGAGCGGCTCGATGACGAACCGGCTGCGGTTCTCGGAGATCTTTTCCTCGGTGAGAGTGGGACGCTGTGCGATGAGCACTGTGTGTTCCTTTCGATCACGTGCCCGCTATATGACACGTGTGGGTGAGGTCTTGAGTTGTGGAAGAACGCGGGTGAGGATCCGGCCGCTGCCCTTCGATCGGCTCAGGGACCGATGGAAGTGAGGACCGGATCCACACGCCTGTCCTCGGGCCCTTCGACAAGCTCAGGGACCGAGGACAGAGAGCGTCAGACGCGGCGGCGCTTCGGCGGGCGGCAACCGTTGTGCGCCTGCGGCGTCACATCCTGGATCGAGCCCACCTCGAGGCCGGCGGCCTGCAGCGAGCGGATCGCGGTCTCGCGGCCGGAGCCCGGACCCTTCACGAAGACGTCGACCTTCTTGACGCCGTGCTCCTGCGCCTGGCGGGCAGCGGACTCCGCGGCCATGCCGGCGGCGTACGGCGTCGACTTGCGCGAGCCCTTGAAGCCCACGCCACCGGACGAGGCCCAGCTGATGACAGCGCCGGACGGGTCGGTGATCGAGACGATGGTGTTGTTGAACGTCGACTTGATGTGGGCCTGGCCCAGCGCGATGTTCTTCTTCTCCTTGCGGCGCGGCTTGCGCGCGGCGGCCTTGGGTGCAGCCATGAAAGTGTTCTCCTATTCCCTGGCCGCTTAGCGGGCCTTCTTCTTGCCGGCGACGGTGCGCTTCGGGCCCTTGCGGGTACGCGCGTTGGTCTTGGTGCGCTGACCGCGGACCGGCAGGCCACGGCGGTGACGAAGGCCCTCGTAGGAGCCGATCTCGACCTTGCGGCGGATGTCGGCGGCGACCTCGCGGCGGAGGTCACCCTCCACCTTGTAGGTGCCTTCGATGTAGTCGCGGAGCGCGACGAGCTGGTCGTCGGAGAGGTCCTTGACGCGGATCGACTCGTCGATCTCGGTGGCCTTGAGGATCTCGACCGAACGGGTACGGCCGATGCCGTAAATGTACGTGAGGGCGATCACCACGCGCTTGTCGCGCGGGATGTCGACGCCGGCAAGACGTGCCATGCGGTAACTCCTGGAGTGTTGTGGAGGTGTGGAGCAGGATCGGTGCCCGGGCCTCCGCCCGAGGTGTCAGCTTCTCGCGGCCGCTGAGCCTGTCGAAGCGTCTGATCCTGCCTGTCAGATGTTGAGTTGTGAGATCGCGAGAGACCGGGCCGGGGCCCGAAGGCTCAGCCCTGGCGCTGCTTGTGGCGCGGGTTGCTCTTGCAGATCACCATGACGCGGCCGTGGCGGCGAATCACCTTGCAGTGGTCGCAGATCGGCTTGACGCTGGGGTTGACCTTCATGTTGCTTCCTTATCGCTGTCTTCACCGGGCAGGCGCGGACGCCTGGGGTGTTACTTCTCGACCGGCCTAGCGGTAGCGGTAGACGATGCGACCGCGCGTGAGGTCGTAGGGCGAGAGCTCCACGACGACGCGATCCTCGGGGATGATGCGGATGTAGTTCTGCCGCATCTTTCCGGAGATCGTTGCAAGGACCTTGTGTCCGTTGGAGAGCTCAACGCGGAACATCGCGTTGGGCAGCGCCTCGGACACGACGCCCTCGATCTCGATGACACCGTCTTTCTTAGCCATAGCCTCGCTGACGCTTGTGCAGACCGGTCGATCTGCGGTGGTTGGGTGGTGTGGTGCCTGCGGATCCGGACACGCCGGACCAAGGCGCAAAGCACCAAAGATCTATGGTAGTCCGGATCCGCCGATCCGCAAAATACGGCGGGATTACTTCTGGTCGACGATCTTCTGCAGCTTGGCGACGTCCGCCTGCTTGCTCGTGTCGAGACGCTCGCCATTGATCTCGATCGTCGGCGTGCCCTTGATCTTGTGGGCGGAGGCCTGCGCGGTCGGGAACTTGAAGAACGTGTTCGCCTTGATCGTGGCCTCCGCCTTGTCGGCGCCGACCTGCTTCGCGTAGTCGATCAGCTGCTGGTCGGTGAGGCCTGGGGTGTTCTCGGTCGGCTGGTTCTCGAACAGGATGTTCAGGTAGTCGAGGAACTTGTCCGGGTTCTCCTGCGCGACCGCGTAGGCGGCGGACGCGGCGCGCGACGAGTAGTTGGTGCCCTGCGAGTAGCGGTCGAGGATCGCGATCGGGTGGTACTCGAGCGTGATCTTGTCCTCCTTCGCGAGCGCCTGCAGCTGCGAGCCGTACTGAGTCTCGAAGCTCTTGCAGATCGGGCACTGGAAGTCGACGTACAGGGCGACCTTGTCCTTGCCGCTGCCCGTGGTCACCGCTCCGGTCTCGGAGTTGACGATCGAGCTCTTGGGCGCGGGACCGGCGTCCGTGGCCTTGTTGTTCAGCCAGACGACGACGCCGACCAGTGCGATGAGCACGGCGACGACGGCAGCGGTGATTCCGATGGCGAACCCGTTGGTCCTGCCCTTGGCAGCGGCCATGTGTGTGTCTCCTTGTCCAGACCCGTCCGGCGGATCCGCTCAGCTATGTCTTCCCATTGTGCCGCGAGAAGCCTTTGAGGTCCGTGGGAGACGGATCCGCGGCTCAGGCGAGAGGCGCGGGAGTGATGCCGAAGGGCGCGAGGCCCGCCGCTCCCCCGTCGGCCGCCGTGAGCACCCAGATGCCGCCGTCGTGCAGAGCGACGCTGTGCTCCCAGTGCGATCCGTCGGATCCGTCCGTCGTGGTGACGGTCCAGTCGTCGTCCTCGACGTAGGTCTTGTCCGATCCCGCGGTGACCATGGGCTCGATCGCGAGCACGAGACCCGGGCGCACCTCGGCGCCGCGGTCGGGCGTGCGGTAGTTGAACAGGCTCGGCGCCTCGTGCATCTTGCGGCCGATGCCGTGGCCGACGTACTCGCGCAGGATCCCGTAGGGCTTGCCGGAGACGACGGAGGGCCCCGCGGCGAGGATGTGGTCCTCGATCGCCGCACTGATGTCGCCGAGATGCGAGGCCGACGCCATGGCGGCGATTCCCGCCCACATCGACCCCTCGGTCACCTCCGACAGCGTCCGCCGTGCGTCCTCGACCTGAGTGTCGGTCGAGCCCGGCACGATGACCGTGATCGCGCTGTCGCCGTTCCACCCGTGGTACTGCGCGCCGCAGTCGATCGAGACGATGTCACCGGGCTCCAGCACGCGGGATCCGGGGATCCCGTGCACGACCTGGTCGTTGACCGAGATGCAGGTGGTGTGCCGGTAGCCCCGCACGAGCTTGAAGTTCGACTCCGCTCCGCGGTCGGCGATCACGCGGTCGGCGATCGCGTCGAGCTCGCCGGTCGTGATGCCGGGACGCACGGCCTCGCGCACGGCGGCGAGGGCTGCGGCCGTGATGAGCCCGGGCTCGACCATCGCCTCGAGCTGGGCGCGGCTCTTGTAGATGGAGCGGCGGAACGCCACGTCAGACCGCAGCCGTGCGCACGAGACCGCGCAGCGCCAGCGCCGCGAAGATGCGCTCAGTGATCTCGTCGAGGCTGCCGACGCCGTCGATCGTGTCGACGATGCCGCGCGCTCCGTAGGCGTCGAGGATCGGGGCTGTCTGCGCCTCATAGATGTCGAGGCGGTGCGCGATGGCCTCGGGGGTGTCGTCGGTGCGACCCTGCTCCGTGGCGCGCAGCGTGAGGCGGGCGATGCTCTCCTCGCGCGGCACGTCGAGCAGGATCACCGCGTCGAGGGCGGCGCCCTGCTCCCCCAGGAAGCCATCCAGGTCCGAGACCTGCGCCGCGTTGCGCGGGTAGCCGTCCAGCAGGAAGCCCGAGGCGGCGTCCGGCTGCGACAGGCGGTCGCGCACGAGCGCCCCGGTCAGCTCGTCCGACACCAGGTCGCCGGCGTCGAGGATGGCCGTGACCTGCTTGCCGAGGGGCGTGCCCTCCTTGATGTTGGCGCGGAAGATGTCACCGGTCGAGACGACGGGGATGTCGTAGGCCGCGGCGATCCGCACTCCCTGCGTGCCCTTGCCGGAGCCCTGCGGGCCCACGATCAGCAGGCGTGCGGTGGAGGTTGCGGATGCCGTCATCGTAGGAGCCCTTCGTAGTGTCGCTGCTGCAGCTGCGCGTCGATCTGCTTGACCGTCTCCAGGCCGACGCCGACGATGATCAGGATCGAGGCGCCGCCGAACGGGAAGTTCTGATTCGCGCCGACCGTGGCCAGGGCGATCAGCGGGATGAGCGCGATCAGACCGAGGTAGAGCGATCCGGGAAGTGTGATGCGCGTGAGCACGTAGTCGAGGTACTCGGCCGTCGGGCGACCCGCACGGATGCCCGGGATGAAGCCGCCGTACTTCTTCATGTTGTCGGCGACCTCGGTCGGGTTGAAGGTGATCGCGACGTAGAAGTACGTGAAGCCGATGATCAGCAGGAAGTACACGACCATGTAGAGCGGGTGATCGCCCTTGACGAAGTACGTCATGATCCAGGTCGCCCATGCCGGCGGCGTCTTGCCGTTCTGCGGGATGTTGAACTGCGCGATCAGCATCGGGATGTACAGCAGCGACGAGGCGAAGATGACCGGGATCACGCCCGCCATGTTCACCTTGATCGGGATGTAGGTGTTGGTTCCGCCGTAGGTGCGGCGGCCGACCATCCGCTTGGCATACTGCACCGGGATCCTGCGCTGGGACTGCTCGATGAAGACGACGAGCGTCATCACGAGGATTCCGATGAGGAGCACGAGAAGGAAGACCTCGAAGCCCTTCGTCTGCCAGATCGCCCACATGGCACCGGGGAAGGTCGCGGCGATCGAGGTGAAGATGAGCAGCGACATACCGTTGCCGATGCCCTTCTCGGTGACGAGCTCGGCGAACCACATGATCAGGCCCGTGCCGGCCGTCAGCGTCACGATGAGCAGCAGCTGCGCCCACCACACGTCGTTGGTCAGCAGCTGGTTGCAGGCGGCCACGCCGGTCTGCCCGAACAGCTGGCCCGTGCGGGCGACGGTGACGAGGGTCGTGGACTGCAGCAGCGCGAGGGCGATCGTCACGTAGCGCGTGTACTGCGTGAGCTTGGCCTGGCCGGCCTGGCCCTCCTTGTGCAGCGCCTCGAAGTGCGGGATGACCACGCGCAGCAGCTGCGTGATGATCGACGCCGTGATGTACGGCATGACGCCGAGCGCGAAGATGGAGAGCTTCAGCAGCGCGCCGCCGGAGAAGAGGTTGACGAGCCCGAGCAGGCCCTCGGTGCCGCTGTTCTGAGCGAGGCACTCGGAGACGTTCGGGAAGCTCACGAACGGAGCGGGCACGGTGGATCCGAGGCGGTAGATCGCGATGATCGCGATCGTGAAGCCGATCTTGCGACGAAGATCCGGCGTGCGGAAGATCCGCGCGATGGCGCTGAACAAAAGCTTGCCTTCCTGAAAAGGGATGACGCCCGACGAGGGACAGTCAATTACCCAGGGTAACGCAAGAGGGGCCGGAGAAATCTCCGGCCCCTCTCGACGCGTGTTACTTGACGGATCCGCCGGCGGCGACGATCTTCTGCTCCGCGGAGCTCGAGACCTTGTCGACCGACACGGTCAGCGCCACGGCGATGTCGCCGTTGCCCAGGACCTTGACCTTCTCGTTCTTGCGGACCGCGCCCTTGGCCACGAGGTCGGCGACGGTGACGTCCCCGCCCTTCGGGTAGAGCTCGGCGAGCTTCTCCAGGTTCACGACCTGGTACTCCACGCGGAACGGGTTCTTGAAGCCGCGCAGCTTCGGGGTGCGCATGTGCAGCGGCATCTGCCCACCCTCGAAACCGACGCGAACGGTGTTGCGGGCCTTGGTGCCCTTGGTGCCGCGACCAGCGGTCTTGCCCTTGGAGCCCTCACCGCGACCCACGCGGGTCTTGGCGGTGTTGGCGCCGGGGACCGGACGCAGGTGGTGCACCTTCAGGACGCCGGGACGGGAGACCGTGGTCTCCTCGGCCTTCTTGGCGGCCGGCTTCTTGGCGGCGGTCTTGGTGGCCGCTTCCTTCTTCTCAGCCATTAGTCGATCTCCTCAACCTTGACGAGGTGAGCGACCGCGCGGACGTAGCCGCGGGTCTGGGCATCGTCGGGACGGACGACCGAGTCGCCGATCCGCTTGAGGCCGAGCGAACGCAGCGTGTCGCGCTGGTTCTGCTTCTCGCTCACCTTGGACTTGACCTGCGTGACCTTGAGGCGCGCAGCCATCAGGCACCTGCCTTCTGCGCAGCGATGGCGTCAGCCTCTGCGCGGACGAGACGCGCCGGGGCGACCTGGTCGAACTCGAGGCCACGACGCGCGGCGACCGCACGGGGCTCCTCGAGCTGCTTCAGGGCCTCCACCGTCGCGTGCACGATGTTGATCGTGTTCGACGAGCCGAGCGACTTCGACAGCACGTCGTGGATACCGGCGCACTCGAGCACGGCGCGGACGGGACCACCGGCGATAACACCGGTACCGGCCGCAGCCGGACGCAGCAGCACGACGCCGGCAGCGGCCTCGCCCTGCACCGGGTGCGGGATGGTGCTCGCGGAGCGCGGCACGCGGAAGAAGTTGCGCTTGGCCTCCTCGACACCCTTCGAGATGGCGAGGGGGACCTCGCGGGCCTTGCCGTAGCCGACGCCCACGAGACCGTTGCCGTCACCCACCACGACGAGCGCGGTGAAGCTGAAGCGACGGCCGCCCTTGACGACCTTCGACACGCGGTTGATGGTCACCACGCGCTCGAGGAACTGGTTGTCCCCACGGTCGCGGGAGTTGCGGTCACGACCGCCCTGGCCGCGGTCGCGGCCACCACGGCCGCCGCGGCGCTCGTCGCGCTGCGGAGCCTCGGAACCGGCCGCGTTCTCAGCGGCAGGAGCCGTCTCGGTCACTTCGTTCTCCTTGATGTCACTCACAGTGCCAGCCCCCCTTCACGGGCGCCATCGGCGATGGCCGCGACGCGACCGGCGTACCGGTTGCCACCACGGTCGAACACGGCCTCCGAGACACCGGCGGCCTTCGCGCGCTCGGCGACGAGCTCGCCGACCTTGCGGGCCTTGGCGGTCTTGTCACCGTCGAACGCACGCAGGTCGGTCTCGAGGGTGGAGGCGCTGGCCACGGTGTGGCCCTTGCTGTCGTCGACCAGCTGCACGAAGACGTGGCGGGCCGAACGGGTGACGACCAGGCGCGGACGCGCCTCGGTGCCCTGGATCTTCTTGCGAAGGCGGGCGTGACGACGCGAGCGGGCGTCGGACTTCGTCTTGATAGCCATGGTTACTTACCACTCTTTCCGGCCTTGCGACGCACGACCTCGCCGGCGTAACGCACACCCTTGCCCTTGTACGGCTCGGGCTTGCGGATCTTGCGGATGTTCGCAGCCGCCTCGCCGACGGCCTGCTTGCTGATGCCGCTGACGGTGAGCTTGTTGGTGCCCTCGACCGTCAGGGTGATACCGGCGGGCGGGTCGATCAGGACCGGGTGCGAGAAGCCGAGGGCGAACTCGACCGAGCTGCCCTTCTGCTGCACGCGGTAACCGGTGCCGACGACCTCGAGGCCCTTGGAGTAGCCCTGGGTCACGCCGATGATGTCATTGCTGATGAGGGTGCGGGTCAGACCGTGCAGCGAACGCGAAGCGCGCTCGTCGTCCGGACGGGTGACGAGAACCTGGTTCTCCTCGACCGACACCTCGATGGGGGAGGCCACGGTGAGCGAGAGCTCGCCCTTCGGCCCCTTCACCGTCACCGCACGACCGTCGACCGAAACGGTCACGCCCGCGGGGATCTCGATGGGAAGTCGTCCAATACGCGACATTTCAGATCACCACACGTAGGCGAGAACTTCTCCGCCCACGCCCTTCTGCTCTGCCTGGCGGTCCGTGAGGAGCCCCGAGGAGGTGGACAGGATCGCGACGCCGAGGCCGCCGAGGACCTTGGGCAGCTCGGTCGACTTCGCGTAGACGCGGAGACCGGGCTTGGACACCCGCTTGATGCCGGCGATCGACCGCTCGCGGTTCGGGCCGTACTTCAGCGCGATCGTGAGGTTCTTGCCGACACGGGCGTCGGAGACCTCCCAACCGGCGATGTAGCCCTCCTGCTGGAGGATCTCGGCGATGTGGGTCTTCAGCTTGCTCGACGGCAGGGTCACGGAGTCGTGGTGCGCCGAGTTCGCGTTGCGCAGACGGGTCAGCAGATCTGCGACCGGGTCTGTCATCGTCATAGTTGTCTTCTTTCGTTCATGAGGTTCCGGCTGCCGTTACACGGCAGACGGCCTGCGATGAGCACGCAATTTTCAATTGTACGTCACCGCGGACTGCCGCGCAGACAGCGGAACGATCGTTGAGCGAGGCGGCGGAGCCGCGGAGCCGAAACGGTCTGAAGACCGGATCCCGAGGAAACCCCCGGGACCCGGTCTTCAGAACATGACTTACGCCTGGGCGTCGTTCGACTTGAACGGGAAACCGAGGTGGCGCAGGAGCGCGCGGCCCTCGTCGTCGTTCTTCGCCGTGGTGACGACCGTGATGTCGAAGCCGCGGACGCGGTCGATCTTGTCCTGATCGATCTCGTGGAACACGCTCTGCTCCGTGAGACCGAAGGTGTAGTTGCCGTTGCCGTCGAACTGCTTGTCCGAGAGACCGCGGAAGTCGCGGATACGGGGCAGTGCGAGGTTCACGAGGCGGTCCACGAACTCCCAGGCGCGGTCACCGCGGAGGGTGACGTGTGCGCCGATGGGCTGACCCTCGCGCAGCTTGAACTGCGCGATGGACTTGCGGGCCTTCGTGACGATCGGCTTCTGGCCGGTGATCTTGGTGAGGTCGTCGACCGCACCATCGATCACCTTGGAGTCGCGAGCCGCCTCACCGACACCGGTGTTGACGACGACCTTGACCAGGCCGGGGATCTGCATGACGTTCTCGTAGCCGAACTCGTCCTGCAGAGCCTTCTTGATCTCGTTGTTGTACTTCGCCTTCAGGCGGGGCTGCACCTTGACAGCGCCCGCGGCGTCAGCAGCCGCCATCAGAGGTCCTTACCGCTCTTCTTCGCGTAGCGCACGCGGACCGTGCGCTTCACGCCGTCCTTGACCTGCTCCTCGACGCGGTGACCGACCTTGGTCGGCTTCTTCGTCTCGGGGTCGACCAGGGCGACGTTCGAGATGTGGATGGGGGCCTCGATGGTCTCGATGCCGCCCGTCTTGGTGCCGCGCTGCGTCTGACCGACGCGGGTGTGCTTGGTGGCGTAGTTCACGCCCTCCACGATCACGCGGTTCTGCTCGACGAGGACCTCGAGGACCTTGCCCTGCTTGCCGCGGTCGCCGCCCTTTTCCTGCTTGCGGCCGGAGATGACCTGGACCAGGTCACCCTTCTTGATGTTCGCCATGAGTTACAGCACCTCCGGGGCGAGCGAGACGATCTTCATGAACTTCTTGTCACGGAGCTCACGGCCGACCGGACCGAAGATGCGGGTGCCGCGGGGCTCCCCGTCGTTCTTCAGGATCACGGCGGCGTTCTCGTCGAACTTGATGTACGAGCCGTCGGGACGGCGGGTCTGCTTGACGGTGCGGACGATGACGGCCTTGACGACGTCACCCTTCTTCACGTTCCCACCGGGGATCGCGTCCTTCACCGTGGCGACGATGATGTCGCCCAGGCCCGCGTAGCGGCGGCTGGAGCCGCCGAGCACGCGGATGGTGAGCAGCTCCTTGGCGCCGGTGTTGTCGGCGACCTTGAGTCGGGACTCGGTCTGGATCACTTTGCCTTCTCCAGGATCTCCACCAGACGCCAGCGCTTGGTGGCGCTCAGCGGGCGGGTCTCGTTGATGAGAACGAGGTCGCCGATGCCGGCGGTGTTGTTCTCGTCGTGCGCCTTGACCTTCGTCGTACGACGGATGACCTTGCCGTACAGCGGGTGCTTCACGCGGTCCTCGACCTCGACGACGATGGTCTTGTCCATCTTGTCGCTGACGACGTAGCCGCGGCGCGACTTGCGGTAGCCACGGGCGTCGGCGTCGCGCACGTCGTGCGAGACGACCTCGGCCTCGGCGGCAGCAGCCTTCTTCTCAGCCATTACTCGGCCTCCTCCTTCGGCGCTTCAGCCTCGTCGGCCTTCTTCGCCTTTGCCTTGGACGCCTTCTTGGCCGGAGCCTCGACCGGAGCCGGCGTCGCACGGATGCCGAGCTCACGCTCACGGATCACGGTGTAGAGGCGCGCGATGTCGCGCTTCACAGCGCGAATGCGGCCGTGGCTCTCCAGCTGGCCGGTGGCCGACTGGAAACGGAGGTTGAACAGCTCCTCCTTGGCCTTGCGCAGCTCCTCGACGAGGCGCTGGTCTTCGAACGTGTCGAGCTCGGTCACACCGAGCTCCTTGGTGCCGATCGCCATTACGCGTCGCCCTCCTCGCGCTTGATGATGCGTGCCTTGAGCGGCAGCTTGTGGATTGCCCGCTGCAGTGCCTCACGGGCGAGCTGCTCGTTGACACCGGCGACCTCGAAGAGGACGCGGCCGGGCTTGACGTTGGCGACCCACCACTCGGGCGAACCCTTACCGGAACCCATGCGGGTCTCGGCGGGCTTCTTCGTGAGCGGACGGTCGGGGTAGATGTTGATCCACACCTTTCCACCACGCTTGATGTGACGGGTCATCGCGATACGAGCGGACTCGATCTGACGGTTGGTCACGTAAGCGGGGGTAAGGGCCTGGATGCCGAACTCGCCGAAGGAGACCTTCGTGCCGCCGGTGGCCGCACCATCACGCTTGGGGTGATGCTGCTTGCGGTACTTGACCTTACGAGGGATAAGCATCAGGCAGACGCTCCTTCTGCGACGGGAGCCTCGTTGCGCGGGCCACGGCGACGGTCGCCACGGTCGTCACGACGGGACTTCGGTGCGTTGGCCTGCTCGCGAGCAAGCTCCTTGTTGGTGAGGTCGCCCTTGTAGATCCAGACCTTCACGCCGATGCGGCCGAAGGTGGTCTTGGCCTCGTAGAAGCCGTAGTCGATGTTCGCGCGCAGCGTGTGCAGCGGCACACGACCCTCGCGGTAGAACTCCGACCGGCTCATCTCCGCGCCGCCGAGGCGGCCCGAGACCTGGATCCGGATACCCTTGGCGCCGGCGCGCTGGGCACCCTGGAGGCCCTTGCGCATGGCGCGACGGAAGGCCACGCGAGCAGAGAGCTGCTCGGCGATGCCCTGGGCGACGAGCTGAGCGTCGGCCTCGGGGTTCTTCACCTCGAGGATGTTCAGCTGGATCTGCTTGCCCGTGAGCTTCTCGAGGTCGCCACGGATGCGCTCCGCCTCGGCGCCGCGGCGGCCGATGACGATGCCCGGACGAGCGGTGTGGATGTCCACACGCACGCGGTCGCGGGTGCGCTCGATCTCGATGTTGCTCACGCCGGCGCGGTCGAGCTGCGTCTGGAGGAGCTTGCGGATCTTGATGTCCTCGGCGACGTAGTCGGCGTAGCGCTGACCCGGCTTGGTCGAGTCAGAGAACCACCGGGACACGTGGTCCGTGGTGATGCCGAGGCGGAAGCCGTACGGGTTTACCTTCTGTCCCATTACTTGCTCGCCTTCTTCTCGTTGGCCGGTCCCTGAGACTCTCGAAGGGCAGGGGTGGCCAGCACGACCGTGATGTGGCTCGTGCGCTTCTTGATCTGGAACGCGCGGCCCTGGGCGCGGGGCTGGAAACGCTTGAGCGTCGTCCCCTCGTCCACGAAGGCGTTCTTGACGTACAGGTCCTGCTCATCGAGGAACTCGCCGTCGCGATCGGCCTTCACCTGAGCGTTGGCGATGGCGGAGTGCACGAGCTTGTAGATCGGCTCGGAGGCGCTCTGCTGCGCGAACTTCAGGATGGCGAGGGCTTCCTGCGCCTGCTTGCCCTTGATGAGGGCG
This sequence comes from Microbacterium azadirachtae, assembly GCF_000956545.1. GTDB lineage: Bacteria > Actinomycetota > Actinomycetes > Actinomycetales > Microbacteriaceae > Microbacterium > Microbacterium azadirachtae. The sequence continues at coordinate 22,655 of NZ_JYIT01000067.1, forward strand.
ACGACACGACGAGCCTTCTGCGGGGTCACGCGGATGTGCTTCACGCGTGCGATGGATTCGACCATTAGCGGCGCCGCCCCTTCTTGTCGTCCTTCTCGTGGCCGCGGAAGGTGCGGGTGGGCGCGAACTCGCCCAGCTTGTGACCGACCATGGTCTCGGACACGAACACGGGGATGTGCTTGCGTCCGTCGTGCACGGCGATGGTGTGTCCCAGCATGGCGGGGATGATCATCGACCGACGCGACCAGGTCTTGATGACGTTCTTCGTGCCGGCTTCGTTCTGACCGATCACCTTGCGAAGCAGGTGCTCGTCGACGAAGGGGCCCTTCTTAAGACTGCGAGGCATCTTCTCTTACTCCTACTTGCGCTTCTTGCCAGCGTTACGGCGACGCACGATGTACTTGTCGCTTTCCTTGTTGGCGTGACGGGTGCGACCCTCAGCCTGGCCCCAGGGGGTGACGGGGTGACGACCACCGGACGTCTTGCCCTCACCACCACCGTGCGGGTGGTCGACCGGGTTCATCGCGACACCGCGGACGGTCGGGCGAACGCCCTTCCAGCGCTTGCGGCCGGCCTTACCCCAGTTGATGTTGGACTGCTCGGCGTTGCCGACCTCGCCGATCGTCGCACGGCAGCGCGCGTCAACGTTGCGGATCTCGCCCGAGGGCATGCGCAGCTGCGCGTAGGGGCCGTCCTTCGCGACCAGGCGCACGGAGACGCCGGCCGAGCGGGCGATCTTCGCGCCGCCGCCGGGGCGGAGCTCGATCGCGTGGATGACGGTACCCGTCGGGATGTTCTTCAGCGGCAGGTTGTTGCCCGGCTTGATGTCCGCGGCAGCACCCGACTCGATGACGTCGCCCTGCTTCAGCTTGTTCGGCGCGAGGATGTAGCGCTTCTCGCCGTCGAAGTAGTGCAGCAGCGCGATGCGCGCGGTGCGGTTGGGGTCGTACTCGATGTGAGCGACCTTGGCGTTGACGCCGTCCTTGTCATTGCGACGGAAGTCGATGACGCGGTACTGGCGCTTGTGGCCACCACCGATGTGACGGGTCGTGATGCGGCCCTGGTTGTTGCGGCCACCGGTCTTGCTGAGCGGGCGCAGCAGCGACTTCTCCGGCGTCGATCGGGTGATCTCGGCGAAGTCGGCCACCGACGAGCCGCGGCGACCCGGGGTCGTGGGCTTGTACTTGCGAATAGCCATGTTCTGTCCTTATCCCCCGGTCAGTTCACTGCCGTGAAGATGTCGATGGTGCCCGACTTCAGGGCGACGATGGCGCGCTTGGTGTCCTTGCGCTTGCCGGTGCCGAAGCGGGTGCGACGAGCCTTGCCGACGCGGTTGATCGTGTTGACGCTCGCGACCTTGACGTCGAAGATCTTCTCGATGGCGAGCTTGATCTCGGTCTTGGAGGCACGGGGGTCCACCAGGAAGGTGTACTTGCCCTCGTCGATCAGGCCGTAGCTCTTCTCGGAGACGACCGGCTTCAGGATGATGTCGCGCGGGTCCTTGTTGGCAGCCGCGGCGAGGATGTTGTCGCTCATGCGGAGACCTCCTCGGTTGCGCCGGACTTCAGCGCGACGAACGCGTCGAAGGCCGCCTTGGTGAAGACGATGTCGTCGGAGTTGACCACGTCGTAGGCGTTGAGCTGGTCGAAGTACAGCACGTGCACGTCGGCCAGATTGCGGACGCTCAGGGCGTTGGTGTCGTCGCCGCGGTCGATGACCACGAGGACCTTCTTGCCCGGGAGCGCCTTCAGATAGGCGGCAGCCGTCTTGGTGGACGGCTTGCCCTCGATGCCGAAGGACTCGACGACGTGCAGGCGCTCACCGCGGAAGCGGTCGCTCAGCGCACCGGTGAGGGCGGCGGCGATCATCTTCTTGGGGGTGCGCTGCGAGTAGTCGCGCGGCTTCGGGCCGTGGACGATGCCACCGCCGGTCATGTGCGGCGCGCGGATGGAGCCCTGGCGGGCGTTACCCGTGCCCTTCTGCTTGAAGGGCTTGCGACCGGCACCGGAGACCTCACCGCGACGCTTGGTCGAGTGGGTGCCCTGGCGTGCCGCGGCGAGCTGCGCGACGACGACCTGGTGGATCAGCGGAACGTTGGTCTTGGCGTCGAAGATCGCGGCGGGGGCGTCGACCGTACCGGTCTTCTTGCCGCCGGCGAACACGTCGAGCGTCAGAGTGGTGTCAGCCATGGGACTCAGGCACCCTTCACTGCGTTGCGGACGTAGACGATGCGACCGCGAGCACCGGGGACGGCGCCCTTGACGAGCAGCAGACCCTTCTCGGCGTCGACGGCGTGCACCGTGAGGTTGAGGACGGTCACGCGCTCGCCACCCATACGACCGGCCATGCGCATGCCCTTGAAGACACGGCTCGGGGTCGAGGAAGCACCGATGGAACCGGGCTTGCGGTGGTTGCGGTGCGCACCGTGCGAAGCGGAGACGCCCTTGAAGTTGTGGCGCTTCATGACACCGGCGAAGCCCTTGCCCTTGCTGGTGCCGACGACGTCGACCAGCTGGCCGGCCTCGAAGGTGCCCTCAACGGTGAGCTCCTGGCCGAGCGTGTAGTCGCCGGCGTCCGCGGTGCGGATCTCGGTGACGTGGCGGCGCGGGGTGACCCCGGCGGCCTCGAAGTGCTTGGCGAGGGGCTGCGTGACCTTGCGCGGGTCGATCTGACCGGCCGCGATCTGCACGGCGTTGTAGCCGTCCTTCTCGGGGGTGCGGATCTGGGTGACCACGTTCGGGGCCAGCTCGATCACGGTGACCGGGATCAGCTTGCCGTTCTCGTTCCAGACCTGGGTCATGCCGAGCTTGGTGCCGAGCAGGCCCTTGGAAATCTTTGCGTTGATGTCGACCATCGTGATCCCCTTACAGCTTGATCTCGATGTTGACGTCAGCAGGAAGGTCGAGACGCATGAGCGAGTCAACGGCCTTCGGCGTCGGGTCGACGATGTCGATCAGACGCTTGTGGGTGCGCATCTCGAAGTGCTCGCGGCTGTCCTTGTACTTGTGGGGCGACCGGATGACGCACACGACGTTCTTCTCGGTCGGAAGCGGCACCGGGCCGACGACGGTCGCGCCCGCACGGGTCACGGTGTCGACGATCTTGCGGGCCGACGTGTCGATGACCTCGTGGTCATACGACTTCAGGCGAATGCGGATCTTCTGTCCCGCCATTGTCTGCTCTCTCTCATTAAGCGTCGTACCTGCCCGGACCGGGTGATCCGGGGGCATTGGACGCGCGACGGCGCGTTCTGCGCCTTCGCACTCCTCCTCCTTGCTCGTGTCGCGGATCCGAGGATCCACTCCGCGAGCCTGTCGAAGGGGCGCACCACTGTTCTGCTGTCAGCCCGGAGCCTCGCGACTCGCGGAAGCCGACCCCCGCACATGACGGGGCCTCGGTGAGGAGGTGTCGGTTGTGTGTTCTGCTGCCCGCGGCCCAGATCCCTGCAGCCGCTTCCCGGAGGAAGGGCGCCGTCTGTGCACTGCCCTGGCAGTGATCCGGCGCACGTCGGAACGCACGCCGGAATGTGGAACCTCAATAGTCTACGTGCAGCCCGGGCGTGTCGCAAACTCGGGCGTGTCGTCGACGGCGTGTACGGCGTGTCGCGGGCGGCGCCGCCCGGCCCCTTCGCTCACCGGTCGCCATTTGCGGTTCTCCAGCGCCCGAACCCGCAATCCGCGACCAGCGAGGCGGCGCTGCCGCGGGGCTCCTCCCATCCCCCCTGTTCGCTGGTCGCCGTTTGCGGATTAGGGGGCGCCAGAGCCACAATCCACGACCAGCGAGCCGCGAGACATCTCCTACACAGGGATACCGTCGATCTCGTTGTGCACGGTTCCCGCGATCGGCCCTCGGGGGTGGAGCGGTGGGACGCATCCTGGCTGACATGCGCTACCCGGATCCACTCCCCTCCTCCCTCGGAGACGCCTTCACGCGGGCCGAAGGGCTCGCGGCGGGCCTGTCCGCCTCACGATTGCGGGGCTCGGATCTCGTGACGCCGTTCCCCGGCATCCGAATGACCGCTCGAGCGTACGAGGACATGGACGACGGGGATCCGTTCACCGATCCGATCGCCGAGTCGGTGCGGCGTCTGTCGCACGCCTATGCGCTCTGCCTGCCGCCGGGCGTTCACCTCAGCCGCTCCACGGCTGCCGCACGCTACCGGATCCCCCTCCCGACGCACGCCTTCCCGATGCGAGGAAGCCCCTCACTCCCCGAGGGCGAACGCGTGCTGATCGAGGCCACGATGCCCGCACCCGGCCGCGCACCCCGAGGACCCCGCGTGCGTGGACACCAGACTCTCGCATCGTTGGAGCCGGTGACGCTGCTCGACGGTATTCCGATCTCCACGCCCGCAGCCACGTGGGCGTCTCTCGCAGACCGCCTCGGCATCGATGCGCTCGTGGCGGTCGGCGACGCGATCGTGCGGATCCCGCGGATCCCCGGACCGTTCGGGCGAGTGCTCCACGCACCGTTGGCCACATTCGAGGATCTCGACGCGGTGATCCGCGCCGGTCGCCGGATCGGGATCCGGAAGCTCAGGGAGGCGCGCACGCTGATCCGCATCGGGTCGGCGTCACCCCAGGAGACCGCGTTGCGGCTCGCACTCACCACCGGCACGGGCCTGCCCGCACCGGCCCTCGACGTCGACGTCTCCTCCCGCGGCGAGTTCCTCGGCTGCAGCGAGATCGCCTACCCCGACCATCAGGTCGCGGTCGAGTACGAGGGCGACTACCACCGCACCGACCGTCGACGATGGGCGAAGGACATCGACAAGTATCAGGCGTACACCGCCGCGGGCTGGCGAGTGGTCCGGATCACCGCCGAGCACCTGCGCCGCCCCGGCGAACCCGCACGCCGCGTGCGCGAGGCGCTGCGCCAGGCGGGACGGACTCTATGAGCCACAGAACCGGCTACCAGTTTGCGGTCGTCACGGTGGGCGTCACCGTGACGAATTGTGTTCCAGACAGGGTCCGGGTGCCGCCGATCGTGACCGGGAAATCCCCATTGCCGATCGAGCCCGACCCGTTGAGCCGGAAGCTCAGGCTGCTGGTCGAGCCCGCGGACGTGCTGCCCGTGAAGGTGAAGACGTAGGTGACCGTGTCGCCCGATGAACTGGCGCTGGTGAAACTCCATCCCGCCCCCGAGACGACCGTGGCCGCTGTCGGTCCGCTGCCGATCAGAACGTGCTTGTTCGGCTTCTGCTGAACGCTGAAGGTCAGCGTCGCGTTCGTCACCGCTGCCACCCCAGCCGGCGGAGTGAATGAGGCGGTGCCTGCAAGGTAGGCGCTGGTGTGCGTACCCGCGTTGAGGGTGGCGCTCATGCCGCTGAACGGCACGATCGGTGCTCCGAAGTCGATGCCCTTGGAGATCTGGCAGGCGCCCTTGGTCCACACGGCGCTTCCCGTGTAGCCGCCGGTGAAAGAGCCTCCGAACGAGACGGTCGTGCCGGTGGCTCCGGTGATCTCCAGCTGGACGTTGCCGTTGGCCAGGTTGGTGCGCGTGATGGTGGTGCCGGACGTGGTCTGCGCCGGCACGGTGATGCTGGGCCCACCCGCCTTCGGCACCAGGGTGATCACGAGCGACCACCCCGTCAGCGGCTGGGCACCCCCGGCCTTGTTGACGCCGAAGGTCGCGGTGTAGTTCGACCCCGTGGCGACGATCCCCGCCCCGCCGACGCTGAAGTCGGCGCAGCCGCTCGCCGCATAGGCCGGCACGGCCACCGCCGCGGCCAGCACCGGCACGCTCCAGGCGGCACCCCTGAGCACGGCTCGACGGCCGATCCCCGCGTTCTCGGTCATGATGTCTCCCAGATGGCTTCCGCCTACATCGAGCTCGACCGCATCCGGTCCCATCCGGATGCGAGCTCAGCGCCCCAGCGCTTGGTGTCCCGCCCTCATGACAGCGCATGGTCGCCAGGCCCCCAACGCCATCCGGCGCGAAACGACGCGTGCGGACGCAGAGGTGTCGCGTTCGGCACGACTCCCACGGCGGCCTCGGCCGAACGCAGGGCGTCAGCCGGCGAGACGCACACCCATGCGCACCACCGACGGCGCGGGCAGCCCCTCGCGCACCATCGCCCTGGCCAGCGGCGAACCGCCGGAGAACCCGACGCGGTGCGCGATCTCGTCGATGCTGGACGTCCCGGTCGGATCCTCGCTGAGCAGCCTCACCGCGGCATCGAGGCGCGCGTGCCGCACCTCCCGCGCGATCGTCGTGCCCTGTGCGTGGAACTGCCTCTCCAACTGACGGACCGAGAGGTTCACCGCCTCGGCGATGCGCCGCGAGCTGAGCGCCGGATCGGCGTGCATCCGCAGGATCACCGAGAGGGCACGCCGCATCGGGTTCGGCGCCTCCTGCACCGCCTCGACGGTCAGCAGGCGAGCGACCATGTCGCGGATGAGCAGCTCGATATGCGGATGGGGAACGCCCATCGCCTCACGGTCGACCGCGAGCACGACCTCGGCGGCGAAGGCGATGACGCCGCTGAGCAGAGTCTCCCCGCCTGCCGCGACCCGCACCCCCGGAGACACCGTCTCTCCTGGCGGCAGGGCGAGCGTGATCGAGACGAGGTCGCTGGGGCGCAGTACCGCCGCCATCGCGGAGCTGTCGGACATCAGCAGAGCCCCGTTCTGCGTGATCTCGAATGGGGACGATCCGCCCCGGACGGCCACGCGACCCCTTCGCACGCCATGCACGGAGAGCATCCCGGCCCCCGCCGTGAGCGAAAGCACGCCCCCGGTCGCCCTCGTCGAGCGGATCCGGATGTCCCCGAAGGTGCGCTCCACGACCTGCGTAGCCGGCCCGGTCGACACGGCGGTCATCGCTCCGCCTCGGCGAGCACCTCGTGGAGAGGCGCCGCGTCCGGGTTCGCGGACACGTATCCCGCGTTCTTGCCGACGTAGCCGCCGCCGTAGTAGCCGTAGCCTGCACGATCCATTCCCTTGACCGGGATCCGGTTGATCACGATCCCCAGTGCCACTGCCCCGGCCTTGGCGAGGTTCGACAGCGCCTTGCCCAGCTCGTCGATGTGCGTGCGCCCCGCCCGCACCACCACGATGGCGCCATCGGCCTGGTTCGCGAGAATCGCCCCATCGGTCACGGGCAGCAGCGGCGGCGCGTCCACCAGCACGATCGCGTGCTCGCTGAGCTCGCGCAGCAGGTCCCGCATCACCTGTGTGCCGACGAGCTCGCTCGGGTTCGGAGGGACCGTGCCCGACGTCAGCAGGTAGAGGTTGCGATGCCACGCGGTGCGCTGCAGGACCTGGCCGATCTGCGCACTGCCGACGAGCACATCGGTGAGGCCCGCCGCCCCGCTCACCCCGAAGCTCTCCGCGACGGTCGGCCGACGCAGATCTCCGTCGACGAGCACCACCCGTCGTCCGGATTCGGCGATCGCCAGCGCGAGGTTGGCCACGACGGTGGACTTGCCGTCGCCGGGCACGGGGCTGGTCAGGACGATGACGCGCGGCGGGTCGTCCACATGCAGGAACTGGATGTTCGTCCGCAGCTCGCGCAGCGCCTCGGCCAGTCGCAGATGCTCGTTGTCGGCTCGTGCGCTCGAGGTGCTGATCAGGCGACGACCGGCGCCGGCGAGGACGTCGTCGACCGGCAGGGTCCCGACCACGGACACGTCGTAGGTGCTCTCCACCGCGGCGGCGGAGCGGATCCGCTTGTCGACCGTGCTGCGCACCAGCGCCCATGCGATGCCGAGCGCGAGTCCGATGAGCGCGCCGAGGAGAAGGTTCAGCCTCAGGTTCGGCGAGCTCGGCGCACTGGGCAGGACCGCGGTGTCGCCGGGGACGAGCGCGACCACCGCGGCACCGGCCGGATCGCCCTCCGCCGGCGCGGCGGCTCCGCCCTCAGTCAGCACCTCCCCGCTCTCGAGCTTCTGGACCTCGACGGCGAGGGCGCGGATCCAGGCGTTCGCCAGATCCTGCGCCTGCTGCGGCGTCGCCGCCTGGGCCGTGATCCGCAGCGTCACGGTGTCGAGCGGCACGGATGCCGAGATCTGGTTGACGAGCGTCTGCGGAGTGGTCTTGAGATCGAGCTGGCCGATCACCGCCTGCGCGATCGTGCGGTTCTTGGCGATCTCGACGTAGGACTTCGCGCGCGACTTCGCGTAGGCGTCTCCGAGCGAGGCGATGCCCGTGGATCCGCCGCTCTGCGAGACGACGAACCCGCTCGCGTCCGCGGTGTACACCTTCGGCATCAGCGCGCTCACCCCGAACGCGACGGCCAGCCCCAGACCGATGCTCAGCGCGATCGCGCCCCAGTGCCGACGTACGAGACGCCCATAGTCTTCGAGATTCACATCTGCTCCCCAGCAGCATCAGACAAACCCGCTCGTCCTCCCACAGGACAGTCGCAGTATATCGAGCACGACGAAGGGCGGGGAGCCCGTGCTCCCCGCCCTTCGCGAGATGTCAGTGCGACGCGTCAGGCGTCACTCGTTGCCGACCTGCTTGTCGAGGTTGTCGCGCACCCCGTCGATCTGCTCGGCGGCGCCGGGAGCGACCTTCTTGGCGAGATCCGCAGCGCCACCCAGAACGGTGTCGCTGATGCCTTCGGCCTGCTCGCTGTGCAGCAGCTCCTCGACCTTGTCCTTGTTCTCCTCGAAGAACTCCTTGCCCTTGTTCACCGCGTCGTTGATGGCGTCACCGAGACCCATGGGGTTTCCCTCCCTAGATCGAGCCGACTGTCGGCCCGCACGTCGCCATTCTGCCGCTCAGGACCCCGGAACGGAACCCTTGGCGCACCACGTGTCGGCAGATGAAGCAGCATCGACGTGGGGCGGATTTCCCGCCCCCGAACGCCGCCCGACAACGACACAGGGGCCGGGCCCGAAGGCCCGACCCCTGTGCGCAGAAGCAGATGCTTACTTGATGACCTTGGTCACCGTGCCGGCGCCGACGGTGCGGCCACCCTCACGGATCGCGAAGCCGAGGCCCTCTTCCATGGCGATCGGCTGGATGAGGTCGACCTTCATGTCCGTGGTGTCACCGGGCATGACCATCTCGGTGCCCTCGGGCAGCGTGATGACGCCGGTCACGTCCGTGGTGCGGAAGTAGAACTGCGGACGGTAGTTCGTGTAGAAGGGGTTGTGGCGGCCACCCTCGTCCTTGGACAGGATGTACGCGGTGCCCTCGAACTCGGTGTGCGGGGTGATCGAACCCGGCTTCACGACGACCTGGCCGCGCTCGACGTCCTCGCGCTTGGTGCCACGGAGGAGAAGACCGCAGTTCTCGCCGGCCCACGCCTCATCGAGCTGCTTGTGGAACATCTCGATACCCGTGACCGTGGTCTTCTGCGTCGGGCGGATGCCGACGATCTCGACCTCGGAGTTGATGGCGAGGGTGCCACGCTCGGCGCGACCGGTGACGACCGTGCCACGACCGGTGATCGTGAAGACGTCCTCGATCGGCATCAGGAACGGCTTGTCCTTGTCGCGCACCGGGTCCGGGATGGACTCGTCGACAGCCTCCATGAGCTCGACGATCGACTGCACCCACTTCTCGTCGCCCTCGAGAGCCTTGAGGCCCGAGACGCGCACGACGGGGGCGTTGTCGCCATCGAAGTCCTGCGACGACAGCAGCTCGCGGACCTCGAGCTCGACGAGCTCCAGGATCTCCTCGTCGTCGACCATGTCGCTCTTGTTCAGCGCGACGAGCAGGTACGGCACGCCGACCTGCTTGGCGAGCAGCACGTGCTCACGGGTCTGAGCCATCGGGCCGTCGGTGGCGGCGACCACGAGGATCGCGCCGTCCATCTGAGCCGCACCGGTGATCATGTTCTTGATGTAGTCGGCGTGACCGGGCGCGTCGACGTGAGCGTAGTGACGCTTCGGGGTCTCGTACTCGACGTGCGAGATGTTGATCGTGATACCGCGCTGACGCTCCTCAGGAGCGGAGTCGATCGACGCGAAGTCGCGCTGAACGTTGGTGGCCGACGGGAACTTGTCGGCGAGCACCTTCGAGATCGCAGCGGTGAGCGTGGTCTTGCCGTGGTCGACGTGACCGATCGTTCCGATGTTCACGTGCGGCTTGGTCCGCTCGAACTTGGCCTTAGCCACTGGGTCCTCCTCAGGACGTCATGTAGGGGCACCGGGCACTGGATTGTGACCGCTTTCCTACGGGTTTGATTCTCAGTTTAGTAGAGAGACGATGTGAAGTTGTCTGAGTGCCTGGGCGGCGGGATCCGAATCGGTCCCTGAGGTTCTCGAAGGGTGGTCCCTGAGGTTCTCGAAGGGCCGAATCAGATCCCGACGCGCAGGCTCCTAGGGCTTACTCGCCCTTGGTCTTCTGGATGATCTCGTCGGCGACGGCCTTCGGGACCTCGGCGTAGCTGTCGAACTCCATCGAGTAGACGGCGCGGCCCGAGGTCTTCGAGCGCAGGTCGCCGATGTAGCCGAACATCTCGGACAGCGGCACCGACGCGCGGACGACCTTGACGCCCTGGGCGTCCTCCATCGACTGGATCTGGCCACGACGCGAGTTCAGGTCGCCGATGACGTCGCCCATGTACTCCTCGGGAGTACGGACCTCGACGGCCATCAGCGGCTCGAGCAGCACGGGGTTCGCGCGGCGCACGGCCTCCTTGAAGCCCATGGAGCCGGCGATCTTGAACGCCATCTCCGAGGAGTCGACGTCGTGCGACGCGCCGTCGATCAGGGTCGCCTTGACGCCGACCATCGGGTAGCCCGCGAGGGCTCCGGTGGCCATGGCGTCCTGGAAGCCCTGGTTGGTCGGCTCGATGTACTCGCGCGGGATGCGGCCACCGGTGACGCTGTTGACGAACTCGTAGGTCTGCTCCGCGGTCACCTCGAGGGGCTCGATGGTGAACTGGATCTTCGCGAACTGGCCCGATCCACCCGTCTGCTTCTTGTGGGTGTAGTCGTGCTTCTCGACGGCCTTCTTGATCGTCTCGCGGTACGCCACCTGCGGCTTGCCGACGTTGGCCTCGACCTTGAACTCGCGCTTCATGCGGTCCACGAGGATGTCCAGGTGCAGCTCGCCCATGCCCTTGATGGTCGTCTGACCGGTCTCGGGGTTGAGCTCCGTGCGGAACGTCGGGTCCTCTTCGGCGAGCTTCTGGATCGCGGTGCCCAGCTTCTCCTGGTCGGCCTTGGTCTTCGGCTCGATGGCGACCTCGATGACCGGCTCCGGGAACGTCATCGACTCGAGGACGACCGGGGCGGCCGGGTCGGCGAGGGTGTCACCGGTGGTGGTGTCCTTCAGGCCGATGACGGCGTAGATGTTGCCGGCGGTCAGCTTGTCGACCGGGTTCTCCTTGTTGGCGTGCATCTGGAAGATCTTCCCGATGCGCTCCTTCTTGCCCTTGGTCGAGTTGATGACCTGGGCGCCCGACTCAAGCTCGCCCGAGTAGACGCGCACGTAGGTGAGACGACCGAAGAACGGGTGCACGGCGACCTTGAAGGCCAGGGCGGAGAAGGGATCCTTCGCGTCGGGGTGACGCTCGATGATCTTCTCCTCGTCCTTCGGGTCGTGCGCCTCGATGGCCGGGATGTCCAGCGGCGACGGCAGGAAGTCGACGACGGCGTCCAGCATCGGCTGCACACCGCGGTTCTTGAACGCGGAGCCGCAGAGCACCGGGTAGATCTCGCTGGCGATGACCATCTTGCGGATGGCGCCCTTGATCTCGGCGACGGTGAGCTCCTCGCCGCCGAAGAACTTCTCGAGAAGCTCCTCGTCGGTCTCGGCGACCGTCTCCAGCAGCTGCTGGCGGTACTCCTCGGCGCGGTCCTTGAGGTCGGCCGGGATCTCCTGCACCTCGTACGAGGCGCCCATGGTCACGTCACCCTTGGCATCGCCGGGCCACACCAGGGCACGCATCTCGATGAGGTCGACGACGCCGACGAAGTCGTTCTCGGCACCGATCGGCAGCTGCAGCACGAGGGGCTTGGCGCCGAGGCGGTTCACGATGGTGTCGACGGTGTAGTAGAAGTCCGCGCCGAGCTTGTCCATCTTGTTGACGAAGCAGATGCGGGGGACGTTGTACTTGTCGGCCTGACGCCACACGGTCTCGGACTGGGGCTCCACGCCCTCCTTGCCGTCGAACACGGCGACCGCACCGTCGAGGACGCGGAGCGAGCGCTCCACCTCGACCGTGAAGTCCACGTGACCGGGGGTGTCGATGATGTTGATCTGGTTCTTGTTCCAGAAGCAGGTCACGGCGGCAGACGTGATCGTGATGCCGCGCTCCTTCTCCTGCTCCATCCAGTCGGTCGTCGACGCACCGTCGTGGGTCTCGCCGAGCTTGTGGTTCACACCCGTGTAGAACAGGATGCGCTCGGTCGTCGTGGTCTTACCGGCATCGATGTGCGCCATGATGCCGATGTTGCGGACCTTGCTCAGGTCGGTGAGCACTTCTTGTGCCACGGGGGTGTCCTTATCTTCTTGCTGTCGTTATGCGACGAAGGAAAGTGTGGGGTGCCGGGATCGGATCCCCGATCCTTCGGCCCTTCAGCCCTTCGAGAGCCTCAGGGACCGAGGGACCGAGGGACCGGCGATCCGATCCCGGCCCGACTGGATGATTACCAGCGGTAGTGCGCGAACGCGCGGTTCGACTCGGCCATCTTGTGGGTGTCCTCGCGGCGCTTGACCGCGGCACCCAGGCCGTTCGAGGCGTCCAGGATCTCGTTCTGGAGGCGCTCGGTCATGGTCTTCTCACGACGGCTCTTGGCGTAGCCCACGAGCCAGCGGAGGGCGAGGGTGTTCGCGCGGTGCGGCTTCACCTCGACCGGGACCTGGTAGGTCGAACCGCCGACGCGGCGGCTCTTGACCTCGAGAGTCGGGCGGATGTTGTCGAGAGCCTTCTTCAGGGTCGCGACGGCATCCTGGCCGCTCTTCGCCTCGACGCCGGTGAGGGCGCCGTAGACGATGGCCTCAGCGAGCGACTTCTTGCCGTCGATGAGGATCTTGTTGACCAGCTGGCTGACGATCGGTGCGCCGTAGACCGGGTCGTTGACGACGGGGCGCTTGGGGGCGGGGCCCTTACGAGGCATCTAACTCAACCCTTCTTCGCGCCGTAGCGGGAACGAGCCTGCTTACGGTTCTTGACGGCCTGGGTGTCCAGGGCGCCACGGACGATCTTGTAGCGGACACCGGGGAGGTCCTTCACACGACCACCGCGCACGAGCACCAGCGAGTGCTCCTGCAGGTTGTGGCCCTCACCGGGGATGTACGCGGTGACCTCGGTGCCGTTGCGGAGCTTCACACGAGCGACCTTGCGCATCGCCGAGTTCGGCTTCTTCGGGGTGGTGGTGTACACACGGGTGCACACGCCGGCCTGCTGCGGGTTCGACTTCAGAGCGGGAGCCTTGGTCTTGGAGACCTTCGGCGAACGGCCCTTGCGAACCAACTGCTGAATAGTTGGCACTGCTTCTCCTAGTTGTGCTGCACGGTGACAGCGTGATGGGTTTCACATCAGACCCGCCCGCACGCCGAGGACGACGTGCGTGTAGATGGTGGGTATGCCGTGGGGGCGGAACCGGCGAGTGCCGGCGCCCGGTACGCGCGCGTCAAGACACACGCATACCCGCTCTATGGTAATGCGCGGTAACACGGTCGGTCAAATGGACGCGGCGCGGCGCGCCGGGCGACGCGGAAGCCGTCGAGCCGCGCCGGCGGATCTGCCCTGGCCCCGGGGACTCAGAGCGTGTCGGGGTCGAAGGGCGAGTCCAGCGCCTCGGTGAGCTCGGCGAGCATCGCCTCGATCTGGGGCTCGACGTATTCGCTGATCGCCGCCTGCACGCGCAGCCGATGCCGCAGCAGCAGTCCGCAGATCTCCCGCCCCACGACGTTCGCGTAGTCGTCGGCCAGCGCGACCTCGTGGCGCAGCGCGGCCTTCGCCTCGTCGCTGAGCGGCGGCAGAGGCGGCAGCTCGCCCGCGTCCTCGTCCGCCATGCCGGCGAGCGTGAACAGGAACGGCGCACCCGGCACGGGATCGGGATCCAGCGGCATCCCCTCGTACTCGGGCTCGAGATCCTCGGTCGGGCGATAGGCGCGGGCGCGGTTGCGGGCGGCCTGCTGGTCGAGCTCGCCCTGCAGCATCGGCAGGTTCAGCGCCGTGTACTCGGCGACGGCGTGGTCGACGATCGCCTTGATCCGGGTCGAGAGTCCGTGCTGCACGCCGTGCGGGACGTTCGCGCCGATGCCTGCGGCCGACAGCACCGGGGACCCCAGGCAGCGGCGGCACGGCGCGACCCTGCCGCGATGGGTCGCCGGCTCCCAGCGGGGCACCCAGCGGAGCCAGGCCTCGACGGCCTGGTCCACCTGCGTCTCCAGCGAGCGCTCCACGACACCAGCGTACGGCGCGGACACGCCCGGGCGGCGACGGCACGCGAGATCCGCGGCGCGCATGCCGGGGTCCCCCGGGTCAGGCCGACGTGACCGGGAGAAGGTCGACCGGCCGGGGCTCACACGTCGTCGTCGTCCTTCTCCCACGGCCAGTGCGGGGCGCGCGCCGCGGTGCGGCGCAGGGCGATCGCCACCCATCCGGCGAGCAGGGCGGCCACCACGATCACCGCGCTCGCTCCCCCGAGCACCAGCTGCCCCGCCGCGGCAGTGGCGCCGACGGCACCTGCGCCCTCGGCCACAGCAGCGCCCCAGACGCCGCCGAGATGCACGAGCGCGGCGCCGAGCGCCAGGAAGACGGTCGCGACGAACGACGGACGCGCATCGGCGAGCACCACCCAGAGCGCGAGCGCGAACACCAGCACGGCGAGCACCATGCCCACCACCCCCGGCAGCTGCCCCAGTCGTGGCACCGAGATGATGTCGTGCTCGGCGAACAGGCTGAGCACGCCGAGGCCCATGATGGTCAGCGCGAAGAACGACACCACTCCGATGACCCAGGCGAGGACAGGCCGAACCCCCGCGGGCCGGGGCTCGCGGGGGTTCGGCGTGATGTCGTCCGTGATGGTCTCCTGCCCGGAGGGCGGTTCCTGCGGCTAGGGCAGCTGGGGACCGGCTTCGAGGACGCGCTCGTATTCGCGCTGCGCCTCCTCGTTCTGCGCGGTGCGGCGGGCGCCGGTGCGCGCGGCCCAGGCGCCGAACCAGATCGTGAGCTCGCGGCCGAAGATGAACGCGGCGATCGCGAGCGGGGAGAGCAGCTGCGCGTTCGCGAGGCCGGCGAGCTCGGATCCGCCGAGCTTCCAGAACTCCACGGAGCCGATCGCGCCGAGCACGTGCCCGCCGTAGGCGAAGGCGCCGACGATGATGCCGAAGACGACCCAGAAGCCCCAGCGGCCGCGGTTGATGATGCCGCCGAGGATCCAGAAGCCGATCGCGAAGGCGGCGACCGGGACCCACAGACCCGCCGACTTCAGGTGGTCGAGCAGGACCGGGACGAAGCCGTCGGTCGTGGAGATGTTGCCCTCGAACGCGGCGATGCCGAGCGTCGTGCCCAGGTAGAGGATCGCGAACGCGATCGCCGCCAGCAGACCGATGCCGAAGATCGCGCCGCGGTTGCCGCGCTCGCGGGGGGCCTCCGGTGCCTGCACGAAGATCGGAGGCGCGTCGACGGCCGCCGTCGCGACCGCGGCCGGCGGCGGCGCGAGCACCTGGGTGCGGGCGTCGTCGGCCGTGTCGACGCGGGTGGTCGCGGCGTCGATCGCGACCGTCTCCTCCACGACCTCTGCGGGGCGCACGGCGGGCGGCGGGGTGAACGTGCCCCCGAACGTGCCGGGGTAGGCGGCCTCCGCCTCCTCGAACGCGGCGAGCTCCGGGTCGACGGCCGGCTTCTCGGCGGCGGACTTCTGCTCCGCGGCGTGCTCGGGCGCGGGGGCGGTGGCATCCGCCGCGGCGCGCTCCGCCTCGGCGAGGCTCTCGTTGGCGCTCTGGGCGACGGCTGCGTGATCGGGCTGAGCGGCCGGGGCCGTCTCCTCGACCGGCTCGTGCGACGCGGATGCCTCCGCGGCGGCCGGGACGTCGGTGCGCGGGGCGGTGTCCGCCGTCTCGGCGGCGCCCTGGGCGTCCGCTTCGGGCGCGGCGGCCACGGCGTCGTCGACGTCGTGCGCCTGCGCCGGCTTCGAAACCTCGTGGTCACTCATGGGAGCTCCTCCATAGGGGATGCGGTGCTCCGAGGCTAGCTCCGCCGGGCGCCGGCACGGCGGAGGCGTGCCGGAAAGCGCCGATGCAGGTCCACCCGCCGTTCCGCGACGAGGAGCCGGGCACGCTCGCCGGATCCCGCACGCTCAGTGCGAGAGCAGGTCGCCGAAGTACTTCAGCATCACCGGCCCCATGGGCGCGGCGAGGTACACGAGGCCCGCGACCACGCCCGCGCAGACGACGCCGGCGAACCACGCCAGCGGCGTGCTGCGACCGCCGATCCGAGCCATGCTCCGAGCCTACGAGCGCCGAGGGCCGAGCGCGGGAGGGCGCGCGGATCCGGTCGCGCGCGTGTCGCCGGACGCCCCGGCGCACAGCCGCCCGAGCGTCCGGTCGGCGCTCTCAGCGCGCGTCCGGCGCCGCCACCCCGGGCAGCGCCCACGCGGCGAACACCGGACCGTCCGCCGCCAGGGCCACCGCGCCGTCGTCCGCGACAGCCAGCGTCGCGTCGCCGAAGAGCGCCGCGGCGCCGGCGGCACCCGCCAGGGCCCGCGGCGGGAGCGCGACGTCGGCGTCCCCGCGGGCGGCAAGCACGAGCACGGTCTCGGCCGCGGACTCTCGCACGAACACCACGCACTCGTCGTCGACGTGCAGCCAGCGCAGCCCGCCCGCGCCGAGCACGGGGTGCGCGCGGCGGATCCCGACGAGGTCCCGGTACAGCGCGATCCGCTCCGCCGTCTCGGGGCGGTCCTCGGACCCCCAGGGGATCGGCGTGCGGCTGGACTCCCCGTCGACCCCGGTGAGGCCGAACTCGTCGCCGGCGAACACCACGGGCAGGCCGGGCAGCGTCATCGACAGCCCCACGGCGACCGGAACGGTCCCGGGCGCCGCGTTCGTCGCGAAGCGCGCGGTGTCGTGCGTGTCCAACGGCTGCATGTTGCCCAGTCGCACGCGCCAGGGGATGCCGCCCGTGAAGCGCGTCATCGAGTCGACGAAGTCCCGCGCGGTGTAGCGCGGGATCCCGCCGATCTGCATCCCGAAGAACCAGCTCTCGGTGCGCTCCTCCCCCTCGGCGTCCAGGTACGGCGCGCCGTTCGGCTCGCTGAGCCAGGCCCACACCGGGCGCGTGAACGACGGGTACGTCATGGCCCCGTCCCAGCCGTCGCCCTGCAGGTCGCTCGTGGCGTCGTTCGTGGACTCGCCGAGCAGGATCGCCTCGGGGTTGATCCCGCGCACGGTGTCGCGCAGGAGCCGGCGCACATCGGCGTTCAGGTCGATCGCGCCCAGGCGTCCGGTCATGTTCGCCACGTCCACGCGCCAGCCGTCGGCGCCGTACGGGGGCTTGAGCCAGTGCGCGACGGCGGAGTCCTCCCCGGTGATGAAGCGCTCCCGCAGCTCGTCGCTCGCCCAGTCGAACTTGGGCAGGCTGCGTGCGCCCAGCCAGCACTCGTAC
Source organism: Microbacterium azadirachtae (assembly GCF_000956545.1). GTDB lineage: Bacteria > Actinomycetota > Actinomycetes > Actinomycetales > Microbacteriaceae > Microbacterium > Microbacterium azadirachtae. The sequence goes on from NZ_JYIT01000067.1 coordinate 40,175, forward strand.
TCGGTGTTGTCCTCGTCGGTGAAGTAGTAGAACTCCTCCTCGGGAGCGCCGGGATGCCCGAAGGCGGCACGGAACCACTCGTGACGGTCGCCGGAGTGGTTGCTGGTGAGGTCGCCGATCACCCGGATCCCCCGGGCGTGCGCCTCGTCGATCAGGCGCGCGTACGCCTCGTCGCCGCCCAGCAGCGGATCGATGCGGAGGAAGCTCGAGGCGTCGTAGCGGTGGTTGGACGCGGCGGGGAACACCGGCGTCAGGTAGAGCAGGTTCACGCCGAGCTCCACGAGATGGTCGAGGTGCTCCACGACGCCCGGCAGGTCGCCGCCGTAGAACTGCTGGGCTCGCCCAGGCATGACCGGGTCGACCGGGGTGTCCCACTCGGCCGGGATCGCCCAGTCCGGCGTCGGATGCAGGTCGGCCTGGGCCGAACGGGCGAAGCGGTCGGGGAACACCTGGTACATCACCGACCCGTGCAGCCACGCGGGCGGGGCGGCCTCGGCGACGAGGGCGAAGTCCTCGGCGTCGAGCGTCTCCAGCCGGTGGATCCCGGTCTGGTTGAGCCACTCCACGCGGCCGTCCGCGTGCTGCAGCAGGAACCGATAGCCGTGGCGCGGGTTGCGCACGGTCACCGGCGCCTCCCACCACTCCCACCCGTCGGCGGCCCCGATGCGCTCGGCATCGGTCCACTCCGGCTCGTGGTCGGGGTTCGAACGGGTGCGCACCGCGACGAGCGGGCCGTAGCCGTCGGGCACGCGCAAGCGCACCCTGACCACGTCGCCGAGGGCGGGCGCGTCGTCCGAGACGTGCAGCGGGGATCCGTCGTGGTGCGGGAGGAGGTCGGTCATTCCGGGCCTTTCGTGGACGGCGGCAGCCCGCCGTATGTGCGACGTGGTTGCACGGCCGGTGCCGTGACAGAGCCCTCGGATTGTGATCGGGAACGCGGATCGCGTTCGAGGGAACGCTACTTCACACTGCCGGCGGTCAGGCCGCCGACGATGTACTTCTGCAGCGAGAGGAACAGGATCATCGGCAGGACGGCGGCGAGGACGGCCCCGGCCGCGAACACCGCGTAGTTCTTCGCATCCGTGGAGACGTACTGGTACAGCCCCACGGCGAGCGTCTGCTTCTCCGGGGAGATGAGCACGGTGGACGCGATCAGGAAGTCTCCCGTGATGCCGATGAACGCGAGGAGGCCGACGACGGCGAGGATCGGCGCCACGAGGCGCAGGATGATCGTGAAGAAGATCCGGGCATGGCCCGCACCGTCGATCTTCGCCGCCTCGTCGATCGAGGCGGGGATCGTGTTGAAGAAGCCGTACATGAGGAACGTGTTCGCCCCCAGTGCGCCGCCGAGGTAGACGAGGATCAGGCCGATCTGCGAGTTGAGGCCGAGGGCGGGGAAGATGTCGCCGATCGCGGACATCAGCAGGAAGATCGCCACGATCGCGAGCAGCTGCGGGAACATCTGCACCAGCAGCAGGGTCATGAGCCCCGTCCGGCGGCCGCGGAAGCGCATGCGCGAGAAGGCATATGCGGCGAGCGCGCACAGGAAGACGCTGAACACCGAGGCCAGCACGCCGATGAAGATCGTGTTGAGGAACCATGCGCCGTACGGCCGGGACGGATCCTGGAACAGCTGCACGTAGTTGTCGAGGCTGATCTTCGAGAACAGCCCGTTGGTGCTGAGGAGCGTCCCGCCCGGGTTCAGCGACGCCGACAGCACGTAGACGAGCGGGAAGCCCGCGAAGACGAGCATGACGATGCCGATCAGGTGCCGCCAGCCGGTCTCGCGGAACCAGCGGCCGAACGGGCGTCGCGTGCGCGGCGCGGCCGGCGCGAGGAGGGCGGCGGTCGCGGTCGAGGCGTCGGACGTGGTCGATGCGATGTCGGTCATGTCAGTTCAGATCCTCCAGCACCTTGGTCTGCCGGAACCCGATCAGGGAGATCACGGCGACGAGCACGAAGATGATGATCGAGAAGGCGCTGGCGAGCCCGTAGTCCCGCTCGGAGCCGACGAAGGCGACCTTGTAGACCATCGAGATGAGCAGATCCGTGGACCCCACGTTGATGCCGGCGCCGGTGAACTGGGGACCGCCGTTGGTGAGCAGGTAGATCAGCCCGAAGTTGTTGAAGTTGAACGCGAACGACGCGATCAGCAGCGGGGCGACCGCCACGAGCAGGAGCGGGAACTTGATGAGCCGGAAGGTCTGCCAGACGCTCGCCCCGTCCACCCGCGCGGCCTCGACGACGTCGTCGGGCAGCGACTGCAGGGCACCGGTCGTGACGAGGAACATGTAGGGGAATCCGAGCCACAGGTTCGCGATGAGGATCGCCCCCTTGGCCAGCCAGGGGTCCGTGAGCCACGGGATCGACGCACCGCCGAGCACCACCTGGTTGATGAAGCCGAAGTCCTTGTTGAACAGCCCGGCCCAGACCAGGGCCGACAGGAACGCCGGGAACGCGTAGGGCAGGATCATCACCACGCGGTAGTACTTGCGGCTGCGCATCCTCGGGTCGTTGAAGACGATCGCGAGGAAGAGACCGAGGATGAACGTCGTCGCGACCGAGAGGATCGCGAACGCGAAGGTCCACAGCAGCACCGCGAAGAACGGTCCGCGGATGGACTGGTCCGAGAAAGCGCGGACGAAGTTCTCGCCCCCGACCCACACCTGCCAGCCGGGCAGCAGCGCCTTGCCGTCGGCGGCCGTGAACGCGCCGTGGCCGGTGTCGCGGTAGACGACGCCCGTCTTGGCGTCCGTCATGGTGTCGGCCTTCGGATCCCACTTCAGGGACGAGGTGAACAGGTACGCCTTGGATCCGTCGGTGGTCTTGAGGTAACCCGTGTTGAGGTCGTCCGAGAGCGGCACAGAGAGGGCGGCGATCTCGTCCTGGTGGGCGATGACGCCCGCGAAGTCGAGCGTCGTGAACCCGGGAGCGCCGTCCGCGGTGATGCCCGGCTCCGCAGAGAGCGGACGGTCTGCGCCGCCGATGACCGGTTCGCGGCTGTCCGGCGCGGTGGTGAGGAAGAAGAACTTCCCGTCCTTCTCCAGCACCTTGACGGAGAACGTCGGCGAGTCGGCGACGCGGGTCTGGGACTGCAGGAGCAGTGCCTGCACGGCGTCGTCCTTGGTCGAGTTGTGACCGGATCCGTAGTTCGTGAAGGCGACGTAGCCGGAGTAGAGCACCACGAAGATCTGGAAGATCAGCAGGAACACCAGTCCGGGCGTCAGATACTTCGCCGGCAGGAGGCCCGGCACCAGATAGACGACGTTGATCGCGACGACGCCCACGGCGACGAGCACCGCCGGCGTCCACTGCGCGCTCGCGGCGAGCGCGATCACCGCGTAGAGCGCGAGCGCGTCGATCACCCCGAGCGCGACGATCTTGATCGCCCACACCTTCCAGCCCGCGGACGCGGCCTCCGCATATGCGGCGGCTCGGCGCTGGCGGCGGCTGCGCGCCTTCTCCTCGGCGGACACGGCCGTCTTCTCCTGCACGGCAGGACCCGTCATCTCGACCCCTTCACAACGTCGTCAGCGGGAGGGTGCGGGGAGGCGTCGACGGCGCCTCCCCGCACCGGGTTCACGAGAGGATCAGCCGATCTTGGTCTGGATCGCCTGGGACATGGTCGTCCAGGTGCCGACCGGATCCGCGCCCTTGATGATCGCGACCTCGGACTTGCCCCAGTCGTCCCACACGGAGCCCATCTCGGGCACCGAGGGCATCGGCACGGCGTTCGCGCCGACCTTGGCGAAACCGGCGACGGCGGGGTCGGACTGCGCGGCCTGGAACGACTCGGTCAGTGCCGGCGGACGGCCGCCGGCCTTGTAGAGCGCCGTCTGCACGGACGGGGTGGCGAGGTAGTTCACGAGGAACTCGTTCGCGGCGAGGGTGTTCTTCGACTTCGCGTTCACGAAGAACGCCTGCACGCCGGCGAACGGACGGGCCTCCTGGCCGCCGGCACTGGGGATCGGATCGACGGAGACCTTGATCCCGGCCTTCTCGGCGTCGGGCAGGTTCCACGGACCGCTGATGAAGTAGGGCGCCTCGCCGGCGTTGAACGCGGCCTTGGCGAGGTCACCGGTCAGGCCGGGGTTGAACACGCCCGCGGCGCCCTGCGCGCCGAGCCAGGTGGCGAACTTCTGCCCGGCCTCGTCGCCGATCGTGAGCTTCTTGGCGTCGTAGCTGCCGTCCGCGTTCTGCGCGAAGACCTGGCCGCCGAACGACGTCTCGAACGGGTAGGTGTGGTACGCGTCGCCGGTCGCGGCGTCGAGGCCGATCAGGAACGGGTACTTGGTGCCCGCCGCCTTGCCCTTGGCGATCATCTCGTCGTAGGTGGCGGGGGTAGAGTCGGCGAGCGCCGTGTTGCGCAGGATCGCGATGTTCTCGATGGCGTAGGGCAGACCGTAGACCTTGCTGTCGTAGGTGACGGCGGAGATCGCGACCTTCTCGAACTTCGAGGCGGAGTCGCCGAGCTCGATCGGCGCGACCAGGCCGTCCTTCACGAAGGAGCCGATCCAGTCGTGCGCGCCGATGGTGACGTCGGGGCCCTTGCCGGTGGGGACCTGAGCGGTGAAGTCGTCGCGGATCTTGCCGAAGTCCTTGACCACCAGGTCGATCTTGATGCCCTTGTCCTTCTGGAAGTCGGCGGCGACCTGCTTCATGGCGGCCGCGCGGTTGGAGTCGACCCAGACGGTCAGCGTCCCGGCGTTCTTGGCACTGTCGGACGTCGAGCTCGCGGAGCCCGCGCTGCCGCCGCAGCCGGTCAGCGCCAGTGCGCCGGCCACGAGGACCGCGCCGAAGCCGACGATGCTCTTCCTGTTCACCTTCATCGGTGTACCTCTCTCGGTGCTGTGGAAGCGCGGATCGACGACGATCGGGTCCCCCGCGGCTTGCGGCGCGCTTCGCCTGCGCATTGCAAGCGTTTACAGTATGCGATGAAGATCCGCCTCGTGCAACGCCCCTTGCACTCTCATCTCTGGACAGCAGGACGGCGAATGCGCGATATTCCCCGATTCCTGGGCGTGGCCGCGGGACTTGCGGAGTACGCAAGCGTTTACAACAATGTTCCGAACGATCGTCATGCGCCCGCTCCCCCTGCCCGGCCGACGCCTCGGACCGATACCCTTCCTTGACCCGAATCTCAGGAGGCCCCGTGGCTGACATCGCCGATGTGGCGCGGCTCGCCGGTGTGTCCACGGCGACGGTGTCGCGAGCGCTGAACGGCAAGACCGCGTCGGCGGCGACCCGGGAGAAGGTCCTCGCGGCGGCCGCCGAGCTCGGCTACGTCATCTCGTCCAACGCGTCGGGTCTCGCGTCGGGGCGTACCCGGCACATCGGGTTCATGGTCCCCTTCATCGACCGCTGGTTCTTCACCGACCTGCTCACAGGCATCGAATCGGTGCTGCTGAGCCAGGGCTACGACGTGACCCTCTACGACCTGCAGGGCAACGATTCACAGCGCGACCAGGTGTTCGGCAGCTCCCTGCGCCGCGCGAGCATCGACGGCCTCATCGCCGCGAGCATCGAGCTGACCGGCGACGAGATCCGCGCGCTGCGCGCCCTCGGCAAGCCCGTCGTCAGCATCGGCGGCTACATCGAGGGCGCCACCGCGGTCGACGTGGACAATGCGCGGATGGCGACGCTCGCCACCGAGCACCTCCTCTCGCTCGGACACACCCGGATCGCGTACGTCGGCGCCGGACGCACGATCGCCAGCGCCTTCCAGCTGGGTGACGCCCGGTACGACGGGTGGCTGTCCGCCATGCGGGCCGCGGGCCTCGACGGGGAGGAGTCGGGCTTCTGGGAAGCCGACTTCGACATCCCCTCGGGCTACGCGGCGGCGAAGGCGCTGCTCGCCCACGACCGGCCGACCGCCATCTTCGCCGCGAGCGACGAGATCGGGATCGGGTGCATCCTGGCCGCACGCGACCTCGGGCTGCGGGTGCCGGACGATCTCTCCGTGGTCGGGATCGACGACCACAAGCTCTCGGCGTTCTTCGGACTGACGACCCTCGCTCAGGATCCCGCCGGTCAGGGCCGCCTCGCCGCGCACCTTCTGCTGGCGCAGCTGGACAATCCCGGAGCCGCCCCCGAGCACCGCACGCTCACTCCGCGGTTCGTCGTGCGCTCGTCGACCGCGCGCCCCGGCGGCGCCGTGCACGGAACCGCCTGACGCCGTCGCTCGTTACACTGCCTGTATGGCTGACAGCTCATTCGACATCGTGTCCAAGGTGGATCGTCAGGAGGCCGACAACGCCCTCAACCAGGCCCGCAAGGAGATCGAGCAGCGCTACGACTTCAAGGGGGTCGGCGCGTCGATCGCGTGGAGCGGCGAGAAGATCGTGATCCTGGCGAACTCGGACGAGCGCGCGCGTGCCGTGCTGGACGTGTTCCAGTCCAAGCTCATCAAGCGCGGCATCTCGCTGAAGAGCCTCGAGTCCGGCGAGCCCACGGCGAGCGGCAAGGAGTTCCGGCTCGAGTCCACCCTCAAGGAGGGCATCAGCTCCGAGAACGCCAAGAAGATCGGCAAGATCATCCGCGACGAGGGCCCCAAGTCGGTGAAGTCGCAGATCCAGGGCGACGAACTGCGCGTGCAGTCCAAGAGCCGTGACGACCTGCAGGCCGTGATCGCGCTGCTCAAGGGATCCGACCTCGACCTGGATCTGCAGTTCATCAACTTCCGGTAGAGGAGAACGACTGATCGAGGATCTCGAGCCACGGTCAGCAAGGAGTCCGCAGAATCGGCACGTCGGGCGGCTCGAACCGTCGCCCCTGCGACATGTTCCCGCGTTCCGGCGACAGGCGCCCGGTTGCCGCGTCCTGCCGGGGGCTACGGTGGCTCCGCCGCCGGGGCAACTCCCCAGTTCTCGGTGGCACCCGGTATCCGATTCCCCGGTGCCGGCGGGTTCGCATCATGGGGACCGCGAACCCTGCTGGTGGCTCCGTCCGTGTCGACGGAGCCACCACCTCCCCCACAGCGACGAAACCGCCGTGTCTCCGCTGACGTCGCGGTATCGGCGCCAACGCGTCCTGTGTCACGTTTGGACGCCCGTTCGGGCGACGCTTCACACGCACGCCGACGCACACGCGCATGCGCCCACCCCTGCTGATCGTTGAGCGTGTCGACAGGCGCGGATCTGCCCGAAGGTCGTCCTGGCGACAACTTTCAACGTTCCCCCGTCACGGGGTCGCCCTCCGTCGACCCTCCCCCTGAAGGATGAGCCGAGCACGGCGAATACCCGACGCGATAGCCGCGTCATTCGTCGTGCCGAGTCATCACCGTTCCTGGGGAGGAAACACATGTCTGAAACGAAGACTGTGAAGCACATCGATCGCCGCGCTGTCGTCAAGGGCGCCGCTTGGAGCATCCCGGTCGTCGCCGCGGCCGCGGCCATGCCGCTCGCCTCTGCATCCACGCCCGCGTGTCCGACGTGCATCAAGGCCGGGTTCCCGATCATCGGAGGCATCATCTCCGGTGCGTGGACCTCGCAGGCCGTCGTCGCCGGCAACAAGGGCACGATCGCGTTCCCGTCGATCTTCGGCCTGGACGCCACGCAGTGCGGGATCAGCTTCACGAACATCTTCCAGCCGGCCTTCACTTACATCGTGACCCAGGCGACGCTGACGATGTCCGATGGCAAGACCTACAATTCGGCGGTCGGCCTCGGGGCAGGCGCGGGCAATATCTCGACCGTCGGCGCCATGCCGGGCGCGTTCGTGTTCACCAATGTGTCTCTGCCCAACGGCGGCGCGGTCGGCGGCTTCGGCAACTACACCGACGTCCCGACGAAGCTGACCGTCACCGTGCAGACGACGCTCCAGTACGGGATCGGCCTCTCGATCCAGTGCCCGATGGTGCTCACGTGGAATCTGCACGGCGTCGCGACCGGCCTCGTCGCCTTCGGCGCCGGCACCGTCAACTTCAGCGGAACCGCCACCGTCTGAGCCGGGAAGAATGTCGCAAGGCGACGTCGGTTGACGTCGATTCGACCTTTTCGCGACAAGATTCCGGAGACGCAGGAGACCCGCGTAATCGGATCGCTCTCGTGTGATCTCATCCAGTGCACGGCTTCCGCGCTGCCCGGCTCCCAGATGCCGACCAGCGTTTTCCCGGGCTGTGCAGCGCCACGGGGGGGGGTGGTAGGTGCGGCCGGTTGTCCCAGCCGGTCGCACCGCATACTCCCCTCTTCCCGCGTCGGCCGGGCGCAGAACGTGTCGTCCGGAGCCACCCCTTCTGGTTCCCCGACGACCGGGCATCGGGACTCCCCTCTCGATGCCGAACGTTCGCCTTCTGGGGAAGGGCGAACGGCCGGTGGCTCCAACCGAGGGGGGAAGGAGCCACCGGATCCTCGCGCGAATCGACCGCTCCGGCCGCGCTGTCGATCGCAGCGCCCCTCGTTCGTCATCTCCGTGAACGGAACCGACGACCTCCGAAGGGACATGTCATGGACGACTTCCACATCACCGGCGTCCGCACGGTGAGCATCCCGGTGAACGATCAGGACGCCGCGCTGCGGTTCTACCGCGGACTGGGGTTCGCCGTGCTGCGCGACACCCCGACGCCGAACGGCGGGCGCTGGATCGAGCTCGCACCGGGCGACGAGCAGGTGATCCTCACGCTCGAGCCGGCGGATCCGGAGGTGCATCGCGGCGCGATCGGCATCCGGTTCACCTCCGACGACGTCGACGCCACGCACGCGGCCATGCTCGCCGCGGGTGTGGAGGCCGACGAGATCCTGCGCTGGCCGGGGGTCCCGCCGATGTTCGCCTGGCGCGACCCCGATGGAAACGCCTTCTCGGTCACCGGCCCCGCCCCCGCCCAGGACGGAGCGGCGTCGTGAGCACCGTCGGCCCGCTGGACATCGCCTTCACGGCCATGCTCGGTCGCGTGCGGGAGGGCGACACGTGGATCTGCGTGCAGCTGCCCGACTCGGCACGGATCTTCGGCACGCGCGGCCTGGTGAAGGTGTCGGGCACGGTCGACGGCCATCCCTTCGACGGCGCCTTCATGGCGCTCGGAGACGGCACGCACAAGCTCCCGATCTCGGCCGCCGTCCGCCGGGCGATCGGGCGGGGCGAGGGCGACGAGGTGACCGTGCACCTCACGCGACGTCGCGGCTGAGCCGCCGATCGTCGCGGGACCGTTCGGCACGGAAAACACCCTTGCCGTCGCGGAACAGCGTTTCAGCGTCGCAGAACGCGCGTTCGCTTCGACGCTCCGAACCGATATTTGGGTTTGACTGGTCGGAGTGGGATAGTGCTGTTCTGGGGAAACTACTTGGGGGTAGTGATGGACGAACGCGGTCCGCAATCCGGCGTGGGCCGGGCGCTTCTGGGGGCGCCGAAACAGCTTCTCGCCGACGAGGTCTATCAGAGGGTCGGGGCGTCGATCATCGACGGCACCCTGCCGCCCGGCCACCGCATCAGAGACGCGGAGCTGGCAGAGAAGTTCGGCGTCTCGAGGATGCCGATCCGGGAGGCGCTCCAGCGGCTGGAGCGGGTCGGTCTCGTCGAGATGCACCCGAGCCGGTACACCCAGGTCACGGAGGTGCCTCCGCAACTGACCGAGAAGACCCTCGAGTACGCGGGATACTTCGGCGGCGCCGTCGCCGCGATCGCGGTGCCGCGGCTGACCGATACCGAACGGGAGCAGGCGGCCGCACTGGCGCGCGCCCTGGACGAAGGCCTCGACGACCCGACGGTCCTCGCAGCGCGGCGCAGCGAGCTCCTGCAGTACCTCTCGCGGCACTCGGACAACGAGATCCTCGACGCGGTGCTCGACCAGACGAGCATGCCCCTGTCGCGCAACCTCCGCCCGTGGACGGTGGAAGGCGCCGAGCGCGAGCAGATGCGGGAGATCCACGCCGCACTCGCGGAGGCGATCCTCGCCGGGGACGGTCACGCGGCCGAGCACTTCCTGCGCGCGATGCACCACGTCGCCTGAGCGGCGCGTCGGGCCGTCCGGCGGCGGTTCCGCTGCTCAGTCGACGCCCGGTGCGCCTGCCTCGCGCGACGCCGCCGCCCGCGCGGCCGAGTCCGCGGCCGCCCATCCGTCGACCCAGTGACCGAGCCGGGCGTACGCCTCCTCGCGGGCCTCGTGCCGCGAGAGGAACACGTCGTGCAGCGCGCCCTCGATCCATTCGATCGTGATCGAGTGCCCGATCTTGAGCGCGGCGCGGGCGATGTCGTCCACGACGAGCACGCTGTCCGCACGGGTCAGGTCCTCGGACCACGACGTCGGATAGGCGCTGTGCGCGGAGAGCAGCACGCACACCGGAACGCCGATGTCGATGCCCGCGGCGATGCTCGCGTGTCCGGCCAGGATCGCGTTCAGCCAGCCCGCATGCACCGCCATGGTCTGCGCCGGCCGCCACGCGAGATCCACGTCCATCGGATCCTCGGGATCGGCGACCTCGTTCTGCGCGCGCGTGTAGAAGCCGAGATCCACCTGGGGCGCCCGGTCGAGCGGACGCCTCTTGGCCTGCAGCCCCACGAGCGGCGCGATCGTCTCGCGAGTGAACCGCGGCAGTTGGAACTCCAGCCACGGGCTGTTCAGGATCACCGCCGACGCGACGCCCGGGTTGCGCGCCGCCCACAGGCTCAGCGTCAGTCCGCCCGTCGAGTGGCCGAGCAGCACCAGGCGGCGCGGCGCGGCACCCTGTCCGTCGGTCATCGCGGCGAGCGCCGCCGCGATGTCCTCGTCGTACTCGGCGAGGTCCGAGATGTACCCAGGGGTCTGCCCGGGACGGAGGCTGCGCCCGTATTTGCGCAGGTCGAGCGCGAAGAAGCGCGCCCCTCTGCCCGTCCAGAATCGCGCGAGTCTCTTCTGGAAGAAGTAGTCCGACCAGCCGTGCACGTAGAGCACGTCGGTGTCGGCGAGCGTGCGGCGGTCGCCGAACAGGCGCTGCCAGGCGGTGCGCTCCGGGAGAGCACGCACCAGCGTCGCGACCACCTCGCCCTCGTCGTCGGCGCGCAGCGGCAGTGTGAGCTGGAAGAACTCCTCGCCGAGCACGTCGGGCACCCATCCCTGCGGATCCGGTGCGGCGGTCATGACCTCAGCGTATCGGCGCCCCTGCCGTGCGCGCGGCGCGTCCCCTACGCTGGGGCCACAGCCCACCAGGAGGAACCATGCACCGCCGACTTCCCCGCTCCCGGGCCGTGCTGGCCGGGATCCTCATCTCGTCCGCAGCGCTCGGCCTCGCCGCCTGCTCCGGGACGGGCGGCACCGCCGCGACCACCGAGCCCGCATCGGTCACCCCCGCGCCGAGCGCGCAGCAGCTCCCGCCGATCATGGCCGATCTGAAAACCGTCGACGGCACCACCGTCTCGGTCCCGCTCGACAACGTCATCGTGCTGACCGGCGACACCGCCGACTTCACGCACTGGACCGCGAAGATCGAGGATCCGAACATCGTGTCGTTCACGCCCGGCAAGGACGACGGATCCGCGCAGTTCAACCCGGGACTCTCCCCGATCACGACCGGCACCACGAAAGTCACGATGGACAACAGCGCCTCGGGTGCACACGTCGCCTTCACTGTCGAGGTCACGCCGAAGAAGTAGCCCGTCCGTGACGCCCCGAGCCAAGGCGCTCGAGGCGACCGGGATCCGTCACTCCCCGCGGGAGATGCGGACCATGTCCTCGCGCGGAACGACCTTGACCCGGGCGCGCTCCTCCGGCGCCCCCAGGGCGATCTCATGCTCGTCCAGGCGGTGCCAGCCGTCGAGATCCGTCCAGCGCACGCCGCGCTCGGCGAGCAGCGCGGGGATCGCCTCCTCCGACGCGTCCTCCGGCTGCCACCAGGACCCCTGGTCGTTGATGAGGTGGCGGACGGTCTCCATCGCGTCGGACTTGGTGTGCCCGATCAGGCCCACCGGGCCGCGCTTGATCCAGCCGGTCGCGTAGATGCCGGGCACCCGCTGGTTCGAGTCCTTCGCCAGCACCTGCCCCTCGCGGTTCGGGATCACGCCGTGCTTCTTGTCGAAGGGGACGCCGGGCAGCGGCGAGCCGAAGTAGCCGATGGCGCGGTACAGCGCCTGGATCGGCACCTCGCGCAGCTCGCCGGTGCCGACCGCGCCCCCGGTGCCGTCGGGGCGGGTGCGCTCGTAGACGAGCGCCGCGACGCGGCCCGTCTCGTCCTTGCGCACCTCGACCGGACGCGCCCAGAAGTGCAGGTGCAGGCGGCGCGACGCGGTGCCGCCCGCGTTGTTCACGGAGTCGCGCTTGCGCCACGACTGCAGCACGCGGTCGATGACCATGACCTGCTTGTTGCTCGCGATCGCGTCGCGGGAGGCGTCGTCGTAGTCGAAGTCCTCGTCGTAGACGACCATGTCGACGTCGCGCAGCTCGCCGAGCTCGCGCAGCTCGAGCGGGGTGAACTTCACCTGCGCGGGGCCGCGGCGCCCGAACACGTGCACGTCGGTGACGGCGCTGCTCTTCAGCCCCTCGTACACGTTCGCGGGGACCTCGGTGACGAGCAGATCCTCGGCGTGCTTGGCCAGCATGCGCGACACGTCCAGGGCCACATTGCCGTTGCCGATGACGGCGACGCTCGCGGCGTCCAGCGGCCACTCGCGCGGCACGTCCGGGTGCCCGTCGAACCAGCTGACGTAGTCGGCAGCGCCGTAGGATCCGATCGCGTCGACGCCCGGGATGTCCATCCCGGTGTCGCGCCGTGCGCCCGTCGCGAAGATCACGGCGTTGTAGTGCCGCTTGAGGTCGTCCAGGGTGATGTCGGTGCCGAAGTTCACGTTGCCGAAGAGCCGGATGTCGCCGCGGTCCAGCACGTCGCGCAGCGCCGTGATGATGCCCTTGATGCGCGGGTGGTCCGGTGCGACGCCGTAGCGCACCAGGCCGTACGGCGCGGGCAGCTGCTCGAACAGGTCGATCGAGACGTCGAAGCGACGCTCGGCCTTGAGCAGGAGGTCGGCGGCGTAGATGCCGGCGGGGCCAGCGCCGACGATGGCAAGCCTGAGCTTGGTCATGGTGGTTCCTTTCGGCAGCCCGGGCACGGGCCGGACGATGTCAGCTGCTGCGGTCCGCGAGCGTCTCCGCGAAGCGGGTGAGCGCCTCGCGGACGGGACCCTTGGGCAGCACGGCGAGCTCGTCGATCGCGCCCTGGGTCCAGCTGCGCGCCAGGTCGAGCGTCTTGCGGGTCACGTCGTGGTCGCGCAGGCGCGAGAGGGCGTCGTCGAGGATCGACGGATCCTCCCCGGCCGCGATCCGCTGCACGCCCGCGTCGATCTCGGCGGCGAGCGCGACCGATTCCGGATCCGTCTCCACTCCCAGCAGGAGCGAGGGCATGGTCGGCACGCCGGCGCGCAGGTCGGTGCCGGGGACCTTGCCGGTGTCCTCCGGCTTGGCGGACAGGTCGATCACGTCGTCGAGCAGCTGGAACGCGACGCCGACCTTCTCGCCGTAGACGCGCAGCGGCTCCTCGAACTCGGCGGGAGCGCCGGAGAAGATCACGCCGGCCTGCGTCGCGGCCGCGATGAGGGATCCGGTCTTGTCCGCGAGCACCTGGATGTAGAACGCGATCGGGTCGTCGCCGGGCTGCGGGCCCACGGTCTCGTGCATCTGCCCGAGCACGAGCCGCTCGAACGTGTCGGCCTGCAGGCGGATCGCGCGGTCGCCCTGCCCGCTCATGAGCTTGAGCGCCCGGGAGAAGAGGATGTCGCCGGTGAGGATCGCGACGTTGTTGCCCCACACTGCATGGGCCGCGGGGACGCCACGACGCCGATCCGCGCCGTCCATGACGTCGTCGTGGTACAGCGAGCCGAGATGCGTGAGCTCCAGCGCCTTGGCGATGTCGATGACGGCGGGCAGGTTGCCGCCGCCGAGCTGTGCGGTGAGGAGCGCGAGCACGGGGCGCACCCTCTTGCCGCCGGCCTCGTACAGGTAGCGGCTCGTGGCGTCGGCGAGGGCGTCGGCCACGCGCAGGTCTTCGGCGAGGCCGGACTCGACCAGGTCGAGGCCCGCTTCGACCTCGCGGGCGAGCTTGCGCGCGGCGGGACCGATGAAGACACGGTCACTGAAACCGAGACGGCTCGCGAGGCGCGAACCCGTGGCGGCAGAGCTCGAAGTCACGGTGTCCAGCCTACCTGCGAACGCCGGGAGGTTGAGCGCGCCCGGTTCAGGCCCGCGGCTTCCGAGCCCGGTGCAGGGCGACCATGCCGAACGACAGGTTGCGCCAGGCGACGTCGATCCAGCCCGCCTCGCGCAGCCAGCCGGCCAGGGTGCGCTGGTCCGGCCAGTCCCGGATCGACTCGTTCAGGTAGTCGTAGGCATCGCCGTTGGTTCCGGCGAGGCGGGCCACCCGGGGCAGCACCTGGGAGTTGTAGAGCCGGTAGAAGCCGCGCATGAGCTTGGCCGGGGGCGTGGAGAACTCGTTGATGACGACCCGGCCGCCCGGCTTGGTGACCCGGTAGAGCTCGGCGATCGCCTTCTTCGGATCCTGCACGTTGCGCAGGCTGTACGACATCGTCACCGCGTCGAAGGAGTCGTCCTCGAAGGGGAGCGCGGTGGCGTCGGCCTCGACGAAGCTGAGGTTCGGCAGATCGCCGTGCCGGCGCTTGCCCTCGGCGAGCATCCCGGGCGAGAAGTCGGCGGCGACAACCTCCGCGCCGCTGCGCGCAAGGGACGCCGAGGAGGACGCGGTGCCCGCGCCCAGGTCGAGGATCCGCTCGCCCTTCTTCGGTGCGACCGCGCGCGTGGTGGCGGCCCTCCACAGTGCGTCGTTGCCGACCGTCATCACGGTGTTGGTGCGGTCGTAGCCGGCCGCCACCTGGTCGAACATGCCGCTGACGCGGGAAGGCTCCTTGCCGAGGTCGGCGCGGTTGGGCTCAGACGGGGTCACCCGTCCAGCCTACGCGCGTGCGGGCGTGCGGCCGGCGCAGGTCAGGACAGGTGCCGCGCCGGAAGCGCCAGCTCCGCGAGCCGGTCGAGCCACCGGTCGGCGGTCGCGTCGTCGAACGGCGGCACCTGCGCGCGCACCCGCTGCTCGAGGTCCGCGGCGAGCGCCTCCAGATGCCGCTGCACGTCGGCCGGGTAGCCGTACTCGACCCGGTGCTCGTCCCACTCGTCCTCGTCGTCGATCCAGGTGCCGCGCTCGCCCTCGACGCGCACGACGTCCAGATCCATGTCGATCCCGGTGAAGAGCACGGGCACGGTCCCCTGCCCTTCCTCCGCGCCATCGCCCTCCACCGCGCGCACGTCCCAGGCGAGGTCGATGTAGATGCGCATCCCGTGAGGATGGTCGCGGTTCACCGTCAGCGCGTAGTCGGCACTCGGCGGGACGAGGGTGACGTTGGGGCCGGCGGCGGTGAACGAGCGGCCGGGGCGCTCGCTCCCCCAGCCGGCAGGCTGTCCGACCCAGTCCCCCCAGTCATCGGATCCGAGGTAGACGCACTCGTGCCTCCAGTGCGGGGAGCCGCCCCACTTGCGCCATTGGAAGACGATCTCGGTTCCGGATGCGGGGCGGTCTGCGGTCACGCTGCCACTCTATGCGGGGGTCCCGCGCGCGAGGCGACCGGCTCCGCACGCAATAGGCTGGATGCGTGAGTGCCGGCCTGGTCGTTCAGACGCGAGAGTTCGACCTCCAAGGCGACCTGCTCGGCTATGCGGATCCCGCGGATCCGCGAGCGTGGTTGCGCCGCGGCGACGGGATCGTCGCGGTCGGCGCCGAGACCGCTCGCGTCGTTCGCGCCGCCCGGGGGCCCGAGTCCCGCACGTCGGCGCTCGCTCGCGCCTGGGACGACATCCGCGCGTCCGCGACCGTGGACGACACCGTGCAGCTACCGGGCACCGGGCTGGTCGCGTTCGCGGCCCTGGTCTTCGACGAGGAGTCGTCCGCGGAGAGCGTGCTCCTCGTGCCGCGGACGGTGATCGGCCGCCACGGCGGGCGCACGTGGATCACCCACGTGCTCGACGCCCCGGCCTCGGGCGACACCGATGGATCGGCCATCCCCGCTCCCACCGCGCTCGGACCGCACTGGGCGGGCACGCTCGGTCCGGGCGCGCAGACCGCGCAGGGCTACCAGGCATCGGTGCGCGCCGCGCTTTCCGCGATCGCCGAGGCGCAGTACGGCAAGGTCGTGCTCGCGCGCGACCTCGTGGGCACGGTGCCGGCCGGATCCGATCTGCGCCGGCTCGTACGGGCTCTCAGCACCGAGTACCCCGACACGTGGGCCTTCGCGGTCGACCGTCTCATCGGCGCGAGCCCGGAGACGCTCGTCACGGTGCAGGACGGCGTGGTGACGGCCCGCGTGCTGGCCGGCACGACCGCTCGCGGCGCGGACGCCGTGACCGACGCCCGTGCCGCCGCGGCCCTGGCCGACAGCCCCAAGGACAACGACGAGCACGCCTTCGCGGTGCGCAGCGTGGTCGCCTCGCTCGCCCCGCACACCACGGCGCTCGACGCCGACGGCGGACCCTTCATCCTCGAGCTGCCGAACCTGTTCCACCTCGCGACCGACGTGCGGGCCCGGCTCAGCGACGGCGCGTCCGCGCTGGACCTCGCCGCGGCACTGCATCCCACGGCCGCGGTCGCGGGCACGCCGACCGACGCGGCAGTCGCGGCGATCCGGGAGCTCGAGCCCTTCGATCGCGGTCGCTACGCCGGCCCGGTGGGCTGGATCGACGCCCGCGGCAACGGCGAATGGGCGATCGCGCTGCGGTGCGCCCAGTTCGGAGTCGCGGGCTCCGGGGTGCCGATCCCCCTCACCGCCTACGCAGGAGCGGGCATCGTGGCCGGCAGCGATCCGGAGGCGGAGCTGCTCGAGACGCGGGTGAAGTTCCGCCCCATCGTCGACGCCCTCGCCTGACGCGGAACAGGATCCGCTCAGGTCGCGGCGAGGCGCTTCCGCTCGGCCTCGACGTCGTAGTCGGCGAGCGGCCACTGCGGATCGATGTCCTCGAGCGCGGCGAG
Source organism: Microbacterium azadirachtae (assembly GCF_000956545.1). Classification (GTDB taxonomy): domain Bacteria; phylum Actinomycetota; class Actinomycetes; order Actinomycetales; family Microbacteriaceae; genus Microbacterium; species Microbacterium azadirachtae. The sequence goes on from NZ_JYIT01000067.1 coordinate 57,100, forward strand.
CAGCAGCTCCTGCACCGCGAGCCGCGCGTACCACTTGTGGTTGGCCGGGATCACGTACCAGGGCGCCGCGTCGGTCGAGGTGCGCGCGAAGACGGTGTCGTAGGCCGCCATGTAGTCGTCCCAGAGCAGGCGCTCATCCGTGTCGCCGGGGTTGAACTTCCAGTGCTTCTCGGGCCGGTCCAGGCGTTCAATGAGGCGCTTCTTCTGCTCGTCGCGGGAGATGTTCAGCATCACCTTGACGATGCGGGTCCCGCTGTCGACGACCCGCTTCTCGAACTCGACGATCGCGCCGTAGCGCCGTTCGATCTCCTCCGCGGGGGCGAGGGAGCGCACCCGGCCGATGAGCACGTCCTCGTAGTGCGAGCGGTCGAAGACCCCGATCTTGCCCTCCGCGGGCAGACGCTTCTCGATGCGCCAGAGGAAGTCGTGCTGCAGCTCCTCCGAGGTCGGCGCCTTGAAGGCGGCCAGCTCGACGCCCTGCGGATCCACGCCGCCGACCACGTGCCGCACGATCCCGCCCTTCCCGGCGGAGTCCATCGCCTGCAGCACCAGCAGCACGCTCGCCTGCGCCTCGCCCACCGCCGAGCGCGCGAACAGCCGCTCCTGCAGATCGCCGAGCGCCACCAGCCCGTCGGCGAGCGACGCCGCGCCGTCCGACTTCCGGCCCTGGTATCCCGGGGTGGAGTCCGGATCCACGCCGGCGAGACCGGCGGACGTGACGCGGAGGACTTCGGCGGCGGGGGCGGTCCACCCGGCGGAGTGCTGGCTCATGGTCCCCATGATGCCCCATGCCGGGCACAGGGGCCCGAGGGCGGCCGGCACCCGCTCCGGCACCGCGAAGGCTCAGCGCGCCAGCGGCACCTCGATGAGCTGGGGGCCGGTGACCTCCGCGGCGAGCGCACGCTCCAGCTCGGCGACCGTGCCGGCGCGCACGAACGTCCATCCGTAGGCGGCGGCGAGGGGCTCCAGCGCGACGGACTGCGGGGTATAGAACGCACGGTCCAGGTCGGCCGAGGGAGCGGTGCCGGCGACCTCGAGGCCGTCGAAGATCGTGCCGCCGCCGTCGTTCCCGACGATCACCTGGATCCGCGGCGCCGGTTCGTCGGCCGGCAGCAGCAAGGATCCCACATCGTGCAGGAGGGAGAGGTCGCCGAGCAGCACCCGGGTCGTGCCGCCGGCTCCGGGCGCTTCCTCCGCTTCCGCGGCGAGCGCGATCCCGATTCCCGTCGCGATCGTGCCGTCGATCCCGGCGAGCCCGCGGTTGGCGTGCACCCGCACGTCGCGGCCTTCGAGCAGCTGGTCCGCCACCCGCACGATCCTCGACGACCCGAACAGCAGCCGGTCCACCGGACGGCCGGCCGCCCCCACGGCGCGCACGAGAGCGCCGCGGTCCACCACGGCCCGCTCGACCGGGACGCTGTCGACCGCGGGTGCTGCGTCGCGCACGACCGGCGCGGTCCACGCCGCCAGCCATTCCGCGTCCCCAGGACCGGGCTCCACCTCCACCGCGCGTGCGTCGACGGCGGTGCCCGACGGGTTCAGCCGCTCCCCGCCGCGGCGCACCGCGACGATGTCGAGGTCCGTGCGGCGCAGCAGGGACGCGACCTCGCGACTCAGGGTCGGATGCCCGAAGACGATGACCCGCTGGATCCGTCCGGCGAGTGTCGGGTCGTTCAGGCGATCCCGGTATGCGGGGACGACATGCGGGTCCCCGGCCCGGGCGCCGCTCACCACTTCGGCGATCAGCGGCCACCCGGCTTCACGGGCGATCCGCGCCGCGTCCGGGCCGGCATCGGCACCCGCCACCACGACGGTGCGCGGTCCCGCGGCGATCCGCAGCGGTTCCGCGGGCGCCGACGACGGCAGCGGTCCACGCGTCGCGCGGAGCGGATCCGGCACCGCGCCGGAGAGCGGCTCGCGCGTCGGCAGGTTCAGGTGCGCGGGGCCGGCGATCCCCTCGAGGCCCTCGCCCGCGGCGCCGACGGCCGCCGCGACGGCGTCGGCGGCGAGCGTCGCGAAGACGGCCGGCTCCGCATCGCCCGGCACGGGCGCATCCACGCTCAGCCGCGCCCACGGACGGAACATCCCGGGCTGGATGGTGGCCTGGTTCGCGCCGACACCGCGCAGTTCAGGCGGCCGGTCGGCGGTGAGCAGGATCAGCGGAACGCCGGCATGGAACGCCTCCATCACCGCCGGGAGGTATCCGGCCGTCGCCGTCCCCGATGTGCAGATCAGCGCCGCCGGGGCGCCCGACTCACGACCGAGGCCGAGCGCGGTAAACCCAGCGACCCGCTCGTCGATCCGCACGTGCACGCGCACGGATCCGGAGCGCGCGAGAGCGGTCGCCGCGAGCGCGAGCGCCTGCGACCGGGATCCCGGCGAGAGCACGATGTCGGTCACGCCGCGTTCGACGAGCCCCGTCAGCAGTCGCACGGCGGCATCGGTGGCGGGCGACGATGCAGGCGCCGTCACGGGCGGGGGCCCGGCGAATCGGTGTCGCCGCGCTCGTCGAGCCGCGCGAGCTCCTCCTGGAGCTCCTTGATCAGCCGCTCCTGCTCCGCCTCGCTGATGCGTCGCACGGAGCCGGCTTTCGCGTGACTCGGATCCCCGTCGTCCAGCGGCAGGTACCGCTCATCGGCGGCGGAGTGCCCGCGGCGGGTGCGGCCGATCGCGAACCACAGCACGCCGCCGATCACCGGGATCACCACGACGATCGCGATCCACACACCCTTGGACACGCCGCGGTGACGGCTCGCCGGCTGCACGACGCAGTCGACGATGCTGAACACCCAGAAGACCGCGGCCAGAAAACCGCCGATCACGAGGAAACGTGCCACGCCTCCAGTCTAGGCGCGCGTACTCGCGCCCGGGCACTTCCCCCGGGATCACACGGCTGCCGCACATGTGATCGAGACGGACGCCATACGCCCCTCACAGCGCACCCCGAACGCGGGCTCCTAGACTGGACCCGTGAAACTTCCTCCCCTTCTCGTGTACTCGGTGCTGCGCCTGCTGGCGTTCCTCGTGCCGCTGGGGATCCTCTGGTTCTTCTTCCCGATCTTCCGGGAGTTCTGGTGGCTCGCGGCGCTCTTCGCCGCCCTCATCGGCATCAGCATCTCGCTGCTGTTCCTGCGCAGCCCGCTGTCCGACGCGTCGCGCGCGATCTACGCCAAGCGCGCCGAGAAGACGGGATCCGCACCGACCGACGAGGACATCGAGGACGCCGAGGCCTCGGCGGACCGCGACGAGACGGACGCGAACGGCACGGATTCCCGCAACGCGGCCTGACCCGCGTTCCGGGCGTCGCGCGCTCAGCCGGGCGCACCCTGCCGCGCGCGCTCAGCCGCGGGCGAAGGTCACGTGCACGACGCCGCTCTCGGCGACCTCGCTCGTGACGGTGTAGTCGCTCTCGAGTCCGCGCAGCTCCGCCCAGAGGTTCTGGCCGCGGCCCAGCAGGATCGGCGTGATGCCCACGTGCAGGCGGTCGATCAGGCCTGCCGCCAGGAAGGAGCGCACGGTGTCGACGCCTCCGCCGATCCGCACGTCTTCGCCTCCGGCCGCGTCGGTCGCGAGCGCCAGCGCCTCGTCGGGCGAGGCGGCGAGGAAGCGGAACTCGGTGCCGTTGGCGAAGACGATCGGATCGCGGTCCGCGTCGTGGGTGAGCACGAACACCGGGCAGCGGAACGGCGGCTCCTCTCCCCACCAGCCGCGCCAGTCGCGGTCGTCCGGGAAGTTGTGCAGCCCGAACATGCCCGCGCCCATGATCTCGGCGCCGATGTTCTCGAAGTAGGCCGCGCCGTAGCGGTCGTCGACACCCGTGGTGCCCTCGCCGGAGGAGTCGCCCAGCACCCGCTCGCGGAACGTGCGCGTGGCGGTGTAGGCGGCGACGAGGCGCCCCCAGTCCTCACCGAACGGGTTCTCGGGCGTCTGATCCGTGGTCGACGCGTAGCCGTCCAGGGAGATGTTGAGGTCGGCGCGAACGGCCATGTGTCGGCTCCTTGCTGACGAGGGGAGGGATTCAGGGGCGGTGCGGATTCGAGTCTTTGCCGTCGAGCCAGAGCGTATCCGTGGCGTCGCGATGCACGCCATCGGTTCCGACGTGGGTTGAGCTGATCGCGGGACCCTTGGTGATGACGTGAACGATCGCCATGCCGTGACCGCGTCCGAGGTCGTACTCGTTCTTCAGCCACTCGAGGATCGGTGTCGCCTTGGTACCCGGGCCGAAGCCCTGGGCGGCGGCGAGGTCGACGATCTGGCGCGGCGTGAGCCCGGTCTTGGTCTCGACGGCGTCGAGATATGCCTGGAACGACATGTTCTGGTTCTCCTCGGAGGCGGTGGTCACTCGACCACGGTCTGGATGATGACGGCGGAGGCGTGGATCCCGATCAGGCGCATGGTTCCCGATCCCACGTTCTCGAACCGGTGCGGTACGAATGCCGGCCCGGTGACGGTGTCCCCGGCGGTCGCGGCGATCGTGCGGTCGCCGACGGTGAAGGCCGCGTCGCCCTCGAGCACGACCCAGGTCTCAGGGTACGGGTGCCAGTGCAGCAGCGAGCCCTGACCGGGCTGGTTGTCGACATAGAAGTACGAGACGCCGGCGCCGTGCTCGGCTCCTTCGAAGCGTCGTCCGTTGCCGGTCCCGAGGCGGATCTCCTCGGGCGCGATCACGGTGACGTCGGGTGCGATGGTGCTCATGTCGTGTCCTCTCGGTGGTGTTCCCACTCTCGCGAGATCCCCGCGAGGCTCGTAGAGTTTCGATGTGGATCGAAACATGGAAGGTGTCGAGTGGGAGCACCACCGCGTCGACTTCCATCTGAGCCCCGGTGACATCCAGGCGGTGCGGTTCGGTATCTCGCCCGGCCATGAGCTTGCGCACGCCGTGCGCGTGCTGCTGCGCCCCGAGCAGTACCCGCTGGCCTGGGGCTGGCTGAAGAACGTCCGGGACCGGCTCCCCGGCGACGCCTTCGGCGTGCTGGCGCACGTGATCGGCGCCGACGGCTACATGCCCGACTTCGTCACCACGACCGCCCGCTGGGATCTCGGACCCGACGACGAGCTCGCGGCCCTGCGCGAGGCGCCGCTGGCGGGAATGCGCGTCGATCTCGGGAAGATGGTCGTGCGATCCTCCGGCCGACGTCAGGAGGCGCTTCGCCGCATGCAGGACGACCCCGCCCGGGCACGCGCGATGATCGCCGACGCCTGGGCGGAGGTGTGGGAGGCGGCGATGGCGCCCGTCTGGCCGCAGCTCCAGCGGATCCTGCGATCCGATATCGCCGTCCGCTCCCGCACGATCGCGACCGAGGGCCTGGCGGCCATGGCCTCCGGCATCCACCCGCAGGTGAGCTGGGGCGACGGTTCGGTGCGCGTGCGACTGCGCCGGCACAGCGAGGACGTGGACTGCCGCGGCGGCGGGCTCGTGCTCGTGCCCTCCGTCATGTCGTCCTGGGGCTGCATGGTCATCACCGAGCCGCCGGCCCAGCCCACCCTCTTCTATCCCGCGCGCGGGGTGACAGCGGGCTGGGCGGCAGACGCGGAGGACCTCGTCCGCGCCCTGGAGGCCCTGATCGGCCCGGTGCGGGCGGGGATCCTGCTCACGGCGCACGTGGCGCGCACCACCTCCCGGGTGGCGGCGGAGGCGGGGATCGCCGTGTCCACCGCCTCCCACCACCTCACCGTGCTGCGCGACGCAGGCCTGATCGTCAGCACCCGCGACGGCGCCCGGATGATGCACCTGCGCGCTCCGCTCGGGGAGGCGTTGGTGGGCGCCGCGCTCTGACCCGTCCCGCTAGCGCAGGATCACGAGCTCCTGCGTCGCGCGCGTCATCGACACATACCGGTCCACGGCCCCTTCCACGCCCTCGCCGAAGCGGCCCGGCGCCACGAGCACCACGAGGTCGAACTCGAGGCCCTTGGCGGTCACCGGCGTGCGCAGCCGCACGCGCGGGTCGATCGCTCCCTGAGCGTCCGCGTACGGACGGTCGTCGCCGATCACGCAGGCGATCCCCTCTTCGTGCGCGGCGAGCCAGGTCGCGAGGAGCTCGTCGCGTTCGGCGACCGCGGCGTGCCGCACGGGGATCCCGCTTGAGCGCACCGAGACGGGCACGTTGGCGTCCGGAAGCGCGGCCCGGATCACGGGCTCCGCCTCCGTCATGACCTCCTCCGGGGTGCGGTAATTGATGCGCAGCGACGCCTGCTCGATGCGACGGATCCCCACGCGCGCGAGCCGCTCGCTCCACGTCTCGCCGAACCCGTGGCGCGCCTGGGCGCGGTCGCCGACGATCGTGAGGCTGTGCGAGGGGACGCGACGCAGCAGCATCGCCCACTCGGCGTCGCTGAGCTCCTGCGCCTCGTCGATGATCACGTGCGCGAAGGGCCCCGCCAGCGCATCCGGATCCAGCCGCGGCAGTGCGTCCTCGTCGAGGAGCATCTCGCGCACCCCCGCGCTGTCGTCGCCGAAGAAGAAGCCGGTGACGGCGCTCTCCTTGTCGTCGTCGGCGGCGAGCAGCTCGTCCAGCACGCGCTCGCGATACTCGCGCTCCTCGGCGGTGACGGCCTCCTGGCGGCGACGCCGGCGTGCTGCCGCGGGGTCGCCGATCAGCGCGCGTGCCGCGTCGAGGAGCGGCAGATCCTGCCTGGTCCAGTCGCGCGGATCCACCCCGTCGCCCGCCCCACGTCGCAGGGCCGCCCGCTCCTGCTCGTCCAGCCACGGCGCGCAGATGCGCAGATAGGCAGGGGTGGACCAGAGGTCGGCGACGACTCCCGCCGGATCGAGCACCGGCCAGGCCGCGACGAAGGCGCGCTGCAGTGCCGTGCTCTGACGCAGCGCCCGGTCGAGGTGCCGCGGCGGCACGTCCTCGTCGGCGTACTCCTCGACGAGACCGCCGACCAGCGCGTCCCACACCTCGTCGCGGGCGTCGTTGTGCGCCGTGCCGGGCGCGGGAGCGTCGAACGCCTCGGCCCACGCCTGCGGTTCGACGATCACGTCCCGCCACGGCGTCTCCACGAGCAGCCGCTCCGCGGGGGCGTGCTCGTGGTAGCGCACGGCCGCCGTCACCGCATCGAGCAGGCGCGCGCCGGACTTCAGCGAGCGTGCGAGCGGATCCGCCTCCTCCGGCATGCGGTCGCCGTCGCGTCCCTCCGGCGCGAGGTCGGCCAGGGTGCACACCCGCACGCTGTCCTCCCCGAGGCTCGGGAGCACGTCCTCGACGTAGGCCAGGTAGGGCCGGTGCGGGCCGACGAAGAGGATCCCGCCGTGGCTGAGCCGCTGCTCGGCGTGCATGAGATAGGCCGCGCGGTGCAGGGCGACGACGGTCTTGCCGGTGCCGGGCCCGCCGTCGACGACGAGCGCATCGCGCGACGAGGCACGGATGATCGCGTCCTGGTCGGACTGGATCGTGCCGAGGACGTCACGCATCCGCGGCGAGCGCGAAGCGCCGAGGCTGGCGATGAACGCCGACTGGTCGTCGAGCGCAGCGGCCGCGTCGAGTCCGGCCTCCGCATAGGCGGCAGGATCGAACACCTCGTCCCAGTAGTCGGTGATCCGCCGCGCGTTGCCCGGTCCGGTCGACCAGCGGTAGCGGCGGCGACTCACGAGACCTGCGGGATCCGCGTGGGTGGCGGCGAAGAAGGGCTCGGCGGCCGGCGCGCGCCAGTCGACGAGCAGGCGACCCCCCTCCGCGTCGGACAGTCCGATGCGGCCGATGTAGACGGTCTCCGCCGGTTCGGTCCCTGTTCCCGCGACGACCATGCGGCCGAGGCACAGGTCGACGCCGAACCGGCGCAGCAGCTGCAGCCGCGAGGTCGATCGGTGGATGTCGAGGTCGCGGTCGAGGGCCTCCTGGCCGAGGCGGGCGCGCGCGGCGCGCAGGGCGACGAGGCGCTCGTCGAGCGCGACGATCTCCTCCGCGAGGCGGGCACGGACCGCGGCGAGGTGGGCGTCGTCCGCCGCGATGAGCGCCGGGGCCGACTTGCGGGCGAGTGCGGGCGGGAGCGCGAAGACGGACGGATCGTCCGGCGAGCCGGACGACGCGGTCGGGGTGTCGGTTTCGAGGGCGGTCTCAGGGGTGGTTTCAGAGCGCACGGATCCTCCGGTTCCTGGGCGAAGCCACTCAGTCTGCCCCCGCAGGGGGCCCTTGCCGCAAGCCCCACCCCCTCCGGTATCCTGGAAGTGCAGGGAGCGGTCCGCGAGGATCCGCTCCCATCGTGTTTCCGCCGCTTTCCCGACACCGGAACGACATCTTCTGCGGCCGGAACGCGCTTCGCGCGCGGCTACGATCGAAGGTGCTCTGCGCCGCCCCGGCGGTCGCGCCTCGCCTCGGAAGGATCCTCATGTCCCACGCCGCCTCCGCCCACCGCCATGTCGAGGATCTGGCCGACTTCGTCGCCGCCTCGCCGTCCAGCTACCACGCGGCCGAGGAGGTCGCGCGGCGCCTCCAGGAGCAGGGCTTCACGCGTCTCGACGAGACCGAGGCCTGGCCGGCGCAGGCGGGCGGCCGCTTCGTCGTCGTGCGCGACGGCGCCGCGATCGCGTGGATCGTGCCCGCCGGCGCGACCGCGACGACGCCGGTGCACGTGCTGGGCGCGCACACCGACTCCCCCGGCTTCAAGCTCAAGCCCCGGCCGACCACCGGATCCCGCGGCTGGCTCCAGGCAGCCGTCGAGGTGTACGGCGGGCCGCTGCTGAACTCGTGGCTCGATCGTGAGCTGCGCCTCGCCGGCCGCCTCGCGCTCGCCGACGGCCAGGTCGTGCTCGCCGCGACCGGACCGCTGCTGCGACTCCCCCAGCTCGCGATCCACCTCGACCGCGGCGTCAACAACGGTCTCGCGCTGGACAAGCAGGTCGAGACGCAGCCGGTCTGGGGTCTGGGCGACCCCGAGGCGGCGGACATCCTCGGCGAGCTCGCCGCCACCGCGGGCGTGGATCCGTCCGGCATCCGCGGCTTCGACGTCGTCGTCGCCGACAGCGCGCGCGGCGCGGTGTTCGGCAAGGACGACGCGTTCTTCGCGAGCGGGCGCCTCGACGACCTCGCCTCCGTGCACGCGGGCGTCGTCGCACTCGGGGAGGTCGCCGCGCACGGCGAGCCGTCGGCGATCGCCGTGCTGGCCGCCTTCGATCACGAGGAGCTCGGCTCCGGATCGCGTTCCGGCGCCGCGGGCCCGATCCTCGAGGACGTGCTGGAGCGGATCTACGACGGGCTCGGCGCGGACGCGGTCGACGTGCACCGCGCGTACGCCGCCTCCTGGTGCCTGTCCAGCGACGTCGGGCACTCGGTGCACCCGAACTACGCCGGAAAGCACGACCCGGTCGTGCAGCCCGTGCTCGGTTCCGGACCGATCCTGAAGATCAACGCGAACCAGCGCTACGCCACGGATGCGGTGGGCGCGGCGGCATGGCACCGCTGGTGCGACGCGGCGGGCGTCGTGACGCAGGAGTTCGTCTCGAACAACGACGTGCCCTGCGGCTCGACGATCGGCCCGATCACGGCGACCCGGATCGGGATCCGCACGGTCGACGTGGGGATCCCGATCCTCTCGATGCACTCCGCCCGCGAACTCGCCGGCGTGAGCGACCTGCACGATCTCGCCGCCGTAGCGAAGGCCTTCTTCGCGAGCTGAGGCGGTCCGACGCCACCCGGGAAGAGGTCCCGGATGCGGGTCAGCGCATCGTGTCCAGGATCCCGACCAGGTCCTCGAACGTCGTGAGCGGGTTCAGGATCGCGAAGCGGGTGTTGACCCGGCCGGCGTGCGAGCTCGGCACGACCAGCGCGCGCTGCGTTTCGAGCAGCTCGTCGGACCAGCGGTCGTAGTCCGCGCGCTCCCAGCCGTCGCGCTCGAACACCACGACCGACAGCTGCGGGTCGCGCACGAGGCGCAGCTCGGGACGCGCGGCGATCTCGGCCGCGATCCGGCGCGTCAGCGTCAGCGTCTCGCTGACCGCGGCGCGGTACGCGTCGACGCCGTAGGTCGCCAGGGAGAACCACAGCGGCAGACCCCGCGGGCGCCGGGTCAGCTGGATCGAGTAGTCGGAGGGGCTGAACTCGTCCGTGTCGGTGAGGGTGTCGAGGTACTCGGCGTGCTGGGTGTGCGCGCGGCGCCCCGTCTCCGGGTCGCGGTAGAGCAGGGCGCAGCAGTCGAACGGCGCGAACAGCCACTTGTGCGGGTCGACCACGAGGGAGTCCGCGCGCTCGACGCCGGCGAACCAGCCGCGGGCCTCGGGCGCGAGCATCGCGGTGAGCCCGTAGGCGCCGTCGACGTGCAGCCAGAACTCGAACTCGTCCTTGAGCGCGGCGATGCCGGCGATGTCGTCCAGGATGCCGAAGTTCGTGGATCCGGCGGTCGCGACGACGGCGAACGCCGCGTCGCCGTGCTCTTCGAGCGCTTCGCGCACGGCGTCGGCCCGCAGCACTCCGTCGGATCCGGCGGGGACGGCGATGACGTCGACGTCCATGATCTTCGCCGCCGACTTGTTCGAGGAGTGCGCCTCGAGGCTGCAGACCAGCTTCCAGCGCGGCGGCAGATCACGGCCCGCCGCGAGCAGCCGCTCCTTGGCGGTCTCGCGCGCCGCGGCGAGCGCGGACAGGTTGCCGATCGTGCCGCCCTGCACGAAGACGCCGCCCGCGGTCTCGGGCAGCCCGAACTCGGCGGCGAGGAACGCCAGCACCTCGTTCTCCGCGTGCACGGCACCGGCACCTTCGAGCCAGCTGCCGCCGTACAGTCCGGAGGCGGAGACGACGAGGTCGAACGCCATCGCGGCCACTGTGGGCGCGTTCGGGATGAACGACAGGTAGTTCGGGTGGCTGGTCGTGAGGCAGGCCGGCGCGAGGATGTGCTCGAACACGCTCAGCGCGCGCTGGGCGCCGAGGCCCTGGTCTGTGATGGTGGTGCCGACGAGGCGGCGCAGCTCCGACTCGGGCTGCGGCTTGTCGAGCGGCACGTCGGTGGCGAGCATCCGTCGGCGGGAGTAGTCGAGCACGGCGTCGACGATCGCGGCGGATTCGGGCGAGGCGGCATGCATGCGCGCGGCGTCCATGGAGGATCCTTCCGACCCGGAAGCCTACGGGCGCCCGGTCACGAGCAGAATGCCGCGCCGGATCAACGGGTCGGCGACATCGTACCGTGCCGTGCTTCCGTCCGCGACCGCATCCTCGAGGAGCGATGTCTGCGCCGGAACGCCCGTCCGGCGGACCGACATCGCTCCTCGAAACCCGGCGATGACGCCGCACCGCAGGGCGGCAGTGCCAGGATGAAGCCATGTCAGCAGATTCCCCGGCCGGATCCGCCTCGCTGATCGAGCGCAACGGCATCGAGATCATCCCCGAGTCGCAGCGCACCGCGCGGCCCCGCGACCTGTTCTGGCCCTGGTTCGCGGCCAACGTGTCCGTGTTCGGCATGTCCTACGGATCCTTCCTGCTCGGATTCGGGATCTCGCTCTGGCAGGCCACGGTCGTCGCGATCATCGGCATCGTCGTGTCGTTCGCGCTGTGCGGGCTCATAGCGATCGCCGGCAAGCGCGGATCCGCGCCGACCATGGTGCTGTCCCGGGCGGCGTTCGGCGTACAGGGGCAGAAGATCCCCGGGATCGTGTCGTGGCTCACGTCGATCGGCTGGGAGACGTCGCTCACGATCACCGCCGTGCTCGCCACGACGACGGTGCTGCACGCGCTCGGCTGGGTGGGCGAGGGCGGCGACGTGGCCGTCAACATCATCGCGACGATCCTGGTGGCGGCGCTCATCGTGGGCGCCTCGGTGCTCGGGTACCACACGATCATGCGGCTGCAGTCGGTGCTGACCTGGCTCACCGGCGCCTTCACCGTGCTGTTCCTGATCCTGACCTTCTCCAGCATCCACTGGGACAAGGCGCTGTCCCACCCCGACGGCACGCTCGCGCAGACCATCGGCGCGCTGGTGATGGTGATGACGGGCTTCGGGCTCGGCTGGATCAACATCGCCGCGGACTGGTCCCGGTATCAGCGACGCACCGCGTCCGACACGCAGATCGTCGCCTGGAACACGATCGGCGGATCCGTCGCACCCGTCATCCTGGTCTTCTTCGGCCTCCTGCTCGCAGGCTCCGACGACAAGCTCGGCGCCGCGGTCGCCGCCGATCCGATCGGCGCGCTCGCGTCGCTGCTTCCGACGTGGACGCTGTTCCCGTTCCTGATCGTGGCGATCCTGACCCTGGTGTCGGGCGCGGTGCTCGGGATCTACTCCTCGGGTCTCACCCTCCTCAGCCTCGGGATCAGGATCCCCCGTCCCGCCGCCGCCGCGGTCGACGGCGTGATCCTCACGATCGGCACCATCGTCGTGGTGTTCTTCGCGCAGAACTTCCTCGGGCCGTTCCAGTCCTTCCTCATCACGCTCGGCGTGCCGATGGCCGCCTGGGCGGGGATCCTCATCGCGGACATCCTGCGTCGGCGGAAGGACTACGACGAGGCATCGCTCTTCGACGCGCGCGGCCGCTACGGCGCGTGGGACGGCGTCTCGATCGTCACGCTCCTCGTGGCGTCGGTCATCGGCTGGGGCTTCGTGATCAACACGTTCGCCGACGCGGCGCCGTGGAACAACTGGCAGGGCTACTTCCTCGGCCTCATCGGCGGCAAGGACGGCGAGTGGGCCTACGCGAACCTCGGGGTGTTCTTCGCGCTCGTGATCGGCTTCGTCGTCACGTGGTTCGGCCGCGCGGGACGGATCCGCCGTCAGGAGCAGGAAGCACCCGCGGCGTGAGCGCTCCGGAACCGGGCAGCACGGCGGATCCGCCGTCAGGAGCAGGAAGCACCCGCGGCGTGAGCGCTCCGGAACCGGGCAGCACGGCGGAGCCCGTGGGGCCCGCCGCGTTGCCGTGGCTGGTGGTGATCGACGCGCAGAACATCTTCGCGGCGCCGGACTCGGCGTGGGGATCCCCGATGTTCCCGGAGGCGCTGGAGAACATCCGGCGCCTCGCCGCGGCCGCCGACGGGCGCGTGCTGCTGACCCGCTGGCTTCCCACCGCCGATCGGAGCACGTCCTGGGGCGACTACTTCGCAGCATGGCCGTTCGCGGACCGCCCGGCCGATGACCCGCTCTACGACCTCGTGCCCGGCGTGCGGGAGCTGTCGCCGCATCCGACGCTCGACCTGCCGACCTTCGGCAAGTGGGGAGCGGAGATCGAGCGGGTCGTCGGATCCGCTCCGGTCGTGCTGACCGGCGTCTCGACCGATTGCTGCGTGGTCTCCACGGCTCTGGCCGCCGCGGATGCGGGGGCTCGCGTGACGATCGCCGCCGACGCCTGCGCCGGATCGACGCCGGAGAATCACGCCGCCGCCCTCACCGTCATGGGACTCTATCCGCCGACGCAGGATGTCCGCGATGAGGATCCCCGCCCAGGCGGCCATCGGCACGCCGAGCGTGATGAGGAAGGACTGGAACGGCCCGAGGAAGTTCTGCGCGAAGAACACCACGACGATGGT
>NZ_JYIT01000068.1 GCF_000956545.1 Microbacterium azadirachtae
CCGCAGGGGCGACCCGTTGACATCCCCGGCGACTCGCTCTAAACTTTCATCAATCAAGATTTTCTTTCCATAATTCGGAAAGATGCCGAGACTCAATCAAGGACGATCTCATGAGCTACACCGTCAACGCCTCGATCCTGCTGACCGAGCTGCCGATCCTGGAGCGCCCGGCCGCCGCGAAGGCCGCCGGGTTCGACGCCGTGGAGTACTGGTGGCCGTTCTCCGTCGCCGTGCCCGCGCAGGACGAGGTCGACGCGTTCGTCGCCGCGATCCAGGACGCCGGCGTGCAGCTCACCGGGCTGAACTTCTTCGCGGGCGACATGCCCGGCGGCGACCGCGGCCTGGTGTCGTGGCCGGGCCGCGAGGACGAGTTCGCGGCGAACATCGACGTCGTCGTCGAGATCGGCCGTCGCCTCGGCACCCGGGCGTTCAACGCGCTGTACGGCAACCGCCTGGACGGCGCCGACCCGCAGGAGCAGGACGACCTGGCCGTGAAGAACCTCGCCGCGGCGGGACGCGCGGTCGCCGAGCTCGGCGGCGTCGTGCTGCTCGAGCCGGTCTCCGGCATGGAGGCCTACCCGCTGAAGACCGCGGCCGACGCGCTCGTGATCATCGCGCGGGTGAAGGACGAGGAGGGCGTGGACAACGTCCGCCTCCTCGCCGACTTCTACCACCTCGCGGTCAACGGCGACGACGTGCCGGCCGTGATCGCCGCGCACGCGGCCGAGTTCGGCCACATCCAGATCGCCGACGCCCCCGGTCGCGGCGAGCCCGGCACCGGCGAGCTGCCGCTCGAGCAGTGGATCGCCGACGCCCAGGCCGGCGGCTACGCCGGCGTCATCGGCCTCGAGTACAAGGCCACGCAGGCGGATCCCTTCGCCTGGATCACCCCCGCGGCCGCTCAGGCCTGACCCGCACGCATTCCGCGAAGGAGCGAAGAACATGACCCGCATCGCATTCATCGGCCTCGGCATCATGGGCCTTCCCATGGCGAAGAACCTGGTCGCCGCCGGCTACGATGTCGTCGGCTACAACCGCAGCCAGGAGGCCATCGACAAGCTCGTCGCCGCGGGCGGCGCCGGGGCCACCGGCATCGCCGACGCCGTCTCGGAGGCGGACGTCGTCATCACCATGGTCCCGGACTCCCCGGACGTGGCGGGCGTCGTGCAGGGCCCGGACGGGGTGTTCGCGAACGCGAAGGCCGGCGCGCTCTGGATCGACAACTCCTCCATCCGTCCCGACGTGGCCAAGGAGCTCGCCGCGGAGGCCGTGGCCGCGGGCCTCGGCGCCGTCGACGCCCCCGTGTCGGGCGGCGAGCAGGGCGCGATCGACGCGGTCCTCTCGATCATGGTCGGCGGATCCGCCGACGACTTCGCCCGCGCCGAGCCGGTCCTGAACGCCATCGGCAAGACCATCGTGCACGTCGGCCCCGCCGGCGCAGGGCAGACCGTCAAGGCCGCCAACCAGCTCATCGTCGCCGTGAACATCCAGGCGCTCGCCGAGGCCGTCGTGTTCCTCGAGGCGTTCGGCGTCGACACCGACGCGGCGCTGACCGTGCTCGGCGGCGGCCTGGCCGGATCCAAGGTGCTCGATCAGAAGGGCTGGAAGATGCTGAACCGCGACTTCGCGCCCGGATTCCGCCTCGCCCTCCACAACAAGGATCTGGGCATCGTCACGTCGGCTGCGCGCTCCGTCGGGGTCACCGTCCCGCTCGGCGCCGCCGTCGCACAGCTCGTGAACGCCCTCGTCGCCCGCGGCGACGGAGGCCTGGACCACTCGGGCCTGTTCAAGCTCACCGCCGAGCTCGCCGGCCGCGACTGACCCGCCCGCCGGTCGCGAATGACCCTCCCGCCGGTCGCTGAGCCCGTCGAAGCGCCCGGTTCGCATCCGGACCCTTCGACACGCTCAGGGGCCGGACCCGGTTCGCATCCGGACCCTTCGACACGCTCAGGGGCCGGATGCTCCCTCGAAACTTCAGCCTTAAGGAAACTCCCATGACCCGCATGCGCGCAGTCGACGCGATCGTCCAGATCCTGATCAAGGAAGGCGCGGACGAGGCCTTCGGCCTTCCCGGTGCCGCCATCAACCCGCTCTACTCCGCGATGCGCGCCAATGGCGGCATCCGGCACACCCTCGCCCGTCACGTCGAGGGCGCGAGCCACATGGCCGACGGCTACAGCCGCACGGCCGACGGCCGCATCGGCGTGTGCCTCGGGACCTCGGGCCCGGCCGGCACCGACATGATCACCGGTCTGTACGCCGCGATCGCCGACTCCATCCCGATGCTCTGCATCACCGGCCAGGCGCCCGTGGCGAAGCTCGACAAGGAGGACTTCCAGGCCGTCGACATCGCGTCGATCGCGAAGCCGGTCACGAAGTTCGCCAAGACCGTCCTCGAGGGCGCGCAGGTGCCCGGCGTCTTCCAGTCGGCGTTCCAGATCATGCGCTCCGGCCGCCCCGGCCCGGTGCTGATCGACCTGCCGTTCGACGTGCAGATGACCGAGATCGAGTTCGACATCGACACCTACGAGCCGCTCCCGGTGGCGAAGCCTGTCGCGACCCGCGCCCAGGCCGAGAAGGTGCTCGACCTGCTCGTCGCGTCGAAGCACCCGGCGATCATCGCCGGAGGCGGCATCGTGAACTCCGGCGCCTCCGAGAAGCTCGTCGAGCTCGCCGAGACCCTGGGCGTGCCCGTGTTCCCGACCCTGATGGGCTGGGGCGTGCTGCCCGACGACCACCCGCTCGCCGCGGGCCTGGTCGGGATCCAGACCTCGCAGCGCTACGGCAACGCGAGCTTCCTCGAGTCCGACTTCGTGCTGGGCATCGGCAACCGCTGGGCGAACCGCCACACCGGCGGCCTGGACACCTATCGCAAGGGCCGCACCTTCGTGCACGTCGACATCGAGCCCACCCAGATCGGCCGCGTCTTCGCGCCCGACTACGGCGTCGTGTCCGACGCCGGCGCGTTCATCGACGCCCTGCTCGAGGCCGCCCGCGAGCGCGTGGCCGAACTGCCCGACTACAACGGCTGGGCCGAGGAGTGCCGTCACCGCAAGGCGACGTTGCAGCGCAAGACCAACTTCGACAACGTGCCCATGAAGCCGCACCGCGTCTACCAGGAGATGCTCTCGGCGTTCGACCGCGACACCACCTTCGTCACCACCATCGGCCTGTCGCAGATCGCCGGCGCGCAGCTGCTGCACGTCTACGGCCCGCGCAAGTGGATCAACGCCGGCCAGGCGGGACCCCTGGGCTGGACCGGCCCTGCCGCCCTCGGCGTCGTGCGCGGCAAGCCGGGCGAGCAGGTCGTGGCGCTCTCGGGCGACTACGACTTCCAGTTCATGATCGAGGAGCTCGCGGTGGGGGCGCAGCACAAGCTGCCCTACATCCACGTCGTGGTGAACAACAGCTACCTCGGCCTGATCCGCCAGTCGCAGCGCGGCTTCGAGATGGACTACGAGGTGTCGCTCGCGTTCGACAACGTGAACACCCCGCAGGACTCCTCCTCGATCGCCACCGGTTACGGTGTGGACCACGTCAAGGTCGCCGAGGGACTGGGCTGCAAGGCGCTGCGCGTCGAGCGTCCCGAGGACCTGGCTGCGGGCTTCGCGGAGGCCCAGCGCCTGCGCGACGAGTTCCAGGTGCCGGTGGTCGTCGAGGTCATCCTCGAGCGCGTGACCAACATCGCCATGGGCGCGGATCTGGACACCATGAACGAGTTCGAGGATCTCGCGACGTCGCCGGCCGACGCCCCCGAGGCCATCTACGCGCTGCTCGACTGAGTCGCCGTTCCGCGAGCCGTAGCCTGTAGGCGAAGTCGACGAGCCTGAAGGAGAAGGGCCACCATGCGCATTCTGATCGCCTCGGACAAGTTCAAGGGCTCCGCCACCGGCCCGGAGGTCGCCGCCGCCCTGGCGGACGGGATCACCCAGGCTGCGCCGGGGACCGTCATCGACACGGTCCCCGTCGCGGACGGCGGTGAGGGCACGGTCGACGCCGCCCTCGCCGCGGGCTTCGAGGCGGTCACTGCGACGGTGACCGGGCCCACGGGCCGGCCGGTGGAGGCGCGGTTCGGCGTGCGCGAGGGGCAGGCCATCATCGAGATGGCGGCCGCGAGCGGGCTCGACCTGCTCCCGGGAGGCGTGAAGGACGCGCTCGGGGCGACGAGCCGCGGCACGGGCGAACTCATCGCCGCGGCGCTCGACCACGGCGCGACCGCCATCGTCCTCGGCATCGGCGGCAGCGCCAACACCGACGGCGGCGCGGGCATGCTGCAGGCGCTCGGCGTCTCACTGCGCGACGCCGAGGGGAACGAGCTCCCCGGAGGCGGCGGCGCGCTGGGACGCATCGCGGAGGCGGACGTATTCGGCCTGGATCCGCGTCTCGCCGGGGTCGAGATCGTGCTCGCGAGCGACGTCGACAACCCGCTGCTGGGCGAGCGCGGCGCCCCCGCGGTCTTCGGCCCGCAGAAGGGGGCGGCCCCGGAGGACGTGGCGACCCTCGACGCGGCCCTCGCGCGCTACGCCGCGCTGCTCGAGCAGCAGCCCGGGGTCCGTGCGGCGACGGATCTGCCGGGCGCCGGCGGAGCGGGCGGCGTCGGCTACGCGGCCCTCGCCGTGCTGGGCGCGCGGCGCGAGCCCGGCGTCGAGGTCGTGCAGCGGCTGACGGGTCTGGCGGAGGCGCTGGGCGCCGGCGGATCCCGGGCCGATCTCGTCATCACCGGGGAGGGCAGCCTCGACGACCAGAGCCTGGGCGGCAAGACGCCGCTCGGGGTGGCGGCCTCCGCCCGCGCGGCCGGGATCCCGGTGATCGCGGTGTGCGGCCGGTCCACGCTCTCGCCCGAGGCGGCTCGCGCCGCCGGGTTCGAGCGGGTCTACGCGCTCGCCGACCTCGAGCCGGATCCGGCCCGCAGCATGGCCGAGGCGGTGGTGCTGCTCACCGAGGTGGGCCGGCGGGTGGGCGCGGAGATCGGCGAGCTCGTCCCGCGTGGGTGAACCCCGGGCGCGCCCACACCGGTCGCTGAGCCCGTCGAAGCGCCCGGCCTGTCGCTCGGGGCCCTTCGACAAGCTCAGGGACTGGAGCGACAACTCACGGATCGGAGACCCATGCTCCGCTTCCGGAGCACAATGAAATCCAACGAAGCACGACCGGCTCTCGCCGGAGGAAAGGATCCGTCCGACATGTCGCAGGATCAGCACGACCCCACCGGAGAGCACTACGACCTGGTGATCCGCGGCGAGCGGGTCCTGACCAGCTCCGGCATCCGCCCCCGAGAGGTGGGGGTCCGCCACGGGGTGATCGTCGCGATGCAGCCTCTGGGCAACGACCTCTCGGCGGACGAGGTCATCGAGCTCGCCGACGACGAGACCCTGATCCCGGGGCTGGTCGACACGCACGTGCACGTGAACGAGCCGGGCCGCACCGAGTGGGAGGGCTTCGCGTCCGCCACCAAGGCCGCCGCCGCGGGCGGTGTGACCACGATCCTGGACATGCCGCTGAACAGCATCCCGCCGACGATCGACGTGGAGGCGCTGGAGATCAAGCGCGACGTCGCCCGCGACCAGGTGCACGTCGACGTGGGCTTCTGGGGCGGCGCCGTACCCGGCAACCTCGGCAAGCTGCGCGGGCTGCACGACGCCGGCGCGTTCGGGTTCAAGAGCTTCCTGCTGCACAGCGGGGTCGACGAGTTCCCTCCGCTGGACCCGGATCAGCTCGAGGAGGATATGCGCGAGCTCGCGACGTTCGACTCGGTGATGATCGTGCACGCCGAGGATTCGCGTGCGATCGACCGCGCGCCGAAGCCCGACGGCGACGACTACGCGAAGTTCCTCGCGTCCCGCCCGCGCGGGGCCGAGAACCTGGCGATCGCCGAGGTCATCGAGCGGGCGCGCTGGACGGGCGCCCGGGCGCACATCCTGCACCTGTCCTCGTCCGACGCGCTGCCGATGCTGCGCTCCGCCAAGCACGACGGCCTGAAGATCACCGTCGAGACGTGCCCGCACTACCTCACGCTCACGAGTGAGGAGATCCCGCTCGGCGCGACCGCGTTCAAATGCTGCCCGCCGATCCGCGAGGCCGGCAACCGGGAACTGCTCTGGCAGGGCCTGGAGGACGGGACGATCGACTTCATCGTGTCGGACCACTCGCCCTCGACGCTCGACCTCAAGGATCTCGAGAACGGCGACTTCGCGGTGGCGTGGGGCGGCGTCGCCTCGCTCCAGCTCGGCCTGTCCCTGATCTGGACCGAGGCCCGTCAGCGCGGGCTGTCGCTGGAGACCGTCGTGTCGTGGATGAGCGAGAAGCCCGCGCAGTTCGCCGGCCTCACCGGCAAGGGCCGGATCGCTCCCGGCTACGACGCGGACTTCTCGATCTTCGCGGCCGACGACGCCTACGTCGTCGACGTGACCAAGCTGCACCACAAGAACCCGCTCACTCCGTACAACGGCAAGGCTCTGGCCGGCCGGGTGCGCAGGACGTATCTGCACGGCGAGGAGATCGACTTCGCGACACCGCGGGGTCGCCTGCTGCGTCGCGGCATGGTGGACGCCGAGTGAGTCGCCCCCTCTGAGCTCGTCGACGATGCGCGGACAACGGCGTCCCCCATCGTCGACGGCTGTTCCCCCAGAGTGAAGAACCGGCCCGATCCTGCGATCGGGCCGGTTCTTCGCGTCCGCGCCCCTTGTCCTGATCCGCCCCATCCGGTAAACTTGAGTCGAATCAACTCAAGTTTTGAAGAGGCGGACCGGATCCGGCTCTTCCGCATCACACGCAAGGAGACTCCAGGAGGACGAATGGCCACCCCTCAGCAGGCACCGCAGGAAGAACAGCAGTCGGCGCTCGAGCAGTTCGGGATCAACCTGACCGACCGCGCACGGCAGGGCAAGCTCGACCCCGTGATCGGGCGCGACGCCGAGATCCGCCGGGTGAGCCAGGTGCTCACGCGGCGCACCAAGAACAACCCGGTGCTGATCGGCGAGCCCGGCGTCGGCAAGACCGCCGTCGTCGAGGGCCTCGCGCAGCGCATCGTCGCGGGAGACGTGGCCGAGTCGCTCAAGGACAAGGAGCTCGTCTCGCTGGACATCTCCGCCCTCGTCGCCGGCGCGATGTACCGCGGGCAGTTCGAGGAGCGCCTGAAGAGCGTGCTCAAGGAGATCACCGAGTCGGACGGCCGGGTCATCACCTTCATCGACGAGCTCCACGTGCTCATGGGCGCGGGCGGGGGAGAGGGCTCCGTGGCAGCCTCCAACATGCTCAAGCCGATGCTCGCCCGCGGAGAGCTGCGCCTCATCGGCGCCACCACCCTCAACGAGTACCGCGAGTTCATCGAGAAGGACGCCGCCCTCGAGCGCCGTTTCCAGCAGGTGTACGTGGGCGAGCCCTCCGTCGAGGACACGATCGCGATCCTGCGCGGACTCAAGGGGCGCTACGAGGCGCACCACGGCGTGACGATCAGTGACTCCGCGCTGGTCGCCGCCGCCTCGCTGTCGAACCGCTACCTGCCGAGCCGTCAGCTGCCGGACAAGGCCATCGACCTCATCGACGAGGCCATGAGCCGGCTCAAGATGGAGATCGACTCGAGCCCGGTGGAGATCGACCAGCTCAAGCGCCAGGTCGACAGGATGCGGCTCGAGGAACTCG
Organism: Microbacterium azadirachtae; assembly: GCF_000956545.1. Taxonomy (GTDB): domain Bacteria; phylum Actinomycetota; class Actinomycetes; order Actinomycetales; family Microbacteriaceae; genus Microbacterium; species Microbacterium azadirachtae. The sequence continues at coordinate 7,639 of NZ_JYIT01000068.1, forward strand.
CGCTGAAGAAGGAGAAGGACGCCGCCTCGAAGGAGCGTCTGGCGAAGCTGCGTGAGCAGATGGGCGAGGCCGAGGCCGAGCTCAAGGATCTCGAGGCGCGCTGGGAGCGCGAGCGCGGCGGGCTGAACCGCGTCGGCGAGCTGAAGAAGCGCCTCGACGAGGCGGTCACCGAGCGCGACCGCGCGCTGCGGGACGCCGACTACACGAAGGCGTCGAGGCTCGAGTACGAGACCATCAAGCAGCTGCAGGCGCAGCTCGCCGACGCCGAGCGGCAGGCGGAGGCGCAGAGCGACGAGCCCCGCATGGTGAACGAGCAGGTCACTGATGAGGACATCGCCGGCGTGATCGCCGCGTGGACCGGGATCCCGGTGGGCCGGCTGCTGCAGGGCGAGAGCGAGAAGCTGCTGCACCTGGAGCGCGAGCTGGGGCGGCGCCTGATCGGTCAGCGGGACGCGGTCGCCGCCGTCTCCGACGCGGTGCGTCGCTCCCGGGCCGGGATCAGCGACCCCGGTCGTCCGACCGGATCCTTCCTCTTCGTCGGGCCCACCGGCGTCGGCAAGACCGAGCTCGCCAAGGCGCTCGCGGAGTTCCTCTTCGACGACGAGCACGCCATGGTGCGCATCGACATGTCGGAGTACGGCGAGAAGCACTCGGTCTCGCGGCTCGTCGGCGCCCCTCCCGGCTATGTCGGCTACGAGCAGGGCGGTCAGCTCACCGAGGCCGTGCGGCGGCGCCCGTACAGCGTGGTGCTGCTGGACGAGGTCGAGAAGGCGCATCCCGAGGTCTTCGACGTGCTGCTGCAGGTGATGGACGACGGCCGCCTCACCGACGGCCAGGGGCGCACGGTCGACTTCTCTAACGTCATCCTCATCCTCACGAGCAACATCGGATCCCCGATCCTGATCGATCCCACGCTCTCGCCCGACGAGAAGCGCGAGGCCGTCATGGCGTTGGTCCGGCAGGCGTTCAAGCCCGAGTTCATCAACCGCCTCGACGACATCGTGATGTTCCAGGCGCTCACCGAGGACGACCTCGCGCAGATCGTCGAGCTCACGATCGACCAGCTGCAGCGCCGTCTCGCGGATCGCCGGCTCACGCTCGCGGTCACCCCTGACGCGCGTGCGTGGCTCGCCGAGCGCGGCTACGACCCGGTGTTCGGTGCGCGGCCGCTGCGCCGTCTCATCCAGAACGAGGTGCAGAACCGGCTCGCGTCGGCGCTGCTGTCGGGCCGAGTGCACGACGGCGACGTGGTGCGGGTGGACGTCGCGGCCGACGGCTCGTCGCTCGTGCTCACCAGCGACGGCCCCGTCGTGGCCCCGACGCCGGAAGCGGACACTGACGACGACACGATCGAGGCGGAGCTGCTCGACGACTGACGTCGGGGGAGCATCTCCCCAAGGGGCCCGGATCTTCCTGATCCGGGCCCCTTTCTCGTGGTCTCCGGTATAGCAGGCGCCTTCCTCAATATCCACATCATGGAAGCACCACTCCGAGATTCGGAAAAAATGCTTGACTCGCGACGGAGGCCGCCGTTAGCCTGAGGACGTCTCCAGAGCAGGAGACGCACCGGGACCAACAGCAGTCCGCCCCGCACGCCGGGACGGAAGGAGCGTCCGCACCGCATCGCCGCACACCGGCGCTGCATGCCGGCCGACGCTCGGCTCACCCGGTGCATCCCCCCGACGAAGAGGTCGAAGTGACTACCAAGCAGAAGAAGGAGCTCGCCCGCCCCGAGGACGAGCGCCTGCCGATCGGCGCGACGATCGGCTACGGCATCCAGCACGTGCTCACGATGTACGGCGGCATCATCGCCCCGCCGCTCATCATCGGCCAGATCGCGGGTCTCAAGCCCGCCGAGATCGGCGTGCTCATCGCCGCGTGCCTGTTCATGGGCGGTCTCGCCACGATCCTGCAGACGGTCGGAATCCCGTTCTTCGGATCCCAGCTGCCGCTCGTGCAGGGCGTCTCGTTCGCCGGTGTCGCCACGATGGGCGCGATCGTCACGAACGGCGGGGGGCTGCCCTCGGTGTTCGGCTCCGTGATCGCCGCGTCCCTGATCGGTCTGCTGATCGCCCCGGTGTTCGCGACCATCATCCGCTTCTTCCCGCCGGTGGTCACCGGAACGGTCATCACCACGATCGGTCTGAGCCTGCTGCCTGTGGCGGCCGGCTGGATCTACGGCCCCGGCGCGAAGCCCGAGAACGGCGCGCTGCCGGAGAACCTGATGCTCGCCGGCATCACCCTGGTGATCGTGCTGATCCTCAGCAAGATCCCGGTCGGGGCGATCTCGCGCCTCGCGATCCTGCTCGCCATCGTGCTCGGCACGATCGTCGCGATCTTCCTCGGCAAGGCCGACTTCAGCAAGGTGGGCGAGGGGCAGATCTTCGCCCTCCCGCAGATCTTCGGCTTCGGCCTGCCCACGTTCGACATCGCCGCGATCATCTCGATGTTCATCGTGATCCTGGTCACCCTCACCGAGACCACCGCCGACATCCTCGCCGTGAGCGAGATCGTGGGCACCAAGGTCGACTCCAAGCGCATCGCCGCGGGCCTGCGCGCCGACATGCTCTCCAGCGCGGTCTCGCCGATCTTCGGCACCTTCACCCAGTCGGCCTTCGCGCAGAACGTCGGCCTGGTCGCGATCACGGGCGTCAAGAGCCGCTTCGTGGTGACCGCCGGCGGCGGGGTGCTCGTGATCCTGGGCCTGCTGCCCGTGCTCGGGCGCGTCGTGGGCGCGATCCCGCAGCCGGTGCTGGGCGGCGCAGGACTCGTGCTGTTCGGCTCGGTCGCCGCCTCGGGCATCCGCACGCTCGCCAAGGTGGAGTACAAGGACAACATGAACCTCGTGATCGTCGCGACGTCGCTCGCGGTGGGCATGCTGCCGATCGCGAAGCCCGACATCTACCACGCGATGCCGGCCTGGTTCGTCACGATCTTCCACTCGGGCATCAGCTCGGCCGCGGTCACGGCGATCCTGCTCAACCTGCTCTTCAACCACCTCGGCAGCGCGAAGCGCAAGAACGCCTTCGTCTCGGCGCCGACGCGCAGCATCCCGGTCGCGTACCTGGACGCCTTCGAGGACGGCGACTCGATCATCGACGGCAAGATCGTCGACCGCGACGGGAACGAGGTCTCGATCGAGCGTCCCGCGCACTGACCCCGCCCGACCCGTCCCGGCTCACCGCCGGGGCGGGTCGGCGGGCGCCGCACCTGGATCAGCAGACAGGTCATCACTGAGCTGGCCCCGCGGGGTCGGATCCGGCCCCGCTCATCGAATGAGGGAGTCCGCATCATGTCCGCATCCACCCGCACCGTCTGGCTGAAGAACCCGCTCGGGATCCACACCGGCGACAGTGCCGACGCCCGCGGCGGTCTCGTCGTCTCGGGGTCGCGCATCCTCGAGTCCGTGCCCGCCGGAGGAGCCCCCTCCGTGCCCGTGGACGAGACCTTCGACGCCTCCCGGCACGTGATCATCCCGGGCCTGATCAACACGCACCACCACTTCTACCAGACGCTCACGCGGGCGTGGACGCCGGTCGTCAGCGCCGAGCTGTTCCCCTGGCTCAAGGGCCTGTACGGCGTCTGGGCGGGGCTCACGCCGAGGGATCTCGAACTCGCGACGACCGCGGCGCTCGCCGAGCTCCTGCTGAGCGGCTGCACCACCGCCGCCGACCACCACTACCTCTTCCCGAGCGGGCTCGAGGACGGCATCGACGTGCAGGTCGAGGTCGTCAAGCGCCTCGGCATGCGGGCCACCCTGACGCGCGGATCCATGTCTCTCGGCGAGAAGGACGGCGGACTCCCGCCGCAGAGCACCGTGCAGGACGCCGAGGTGATCCTCGCCGACAGCGAGCGCCTGGTCGGCGCCCATCACGAGCGCGGCGAGGGCGCCTTCGTGCAGATCGGCCTCGCGCCCTGCTCGCCGTTCTCGGTGACCACCGAGGTCATGCGCGACACCGCGAACCTCGCCGAGCGCCTCGATGTGCGGATGCACACCCACCTCGCCGAGACGATCGACGAGGAGGACTTCTGCCGCGAGCGGTTCGGCCTCCGCACGGTGGACTACCTCGACAGCGTCGGCTGGCTCTCCGACCGCACCTGGCTCGCGCACGGCATCCACTTCGACGACGCCGAGATCGCGCGGCTGGGGGCCGCCGGCACCGCGGTCTCGCACTGCGCCACCTCGAACATGCGCCTGGCGAGCGGGATCGCGCGCGCCGTCGAGCTCGAGGCGGCGGGCGTCCCGGTCGGGCTGGGCGTGGACGGATCCGCCTCGAACGACGGCTCGAACATGATGATGGAGGTGCGTCAGGCCCTGTACCTGCAGCGCCTCCGCTACGGGGCCGCGGCCGTCACGCCCGAGCACGCCCTGAACTGGGCGACGCAGGGGTCGGCGCGCGCCCTCGGCCGCAGCGACATCGGTGTGCTCGCTCCGGGCAAGCAGGCCGACCTCGCGATGTTCACGCTCGACGAGCTGCGCTTCTCCGGCAGCCACGATCCGCTCGCGGCCCTGCTGCTGTGCGGCGCGGAGCGCGCCGATCGCGTGATGGTCGGCGGCGTCTGGCGCGTGCGGGACGGGCAGATCGTGGGGCTCGACGTGCCGCAGCTGATCGCCGAGCACAGCGCCGCGGCCCGCGCGCTGCTCGCCCGCCACGCCTGAGCCCGCGTCGCCCCCTCCTCCCCGGCCCTTCCCTTGCTGTTCGCTGGTCGCGCATTGCGGCTTTCGCGGCCCGAAAACCGCAAACTGCGACCAGCGAGCAGGCGGAGCCGGCGCTTCAGCCGGAGCCTCAGCGGCTGAAGCGGGCGGCGATCCAGTCGGCGGCGTGGGAGGGGGCGTGCTGCGCGCGCATCGTCCCGGAGTGATGCGACGGCCACCAGCGGGCCGTGAGGTCGACCCCGGCCCGGCGGTAGCGGCGGAGCAGTCGCGCGGTGAGCGGCGCGGGCGCCACCTCGTCGAACCACGCCGCATCGATGCGCACGGGCGTGCGGAATCCGGTCACGGCGGCGACGTCGTTCGCCCGGAACGACGCGTACAGCCGCGTGAAGAGCGCCCTCCGTGCGGGCCCGCCGATGCGGCCCGGCGCGATGCCGCCCCAGGAGTCGGCGGCGGCGAGCTCGCTGAGGCAGAGCCGGTCGAGATCGCGCCATCGTGCGCGGGCGGCGGGGCTGAGGCCCTCGCCGTCGATCAGCGCGGCGAGAACGGGATCCGCCGTGGCCGCACCGCGCAGCATGAGGCCGATGAGGGCTGAGACCACGCCCGAACCCGGTGCGACGCCGGGAAGCGCGAGCGAGGCGCGGATGCTGAGGTCCATCCGGGTGACGGGCGTCACGGCGGCGACTCCGCGCAGTCTGCTGCGGGAGTCCGGCTCGTCCGCCGCGCCGGCGAACAGCGCGGCGACCGCGCCCTCGGAATGACCGGCGACGAGCCAGTCGTCACCGAGGCGGTCGTCGAAGTCGTGCCGGGCGCGCATCATCGCGCGCAGGGATCCGGACAGCGGACCGCCCAGGAGATAGGGATGCACGCCGCTGCCGCCGATGCCGGGGTAGTCCGGCCGCAGCACGGCGATGCCGCGCCGCAGCAGCAGGTCGCAGAGGGCGTCGCCCTGGGACATGCGCCGCCACTCCGGGTGCCCGGGGTGGCCGAGACTCGGCGCGGACCGCCGCGATCCGCCCGTCGTCATGTGGCCGAACACGACGATCGGGTGGCCGCCGCGCGGCGCCGCCGTGGCGGGCAGGTGCAGGATCCCGGTCTCCGGTCCGTCCTCGCCGGGGAAGCGCACGATGCGCGTGGATCCGTGACGGATCCCGGATCCCGGTCCGCCGGACGCGTCGCCGCCCCGGCCGCTCACCAGCGTCCCCGGGGGAGCAGGCGGCGCACGCCGGCGGGCAGGGTGCCCAGGAGCGAGCCGCGGCGCCGGTCGGCGTCGTCCACGACGTCGGCGAAGAACCGGGCCACCGGCTCGAGCTGGGCCACGTCGATGCGGTCGATCGTGTCGGCGTCGTCGTACAGGTAGAGCGGGCCGGAGATCAGGCTCACGGTGGGCACGCCGGAGACGAACGTGAACGAGGCGTCGGTGGGGATGCCGCCCGCGAAGAACTCGAGCAGACCGGATCCGAGGATGCTGGTCGCGTGGAGCCGATGCCTGCGGATGAGTCCCGCGATGCGGGCGGTGAACGCCGGGCTGACGTTGAGGAAGATGCCGCGCGGCTCGGTCTCCCCGGTGCTCGCGAAACCTCCATCGACGCCCTCGACGGCGCGCAGCCCGATGTGCTCGATCGTGACGTTGAGCACGATCCTCCAGGGCGCGTCCGGCGAGAGCACGTGGCGGCGGGCGAACTCCCGGTGCGCCTGGTAGCCGGTGAAGTGCGTGTCGAAGGTGGTGAAGAGCAGCGTCTTGCGCGGAGGCCGCCCCGCGCGAGACTTGGCCGCGTAGTGCTCGGCGAGCGCGATCACCTCGGCGGCCCCCGAGGCGTCCTCCACCGCGCCGTCGCCGACCGAGTCGTGATGAGACTGGATCATGACGGCGTCGCTCCGGGAGGACCGGCCCCCGGATCGCGCCGCGCGTTCGTCGGCGCGCGCCGGGCGGTCGCTGCCCGGCAGCACGCCGATCACCGTGCGCGAGACCACCTCCGAGCGCTCCACGCCGAGAGTGAGCGTCGCGCGCGGCGAGCGACGCAGACGGGCCCGCAGCCGGGCGCCGCCCGCGCGGGTCACCCAGGCGCCCGGCAGGCGGAACAGCGTGCGCCGGTAGTACTCGTTGTGGTAGCCGAGCGAGTCGGGGTAGTCGCGCAGGACACCGATGACCCCGACGGCGCCCGCCGCCGCGGCGTCGCGCATCGTGCGGGCGAGCGAGGTGACGTACGGGTTGCGGCTGCGCAGCACGTCGCGCCGCAGCACGCGCCGTCCCGGATCGTGCAGGAACAGCGTCAGCGGCAGCGTGTGCGCGAGCGTCATGTCGAACGTGAGGTCGAACAGCACGATCGCCCCGCGCACGTCGTGCCGGCCCACGCGGTCGGCCCCGATGTCGACCACCGGGGCGTCGACGACGTGCCGCACCTCGCCGGTCCAGTCGTGTGCGGGGAGGGCGGAGTGCAGGATCGGCGAGCAGGGCACGGTGAGCGCGTCCGACGCCTCGCCGACCTCGACGCGGCATTCGCCGGCCCGCCACGCGAACGACGGCACTTCGAGGATCTCGGTCGTGAGGCCGGCGCGGGAGAAGCGCTCCTCGACGTAGGCGGCCGCGGCGGCCCCGCCCGGCGTCCCGGTGGCGCGGGGTGCCAGCGCGACCAGATCCTCGATGGTCGCCAGGATCTGCGCGGTCGTCAAGCTCATGGGTCGAGCGTAGATTTTCGATCGGGATTCGGATCTGAATCGAGGGAAACCGCCACTCTTCTCCGCATCATGCGTAGTCTTCGTCACATGGAGACGACGGATCCCCGGGTGCTGGACGAGGTCGACCTGGCGGTGGTACACGCCCTGCAGCTCGACGCCAGGGCGCCCTGGACCCGCATCGCGGCCGCGATCGGCGTGGACGCCGCCACGGTCGTGCGGCACTGGAGCGCGCTGACCGACGAGGGGCTGGCCTGGCTCACGGCGTGGCCCACGGCGGAACGCTGGGCGTCGACGACCGATCTCGCGCTCGTGCTGGTGCATCCCGGGATCGCGCCCGACGCGCAGGCCGCGATCGTGCGGCGACCGTGGGTGCTCGGCGTCGATGAGACCTCGGCCGGGCTCCTGGTGCTCGTCGCCGCCTCCGAGGGCCTGCCGCAGCTGGGGGAGCGCGTGTGCGCCCTCGAAGCCGACGCGACCGTGGTGCGGATGGACGTCGCTGCGACCGTCGCGGCCGAGGACTCCACCTGGCGGCTGCCCGTGCTCTCGGCCGCGCAGCAGCGCCTCCTCCGCCCCGCACCCGGCGGCACCCGCGCGTCCGCGGCGGACACGGCGCGGCCGCTCAAGCCGCACGTCGTCGCGGACATCGCCGACGTGCTGGAGGAGGATCCGCGCATGCCGTCGGCGGCGCTCGCGGCGCGTCTCGGCGTGTCCGAGGCGACCGCCCGCCGGGCCGTGGAACGGGCGACCGCGACGGGACTGCTGCGGTTCGGCTGCGACCTGGCGATGCCGGCGGCGGGCTACCGCCGGGGCGCCGTGCTGTGGGCGCGCTCCGCCGACCCCGAGGCGGCCGCAGCGCGTGCGGCACGTCTGCCGGAGGCGCATCGCGCCGGCGTGGCGGTGGGGCCCGCGCCCGTGTTCGCGTGCGTGCGGGCGCGCTCGCTGACGGCGCTGCCCGCCATCGAGCGTTCCTGGGGGCAGGACGTCGAGATCGTCGACCGCTGGACCGTGCTGCGATCGGTCAAGCGCAACGGGCACGAGCTCGACGCCTCCGGCCGGTCGATCGCGCGCATCCCGCCCTGGTGGTGACGGGGAGCGGTCAGGGAAGGGGTGCGGCGGCAGCGTCCGCCTCCGCGCGCAGGCGGCCGTCGAGGCGGTAGCGCGACAGCGGGATCAGACTGATCAGGCAGAGCGCCGCGGGGACGAGAGAGACCCCGAGGACGATCGCCCACTGCGCGCTGTCGGGCTGCGCCGTCGTGTCGCCGGTCGCAGCGCGGTAGCCTCCGAGCGTCAGCACGAGCCCGAGCAGGGCCGGCCCCAGGGCGTAGCCGAGGAGCTCGAACCCCGACCACACTCCGGAGATCATCCCGATCCGGTTCGTGCCGCTGCGACGGGCGTCCTCGGCGGCGAGGTCGGGCAGCATCGCCAGCGGGAACAGCTGCGCTCCGGCGTACCCGACTCCGACCACGCCCGAGGCGGCGAGCAGCGGCACCGCGTCGCCGGTGCGCGCCGCGAGCAGCGCGACCAGACCGACCGTCATCGTGACGGTGGCGACCATGAACCCCGACCTCTTGCCGATCCGGGATCCGAGCCGGCTCCACACCGGGGTGAGCACGATGGCGGGGGCGACGAAGCACACGAAGCTGTAGGTCGCGACGGACGGATCGTGCACGACGTGCCGCGCCGCGTAGACGACGCCGCCGAGCACCATGCCGATCGCGACGGCCTGCAGGACGAAGGCGACGATGAGCATGCGCGCGTCGGCGTCCCGCAGCACGATCGCGAGCTGGGCGAACAGCCGCCCCTGGGCCTGCTCGCCGCGCGTCAGCGGCACCGAGCGCGTGCCGAACCACACGCCCGCGGTGCCGACGAGGATGAGCACCGCCATCGCGAGCGCCATGATCCGGTAGCCGGACACGCCGCCGAAGGCCTCCACGAGGGCCGGGGCCGCGGCGCCGGAGATCAGGATGGCGAGCGTGAACACGATCACGCGCCAGCTGATCATCCGCGTGCGCTCGGTGTAGTCGTCGGTGATCTCGGCCGACATCGCGAGATACGGCACCTGGAAGAACGCGTAGACCGTGGCCGAGGCGAGGAACGCCGTGAGCACCCACAGCGCGGCCACGACCGGCGGGGCCGTCGGGCCGAAGAACATCGCGGCGAACGCGAGGGCGAGCAGGATCCCGGCGCGCAGGATGAACGGCCGCCGGCGGTCCTGCGCATTGCGGGAGCGGTCGCTGATACGGCCGGCGATCGGATTGAGGAAGAAGTCCCAGGCCTTCGGAGCGAAGACGATCATGCCCGCGATCGCGGCCTGCACGCCGAGGAGGTCGGTGAGGAACGGCATCAGGATGAGGCCGGGCACGGTGCCGTAGGTGCCCGAGGAGATGCCGCCCAGGGCGTAGCCGACGCGGACGCGGCGGGGGAGCGCGGTCATGCGCCGATCGTAGGGGCGGTCACGCGGATCGACGGATCCGATGCGCCGGATCCGTCATCCCGGCCGTCGCGGTGCCGCGGATCCGCCCTGGCAGCCCGCCCGCGCCGCCCCCGACCCACGGTTCGGCGGTCGCGTATTGCGGCTTTCGCAGCCCGAATCCCGCGAACTGCGACCAGCGAACGAAGGGACCCGCGCCTCAGGCGGTCGTGCCGTGGGAGGTCTGCCAGTCGTCCGGTCCGCGCGAGCCGGCCGCGTACTCCTCCATCGGCACCGCGCCCGACCTCCAGGCGTCGAGCGCGGGCTGGATGATCCGCCAGCACTGCTCGGCCGCGTCGCCGCGCACCGAGAGCGCCACGTCGCCGTCGAGGATCTCGCTCAGCACCTCGGTGTAGGCGAGCAGCGTGCCCTTGCCGAGTCCGGTCGACAGCACGTCCCGGCGCAGCGCGAACGGGTCGTCGCCGCCGTTGACGTTCAGTTCGAGGTCGATCCGGTCGGGTCCCAGCGAGAAGCGCAGCACCCCGCCGTCGGCCGGGCGGCCGGTGAGACCTCCCGGGATGTGCCGCACCGGACGGAACGTGACGACGATCTCCGCGCACCGGTCGCCGAGCGCCTTGCCGCTGCGCAGCGTGAACGGCACGCCCGCCCAGCGCGCGGTGTCGACCTCGCAGGTGATCTCGGCGAGCGTCTCGGTGCCGCGGGCCGGGTCCACGCCCTGCTCGTCGGTGTACGCCGGGATCGATCGCTCGCCGATCGTGCCGGCCGTGTAGCGGGCGCGGCGCGTGGAGCGGGCGGGGTCGTCGCCGACGATCCGGGTGGCGCGCAGTGCGGCGGCCATCGCGTCACGGAGGTCGATCTCGTCCAGATCCGCCGGCTGCTCCATGGCGACGATCGCGAGCACCTGCAGCAGGTGGCTCTGGATCATGTCGACGAGCGCGCCCGCCTTGTCGTAGTAGCGGGCGCGGTTCTCCAGCGCGAGGGCCTCGTCGTAGCGGATCAGCACCTTCTCGACGTGATCGGCCGACCACACCGGCTCCACGAGACGGTTCGCGAACCGCACGCCCATGATGTTGAGGATCGTGGACCGGCCGAGGAAGTGGTCGACGCGGAAGACCTGGTTCTCCGGCACGATGCGCGTGACCAGCGCGTTCAGCGCGGCCGCGCTCTGCTCGTCGCTGCCGAAGGGCTTCTCCAGCGCCAGCACCGTGCCGGCGGGGAGGGGGATGTCGACGAGCTTCTCGCAGGCGGCGACCGTGACGGCGGGCGGCAGGGCGAAGTAGATGACGAGGGATCCCTCGACGCCGGCGATGAGTCCCGCGAGCGCGTCCCGGTCGGTGACGTCGGCCTTCGTGTAGGTGCTGCCGGCGACGCGGGCCACCTGGTCCTCCGCGCCCACGGTCGCGAACGCGGTGCGCACGGCCTCCTGCCAGCGCTCGTCGGACCAGTCGTCGGATCCGGCTCCGCGCAGCACGAGCGCGCGGTCGGGCTGGCGCTGCAGCAGCTGGGCGATGGCGGGCAGGAGGAGCCGGGACGTGAGGTCTCCGGAGGCGCCGAGGATGAGCAGCGTCGTCGGGGTGGTCATGCGCCCACGATACGTTCCGTCGCGCGTGGTTGTCGTCCGGCGCGGCGGGATCCGATGCGCGTGCTGTCCAGCCCCGGCATCGCCGTGCGTGCGAGACTGCGGCTATGGGTGAGGGAGAAGCGGCGAGCGCTCCGATCGAGGACTACGCGCTGCTCAGCGACGGACGCACGGCGGCCCTGGTCTCGCGCGCCGGCAGCATCGACTGGCTGTGCGCACCGAGGCTCGACTCCGCGTCGCTGTTCGGCGCTCTGCTCGGCGGCGTCGAGCAGGGGCACTGGACGCTGCGTCCCGAGGATCCGGACGCGACCGCGATCCGCCGCTACGACGGCGACACCTTCTGCCTGGTCACCCGATGGGAGACCGCCGACGGCGTCGCCGAGGTCACCGAGTGGATGCCGATCGTGCCGAGCGGCGACGACCGGCCGGGCGCGGGGCAGGCCGCGCCCGAGCCCGAGCCCGCGAGGTCCGAGCCCGAGCCCGCGAAGTCCGAGCCCGCGAGGTCCGAGCCCGAGCCCGAAACGTCCGAGGCTCCCGAGCGGCCGACCGGCGACCACGCGGGCATGGCGGAGACCGCACCCGGGGAACGCGCCGACGTGATCCGCCGCATCACCGGCATCCGCGGCACCGTGCGCTTCGTCCAGGAGCTGCGGATCCGCTTCGACTACGCCCGCGCGCTGCCGTGGATCCACCAGACCGGCTCGGCGCCGGCTCCGCAGATCACCGCGACCGCGGGGCCGGACGCGGTCGTCGTGCGCGGTGCGGCGCTGCGGCCGTCGGGGCACAGCCACACGGGTGAGATCACCGTGGGGGAGGGTGAGACCGCCGACCTCGTGCTCACCTGGTTCCCGTCGTACCGCCGCACTCCGGATCCGCTCGATGTCGACGCGTCGCTGCGCCGGACCGCGGCCTGGTGGCGCGAATGGGCGGCCGGGATCGCGCACTCCGGTCCGCAGCACGAGGCGGTGCGACGCTCGCTGCTGATCCTGAGGGCGCTCACGAACCGGGACACCGGCGGCATCGCGGCGGCCGCGACGACCTCGCTCCCCGAGGATTTCGGCGGGGTGCGCAACTGGGACTACCGCTACGTCTGGCTGCGCGACGCGGCGCTCACCCTCGAGGCGCTCCTCGCGCACGGACTCGCCGACGAGGCCCGCGCCTGGCGGGACTGGCTCGTGCGGGCGGTCGCCGGAGACCCGGCGGACGTGCAGATCATGTACGGCCTCGCCGGGGAGCGCGAGCTGATCGAGCGGGAGATGCCGTCCCTGCCCGGCTACGCCGCATCCGCCCCGGTGCGGATCGGGAACGATGCGGCACGGCAGTACCAGGCCGACGTGATCGGCGAGGTCATGGTGACCCTGGCGGCGGCTCGCCGGGCCGGGCTCGCCGAGTCCGCGCGGTCATGGTCGCTGCAGCGGCTGCTGCTGGGGCACGTCGAGGAGCTGCTGGACCGGCCCGACAACGGCATGTGGGAGATCCGCGGGGATCCGCAGTTCTTCACGCACTCCCGGGTGATGCTGTGGGCGGCGTTCGATCGCGGCGTGCGTGCGGTCGAGGAGGAGGGGGCGCGCGGCCCCGTGGAGCGGTGGCGGCAGGTGCGCGACCGGCTCAGGGCCGAGGTCGACGAGTTCGGCGTGCACCACGGCTGGTTCGTCCAGCACCGCGGCACGGACGAGGTCGACGCCTCGCTGCTGCTCATCCCGCGCACGGGCTTCTGCGCGCCGGACGATCCGCGCATGCTCGCCACGGTGGAGCGCATCGAGCAGACCCTCGTGCACGACGGCCTCGTGAACCGGTACCGCACGGGCACCGGCGTCGACGGCCTTCCCGGAGGCGAGCACACCTTCCTCGCCTGCTCGTTCTGGCTCGTCGAGCAGTACGCGGTGACGGGGCGCGAGGTCGAGGCGCGCCGACTGATGGACCGGCTCTGCGGTCTGCGCAACGATGTCGGGATGCTCAGCGAGGAGTACGACCCCGTCGGGAGGCGCCAGGTCGGCAACACGCCGCAGGCGTTCTCGCATCTGTCGCTCGTGCGGGCGGCCGACGCGCTCGCCGCCGGGCGCCACCGCAAGCGCTGACTCCTCCGCGCCGGTGACCGGGAGCGGGTCGATCGACCGAGGAGGGGTGGATCGCGCGGGATCCGCCTGTTCCGGGGCGATCCGCCGGATCTCGGCCGGCCGCGGCGAGGGAGGGCGCGGACGACGAACGCCCCCTCCGGCCGGCGGAGAGGGCGTTCGGATCCGGTCGGATCAGTCGTTGACGATGATCGTCTCGGCGATCGGGCGACGCTCGCGGGGAGCGTTCTCGCGCTGCTGCATCTCCTCGCTGGCGGTGCGGATGTCGCCGAGCTCGCCGACGGCCATGACCGAGATCGGGGTGAACTCGTCGCTCAGACCGAAGCCGGCGGAGAGGGCGTCGCGGTCGAAGCCGCCCATCTGGTGGGTGGAGAGGCCGTTGGCGTGCGCCTGCACGGTGAAGTGGGCGGCGGCCTGGCCGGTGTCGTAGAGGGCCCACGGCATCGGCTTGCCGTCGCGGGTGGTCTCGGCGACGAAGACCACGAGCAGGGCGGCGTCGCCGGCCCAGGCGCTGTTGAAGCCCATGAGGCTGCCGAGCACGGTGGCGTGCGCCTCGGAGCCGCGGCGGGCGACGATCACGCGCCAGGGCTGGCTGTTCGCGGCGGTCGGCGCCCAGCGCGCCGCTTCGAGGGCGCTGGCCAGGGCCGCCTCGTCGATGGTCGAGGTGGCGTCGAAGATGCGCGTGCTCCAGCGCTCGGCGAGGACGTCGAGGATCGGGGCGTCGGTGACCGCGGTGCGGTCGAGGGCAGGCGTGCTCATGACGGTGAGGCCTTTCGGATGGATGGTTGCGGGTCCGGACCCCGTCGTCCGTTGCTCACCCCAACAATCCATGCGCGTGAATATTCCTCGCCGCCGATCCGGATCCGTGACCGCACAGCACGAGACCGCATCCGCGTCGGCGACGGGATGCGGTCTCGCGGCGCGAAGGCGTCAGCCCTTGAGGGCCTCGGACAGCTTCACGCGCGCCCCCATGCGCAGCAGGGAGTTCTCGTAGATCTTCGCGGCGACCAGGATCGCGGCCACGCACGCCGCGAGCAGGATCACCAGCGACACCAGGGGCTCCCACCACTGCGCCTCGCCCACGAACAGCCGCACGGGCATCGCGACCGGCGCCGAGAACGGGATGTACGACAGGATCGTCATCACCAGCGGGTTGTCGTTGAAGATGATCACGAGGATGTACGGCGCCATCACGAGCATCGTGATGGGCATGGTCGTGGATCCGATGTCCTCCTGGCGTGAGACGAGTGCGGCAGCCGCGGCGAACAGCGACGCCAGCAGCACGAAGCCGAACAGGAAGAACACGGCGAACCACACGAGCGGGGAGCCGAGGCCCTCCAGCACCGCGTTCTGCCCGGTCACGATGAGCCCGACGACGGCGATCGCCGCGAGCGCGAGGATCTGCGCCATCGCCAGCACCGTGTTGCCGAGCACCTTGCCGGCCAGCAGCACCCGCGCCGGGATCGCGGCGAGCAGCAGCTCCACCACGCGCGTGGACTTCTCCTCCACGACGCTCTGCGCCATGGTCGCGCCGAAGGTCGAGGCGGCCATCAGGAAGACCACCCCGAAGCCGATCGCCACCAGGTAGCGCAGCAGGGGGTTGGTCGTGTCCGGTTCGAGGATGGTGACCTTCGGCGTCTTCGCGAACAGGCCTTGCAGACCGCTGGGGGCGTCCTTGAGCGCCACGATCTCGAAGCCGAACGCCGCATCGCCGGGCGCGGGGATGAGAGCCGCCTCGACCGAGCCGTCGCGGACCAGCTTCTCGGCCGCGGTCGCGTCGGCGGCCTCGATCGCCTTCAGGCCGGGAAGCCCGTGCACCGCCTGTGCCGTCTCCGCCGTCACCGCGATCTTGGTCTCCGAGGTGTTCTTGCTCATGAAGCCGCCGATCAGCACCCCGGCGAGGGCGATGAGCAGCAGGATCCCGGTGGAGATCAGGAAGGCCTTGCTGCGCAGCTTGGATCCGATCTCGCGCTCGGCGACGAGCAGGATGCCGTTGCCGGTCGACAGGGCTCCGGAGTCGCGCGCGGTCGTGGTGCTCACTGGATGACCTCCTTGAAGATCTGGGCGAGGGACGGATGCTGCGGGGTGAAGGCGTGCACGATGCCGTGCCCGAGGGCGGTGCGGAGCACGCGCTGGGCGTCCTCCGGGGTGGCCGCGTCGAAGACGGCCGTGCCGCGCTCGAAGTCGACGACCGTGATGCCCGGCTCGGAGCGGATCCAGCCGGCGTCGGCGTCGGAGACGAGCTCGTAGCGGGGCGCGGAGTGCTGGGCGCGGAGCTCCTCGCGCGACCCCGCGGCGCGGATCGTGCCGCCCGCGATGATGACGAGGTCGTCGCACAGGCGCTCCACCACGTCGAGCTGGTGGGAGGAGAACAGGATCGAGGCGCCGCGCGCGGCGCGCGACTGCAGCACGCCGGCCACCACGTCGACGGCGAGGGGGTCCAGGCCCGAGAAGGGCTCGTCGAGGATCAGCACCTCGGGGTCGTGCACGAGGGCGGCCGCGATCTGCGCGCGCTGCTGGTTGCCGAGGGAGAGCGACTCGATCGTGTCGTGCAGGCGCTCGCCGAGGCCCAGCTCGGTCAGCAGCGCCTCGCCGCGCGCGGTCGCCTCGGCCTTGCCGAAGCCGTGCAGGCGGGCCAGGTACGCGACCTGCTCCAGCACCTTCATCTTCGGGTAGAGGCCGCGCTCCTCCGGCATGTAGCCGAAGCGGCGGCGGTCGGCGGCCGCGACGTCGTGGCCGCCGAGGCGCACGGTTCCGGCGTCGGCGGCGAGCACGCCCAGCACGATCCGCATGGTCGTGGTCTTGCCCGCGCCGTTGCCGCCGACGAAGCCGGTGAGGCGGCCGGGCGCGACGCGGAAGGAGACGTCTTCGAGCACCCGGCGCACACCGTAGCTCTTGGTGAGGCCCTGCAGCTCGAGCAGTCCGGTGGCCGTGGTCGCGGCCCCGCTCTGAGGAAGCACTGTGGTCACTTCGTCTCTCTCCGTTCCCTCGGCGTCCGCTCGTTGCGGCGCACGCCCCACGCTAACCAGGGTGCCGATGCCGCGACATCCCCCCGAAGACGGATCCGGATCGCGGATCCGGGTCCGGCCCGCGGCGGACGCCGCGGCGAGTCCCGCCTGATCCGCTCAGCGCCTGCCGAGGTGCAGCGCGCCGCGCACGAGCAGGCCTGCGAGCAGCGCCCAGAAGGCCGCGCTCACGCCCCAGAACGCCATGCCGCTCGCGGCGACGAGGAACGTCACCACGGCCGGGGTGCGCTCGCCGGGGTCGTCGATCGCCTGCTGCACCGCGGATCCGAACGCGCCGAACAGGGCGAGTCCGGCGACGGCCGGGATCACGGCGGCGGGCGCGAGCACCACGAGCGCCGCGAATGCGGCCGAGCAGCCGCCGAGCACCAGGTACGAGACCCCGGTGGAGACGCCCGCGATCCAGCGGCGCTTCGGATCCGGCTCCGCGTCGGGGGCCGCCGCGAGGGCCGCGCTGATCGCGGCGAGGTTGATCGCGTGACCGCCCGCCGGCGCGCCCAGCGCGCTGCCGAGGCCGGTCACGAGCATCGCCGGTCGCCATGGCACCTCGTAGCCGAAGCTGCGCATGACGGCCACGCCGGGCACGTTCTGCGACGCCATGGTCACGATGAACAGCGGCAGTGCGATGCCGACCAGGGATCCGACCGTGAACGTCGGCATCGTCAGCTCGACGCGGGGCAGCAGGGCGGCGGGGTCGACGTGCGCCCCGCCCGTCGCGATCCCGATGACGATCACGACCGTGGCCGCGAGGAACGCCAGGGGCACGGCCCAGCGGGGCGCCAGCCGGGCGAACACGAGCCAGGTCAGCACCACCGGGATCACGCCCCACGGGTTCTTCGCGAGCCCGGTGATCGGGGCGAGGCAGAGCGGCAGCAGCACGCCGGCCAGCATCGCCTGCGCGATCGACGGCGGGATCGCGGCGATCAGCGCCCCGAGCTGCGGCACGAGGGCGGTGAGCAGGATGAGCGCTGCCACGATGAGGAACGCGCCGACCGCGGCCGGCCAGCCGCCCTCGATCGCGCCCGCGCCCGCCGCCCCAGAAGCGGCGAGGAGCGCGGCACCCGGCGTCGACCAGGCCGCGGTGATCGGCATGCGGTAGCGCCAGGCCAGCACGATGCAGGCGACGCCCATCGTGAGGCTGAGCGCGAGCAGCCCGCTCGCCGCCTGCGCGTGGCTCGCGCCGACCGCGGCGAGCCCGGTGAGGACCACCGCGAACGAGCTCGTGAACCCGACCAGCGCGGTGACGACTCCCGCCATGATCGGGCGGGACAGCGGCGTTCGGGGGATCGGCGGGCTCGCGGTTTCGGCCATGAGGAGAGGCTATCGGCCGGCGGCGAGGCTCCGCGCACGCCCAGGAGCGGGCTGCGTGCACGCCCGGGAGCGGGCTACGCGAGCCCGAGCCGGTGTGCGAGCACGACGGCCTGCACGCGGTCCCTGGCTCCCAGCTTCTGCAGGATGCGCGAGACGTGCGTCTTCACCGTCGCCTCTCCGATGAACAGCTCCGCAGCGATCTCGGCGTTGCTCCACGCCTCGGCGACCAGGCGCAGCACCTCGCCCTCGCGATCGGTCAGCGGTTCCGGCAGGTCGGCGCTGGGAAGCGCGACGGATCCGGTCGTCACCACCGCCGTCCGCGATGCCGCGGCCTCTGCGCTCGGGACGACGGCGGATGCGGACGCGGCCGCGAAGCGCTGCAGCACCCGCCGCGTCACCTCGGGGGCGAGCATGCCGTCGCCCGCGGCCAGCGCGCGCACCGCCGCCACGAGCTCCTCGGGCCCCGCGTTCTTGAGCAGGAACCCGCTCGCGCCCGCATCGAGCGCGTCGAACAGGTAGTCGTCCCGGTCGAACGTCGTCACGATCGCGATCGAGGCGCGGATCCGCTCGTCGGCGCGGATCATCCGCGTGGCCGCGATCCCGTCCATGTCGGGCATCTGCACGTCCATCGTGATGACGTCGGGGAGGAGGGATCCGGCGAGCGTCACGGCTTCCGCGCCGGTCGACGCCTCGCCCACCACCGAGATGTCGGGCTGCAGATCCAGGATCGTGCGGAAGCCGGCTCGGAGCATCGCGTGGTCGTCGACGATCAGCACACGGATCGGGGCGTTCATGCGTCCTCCGTCCCGCGGCGCGGCGCAGAGCCCGCGGGCGCGTCGGCGAGCGCGTAGGCCGACGCCGACGCCGACGTCACGGGCAGCGTGGCGCGCACGCGGAAGCCGCCGGCCGGACGGGGGACCAGTTCGATCGTTCCGCCCGAGGCCGTCGCACGCTCGCGCATGCCGAGCTGCCCCAGGCCGGGGCGCAGCCCGGTGACGACCCGTCCGGTGTTCACGACCTCCAGTTCGACCGAACCCGGCTCGTATCGGATCCGCACGTCCGCCTCGGCGTCGGGACCGGCGTGACGGCGTGCGTTCGTGAGCGACTCCTGCGCGATCCGGTACAGGTTGACCGCGGTCACGCGCGGCACGGGCACGGGGTCGCCGATCACCTGCAGGCGCGTGGGGAGTCCGGCGGACGTCGAGGCGGCCGCCAGCTCGGCGATGTCGCCGATGTCGACGGTCGAGGAGACGTCCTCGCTGTCACCCGGGGCGCGCAGCGTGTCGAGCAGCTGGCGGAAGTCGCGGATCGCGTCCCGCGCGGAGGTCTCGATCCCCGCGACGATCTCGGTGGCCGCCTGCGGATCCTGCGGGATCATCATCCGGGCCGCTCCCGCCTGCACCCCCATGACCGAGACGTGGTGCGCGACGACATCGTGCAGCTCACGGGCGATGCGCACGCGATCCAGTGCGACGGCCTGGGCGGCGCTCAGCGCGCGCTCCCGCTCCAGCTCCTCCGTGCGCTGCTCGAGGGCGGCACGCTGCCGGGCGGCGCTCCAGCTGCGCTCGCCGAAGTAGTACGCGCCGCCGAAGTAGAGCACGTTCAGCAGCACCTGGAGCATGAGGAACGCGACGAGCGGGGAGAACATCCCCGCGACGACGTCGGCCTTCGCGGCCTGGTCGATCGCCTGCCGGTACATCTCGACGACCAGCCACGCGGCCATCACGACCATGATCCCGACGCGCACGAAGAACGCGCTCCGGCGGGCGTTCATCCAGGCGCCCACGGTGTACAGCGCGATGAACATGGCGATGTTGCCGGCGTAGATCTCGGGGACCTTCAGCGAGGTCGCCACGACGAACGCGAGCGAGACGACCACGGCGACAGGGCCCGGCCAGCGGCGGCGCAGGGCGATGGCCGCCGAGATCACGACCACGTACGGGATCGCCGTCCACAGCGGGCCCTGCTCGCTGCCGTAGACCTTCGCGAGCGACGACAGGCCGGCGCTGAGGATCCCGCCCACCAGCAGGACCGCGGCGAGGAGCAGGTCCTGCCGGAGCTCGCGCGGCGTCGGAGTGCGGGTGAACGGCATCCCTCCACCGTAGGGCGGTGCCCGCGCGGACGGCATCCCCCGTGCGACGGACGCGCGGTGCGAGACTGAGGCGTGACCTCGCCGCGCCCTCGCCTCGCTCCGCTGTACCTCGCGGGGTTCACGACGGCGTTCGGCGCTCACGGGATCGCCGCCGCGCTGGGCGCCGAGACCGAGGACATCGGCTGGACCCTGCTCGCGTTCGGGTTCACCCTCGCGCTGTACGACCTGGCCGAGGTGCTGCTGAAGCCGGTGTTCGGCGCTCTCAGCGACCGGATCGGCGTACGTCCCGTGATCGTCGCGGGTCTGCTCGGCTTCGCTGCGTTCTCCGTGGTCGGCGCCCTGGTGCCGGGGACGATCGGGCTCGTCGTGGCGCGCTTCGGCCAGGGCGCCGCCGCGTCGGCGTTCTCGCCCGCGTCGTCCGCCGCCGTCGCCCGGCTCGCCGACGACGCGTCGCGCGGACGCTACTTCGGCCGCTACGGATCCTGGAAGGGGCTCGGCTACGCGCTCGGCCCGCTGGTCGGCGCCGGTCTCGTGGTGTGGGCGGGGCTGCCCGCGCTGTTCTGGGCGCTCGCCGCGGTGGCCCTCGTCGCCGCGGCCTGGGTGCGATTCGGCGTGCCGGCGGTGCCGGTGCTGCCGCGCAAGCGCGTGACCGTCGCCGATCTGGTGCGCGAGCTCGCCGCCCCCGGGTTCCTGGTGCCCACCCTCGTGCTGGCCGCGACCACCGGCGGTCTCGCGGTGGCCGTCGGCTTCCTGCCGCTGCTGGGCCGCCAGACGGGCATGGGCACGGTCGGCAGCATGGCGCTCGTCACCGTGCTGGCGATCGTCAGCAGCGTCGTGCAGCCGTGGGCCGGATCCCTGCACGATCGCGGACGCCTCCGGATCCGGGCGGGCGCGGTGGGCGGCCTGGCGCTGCTCGCCGCGGGCATGCTGCTCGCGGGGCTGTGGTCGGTCGTCGGCGCACTCGTGGTCGCCGCCGTGCTCGCGGGTGCCGGGGTGGGACTCGCGACGCCCCTGGCCTTCGCGCACCTGGCGTCGTCGACGCCGCCGGATCGCATGGGGCGCACGATGGGATCCGCCGAGCTCGGCCGGGAGCTGGGGGACGCCGGCGGGCCGCTCATCGCCGGCGCCGTGGCGACCGCGACCGTCCCCGGCATCGGGCTCGTCGTGATCGGGGGCCTGACCGCCGGTGCGGGGATCCTCGCCGGCCTCGGGCTCCGGCGGGTTCCGGACGAGGGCTGAGTCCGGGCCTGGACTTGCTCTTGACAAGCGAACTTGCAAAAAGCAAGCTTGACGCATCGGATCCGATCCGGGTCCGCGACAGAGGAGTCATCGTGGCCACCGTCTTCATCAGCCTGCCCGTCACCGACCTCGAGCGCTCCAAGGCCTTCTACACGGCGCTCGGCTGCACGATCAATCCCGAGATGTCCGATGAGAACGGCGTCTGCGTGGTGTGGGACGACAACATCTTCTTCATGATGATCACGCGCGAGTTCTTCGCCACCTTCACGGAGAAGCCGATCGCGGATCCGAGGGTCACGCTGCAGACCTCGGCGTCGTTCGCCCTCGACTCCCGTGACGAGGTCGATGCCGTGATCGCGAAGGGACTCGCGGCGGGCGGCACCGAGCCCCAGCCCGCGCAGGACTACGGCTTCATGTACTCGCGCGATCTGGACGACCCCGACGGCAACTCCCTCGGCTTCCTGTACATGGTCCCCGGCGGTGCCGAGCAGGAGCCGGCCGCGCAGGCGACGACCGCGTGATGCGGAAGCGGTTCTGACATGGCCGCGCGCAGCTACGGCCAGTACTGCGGCGTCACGACGGCGGTGGAGCTGATCGGAGAGCGCTGGGCGCTGCTCATCGTGCGCGACCTGCTGGTGGGGCCGCGCCGGTACACGGATCTGAAGCAGGGTCTGCCGCGCATCCCGACGAACATCCTGTCCTCGCGGCTCAAGGAGCTGCAGGAGGGCGGGGTGGTGCGCCGGGCGCCCCTGCACGGCAGCGGTCTCGTCTACGAGCTCACGCCCTATGGGCAGGCGCTGGAGCCGATCGTGCTGGCGCTCGGCAGGTGGGGCTTCCAGGCGATGGGGGATCCGGGCGAAGGCGATGTGGTGTCCCCGGATTCGCTCACCATGGCGCTGCGGACGTCGTTCCGCCCGGACCGCGCCGCGCGCCTCGACGTGGAACTGCACGTGGGCGATGTCGCTCTGCGCGTGATCGTCCGCGACGGCGCGCTCCGCGTCGCGCAGCTCGCGCCGCCCGCCCCGCCCGTCGGAGGAGCGCTGCCCGCCGGCGATGCGGAGGGGATCCTGGTCGCCGGGCCCGGCATCCGTCACCTCATCGCGGGCGACGTCACCCCGGCGGAGGCTGTCGCGCAGGATCTGGTCGCGGTCGTGCGCGGCGACGAGCGGATCCTGGACGTCTTCGCCCGCACCTTTCACATCGACCGGCTCGCGGCGTAGCGTCGCCGTGGGCGCTGAAGGACGAACGACCGAACCGGATTCCCAAGGAAGAGGACATCATGACCGGACGCATCATCATCGACCTGTTCACCACGCTCGACGGCGTCGCCCAGGCTCCGGGCGGCCCGGAGGAGGATCCGTCGGACGGATTCCGCTTCGGCGGGTGGCAGGCGCCGCTGCCGAGCGAGGCCGTCATGGGCAGCGTGATGGCGGGGATGGAGACTCTCGACGCGCTGCTGCTGGGCCGGCGCACGTACGACATCTTCGCCGGCTACTGGCCGCAGCACACGACCGGGCCGGAGGGGCCGATCGGGCAGCTCTTCGACCGGGTGCCGAAGTACGTCGCCTCGCGGGACGCCGGGATCCAGCTCGACTGGCAGGGCAGCAGCAGGGTCGGCGACGACCTGCCGGCCGAGCTCGCCGCCCTGCGCGAGAAGCACCAGGACGTGCACGTGATCGGCAGCGTCGATTTCGTGCACACCTTGCTCGATCAGCAGCTCTACGACGAGCTCCAGCTGTGGGTGTACCCGATCGTGCTCGGCCAGGGGAAGAAAGTGTTCCCAGACGGCGCGGTCCCGCACAACCTGCGTCTCGTGCACGCGGAGTCCGGCGACGGCGGCACCCTTCTGCTGCGCTACGCGCCGGCGCCGGGCGAGGTGGAGACCGGCACGATGTGACCACCGGCAGGGCCGTTTCCGATTCGTGACCGGAATATCGCGAACGCCTCTGTCCCGTCGTCTCGGCGGAAACTACAGTCCTCGTAACGCGTGGGGACGTTGACTGAACAGCCGCACTCTGGGGAGTGCGGCTGTTCCCATGTCCGGGCGCGGATCTCGACGGATCTTCCTCTTTCCTGAGAGAATCCTGTGACGATAGATTGCATCGACGCCTGGTTCTTCAGGCTCCGCCTGCGCCCGATGAAGGGGGCGGGCGACGACCCGACGGGGGGACCAGGATGTCTGCAGGTGTGTCCACGCGTCGACGGTGGAAAGGCGCTCTCACAGCGCTGATCGCCGCGGCGCTGATGTTCACGGGAGTGGGGGCGGCGGCTGCGGCGGATACGCTCGCGGCCACCGGTGGTTCGATCGCGGGTGTCGTCACCAACGAAGCGGATGGCTCCCCGATCGCGGGCATCTTCGTCCAGGCGCAGAACGACGACGCGTCCTCGATCGCCGGTGCCACGACCGGACCCGATGGCTCGTATCGCATCGACGGGCTTCAGCCGGGCGCGCATCGCGTGCATTTCTTGACGCTCGGGACCTCGTACATCAGCGAGTACTGGAACAACGCGACGAGCTACTTCCAGGCTGCCGTCGTCTACGTGCAGGACGGTGTCGTGGCGACCGGGATCGATGCAGCACTCAGCAGCGGGGGGACCATCAGTGGCGTGGTCACGCGCGAGGACGGCACCCCCGTCGTGGGTGAACCCGTCAGTGCCGCCGCAAGTGGCCTCGGCGGCGGATTCAGCAGCGCGATCACCGATAGCTCGGGCGCATACACGATCCAGGGGCTCCCGGCAGATTCCTACGTCGTGAACTTCTCGACCACCTGGGACGGACTGGTCGGCGAGTACTGGAACGATGCGGCCGACTACTTCTCCGCGACACGGGTGCCTGTGGCGGCCGGTGGCGCGGTCACCGGCATCGACGCCGTGCTCACGGCGGGCGGGTCCGTCCAGGGTGTGGTCACGAAGGCCTCCGACGGTTCCGTCGTGGCCAACGGCTGGGTCGCCGTCTTGGACGCGAACGGCAATTCCGTCGCACAGGGAGTTCTCTCCCCGGACGGCACCTATCGGATCGAGGGGATCCGCCCCGGGGACTACAAGGTCAAATTCTCTTCCAACGATCCGAGCCTGGTCCCGCAGTACTGGGCCGGTGCCGCGACCGCGGCCGCGGCGACGGCCGTCACCGTCGTCGCCGGTCAGACGGTCAGCGGTATCGACGCCGCGCTGCAGTCCCTCCCCGCGCAGATCAGCGGCACCGTGACGCGCGCGTCCGACGGCGCACCAGTGGCGGGCATCTCAGTGACCGCGAGCGGTGCCGGTGGGTACTACTGGGCCACGACCGATGACATGGGCGCTTATCGGATCTCCGCTGCGCCGGGCCAGTACACGGTCGAGTTCCGCGACCCTTACCAGGCGTTCGTGTCCCAGTGGTGGAGCGGTGCGACCAGCGCGCAGGACGCGACGCCGGTCACGCTGGCGGAGGGCTCGCAGGTCACCGGCATCGACGCCCGTCTCGACGCGACCCGGGTGATCCGTGGCACCGTGCTCCTCGACGGATCGACGGATCTGCGCGGGCGTTCCTCGAGCATCGCGGTGATCGCCGAGTCGGACGGGCGGTTCGCCGGGATGAGCTACGTCCATCCTGACGGCACTTACACTCTGACGATCGCCCCGGGCACGTACACGGTGCACGTCGAGGGCACGGAGGGCTTCGCCTGGGCGGTGGCGCCGCAGTATTACTCCCATGCTGCTACCGCAGCCGAAGCGACCCCGGTCGTGCTCTCCGGGGACGCCGATACGACCGGCATCGACTTCGATCTGTCCTCGCTCACTGCGAAAGTCGCACTGTCCTCCGGGACGGCGCATCCCGGAGAGACCGTCCATGTGACGGCGTCGGGTTTCGCGCCCCGTGATCCGGTGAAGATCGAGCTCCACTCCGTGCCCGTGCTGCTCGCATCCGTCACGGCGGGCGCCGACGGCACCGTCGACACCACCGTGACGCTTCCGCCGGACGTCGCCGCGGGTGAGCACCAGATCGTGCTCACGGGAGCGATGTCGACGCTCACCGGCAGCGCGGCGCTGACGGTCCCAGGTGGCACCGGAACCGGCTCGACCGGCGGCGCGACCGGCGGCGCGGCGAGTCCTTCGGGCGCCGGCACTTCCAGCGCTGCGCAGCTCGCCGCAACGGGATCGGAGGTCCCGTTCGGAGAGATGGGACTCGCTGCTCTCCTGCTGCTCGCGGGAGCGGTGCTGGTGCGGATCCGTCGTCGTCAGCAGGCCTGACCGGTTCGATCCTCCGCGGGCGCCTCGTCGGCTTCGGCCACGGGGCGCCCGCGGAGGATCAACCCGCGAGCACACGCTCCAGCATGAGCGCGACACCGTCCTCGGCGTTCGACAGGGTGAGTTCGTCGGCGGCGGCCCGCGCTTCGGGCTCGGCGTTCGCCATGGCGACGCCGCGGCCCGACCAGCGCAGCATCTCGACGTCGTTGAGCGCGTCGCCGAAGGCGAGCACCTCGCTGCGATCGATGCCGAGCGCGGCGCACAGCTGCGCGAGGCCGGTGGCCTTCGTGACGCCCTCGGCCATCACCTCGACGAACGGCGCGCCGGACAGCGTCGCCGCGAAGCCGGTCTGATCCAGGGTGCCCAGCACGGCGAAGATCTCCGCCGGGAGATCGTCGCGTGCCGGATCACGAGCTTGAGGCTCGGTGCCGAGAGCACCTCGGCGAGCGGTACGGCACCCATCGTGCGCGGGTCGCGCTTGTGATCGCTGAGGGTCGCGACGGCGGCGTACCTCTCCTGCGCGACGAAGACCTCGCCGCCCTCGCGCACGCTCGCGAACAGCAGATCCGGGATCCGCTCGCCGAGCTCCCGCGCGATGCGCTGCTGCACGGGCACCGCGATCTCCGACGCGAACAGCAGCTCGTGCGTGCCGAGGCGGATGCCGTACGCGCCGTTGCCGCACAGCGCCCAGCCCTCGAACCCCGCCTCGGCCGCGATCGCGCGCAGCCCGATCGGCTGGCGGGCGGTGACCGGCACCACGACGATGCCCGCGGCTCGTGCGGTGTCGAGCGCCGCACGGGTGCGGGCGGTGACGTGCCCGGACGGGTCGAGGAGGGTGCCGTCGAGGTCGGTCGCGATCAGGCGGATCCGGTGGCCTGCGGGTTCCGCAGGGGACCGCGTTTCGTCTCGGTCGCCTTCGGCGTCCTCGCTCAACGACCCCGGGGTGGGGTCGCCTTCGGTCTCGTCGCTCAACGACCCCGGGGGGCGGGGATCCGCCGAGTTCACGCGAAGATCATCGGCAGGTCGTCGTCCTCGTCGGCCGCGCCGAGCTCGAGGTCGACGACCACCGGCACGTGGTCGCTCGGCTGTTCGCCCTTGCGCTCCTCGCGGTGGATCGAGGCGCCCTTCACCGCATCGGCGAAGGGCGTGGATCCCAGCACGAAGTCGATCCGGATCCCCTCGTTGCGCGGGAACTTGAGCCGCTGGTAGTCCCAGTAGGTGTAGCCCTCGGGCAGCAGCGGCCGCACGACGTCCTGCACGCCCGCCGACTCCAGTGCGAAGAATGCGGCGCGTTCCTCGGGGGAGACATGCGTGGACTTGCCGACGACGATGTCCGGATCCCCGTTGTCGTGGTCGAACGGGATGATGTTGAAGTCGCCGACGAGCGCGAGCGGGAGGCCCGGCTTCGCCGCGAGCTCGGCGGCCGTCGCGGTGCGCAGCGCTTCGAGCCAGTGCAGCTTGTAGGCGAGGTGCGGGTCGTCGAGCGAGCGGCCGTTCGGCACGTACAGGCTCCACACGCGCACGCCGTTGACGATCGCGCCGATCGCCCGCGCCTCCTGCGGCGCGTCGGGACCCTCATGGCCCTTGGCGAACCCGGGCATGCCGTCGAACGCGGTGCGCACGTCGGTCATCGGCTCGCGGCTCGCGATCGCGACGCCGTTCCACTGGTTCAGGCCGTGCACCTCGACGTGATAGCCGGCCTCCTCGAAGGGAGCGTACGGGAACTGCTCCGGCTTGCACTTGATCTCCTGCATCGCGAGCACATCGATGTCCTCGCGCACGGCGAACTCGACGGTGCGGGCGACACGGGTGCGGATGGAGTTGACGTTCCAGGTGGCCAGGCGCATGGATCCAGCCTACGGGCGGCCGAGGACACCGCCGGCCCCGGAAGCTCCCCGGACGGGACTGACCGGCACCTGCCCGCGGCGGCGTTCGGGAAGCGCAGGGATCCGGCTCCGAGCCGTTCGGATTCCGTAGGGACGTACGCCGCGGCTCGGAATGCGGCGCACGGTGGATCCATGGTCATCGAACAGCGGTCCCTGCCGTCGCCGCATCACCCCGTCCCGCCGGCCCTGCGACGGCCGCGCCCTCACTGGGGTCACCTGTCGCGCTCCGTCAGCCGGTACGGCGTCGTCTCCAGCACGCTCGTCATCTATGCGCCCGACTCTCCGGAGATCGAACGGCGCTGGGCCGAGCTCGCCCGCGGATACGGCGTCTTCGCGTTCGGCGGCGGACTCCTCGTCTGGATCGGCTGCGCGGCGGCCGGGATCCCGCCCCTGGCGGCACTGGTGGTGATCGCGGCGGTCACCCTCCCTGTCGGGATCGTCCTCGCCCGCCGCACGCGCGCCGTGCGCCACGCCGCCGCGACGGTCTCGGCGTGCTGCTCCGGCCTCCGCCCCGACGACGAGGGCAGGGCGGCTCAGCGCCGCCTCGACGCGATCGCCGACTCGCTGCTGGGAGCCAGCGCCGCCTATCGCGCAGGCGACCTGGACGGGCCCGCCTTCGAACGCATCTGGCGCGCCGCCTACGCGCACGCCCTGTCCTGACCGGCGCGATGCCGGCATTCAGAGCGCGCACCTGGCTGCATCCAGAGTGCGGATGCCGCCAGGTGCGCGCTTCGAAAACGGGCAGGATCCGGGTCAGCCGCGCGCGGCCTGCTCCGCCTTCTTCTCGCGGCGCAGGCCGTGCAGCAGCGGCTCGGTGTAGCCGCTGGGCTGGGCGGCGCCCTCGGTGATCAGGCGACGGGCCGCGGTGAACGCGATGCCCGGCTGCTCACCCTCCGCGAACGCGAGCGGCTCGTAGTTCGGGTCGCCGGCGTTCTGCGCGTCGACGACGGGGGCGAGCCGGCGCAGGCTGTCGTCGACCTGCTCCTCGGTGATCACGCCGTGCTGCAGCCAGTTCGCGAGCAGCTGGCTCGAGATGCGCAGCGTGGCGCGGTCCTCCATGAGTCCGACGTCGTGGATGTCCGGCACCTTCGAGACGCCGATCCCCTGATCGATCCAGCGCACCACGTAGCCGAGGATCGACTGCACGTTGTTGTCGACCTCGGTCGCGACGACCTCGGGCGTGAGCGCAGCGGGATCCGCGAGCGGCGGCACCAGCAGCCGCTCCAGGGCGCTGTCGTCCACAGGTGGCAGCGCCGCGCGCGCCGCGAACGCGTCGACCCGGTGATAGTGCAGGGCGTGCAAGGTGGCGGCCGTGGGTGACGGGACCCAGGCCGTCGACGCCCCGGACAGCGGATGCGCGATCTTCTTCTGCAGCATGGCGTGCATGAGGTCGGGCTCGGCCCACATGCCCTTGCCGATCTGCGCGCGTCCGCTGAGGCCGCTCGCGACGCCGATGGCGACGTTGCGGTCCTCGTACGCCTGCATGAACGGCTGCGCCTTGATGCCGGCTTTCGGCAGGAAGGGGCCGGCATGCAGGGAGGTGTGGATCTCGTCGCCGGTGCGGTCGAGGAAGCCGGTGTTGATGAACACGACGCGGTCGCTCGCGGCAGCGATCGAGGCGGCGAGGTTCGCCGACGTGCGGCGCTCCTCGTCCATGATCCCGACCTTCATGGTGCCGGCGGGCAGGCCCAGCAGCTGCTCGACGCGGCCGAACAGCTCGGCGGCGAACGCGACCTCCTCGGGGCCGTGCATCTTCGGCTTCACGATGTACATGGATCCGGTGCGCGAGTTGGTGCCCGCGCGCGAGCCCTCCAGCTCGGGAAGGGATCCGAGGGCGGTCATGATCGCATCGAGGATCCCCTCGAAGACCTCGTCGCCGTGGCGGTCGAGCACGGCGGGGGTGCGCATGAGGTGGCCGACGTTGCGGACGAACAGCACCGCGCGGCCGGGAAGGGTCACCTCGCCGCCGTCGGCGGTGCGGTAGGTGCGGTCCGGGTTCAGCGCGCGGGTGAAGGTGCGGCCGCCCTTGGTCACCGTCTCGGTGAGGGTGCCGTCCATGAAGCCGCGCCAGTTGCGGTAGCCGAGCGCCTTGTCGTCTCCGTCGACCGCGGCGACCGAGTCCTCGAGGTCGAGGATCGCGGTGAGCGCGGACTCCAGGATGATGTCCTGCACGCCCGCGGCGTCGGTGCGGCCGATGGCGCCGGAGCGGTCGACCAGGATCTCGGCGTGCAGCCCGTTGTGCACGAGCAGCACCGTGTCGGGCGCCTGGGCGTCGCCGGTGTAGCCGACGAAGCGCGCGGGGTCGGCGAGGCGACGGTCGCCGGAGGCCGTCGCGACCACGAGGCCGTCCGCGTCCACGCGGTATCCGGTGGCGTCGCGGTGCGAGCCGTCGGCGAGCGGGGCGATCTCGTCGAGGAACTCGCGGCCGAACGCGACGACGGCCGCGGCACGCGCCGGGTTGAAGTCCTTGCCGGGGGCGAGCTCACCGGTGCGCTCGATGGCGTCGGTGCCGTAGAGCGCGTCGTACAGCGAGCCCCAGCGCGCGTTCGCGGCGTTCAGGGCGAAGCGCGCGTTCAGCAACGGCACCACCAGCTGCGGCCCCGCCATGGTGGCGATCTCGGGGTCGACGTCCTCGGTGGTGACGGCGACGTCCTCCGGCACGGGCACGAGGTAGCCGATCTCGGTCAGGAACGCCCGGTAGGCGGCCGGATCCGGCTGTCCCGGGTTCTTCCGGTGATACTCGTCGATCTGCTGCTGCAGCTCGTCGCGGCGTGCGAGCAGCGCGGCGTTGCGCGGCACGAGGTCGTGCACGATCTCGCTCACGCCCGCCCAGAACGCCGTGGCGTCGCGACCGGAATCGGCAAGCGACGCTTCAGCGAACTCGACGATCGGCGCGGCGACCGACAGGTCTGCGCGGGTGAGGTACGAGGTCATAGTTCCATTCCTTCTGTGCGAGCGCCGAGGCGCTTCAGGGTTTCCAGGGCGATCTCCGCGTCGAGTGCGGGCGGACCGCCGGCGATGCCGAGGCCGCCGACGTGGTGCTCGCCGAAGAAGATCGGCACGCCCCCGTCGATCGTGGTCATGGTGCCGCCCGTGCCGAGCGGCAGCGTCGCGGCGAGGGCCTCGGCGATCTGTCCGGTGCGGCGGCGGATCGAGGCGCTGCTCTTGGCCTTGCGCTGGGAGGTCTCGGCGCTGTGCGGCGTGGAGCCGTCGGCCATGCCGTAGGCGATGAGCGTCATCGACGGATCCGCGACCGCGGCGACGGTGGGGAGGCCGCGCTCGGCGCCGATCTCGAGCGCCAGCGCGACGGCTCGTGCGGCCGTCTCGTAGGTGATCGTGACGGTCTGTCGGTGCGTGGACATCGGCGTCTCCTCGGCGTGATTTATCTCGATGTCGAGATTACCTTCGCGAGGAGATTATCACAATGTGAAGATTGAGTTCCACATGTTGAAAGTGAAGATGGCCGGGAGGATCCGCGGGAGACCTGTTCAGCGCTCGGCTTCAGCGCTCGGCGGGATCCGCGGTGCCGACCAGGATCCCCCGTGCGAGCACGTGGAAATGCCGGTTGAAGCCGAGGTAGGCCGGCGTCTCGTGCCCGTCGAGGTCGATCTCCTCGATGTCGAGCGCGTCGACCGTGATCACGTAGCGGTGAACGCCCGTGCCGGCGGGCGGAGCCGCGCCGATGTAGCGCGGCAGGCGCGCCTCGTTCGGGAGCGTGACGGCCTGCGGCGGGAGCGACCCGGGCTCGCCGTCGCCGGCGCCTGCGGGCAGCGAGCGCACGTCGGCCGGGAGGTTCGCGACCGCCCAGTGCCAGAAGCCGGATCCGGTCGGGGCGTCAGGGTCGTAGACCGACAGGGCGAAGCTCTTGGTGCCCGCCGGGGGCTCGCCCCACACCAGGCCGGGGGAGCGGTCATCCCCGCCGCGCGACTCCGACCAGGCCCAGACCGGCAGCGGCCCGTCCGCATCGAAGTCGGGGCTGGAGAGCTCCAGCGGAGGCACCGGCTTGAGCCGGGCGAGGGCGGCGTACGTGTCGACGTCGAGCATGCGATCCTCCTCGGTCGCGGCGGACGCGGGAGCCGCCGCATACCCCGCCATCCTCGCATCGATCCGCGCTGCGCGGCCAGGATCCGGTCGCCGGATCCTGCCCCGACTGGCCCCGATCCGGCCCCGAACCGGCCGGAGGATCGGCCCTGATCGGACGCAACGCAGGAACATGCGGCGTGCTGCTGCGGATCTCGGACGGACGGGCCCGATTCCCCTGCGCTGTGTCGCGAGCGGCGACCCTAGACTTGAGCCGTGACGCTCAGCACCCCCGAACTCGAAGCCGACCGCCAGGCCCTCATCGCTCTCATCAAGGACGAGGCGGTGTTCCACGGCGACTTCACCCTCGCCAGCGGCAAGAAGGCGACCTACTACGTCGACATGCGGCGCCTGACACTGGATCACCGCGCCGCGCCTGCGATCGGCCGCATCGTGCTGGATCTGATGCAGGGCCTCGGGGACATCGCCGCCGTCGGCGGTCTCACGCTCGGCGCCGACCCCATCGCCAACGCCGTGATGCACGAGTCGGTGCGCGCGGGCGCCCCGGTCGACGCCTTCGTGGTGCGCAAGGAGCCGAAGGACCACGGCCGCGGCCGTCAGATCGAGGGCGCCGACGTCGCCGGCAAGCGCGTGGTCGTGGTCGAGGACACGTCGACCACGGGCGGGTCCCCGCTCAAGGCCGTCGAGGTGCTGCGCGCGGCCGGCGCCGAGCCGGTCGCCGTGATCTCGATCGTCGACCGCAAGACCGGCGCCCAGGCCGCGGTCGAGGCGGCAGGGCTGCAGTGGCTCGCCGCGATCGACCTCGACGACCTCGGACTCGCCCCGCAGTGACGACCGCAGCCGCGCCCATGACCGGATCCGAAGACCGTCGCGTCGCCCTGGCCGTCGACGTCGGCGGCACCAAGCTCGAGGCCGCGCTGGTGCGTGCCGACGGGAGCGTCGTCGACGGCACCCGCAGCCGGCGTGCCACCGGTCCCGATGCGACCTTCGCCTCGTTGCGCGCCGCGATCGAGGAGGTCGTGACGCACGCGCTCCGCGGCCTCGGATCCGAGGACGAGCTGATCGGCGCGGGCATCGGCAGCGCCGGCCCGATCGATCGCGAACAGGGCACCATCGTCCCCGTGAACATGCCGCAGGCGCACGGGTTCGACCTGCGCAGCGCGGTGCGCGACGGCGCGGCCGCGGCGGTCGGGGCGCCGGTGCCCACGGTGCTCGCGCACGACGGCGGCTGCCTGGCGCTCGCCGAGTCGTGGCTCGGGGCGACCCGCGGTGCCGCGGCGTCGCTGTCGATCGTCGTGTCGACCGGTGTCGGCGGCGGCTTCGTCGTCGACGGCCGCTACCTCCCCGGCGCGTCCGGGAACGCCGGCCACCTCGGCCAGGTGCACGCGACGCCCGAGCTCACGGTCGAGCAGGTCGCCTCCGGGCCTGCGAGCGTGGCCTGGGCCCGCACGCAGGGATGGACCGGGCAGCAGGGCGAGGACCTGGCGAAGGACGCTGCGGCCGGGGACCCGATCGCGCGCGCCGCGATCGAACGGTCCGCGCGCACGGTCGGCGCGGCCCTCGCCGACGCCTCGACGCTCGTGGATCTGGAGGTCGTCGCGATCGGCGGCGGGTTCTCCCGCGTCTCCGGCGACTACATCGAGCTCGTTCAGGCGGCGCTCACCGCGACCGCCGCGCACGACTACTCCCGACGCACGCGCGTCGTGCGGTCGGGCCTCGGCGACGAGGGGCCGCTCATCGGAGCCGCCGCGCTCGTGCTGCGCTGACGGGCCCGGTTCGGGCGACGAGCTCCTGACCCCGGCGCGTCGCGGTCCCCGTGCTCAGCGCTTCAGCGCTCCCGCGGCGGATCGTCCTCGTCCCACGGGCCCTCCCACCACGCGCCGCGGTCGCGCGCGGAGCCCCCGCGGCGGTTCCGCACGAACTGCACGATCCAGGCGGTGAGGGTTCCGAGGGCGATCACGAGCGCCACCCAGAGGATCGGGTTCGTGCTCATGGCCGCTTCCCCTCGGCGGCGTCGGCCACGATCTTCGCGATGCGCGCGGCCCTGGTCTCGGGCCGCTTCGCCATCGCGATCTGCGTGAGGCCGAGCTTCTTCGCCGACGGCGGGAACGCGTCCCACCCGGCGCGGCCCGCGGGGGACGCATCCAGAGCGGCCGTGAGGTCATCCGGCTCGATGCCGGCCTCCGGGCCGTCGAGCACCGTCCACGCGCCGTTCGCCTTCGCGACCTCGATCGCGCGGATGCCGGCCGCCTCGAGCAGGCCGGCCTCCTCGAGCAGCGCGATCCGGGCCTTGTTCGTCGCCGCCCAGCCGCTCGACGCGCGGCGCGGGGCGAACCACAGCCCGCCGATGCGGTCGTCGAAGCTGCGCACCGGGCCGTCGATCCAGCCGAAGCACAGCGCCTGCAGGATCGCGTCCTCATACGGGACGTGCACGTCGTCGTTGCCGGGCCGCGGCCGCACCAGCCAGGCGCCGGTCGCCGTCGCGTGGTTCTCCGCGAGCCACGCGCGCCAGGCGGCGGCGTCCGCGGCGACGACCCGCTCGCCCTCGTCGAGTGCGCCCATGGGTCAGCCCTTCGGCTTGGACGCCTTCTGCGGGATCGTGCGGATGGTCTCCGTGATGCGCGGGAGCAGGTCGGCGACCGACTGCACCACCTCGTCCGGGCGGAACGGGTACTTCTCGATCTCCGCCGTGTCGCTGATCCCGGTGAGCACGAGCACCGTGTGCAGTCCCGCCTCGATGCCCGCGACCACGTCGGTGTCCATGCGGTCGCCGATCATGCCGGTGCGCTTGGAGTGGGCGCCGATCTTGTTGAGCGCCGAGCGGAACATCATCGGGTTGGGCTTGCCGACGACGTACGGGTCCTTGCCGGTCGCCTTGGTGATGAGCGCCGCGATCGCGCCGGTGGCGGGCAGCGGCCCGTCCGCGCTCGGGCCCGTCGCATCCGGGTTGGTGACGATGAACCGTGCGCCGTCGTTGATCAGGCGGATCGCCTTGGTGATCGCCTCGAACGAGTAGTTGCGCGTCTCGCCGACCACGACGAAGTCGGGGGCCGTCTCGGTCATGATGAAGCCCGCGTCATGCAGCGCCGTGAGGATGCCGGCCTCGCCGATCACGAACGCGGATCCGCCAGGGAGCTGCTGCTGCAGGAAGTCGGCGGTGGCAAGCGCGGAGGTCCAGATCCGCTCCTCCGGCACGTTCAGCCCGCTCGTGCGCAGGCGTGCGGAGAGGTCCCGCGCGGTGAAGATCGAGTTGTTCGTCAGCACCAGGTAGGGGATGCCGTTGCGCTCCCAGTTGGCGAGCAGCTCGGACGCTCCGGGGATGGCGTCGTTCTCGTGCACGAGCACACCGTCCATGTCGGTGAGCCAGCATTCGATGTCGTCGCGTTGTGCCATGCGCCCAGCCTAGAGCCGCCGCGTTACGGGAGGATGACGACCGGGTGGATCGGGCGGCGTCTCGTGCTCAGGACGGTTTCGCGGCGCAGGGGTTCGAACCGGCCGTGATCACGCCATCACGCGGGTCTCGTCCTGAAGGCGGTCGCCGGGCATGCGTGCGCGGTCAGGCCGAGAGCCAGACCGCGTCGCCGCCGTCCGGCGGGAGCTCCACGTCGGCGCCCGCGATGCGGAGTCCTCGGGCGGTCACGACGACGTCACCGCCGATCACCAGCCCGGCGGATTCCAGCGACCGCAGCAGTTCGGGATCCCGGTCGTCCACGCGCAGCACCCTGCCCTCGTGGCCGGCGGCGGCATCGGCGAGAAGCACGAACGGCTCGCGGTCGATGCGGCCGTCCGCATCGGGGATCGCGTCGCCGTGCGGGTCGAAGCGCGGGCGGCCCAGACGGGCGTCGATCCCCTCGAGCAGGCGGTCGCTGATGGTGTGCTCCAACACCTCGGCCTCGTCGTGCACCTCGTCCCAGGCGTAGTCGAACTCGCGGACGAGCCAGGTCTCGATGAGACGGTGCCGTCGGATGATCGCGAGCGCGCGCTGCTCGCCGTCCTCGGTCAGGCGCACGGCGCCGTAGGGCACGTGCGAGACGAGGCCGGCGGCGGCGAGCTTCTTCACCATCTCGGTGACGCTCGACGGCGCGATGCCGAGCTTGGCCGCCAGCTGCGACGGGGTGATCGGCGCCGGCTGCCATTCGGTGTGCGCGTACACCGTCTTCAGGTAGTCGTCGGCCGCGGGGGATGCCACGGATCCAGCTTAGGGTGCGGGCCGCACGAGCAGGATCCGGCGCAGGTCAGTGCCCGAGCGAGGACAGCACGGAGAACGCGGCCTGGCCGGCGAAGAACATCACGATGAAGCCCGCGAACGCGCCCAGCAGCGACAGGCGCCCGTCGAAGCCCTCGACGCCGCGCATCCCGATCGCGCGGGCGCGGAACGCGAGGATGAGCGTGAGCGCCCCGAGTGCGAGCTGCACCCACGGGCTGCCGACCGGCATCAGCTTCGGAACCGCGACGAGCAGGATCCCGAGCGCGGCCGTGACGAGCGAGGCCCAGGTGCAGATCTGCACCGCGCGACGGGCCGAGGCCTGCGCTTCGGCCTTCTCGGCGGCGCGCTGCGCGGCGGACGGGCGGCGGGATCGGGCCATGCTCCGAGCCTACCCGCGGCGCCTGTGCGCGCCCTGCGGCCGGGATCGTCCATCCGGTGGATCTCGTCATCCCCGAGAGATCCCGTCCGGCGGGCGTTCGGCGGAGGAGACTGGACCCGAGCCCGCGGCGCCGCGGGCATGCGTGCGACCATCATGCGAGGAGCAGGTCATGTCGATCGAGAATCTCAACGCGTTCCTCGAGCGGCTGCCGTCGGCGAGTGCCCGGCCGCTGCCCGACAGCACCTGGCACGAGCGGGCGCGGGAGCGTCTCACGCTCGGCGAGCGTGCGGCGGATCGGCTCCGCAACGGGATGGGCAGCTGGGTCTTCGTCGGCGGATTCGTCCTGTTCATGGGCACGTGGTGGATGCTCAACTCCCTGCGCGCGACCACCTGGGATCCCTACCCGTTCATCCTGCTGAACCTGTTCCTCAGCATGCTGGCGGGCCTGCAGGGCGCGATCCTGCTGATCGCGGCCAAACGGCAGGACGCCATCACGGCGGCGCTCGCGCAGCATGACTTCGACACGAACGTCGCGGCCAAGATCGACATCGAGGCACTGCTGGAGATCAACCGGCGGCAGCTCGAGATGATCGCCGAGCTGCAGGGGATCGCGCGAGCGCTGGTCCCGGCGACGGCCGACGCGCCCGCCCGGAACGAGCCGGACGGGCGACAGGCCGATCCGCGCGCCCTCGATCCGCGCGCCGTCGCGACC
Organism: Microbacterium azadirachtae; assembly: GCF_000956545.1. Taxonomy (GTDB): domain Bacteria; phylum Actinomycetota; class Actinomycetes; order Actinomycetales; family Microbacteriaceae; genus Microbacterium; species Microbacterium azadirachtae. Next base: position 44,171 of record NZ_JYIT01000068.1, read on the forward strand.
GAGGTCGAGGCGGCCACGGCGACGGCACGGGCGGCCGAGTCGGAAGCCGAGTCCCGCGCGGAGGCGCGGGCGCAGGAGGAGATCGCTTCACAGGCCGGCGAGCAGGAGGGGGCATCGCGCGGCCGCTACGCCCCCGACGGGCCGTAGCGGCCGCGCGCTCAGGCGCCGGTCAGCAGCAGCCACAGCAGCACCGCGTTGAGCGCGATGAGCAGGACCGCCGCGATGATCCCGGCGACGGTGGTCCAGGGCCGGTTCGCATAGCGCCCGAGCGTGCGTCGGCGGGCGGTGAGGGCGACGAGCGGGATGAGGGCGAAGGGGATGCCGAACGAGAGCGCGACCTGACTGAGCACGAGCGCGAACGTCGGATCGACGCCGAGCCCGAGGATGAGCAGCGCGGGGACCAGCGTGATCAGACGCCGTAGAGGCATCGCGATGCGCACCCGCAGCAGCCCGTGCATGATCTCGGCGCCCGCATACGCCCCCACCGCCGTCGATGCGAGGCCCGAGGCGAGCAGACCGACCGCGAACAGGGTTCCGATGAGCGGGCCGAGCTGAGCGCTGATCGCGGCGTGTGCGCCCTCGAGCGAATCGGTGCCGTCGACGCCCGGGAGAGTGGTCGCGGCGAGCAGCAGCATGCCGAGATTCACGGCACCGGCGACGATCATCGCCAGGGTGACGTCCCATCGGGTGGCGGTGAGCAGCCGGGCGATCGGGGTGCGTGTCGACGGCTCCGGGTCTCCGCCGGGGTGCACGGGCGCCGTGCCGAAGCGGTCGCGGGCGAGGGCGGAGTGGGCGTAGATCGCGTGGGGCATGATCGTCGCACCCAGGATCGACGCCGCCAGCAGTACGGATCCGGAGTCGGTGAATCGCGGGGTCAGCCCGCCGAGTGCCGCGGAGGGATCCGGTGGAGCCACCACCAGGCCTGCCAGGAAGCCGACGGTGACGACGGCGAGGAGCCCGATCACGACGAACTCGAAGGGGCGTGCGCCGCGTCGTCCCTGGATCGCCAGAAGCACCATCGACACGGCGCCGGTGATCAGGCCGCCGAGGAGGAGGGGCAGGCCGAACAGCAGCTGCAGCGCGACGGCGCCTCCGATGACCTCGGCGATGTCGGTCGCCATCGCGACGAGCTCGGCCTGCAGCCAGTAGGCGCGCCGCGCGACACGGTGCTGCAGACGGTCGCCGAGCAGTTCGGGCAGGCTGCGGCCGGTGACGACGCCGAGCTTCGCGGACAGGTACTGCACGAGCCATGCGATCACGTTGGCGACGACGACGACCCACACCAGCAGGTGGCCGTAGCCGGCGCCGGCCGTCATGTTGCTCGCGACGTTTCCCGGATCCACGTACGCGACGCCCGCGACCAGCGCCGGCCCGAGCAGGGCGGCGCCGCGCGCGGAGGCGGGCAGTCCCTGGCGCTGGGGAGCGACGGTCACGGAAGTTTTCGGCACACCGAAAACCTATCCCATTTTTAGGCGCACCGAAATATCCCGGCTGGGCACCTGCTCCGGCAGAGGCGCCCGATGGTGCCGGATACGCTGGCGGCATGCAGGATCCCGACGCGCGCCACCATCCTGAGACGGCCGACGAGCCCGCCCCCGCGCACGGCGTCGGCCCTTGGGAGGGGGAGTGGCCCGCGGATGACCGCTTCGACCCGGAACTGCTCGCGCACGGCGACCGGCGCAACGTCGTCGACCGCTACCGCTACTGGCGGATGGAGTCGATCGTCGCCGACCTGGACGCCCGGCGGCACGGCTTCCACGTCGCCATCGAGAACTGGCAGCACGACATGAACATCGGCTCGATCGTGCGCAGCGCCAACGCCTTCCTCGCCGACACCGTGCACATCATCGGTCGGCGCCGCTGGAATCGCCGCGGTGCCATGGTCACGGATCGCTACCAGCACGTCGTCCACCACGAGACGGTGACCGCCTTCGCCGAGTGGGCGCGGGCGGAGCGGATCCCCGTCATCGCGGTCGACAACCTCGACGGCGCCGTTCCTGTCGACCAGGCGGAGCTGCCGGAGCGCTGCGTGCTGCTGTTCGGCGCGGAGGGTCCCGGGCTGTCGGAGGACGCCCTCGCCGCGGCCTCGGGTCATGTCGAGATCACGCAGTACGGATCCACCCGGTCCATCAACGCCGGTGCGGCGGCGGCGATCATCATGTACGAGTGGTGCCGACGGCACGCGAGCTGACCGCGCTCACCGGATCGCATCGGCGAAGCTGCGGACGCGGGTCCGTCGCGGTCAGTGCCGACGGCGTGTGTCAGACCTCGACGGCGAGCCAGCGTCCCGTGCGGACCCGGTAGCCCAGGGTGACGAGGCGCGCGCACAGGTACACGCCGAAGAACGCGACGGCGAGCCAGATCAGGCCCGCCGCACCGGACACCCCGGTGGCGGCGATGATCGCGAGGGCGGGAAGGAACGGCACGAGGTTCAGCCCGCCCGCGACGGCGAGGTAGCGTGCGTCCCCGGCGCCCATGAGCACGCCGTCGAGCACGAACACGTCGCCCGCGATCGGCTGCGCGACGGCGAGCACGACGAGGGCCGGCTGGATCAGCGCCGCGAGCGCCGGGTCTCCGGTGAAGGCGAGGCCGATGACGGCGGAGAGGGCCGCGATGAGCGCCCCGACGACGACGCCGAACCACGCGCCCCAGGCCACGGTGCGGGCGAGCACATGCCGTGCGCCGTTCGGATCCGCTGCTCCCAGGCTCTTGCCGATGAGGGCCTGCGCTGCGATCGCGAGAGCGTCGAGGGCGAAGGCGGCGGCCGAGAACACGGTGAAGACGACCTGCCAGCCGGCGAGTTCACGGGTGCCGATGCCGGTGGCGACGCCGACGGTCGCGAGGAGGGCCACGCGCAGGCTCACCGTGCGCAGGAACAGCCATCCGCCGGAGCGGGCGGACCCCCGGATCCCGCTGAGCTCGGGCGAGATCGAGGCCTCGTGCCGGCGGGCGAGCCGGCCGATCACGATCACGTAGGCGCCGACCATGCCCCACTGGGCGACGACGGTGCCGAACGCGGATCCGGCGATGCCCCAGCCGAAGCCGTAGATGAACAGTGCGTTCAGCAGGGCGTTCGCCGCGAACCCGATCCCGGCGATCCACAGCGGGGTCATCGTGTCCTGCATCCCGCGCAGCAGGCCGGTCGCGGCGTAGACGACCAGCATGGCGGGCAGGCCCCACATCGAGGGGGCGAGGTAGGCGCTCGCCTGCGCGGCGACGGCCGGGGTCGCGCCGAACAGAGGGATCACGGCGGGCATCAGCAGGGATCCGAGCACGGCGAGCACCGCGCCCAGCCCGAGCGCCAGCCACATGCCGTCGATGCCGACCGACACGGCGTCGCCGTGCTCTCCGGCGCCGAACCGCCGCGCCACGGCGGGCGTCGTGGAGTAGGCGAGGAAGATCATCAGCCCGACGATGGTCTGCAGGATCGCGGACGCGATGCCGAGCCCGGCGAGCGGCGTCGCGCCGAGATGCCCGACGAGCGCCGCGTCGACCATGAGGAACGCGGGCTCCGCCACGAGCGCGCCGAGCGCCGGGACGGCGAGCCGCACGATCTCGCGGTTCAGGGTCGGCGCCGGGCTGGGGGCCGGCGTCCCGCTCGGGGTCTCGGAGGGCACCGTACGAGCCTAGAGGCGGCCGCGGACAGGGTGCGCGCGCGTCGCTCCTGGGGCGAAGTGCGGGTGTGCAGATCACTCACCGCTGCCTTCGGTGGCAGAGCGCGGAGTGAGGGTGAGCACTGTCGGCGGCGCGACCTGTCGACAGCTGTGATGCAGATGCCTAGGCTCGCGTCTCATGGGAGACAACTGGATCGCGATCGCGACGGCGGCCGTGACGGGGGCGTTCGTGCTGACAGGAGCGGTGCTCTCGTTCGCGTCCACTCGCGGGGAACCACAGCGGGCGAAGGAGCTCCGTGCGCTGAACGAGATCATCAAAGACATGCCACCGAGCGAGGGTCGTCTGGCGCTGCTCAAACGTCGGGAGGCTATCGCCCAGAAATACGGCGAATCCGGGGTCGAGACGTTCACGGATCTTGAGCGTGCCGGCTTCCTTGGAATTGCGGCCCTCGCATTGGGTGTACTCCTTGGATCTTTGGTCAGCGGCACGTTCGAATCGACGCTCCGCTCGTTTGCGAGCTTGGGGGCGCTCCTCTTCATGCTCGGAGGCTTGGTGTGGACGGCGATCGTCCTGGTGGCAGTCGTGGTCCGGAGCATTCGCAGCTGGCGAGCGCGTCGAGCCGCGCGTGGTCGAACAAAATCGGCCTAGCCGTCTCGGCGTGCGGCGGCTCAGAAGCAACCGTGTATCGAGACCGGCTAGCTGTACCGGGGCGATCCGGCGGCGGGCCTGTCTCATCAGCGCTGGCCCGGTGGCGCCAGCGCGTCGGCGAGTTCTCGGCGGATCCGGTGCGGGTCGCCGTCGCGGGTGCGCGGGCGGTGCCAGCCGCCGTGGGGGTCCCACCAGTGCGGGCCCTTGATCTCCGGCACGCCGGCACGCATGCGGATGCGCCATCCGGACGTCTCCAGGGTCCGATGGTGATGCCAGCACAGGGCGACGCCATTGCTCGTATGCGTCGGACCACCGGCCGCCCACTCCTGCACGTGATGGAGCTCGCACCAGGTCGCCGGAACGTGACAGCCCGGGATCACGCACTCCCGGTCTCGGAGCGTGATCGCGCGTCGCTGGATCGCGGTGAAGATCCTCGCGGTCGTGCCGATGGAGACGATCTGCCCCTGCTCGTCGAACAGCACCCGCTGCACCCCGCCCGCGCACGCCGCATGGCGCGCCACGGACAGCGAGACGTCGTCGCCGGTGCCTTCGATGCGGGCGCGTCCCTGCCCTGCGGCGTAATCAGAGGCGGTGACGGACACGACCAGGGTCGGAGCGGCCCCGCCCAGGTCCGGCAGCCCACCGCTCGCGGCTGCAGCGGTGAGGATCGTGGCGAGGTTGTCGTGATCGCGTTGAGCGCGGGTACGCGGCTCCGCCGGGGCCGGGAGGTCGGCGAGCCCATCCGGATCCGGGTCCGGGTCCGGGGCGAACGAGACGCCTCTCCACCCGTGATCCGCGGATCCGGTCGCGGCGGGGTTGTTGAGCGCGTCGAAGAGGCGCTGCAGCTGGCCGGCGACTTCGGGCAGCAGCCCGCCGCGCACCGGGTGCACCCCGTCGCGGAGCCGGCCGATCCAGAGCCCGCGATTCCGGTCCGCCTTCGCGTCGTCGGGTTCGGCGCCGTCGGGATCGAGGGCGAGCATCACCGCCCGGGCGTACTCGCCGAGCTCGTCGGTGGACGGGGCGGGTCCAGGCCGCCCGTGTTCGTCGGGCAGATCCTCGCCGCGGGCGGTCGCCGCCAGCAGGCCGTCGACGGCCTCGCGCTCCTCGGCTCCGACACGATTGCCGGCGCGCTCGACCGGACCGATCGCGGCGAGCAGCCCCGGGACCGACACGACCCCATCGCGCAGGGCGCTGGCCAGTTCCGGGTACCGCGCTGCGGCGAATCCGCCGCTCGACAGCAGCCGCTCCCGGTGCGTGGCCCCGGCGGCGCGGACGAACGTGCGGGCCGTGCCGACGTCGGTGCGCAGCGCTCGCCGCAGCAGCTCGGTCGCGTCGCGGCACCCCAGCGGCGCAGGGATGCGTTCGGATGCGGCCCGCATGTCGCGGTCGATCAGCTGCCCGGTGAGGGCGGTGATCACCGCGTCCAACCGGCGCCGTACCGCACCCGCGGCCTGCGCCGCGGCGACCAGATCCGCACCGCGCGTTCCGTCGAACCCGGAGCACACCTCCGCCGAGGCGAGCAGGTGCTCGAGCAGCTCGTCCACCTGCTCGAGCATCCGGGTCGCGGTCGATGTCATGCCTCTATTCAACCTTCGGCCGCCGACATTCGAAGCCCAGATCAGGCGCTCTTTCCAGACTGTGCAGAACTCATTGGCGCGGGCAGTTGTGGAGGACGATCCGCGCACGGCCGATGCCCGTCGTGACCGCCGCGCACCCGCCGCGGACCGTAGGCTGAAGGCCCCGAGGTCCGAGCAGAACCGGAGGAAATCATGGCCGACGACGAGCAGAGACGCTCCGCGCGTGCCGAACGCGCGCGGAGCGCGAAGCCTGCGGAAACCACCGCGCCGCCCGCGGCACTGAACGCCGAGACGATGCCGGCGATCGTCGAGACCGCGATCCAGGTGGCGATCCGGCAGGGACAGTTCGACGATCTACCCGGTGCGGGCAAGCCCATCCCCGGCCTCGGCGATCATCATGATCCGGACTGGTGGATCCGCCGCAAGATCGAGCGCGAGAACCTCACCGGTCTCGGGCCGCCCGCACTCATGCTGCGCGTGGAGGACCGGGAGCTCGACGCGCAGCTCGACGGCCTGCATCGCGAGGAGGACGTCCGCGCCGTGCTGGAGGACTTCAACCGGCGTGTGATCGAGGCGCGCCGGCAGCTGCTCGGCGGCCCGCCCGTGGTGACGAAGCCGCGGGACGTGGACGCCGAGGTCTCCGCCTGGCGAGAGCGGCGCGCGGCGACCACGTCGGCAGCGTCGGCCGCCCCTGCACCACCGAAGAAGCGCTGGTTCCGCCGACGCTGAGCCCGTATGGCGCCGATCGATCCCCTGCGCGGGTGACGCGAGGCGACCGACCGGGGCGGCAGCCGTGATGGCCGGTGCTCTCAGCCGCCGCGTCGCACGCCCCGCCCGCGTCTGCGCGCCCAGAGCCACGCCACGCCGAACCGTCCGGACCACGGCAGTGCGAGCACGATCGCCGAGAGCAGCGTCATGAGCGGATACTGCGTGATGAGCTGATCCGACGACCAGTACAGCATGAGCGTCGCGACGGATCCGAGCGCCGTGATCGTGGTGAGCACACGGCCGAGTCCGAGCACGAGCAGGATGCCGAGTGCGACCTCGAGCGCCGGGATGGCGAAGCCGAACAGCCCCGGCGCGGCCTGCATGAGCGCCCCGAGCGGACGGAAGAAGAACGGCACCCGGCTGTTGCCGGTGCTGCCCTGGGCGACGAGCAGGATGTCGGCGGATCCGAATCCCGCCCGGTACTTCAGCAATCCCTCGCCGAGCCACAGCGCACCCGCCGCGATTCTGGCCAGCGTGCCGACGACCTCCCCGGCCCGGAGCAGGCCGGTTCCGCGCCGCACCGCCGGCTCCGTGGGAAGCGCCTCTCCCACGACGCCGGCGCCTGCCGCGGTCATGACAGCGCGGCGGCCCCGAACACCGCCTTGGCCTTGTCGCAGTGGATGACGACGTCCTTGTACATCGAGGCGTCGACGCCGTTCAGCATGAACGACTGCGAGTCCTTGTCGAACGCGACGGGATCGATCTGCTTGCCGGCGGCGACGGCGGCCTCGTCGGTGCCGTTCGTCAGGTAGACGTGCAGGTCAGGCCCCTCGTCCGAGGAGAACCCCGTGAGCGTCAGCTCGGATCCGGAGACGGTGACCGTGCCCTTCACGCTCTTGCCGTTGAGGCCCATGAAGGTGCCGGTCTTCGACATGTGGTCCATCGGAGACGCGGACGGCGTCGGCGAGGAGCTCGACATCGTGTCGGCCGAGGGTGAGGACGCCGACGGCGTCGAGCTGCAGCCGGCGAGGGTCAGGCCGAGGGCGAGGACGGCCACGCCGATCGAGGAGGGGACGAGTGCGGTCTTGCGCATGATTGCTCCATTCCTGGGGGGATGCCGGCGGGGGGACCCGCCGACGGTCGAGAACGGATCCGACGCTAGGCAGGCCCGCCGGCGTGCGGGGGAGTTCTTTCGAGGCCGTAAGGAACGCGGATCCGGTCCGCGCCGCAGGGATAGCCTCGGTGCATGGAGACCCCGGGAACCTCTGTGCCCCGGGTGGTGCTCGTCGAGGACGACCCCACCGTGCGGGTCGCGGTCGAGCGCTACCTCGGCGCGAACGGCTACCTCGTCGACGCCTTCGGCGACGGGGTCTCGGCGCGCCGTGCCGTGCGTGCGGATCCGCCCGACGTCCTCATCGTGGACCGCATGCTGCCCGGGATCAGCGGGGACGAGCTGGCCCGCGACGTGCGGGGGCGCTCCGCCGTGCCGATCATCATGCTCACGGCGCTGGGCGAGGTCGAACAGCGCATCGAGGGGCTCGAGAACGGCGCCGACGACTATGTGGTCAAGCCGTTCGCGCTGCGCGAGCTGCTGCTGCGGGTCGACGCGCTGCTGCGCCGGTCGCGGGCAGCGGCGGCGCCGACGCGGGAGATCGTGCGCGGCGACTTCCGCCTGGATCCGGCCCGCCGGCGGGTGCATGTACGCGGCGAGGAGGTGGTGCTGGCGGCGCGGGAGTACGAGCTGCTCGCGCACCTCGTGCAGCACGACGGCGAAGTGCTCTCGCGGGACGACATCCTGCGGGAGGTGTGGGGGTGGTCGTTCGGCGAGGGCTCCACGGTGACCGTGCACGTGCGGCGGCTGAGGGAGAAGATCGAGCAGGATCCGCGTCGCCCCCTGCACCTGCTCACGGAGTGGGGCGCCGGATACCGGTTCTCGGCGGACGGATCCGGGTCATGATGCCGCTCGGGACGCCCGACGTGCTGCTGATCGTGCTGACCGCGCTGGGATGCGCGGGGGTGGTGACGCTCGCGGCGGTGCTGGTGCTCCGTCGTGCACGGAGGGCGGGGCTGACGTTCCGGCTCGTCGTGGTCGGCGTCGCGTCGGTGCTCGCCCTCGCGACCGGAGTGCTGGCGATCTCGGCGGAGATGTACCTGTCGGCGCACGACTTCACCGTGCTGGTCTGGGTGCTGGGAGCTGCGCTGCTGTGCGCGCTCGCCACGGCGTGGATCACCGCCCGGGCCGCGCGGAGCTCCGTGCAGGATCTGTCGGCCGCGGTGCGCCGGGTCGGGGAGGGCGACGTGGTGGACGGCGGAGCGACCGGCTGGCGCGAGTTCGACGACCTCTCGGCGCAGCTCGCCGAGGCCTCCGCGAAGCTCAGCGACGCGCGTGCCGAGCTGGAGCGGCTCGACTCCGACCGGCGCAGATTCCTCGCCTGGATCTCGCACGACCTGCGCACCCCGCTCACCGCGATCCGGGCGCTCGCCGAGTCGGCCGAGGCGGGGCTCGCGGATCCGGCGGCGTTCCCGGCACAGGTGCGCGCGCAGGTCGACACCCTGGGCCGGATGGTCGACGACCTCTTCGAGCTGTCGCGCATCACGTCGGGCTCCCTCCGGCTGCGGGCCGAGCAGGTCGAGCTGCTCGACATCGTCTCCGATGCGGTCGCCGACGTGCGCGCCGCTGCCGGACAGCACCGGGTGCGGATCGTGCCGCAGGGGATCAAAGGGCACGTGCTGTGGGCGGATCCGCATCAGCTCACCCGCGTGATCGTCAACCTGCTCACGAATGCCGTGCGCCATGCGCCGGACGGATCCGAGATCCTCGTCTTCGCGGAGTCGCCCTCGCCGCATCGCCTCGTGCTCGCCGTGCTCGACCACGGCAGCGGCGTGGCCGTGGAGGACCTGGACCGCATGTTCGAGGTGGGCTGGAGGTCGGATCCGTCCCGTACCGCGGGCGCCGCGCCCGACGCCGTCGCCTCCGGCGCGGGGCTGGGTCTGGCGATCGCGCGGGGGCTCGCCCGGGCGCACGGAGGCGACGTGTTCGCCGAGCACACCGACGACGGCTTCTGCCTGAAGGTGGAACTGCCGGTCGGGCAGCCCTGACGCATGTCGCACCGATGAGCATCGCTGTCGTCGGAATGCCGAAATAGCGGTTTCGCCCCAGGTCTTGCGCCAGGGCGCGGATGGGTCCATCCTTTGTCCAGGATGAGAGCTCTGGGACAGCTCGACTCCTATCTGGGGACCGGGACCATCCGGGCTGAGGCGTAGGGGACGCGCCGGTTCACAGAGTGCGTTTTACCCGAAACGACTCTCTGAAATGGGGATATGCAATGAGCGGTATTCGTCGCGCCCTCGAGGCGAAGAAAGCAGCACGCGAGAACGGTGAAGAGGCCGGCTTCTCACTCATCGAGTTGATCATCGTCGTGGTGATCCTCGGAATCCTGGTGGCGATCGCGATCCCGATCTTCGCCGGGATCCAACAGCAGGCCAAGGACAATTCACTGAAGTCGATCGCGGCCAGCGCTGCCTCGGCGGTGGCCGCGGATCTGGCGAAGACGACGCCGACGATCACGGCCGCGGGCGCGGTGCCGAGCACCGTGTACAACTCCTCCGGCAACTCGACCGTCACGGTCGCCGGGCCGCTGACCCTGGACGGCTTCTGCGTCTCGGCAGCGGGCGCGGGCTCCACCGCGGGCGGTGTCACCGGAAAAGCCGGGCCCGGCTGCTGACACGACCGTCGTGCTCGGCTCCGGGGCGGGAAGCTCCGGGGCCGAGCGCGATCTGGGGGCGGAGAACGATGGCGAACCAGCGTAATCAGGGCAGCGAGGACGGACTCGGCCTCGTCGAGGTGGTCATTGCGATGTTCCTGCTCGCGCTGGTGGCCGTCTCCCTCCTCCCGGCCCTGGTCAACGGTCTGCGCTTCTCGGCGCAGCAGTCGTCGGTGGCCACGGCCACCCGGCAGCTCAACGGCCTCATCGACCAGGTGCGGCAGAGCCCGGACTGCGCGACGATGGGGTCGATCCTCGGCACGGCGGCCACGCCGCGCACCTTCCTGGACGGTCACGGCAACAGCTACACGACCCAGGCGGCGATCGGATCGTGCAGCAAAGGGTCGACGGTGTCGATCCACCTCACCGCCACGCAGGGCGGGAACGCCCTCGCGGCGGCGGATGCGCTCGTGATCGTCCCTCCGGATCCGGTGACGTCGCCATGACGCCCCGGTCGCAGGACGACAGGGGAGTCTCCCTGATCGAGCTGGTGGTGGTCGTCGCCATCCTCGGCGTCGTCAGCCTGGTGCTGGGGACGCTGTTCAGCAACATGTGGCGCTCCCAGGTCGCCGTCTCGGCGCAGAGCCAGGCGACGACCCGGGGGCAGCTCGTCGCATCAGAGGTGGAGCGAGCGATGCGCAACGCAGTGGCCTTCGACGTCTCGGCCGACGGATCGACGATCCGGGTCAACACGGCGCTCGGCGGCGGGCTCCAGTGCCAGGCGTTCCAGCTCGCCGCGGACGGCCTGCACATGACCGTCTCCTCCTCGCCCGCCCCTTCCTCGGGCTGGCCCGTCTGGCAGGCGGACGTCGCCGCCGGATCCGGGGCGTTCATCTCCCAGAGCGGCAACAGCGTCGCGTACAGCTTCGATGCGCTCAGCAGGTCGGGGGCCCAGGTGGTCGCGGCGCCCGTGCACTTCCAGGGCACGGCCTACATGCGCAACTCCGCAGCAGGAAGCCTCAGCCCATGCTGGTGATCCGGGATCGACTCGAGACGGCGGACCGCGACGACCGCGGTGCAGCGCTCGTCGCGGTGCTCATCGTGATGATCGTCGGCGTGGTCGCCGCCGTGCTGGTGGCCGCGACCGTGATGTTCACGATCCAGTCCAACGCCAGGAACAAGAGCACCACCCAGGCGTTCGTCGCCGCTGAGTCGGGGCGCGACCAGATGCTCGCGACGGTGCTCGCCAACCCGTGCGTGAAGTCCATCGCGGATGCCGGGTCCGCGCCTCTCTACTACGCGGTCAGCGCGCTGTTCGGGCCCGACAAGGATCATCTGACCGACGCGTGCCTGAGTGCGACCGCGACCTCGACGATCCAGATCACGGCCAGCGGCAAGGGGCCCGACGGCTCGGCCACCAAGATCGTCGCGCTCTACCAGCGCCCGGTCTCGCTCTCCAACGCGCCCGGCGGGACGATGTCGTACTTCGACGGGTCCTTCCTCGCCACCCACGCCAACTACACCGGCGATCTGGTGATCCGCAGCGGCAACTACAGCTGCAACTCGTCGTCCGTGATCACGGGTGACCTCTGGGTGCCCAACGGCGCCGTCGATCTCAGCGCGAACTGCACCGTCAACGGCAACGTCTACGCGCTCGGCGACATCACGGCCAGCGGCGGGAACGCGGCGATGGTGAAGGGGAACCTGATCACCGCGGGCAACGTCAACCTCACGGCGAACGGCTTCTCGCTCGGGGACTCCGCCGTCCCGACGTCGGGGTTCGTGTACGCCGACGGCACGTTCGCCCTGGGCAACAAGCCCGTCATCATGGGCGGCTATTCGATCGGCAAGGGCTTCAGCGGCGCCGGCGTCGTGGGAAAGCCCACGCAGACGGTCGCGAACTGCTCGACCAGCCCGACGCCCGCGGCCAACGCCTCGCTCTGCGGATCGCCCGCGGCGAAGCCCGGCACCAACCGCACCAACCCGACCCTCGTCGCGGTGACGGCGATGACCACCTGGCGCAACCTCGGCTCGGCGCGCGCCGCGTGGGGCTCGAACATCCAGTGGACCACCGGACCGTGCAACGGATCCAACGTGAGCGGCCTGCTCGCGGCCGCGCCGACCCCGCCCAACACGCGCGTCGGCATCGACTTCAGCTCCTGCACCGGCACGGTCACCGTGAACATCGGCGCGACCGGGCTCGTCAACGACGCCGTCATGCTGATCGCGTCCGGATCGCCGATGAACGTCAACGTGTCCGGACCGCTCACCTCGAGCGCCCCGTCGCTGGCGACGGCGCCGCAGCTGTTCTTCGTCCACGCCGACGCGAACCTCACCGACACCGCGCCGAGCTGCGGATCCGGGTCGGCGAGCGATGCGCTGACCCTGCCGAGCACCGTGCAGGCGCGGCTGATGTTCTACACGCCCTGCGGGCTCAACAACAGCTCGCAGAACGGGCTGATCTTCCAGGGGCAGTACTACGCCAACAACGACGGCACCCCGCACTGGGTGCACCCCGACTTCACCTGCACGCCGATGAGCTGGAGCCCTGTCATCGACCTCGGCTGCAAGGTGGCGACGGCGGCGGGCTCACCGGGATCCACGATCACGACCATCCTCCCGCCGACCCTGACCTCCGAGCAGGAGGTCGCGCCATGACCGCGTTCCTCCTCGTCTTCGCGGGCTTGTTCGGCCTGGTGATCGGCTCCTTCCTCAACGTCGTCGCGTACCGCGTGCCCGCAGGGATCTCGCTCGTGCGCGAGAGCCGCTGCCCCGGATGCGATGCGCCGATCCGGTGGTGGCAGAACGTGCCCGTCGTGTCGTGGGTCGCGCTGCGCGGACGGTGCGCGCGCTGCGCGGCCCCGATCAGCGCGCAGTACCCGTTGATCGAGGCGTTCACGGGCGTCGTGTTCGTCGGGGTGGCGTGGTGGGCCCTTCGACTCGCTGCTCCGGTCGGCGCCATTGCGGATCCGGTCTTCTGGGTCGTGCTCGTCGCGTTCCTCGGCTTCGCGGCGGTGTCGATCGTGCTCAGCCTCATCGATCTGGAGACGAAGCGGCTGCCGAACGCGATCGTGCTGCCGAGCATCGTCGTCGGAGTCGCCCTGCTCGCGATCGCGGCGGCCCTGGGGCCGGCGGGATCGGCGAGCGGGATCGGATGGACCACCTTCCTGCGGGCGGTCGCGGGCGGGGCGATCCTCTGCGCGTTCTATGCGGTCGTGCGCCTCATCAGCCCGCGCGGCATGGGCGGCGGCGACGTCAAGCTCGCGGCCCTCGTGGGCCTGTTCCTCGGCTGGTGCGGGTGGGCGACCCTCGTCGTCGGCGCCTTCGCGGCGTTCGTGCTCGGCGGGCTGTTCGGGGTGGGCCTGATCCTGCTGCGCCGAGCGAAACGCACGACGGCGATCCCGTTCGGGCCGTGGATGATCGCGGGCGCCTGGGCTGGGATCGCCGTGGGTGAGCCGATCGGACGCTGGTATGTCGGAATGCTGGGACTGAGCTGAGCTGCGGCGAAGCGCGTGGGGAACTGGGGAAGAGAAGATGGCGAAGAGTCACGTCGGAGTCGAGATCACGGAGGAGAGCGTCCGTGCGGTCGAGGTGAGCGGCGAACGGTCGCCGCAGGTGGTCGCCTGCGGCGAGGTGCCGCTGCCTCCGGACGCCGCCCACGATTCGGAGGTGCTCGATCAGGGCGCGGTCGCCTTCGCGATCCAGCAGCTCTGGCGCACGGCCGGGATCAAGGCGAAGTCCGCCACGCTCGGGATCGCCAGCCGGCGCGTGCTGGTGCGCGAGCACAGCACGGCAGCGATGGCGCCCGACCTGCTGCGCCAGGCCCTGCCGTTCCAGGTGCAGGATCTGCTTCCCGTGCCGGTCGCGCAGGCGGTGCTGGACTACTACCCGACGTCGCAGGAGGGGGGCCAGCTGCACGGCCTGCTCGTCGCCGCCGTCGCCGACACGGTCGAAGCGATGATCGCGTCGTTCGCGCGGGCGAAGATCCGCATCGACGGCGTCGACCTCGCCGCCTTCGGCCTCGCCCGCGCCGCGGCCCGCGTGGTGCCGGCCGGTGTGGTCGCCGCGATCAACATCGGCGACCACACGACGCAGATCGTGATCCTGCGCGACGGGATCCCCGATTTCGTCCGCATCACGCCCGTGGATCTGGAGACCTCGGCGGTGCGTCGACGCGCGGCGCAGATGGTCGCGCCGAGCGGTGCGGGCGACGGCACGTTCGCGGTCGCGGGATCCGATACCGGGTCGAGTGACGACGACCTGACGGGCACGGCCGGGATCGTCGCGCGCGGAGCGCTGCGCGTCGACGCCGGCGTGCGCCCGGTGCACGACCTGATCGGCCGGATGCGCAGCACGCTGGCCTTCTACCTGAACAGACCCGAGGCGGCGCCCATCCAGCAGGTGCTGCTCAGCGGTGCCGGATCCGCCGTCGACGGCGTCGCCTCCGGTCTCGCCGCCGCCGTCGAGGTTCCGGTGCACACGCTGAGCCTGCAGAACGTCCTGCCGGTGCGCGGCACGGATCCGGGCGGAGAGCTCGCTCTCGATCTGGTGCCCACCGCCGGACTCGCCCTCGGAAAGGACCGCTGATGTCCCGCATCGCCGCCGCCGCCGTGGGCGGCCCGCCCCGCGTCGATCTGCTGCCCCGCTCCGAGGTCGATCGCCGGGAGCGCGAGAAGCTCTCCGCCGTCTGGGTGCGGATCGGGCTGCTCGCGGTCCTCCTCGCGGCGGCGCTCATCGGGGCCGCCTTCGTGTGGAATCAGTTCGCGCAGCAGCAGCTGGTGGCCGAACAGGACCGTTCGACGCAGCTGCTCGCTCAGATCGGCCAGCTGAACGACGTCAGCGGCGCCCTCGCGACCGAGGGGGAGCTGAACGCCTTCCGCGGCGAGGCGATGGGGTCGGATCTCGCCTGGAGCGGCATCCTCGATCGTGTCCGCAGCGCGCTCCCCGCCGACACGACGGTGACCGGCTTCGAGCTCACGCCCGGGGCCGTTCCGGATCCGGCGGCGAAGGACAAGGACGCGGCGAAGAAGGCGATCGGCCTCACCGGCACCCTCACGATCGACAGCCCGAACGCGCTGGACCTGGGCGCCCTGGCGCGGGGGCTGCGCGGTGTCGACGGAGTGCTCGCGGCCGACGGCAGGGCGAGCACGGCCAGCCAGCAGTCTCCCGGCCGGTACATCTACACGATCGACGTCACCTTCGATCAGACCGTGTACTCCGGACGGTACGCGAAGGAGGCGACGAAGTGACCAAGCAGCTGATCACCCTGATCGGCGCCCTCGTGTCGATCGCCATCGTGGTGCTGGCCGTCGTCTTCGGCGTCCTGCCCCTCGTCGGACAGTCGTTCACGGCGCTGAGCAGCACGAGCCAGGTCGCCGCCACCAACGCGACCTACCGCACGCAGATCGCGGAACTGCAGAAGCAGAAGCAGCGCAAGGCGGAGATCGACGCCTCGGTCGACGCCCTGCGCGGGCAGATCCCCGCGTCGCCCGAGCTCGACCAGGTGTTCGACATCGTCGCCACCTCCGCGCAGGCGTCCGGAGCGGCGCTGACGAGCGCGACCCGCGGCGACCTGGCGCCCTTCGCCCCGCGCACCGCTCCGGTCGAGGCGGGGCCGGGGGCCGCTGCGGCGGAGAAGGCGCAGACCGCGCCCTCCGCCCAGCCGACGCCGCAGCCCACCGCGGGTTCGGGCACCGTGGGCGATGCGAAGAACGTCGCCGCGCAGGCGGACGCGAACGCGGCTCAGACCTCGCAGGCCGGCGCCTCGGGATCGAACGGCGCGAACGCCGCGGCTCCGGCTGGCGGAGGGACGGCCGCGGCGGGCAAGGAGCAGATCCCCGTGACGGTGATCGCGACCGTCCCCGACGCCGCGGCCGCCCAGGCCTTCCTCGACGGACTGCGCGGATCCGACCGGCTGCTCGCCGTCGACAAGGCCGCGCTCTCGCCGGGGAACGGCGGGCTCCAGCTCCACGTCGACCTGCTCGCCTTCGTGGCGCCGGCACCCACGGCGGGGGCGTCGAGATGAGCGTCCTCGCCCTCACCCGCATCCTCGCGATCGGCGCCCGCGCGGGGGCCAGCGACGTGCACGTGACCGCGGGGGCCGCTCCGCTCATGCGGGTCGACGGGGATCTCGTCGCCGTGCCGGGATACGCGGATCCGCTGAGCGCGGACTGGGTCGAGCAGGCGACGTTCGAGCTCATGACGATGCCGCAGCGCGAGGAGTTCGCGACGCGGCACGAGGTCGACCTCGCGCACGCCAGCCCCGGCATCGGGCGCTTCCGGGTGAACGTGTTCCGCCAGCTCGGCGAGATCGCGATGGCGCTGCGGTTCATCCCCGACCGGGTGTTCAGCCTCGAGGAGCTCGGTGCGCCGGCGATCGCGGCCGACCTCGCGCTGCGGCCGCGCGGTCTCGTGCTGCTCACCGGACCGACCGGATCCGGGAAGTCCACCACGCTCACCGCGATGGTCGACATCGTCAACAACACCCGGCCGGTGCACGTCGTCACCATCGAGGATCCGATCGAGTTCCACCACACCAGCAACCGGGCGCTCATCCATCAGCGCGAGGTCGGATCCGACACCGAGTCCTTCGCCGAGGCGCTGCGCCGGGTGCTGCGGCAGGACCCCGACGTGATCCTGGTCGGCGAGCTGCGCGACCCGGAGTCGATCTCGACGGCCCTGTCCGCGGCGGAGACCGGCCACCTGGTGCTCTCCACGCTGCACACCCAGGGGGCGGCCAAGTCGGTGAACCGCATCGTCGACGTGTTCCCCGCCGATCAGCAGCACCAGATCCGCACCCAGCTGGGCGACACGCTTCAGGGCATCATCAGCCAGACGCTGCTGCCGCAGGCGCAGACCTCGGGTCGCACCATCGCGACCGAGGTGCTCATCAACACGCCCGCCGTCGCGAACCTCATCCGCGAGGGCCAGGTGTCGCAGCTGTACTCCACGATGCAGGCCGGGCAGGCCTACGGCATGCACACGCTCGACCAGGATCTGCGCCGCCTCGTCGGCGAGGGGCGCATCGCCGCCCACGTCGCGCGCACCTTCGCCGTCGATCCGAAGTCGATCGACGGCGTGCACGTGCGGCCCGCGGATCTCGACGCCGAATCGTGGTCGACGTTCGCCGGTGGGACGCAGCTCGAGGAATGGGGATCGTGATGGCCGGGGTGCAGGAGTACGAGTATCAGGCGCTGGATCCGTCCACCGCGCAGACCGTCAAGGGGTCGATGGACGCGTCCAGCGACAGCGCGGTCGCGACCAAGCTCCGGGCGCAGGGGCTGACCCCGCTGCGCGTCGCGCCCGTCGCGAGGACCGGCCTGCACCGGGAGATCACGCTGCCGACGCTGCGCAAGGGGGTGACCGCGAAGACGCTCGCGATCTTCTCCCGGCAGATGGCGGCGCTCATCAACGCCGGCCTCCCCCTGCTGCGCACCCTGAGCGTGCTCTCCGAGCAGGCCGACGACAAGAAGCTGCAGCAGGTGCTGGTCGCCGTGCAGGGCGACGTGGAGTCGGGATCGTCGCTGTCCGCCTCCCTGGCGCGGCATCCGCAGGTGTTCCCGCCGCTCATGGTGTCGATCATCCGCGTCGGCGAGGCGGGCGGCTTCCTCGGCAAGGCGCTCGACTCGATCGCCGAGACCTACCAGAAGCAGGCGGAGCTGCACGCGAAGATCCGCGCCGCGACGACCTATCCGCTGGTCGTGCTGATCGTCGCGATCCTGGGTGTCCTGGCGATGCTGACGTTCGTCGTGCCCGTGTTCAAGAACATGTTCGCCGGCCTCGGCGCCTCGCTGCCGCTGCCCACGCAGATCCTGGTCGCCGTCTCCGAGAACATGGTCTGGATCCTCCCCTCCCTCGCGGTCGTCATGATCGTGGTGTGGATCTGGTGGGCGCGCAACCGCTACACGGACGCGTATCGCAAGGTCGTGGACCCCTTCCTCCTGAAGCTGCCGATCTTCGGCAAGCTGCTCACCAAGATGGCCGTCGCCCGCTTCACGAGGAACCTCTCGATGATGCTCGACGCGGGAGTCCCGATCATCCAGGCCCTGTCGATCGTCGGCCAGGCGTCGAACAACTGGAAGGTCGAGCAGACCGTGCGCGACATCCAGGAGTCGATCCGGGGCGGCCGCTCGTTCTCGGCGCCGCTGGCCAAGGCGGAGGTCTTCCCGCCGATGGTGGCGCAGATGGTCGCGGTGGGCGAGGAGTCGGGCACCCTCGCGGAGATGCTCGGCAGCATCGCCGACTTCTACGAGGACGAGGTCGAGACCGCCACGGAGCAGCTGTCGTCGCTCATCGAGCCTGTGCTGATCGTCGGCCTCGGCGTGGTCATCGGAGGCATGGTGGTCTCCCTCTACCTGCCGATCTTCACGCTCTACGGCGACCTGGCGAAGCAGCACTGAGGGGGACGGCGCCGAGGCCGCGCCTCACACCGAGACGCGCAGGATCTCCTCGATCGTCGTGATGCCCCGGGCGACCTTGGCCCAGCCGTCGTCGCGCAGCGGGATCATGCCCTGCTCCAGGGCGATCTCGCGCAGCTCGCCGCCCGTGGCACGGCCGACGAGGGCCTGCTCGATGCGGTCGGTCACCTCCATCGCCTCGTGCAGGGCGACGCGGCCGCGGTAGCCGGTGTTCGAGCACACCGTGCACCCCACCGCGCGGTGCACGGTCGCGCCCTTGATGAGGTGCGCCGGCATCCCGACGCTCTTGAGCATGGCCGTGTCGTGATCGATCGGCTGACGGCACTTCGTGCAGAGGAGGCGGGCTAGTCGCTGCGCGATGACGGCGCTGAGCGCGGTCGCCACCAGGAACGGCTCGGTGCCGATCTCGACCAGCCGGGTCAGCGCGCTCGGCGCGTCGTTGGTGTGCAGCGTCGACAGCACGAGGTGGCCGGTCAGCGCGGCCTCCACCGAGATCGCCGCCGTCTCGCGGTCGCGGATCTCGCCCACGAGCACCACGTCCGGGTCCGCGCGGAGGATCGAACGCAGGGCGGTCGCGAAGGTGAGGCCCGCGCGGGGGTTGACCTGGATCTGGTTGATGTCGGGGATCCGGTACTCGACCGGATCCTCGACGGTGATCACGTTCACGCGCGGGTTCGCGACCGCGCGCAGCGCCGTGTACAGGGTGGTGGACTTGCCGGATCCGGTCGGTCCGGTCACGAGCACCATGCCGTGCGGGCGTGAGATCGCCCGCGTGAAGAGCTCCTCGTTGGGCTCGGAGAACAGCAGGTCCGACATGAGCATGACCTGACCGCTGTTGTCGAGGATGCGCATGACGATCTTCTCGCCCCACACCGTCGGCAGGGTCGCCACGCGCAGGTCGACGCTGCGCCCCTCATGCAGCACCGAGATGCGGCCGTCCTGCGGCACGCGCTTCTCGGCGATGTCGATCGACGACATGATCTTCAGGCGTGAGATCACGCCGTCCTGGATGCTGCGGTCGGCGCGCTGCATCTCGTGCAGCACGCCGTCGATCCGGAACCGCACCGTGAGGCGGTGCTCACCGGGCTCGATGTGGATGTCGCTCGCGCGGTCGTTGATGGCCTGCGTGATGAGCAGGTTCACGAAGCGCACGACGGGGGCGTCCGCATCCTGGTCGTCGAGCTGCTCGGTGAAGACGACGTTCGACGTCGCCGACGCCTCGCCGATCTGCTCGGAGAGGTCGGTGAGCTCCTCGTCGGAGCGCAGGAAGCGCTCGAACGCCTGGTTCAGCGCCTCGTCGGTGACGACCACGGGCGTGACGCGCAGATCCGTGAGGCTGGCGACGTCGTCGAGCGCGATGATGTCGGTCGGATCCACCATCGCGACCGTCAGCTGGTCGCGGTGGTGACGCAGCGGGATCATCCGGTACCGGCGGCAGAGCGGCCCCGGCACGAGGGCGATGACCTCGGGATCCAGCGGGTAGGCGGTCAGGTCGACGTACGGGGTGCTGGTCGCCACCGACACGGCCTCGGCCAGCTGCACCTCGTTCACGAGTCCGCGCCGCAGCAGGTAGCCGGGCAGAGCGTCGCCGTCGCCGACGGCGGAGACCGCGGCGTTCACGTCCTCGGCGCGCGCCGCACCGGTCAGCACGAGCATCTGTCCCAGACCGCGCATGGGAGACCCCAATCCGGGCGGCTCCCCAAAGCCGCTCTGCGCTCATCCTAGAGCGGCGCGGGCTTCTGCGGCAGAGCGATATTCCGGTCGCTCCCCGCGACTGCCCCGGCGATGGTCCCGCCGAGGGGGGAGCCCCCGTCGTCACGTGTCTTCCCGTGCGCCCAGCGGCGCACGATAATCGCTCCATGCCGACCGCATCCCGGACGATCGAGATCGCCGCCCCCATCGAGTCCGTGTTCGCGTTCTTCACCGACCCGAGCAAGGATCCGCTCTGGCGCAGCGGGGTCAAGGAGATGAGCGCGGAAGGCGCCCCCGCCGTCGGCGGCATCGTGCACCAGGCGGTCGCGGGGCCCGGCGGGCGGTCGATCGTCGCCGACATCCGCATCACCGAGTACGCGCCGCCGGTCCGTTACGCCTTCGCCACGATCGCCGGCCCCGTGCGCCCCGTCGGCGGCTACACGCTCACCGAGACGCCGGCCGGCACGAGCGTCACGTTCGCGCTGTCGGCCGAGGTCGCCGGCGTGAAGAAGCTGCTCATGGGAGCCGCCGTGCAGCGGAGCATGGACGGCGAGATGGCGGCGCTCGACCGGGCGAAGGCGCTGCTGGAGTCCTGATCCGCCGAGAGCGATCCGGCCCGCCCGATGTCGACTCCGCCGCATAGGCTGATCCCCATGACCGACGTTCTCCCTTCCGGCCTCGCCACCGGTGACTTCGACCCCGCGATCCGCCCCCAGGACGACCTCTACCGGCACGTCAACCACACCTTCCTCGAGAACACCGAGATCCCCGCCGACAAGGCGCGCTGGGGCTCGTTCCACATGCTCGCCGACCAGGCGGAGAAGGACGTCCGCGCGATCATCGAAGAGGCGCAGACGGCCGAGCCCGGCACCGAGGCGCGCAAGATCGGCGACCTGTTCGCGAGCTTCATGGACACGGAGCGCATCGCCGAGCTCGGCACCGCACCGCTCGCCGAGCCGCTCGCCGCGGTCGACGCGATCGGCACGATCGGCGAGTTCCTCGCGACGGTCGGAGCCTTCGACCGCGCGGGCATCGCCGCGCTCCTCGGCGTCTTCGTGGAGCCGGATCCGGGCGACCCCGCGCGCTACGTGCCGTTCCTCGTGCAGGCGGGCCTGTCCCTCCCGGACGAGAGCTACTACCGCCTCGACAGCTTCGAGGGCACCCGCACCGCCTATCGCGCGCACCTCGAGCGGATCCTCACGCTCGCCGGCGTCGCGGACGCGGCGGACCAGGCCGAGCGCGCCTTCGGGCTCGAGCACGAGATCGCCGGTCACCACTGGGACAACGTGGAGAGCCGCGACGCGGTCAAGACCTACAACCTCAAGAGCTGGGACGAGCTCCAGGAGCTCGTGGGCGTGGATCTCGCCCCGTGGCGCGACGCCGTCGCCGGCCCTGCGGGGGCGGCTGCGTTCGACGAGGTCGTCGTCTACCAGCCGAGCTTCTTCTCGGGCCTCGGATCCCTGCTCGTCGCCGAGCGTCTCGACGACTGGAAGGCCTGGCTGCGCGCCAAGGTCGTGCACGGCCTCGCCGCCTACCTCACCGACGACATCGTCGAGGAGAACTTCTCGTTCTACGGCACCGAGCTCACCGGCGTCCCCACGATCCGCGAGCGCTGGAAGCGCGGCGTCTCGCTCGTCGAGGGCTCCCTCGGGGACGCGGTCGGCAAGGTGTACGTCGAGCGGCACTATCCGCCGTCCGCCAAGGCGGCGATGGACGAGCTCATCGGCAACCTGCTGGAGGCGTACCGGCAGTCCATCACGACGTTGGAGTGGATGAGCCCCGCCACCCGCGAGAAGGCGCTCGCGAAGCTCGACACGTTCACCCCGAAGATCGGCCACCCGAAGACGTGGCGCGACTACTCGGCCGTCGCGATCGACGCCGGCGACCTCGTCGGCAACGCCGGCCGCGCCGCGCAGTTCGAGCACGACCGCCAGATCGGCAAGGTGGGCAAGCCCATCGACCGCGACGAGTGGTTCATGCCGCCGCAGATGGTGAACGCGTACTACAACCCGCTCATGAACGAGATCGTGTTCCCGGCGGCCATCCTGCAGTACCCGTTCTTCGACGCGGGCCGTGACGCGGCCGCGAACTACGGCGGGATCGGATCCGTGATCGGCCACGAGATCGGCCACGGCTTCGACGACCAGGGCAGCCGTTACGACGGCGACGGCAAGCTGCAGGACTGGTGGACCGACGAGGACCGCGCCGCGTTCGAGGAGCGCACGGCGTCGCTCATCGCGCAGTACGACGCGCTGGTGCCGGAGGGGCTGTCCGCGGACCATCACGTCAACGGCGCGCTCACGATCGGCGAGAACATCGGCGACCTCGGCGGTCTCGGCATCGCGCTCAAGGCCTACGAGATCGCGCTCGGGAAGGCCCCTGAGGCCCTCGACGGGGCGCCGGTCATCGACGGCTACACCGGCGTGCAGCGCCTGCTGCTCAGCTGGGGGCAGGTCTGGCAGCAGAAGAGCCGCGAGGCCGAGACCATCCGCCTGCTCACGATCGACCCGCACTCGCCCAACGAGTTCCGGTGCAACCAGATCCTCCGCAACATCGACGCGTTCTACGGCGCGTTCGACGTGACCGAGGGCGACCGGCTGTGGCTGGCGCCCGAGGAGCGCGTCACGATCTGGTGACACCCGGCCATGCGAGCGCCCGTCCCGATTCCGGGGCGGGCGTTCGTGCGTCGGAGCCGTGGTCGGGCGGCGGTCGAGAGGGCAGGAAGATGGATTTCGCTCCTGCGCGGGGCGGGGGAGGTGCGTTATCCATCTCGTAGGCCGGGGAGCCCGCGCGGGGAGATGGATCTCGCTGCTGCGGCGCGCGAGAGAGGTGCGTTATCCATCTCGCGGGTGCGGACAGCCGGGCAGCCAGGCGGCAGAGCGCGGGGGCGAGGGATCCGGCGGGGCGAGGGAGCCGGCGGGGCGGCGGGATCGCATCGGGTTAGGCTCGGCGCATGATCCCCGCAGACTGGACCCCGCATCGCCGTGAGGACGGCGAGCTGCTCGGATGGATCCGTCCGTCCGGCGCCGACTGGCTGGCCGTCGACGTGCTCGGACGTGAGCTCACCGGCGCGATCGACTGGCTCGACGCCGAGACCGCACTGGAGCACCACGGGATCCGCTGGCTGGCCGATCCCTGGATCCTGGAGGGGGAGGCCGAGGGGCCGCTGCGGGTGCAGATCGTGGAGGTCGTGCCCGAGGGCGACGGGCGGATCACCGTCAAGGTCGACGACTTCGGCGACATGCAGCGCCCGCCCACGCAGCGGTACGCCCTCGAATGGCCGATCCCGTCGCGTCTGCGGCCGCTTCGCGCCGGCGACCCGGACGGGCGCACGATCACCCGCTGACTCGCCGTCGGAGACCGCCCGCGACGGCGGTCTCCCGTCCCCCGCCTGCCGAGCGCGCCGGCGCGAGCGCCTCCCGCCGTCCTCGGCATCGGGAATACGCCCCCGCCCGCGGGGCGTTCGCGAAAGGCATGAAGGTTCTTCTCACCGGCGCGACCGGCTACATCGGCTCCTCCGTCCTCTCCCGTCTTCTCTCCGAAGGGCACGAGGTGACGGCGCTCGTGCGCGACGCCGCCAAGGCGCGCACCGTCGAGGAGGCCGGCGCCCGGGGCCTCGTCGGAGACGTGACCGACGCCGTTCTCGTGGCGGAGGCCGCGTCCGTCGCCGACGGCGTGATCCACACGGCCTCCACGCCCGAGGGCGATGCGGCGTTCATCGACGCCGTGCTCGGGGCATTCGGGGGCAGCGGCAAGCCGTTCGTGCACACCGGCGGGATCTGGAGCTACGGCACGTCGAGCGACATCACCGAGCAGAGCCCCCTCGACCGGCCGGCGCTCACCGCCTGGCGCGGCGCGGGCGAGGCCCGTGTCCTCGGCGCGACCGGAGTGCGCGGCACGGTCGTCGCGCCCGCGCTCGTGTACGGCCGCGCCGGCGGACTGATCCGCCTCCTCACCGATGAGACCGACGGGGGAGTGCGCCTGATCGGCGACGGCAGCCAGCACTGGACCACGGTCGACGTCGACGACCTCGCAGCGCTCTACGTGCTCGCTCTCGAGAAGGGCCGCCCCGGCGCGACCTACATCGGCGCCTCGGGTCAGAACCCCACGGTCCGCGAGCTCGGAGAGGCCATCGCGGCAGGGTACGACGTGGCCGAGGGGGTGCGCCCCGAGAGCGACGACGACACCCGTGCCCGGCTCGGCGAGGCATTCGCGGACGCGCTGTTGCTCGACGAGCAGGCGTCCGGAGCCACGGCGCGCACCGAGCTCGGCTGGGCGCCCGTCGCGCGTCCGCTCGTGGAGCAGCTCGCGACCGGCGAGTACCTCGGCGAGAGCGTCGCCGCCCACTGAACGCGACGAAGGGGCCGGGCGTCGATCGCCCGGCCCCTTCGCGTCTGCGTCAGCGCACGCCCTTCATGAGCGCGAGCACGGGCCGGGCCGAGACGAGCAGCCCGACGCCGACGAGGATCGCGATCCCTCCCAGGATCGAGAAGTACGGGATCTCGTTCTTCGGGTCGTAGAAGGTCACGAGCCAGCCCGAGATCGCCGTGCCGAGCGACACCGACAGGAAGAACAGCGCCACCATCTGCGTGTGGAACGCGGTGGGGGCGAGCTTGGTCGCCGCCGACAGCCCGATCGGCGAGAGCAGCAGCTCGGCGACGGTGAAGACGAACAGGATCCCGATGATCGCGAGCAGCGGCGTCGAGTTCGCGGGGCCGTTCGCGAACGGCAGGAACAGCAGGAACGCGGCGCCCATCACGATCGCGCCGAGCGCGAACTTCACCGGGGTGGAGGGCTGGCGCGCGCCGAGCTTCGTCCAGAGGGCGGCGAAGACGCCGGACAGCACGATGATGAACACCGGGTTGATCGACTGCACCCACGACACCGGCATCTCCCATCCGAACAGGTCGCGGTTCAGCCGCGCATCCGAGTAGACGGTCAGCACGGTGAACTGCTGCTGATAGAGCGACCAGAACGCGACGCTCGTGATGAACAGCGGCAGGAAGCCCCACACGCGTGAGCGCTCGGTGGCGTCGATACGTCGGCTGGTCAGGATCACGGCGAAGTAGGCGATCGCGGCGACGGTCGCCGCGATGATCACCACGGTGGCCAGGTTGTCGGCGCGGATCACGCCGGTGAGCACGAGCGCCGCGATCAGCGCGACGGCGACGAGTGCGATGACCACGGCGATCCCGTACCGGCTGCGCGGCAGCGGGTTCGCGATCCGGTGCGCCTCCTCGGGGAGTCCGCGTCGCCCGAACGAGTACTGCGCGAGTCCGGCGGCCATGCCGACCGCCGCGAGCCCGAAGCCGAAGTGGAAGCCCAGTGTCGACTGCAGCAGCCCCGTGAGGATCGGGCCGAAGAAGCCGCCCAGGTTGATGCCGAGGTAGAACAGCGAGAAGCCGGCGTCGCGACGCGGGTCGTCGGCGCTGTAGAGCGTGCCGACCACCGAGGTCGCGTTCGCTTTGAGGCCGCCGGATCCGATCGCGACGAGCACGAGGCCCACGCCGACCCCGGCCGCCCCCGGCAGCAGGGCGAGCGCGATGTGGCCGGCCATGATGACGATCGCGCTGTAGAACAGGGTGCGCTCGGATCCCAGGATCCGGTCGGCGACCCAGGCGCCGAGGATCGTGGACAGGTACACCGAGCCGCCGTAGGCGCCGACGATGCCCCCGGCGACCGCCTTGTCGAGCCCGAGCCCGCCGTCGGTGACCGAGTAGTACAGGTAGATGAGCAGGATCCCCTGCATGCCGTAGAAGCTGAACCGCTCCCACATCTCCACCCCGAACAGGTGGGCGAGAGCCCAGGGCTGCCCGAAGAATCGGGTGTCGTGCTCGCCGTGCTTCGCTCTCTCCGGTGCGGTGCTCATCATTCCAGCGTATGCCGCGCCGGGACCGGGCGCGGATCGCCGGCGTCAGTCGGCGGGCGGCAGGACGAACGCCCCGGTGTCGCCCGGGTTCATCGCGATCTCCCAGCGGAAGCCGTCGGGGTCGGCGAAGTAGCCCGAGTAGCCGCCCCAGTCGCGGTGCTGAGCGGGGACCACCGCCGCGCCCAGGGCGGCGGCCTCGGCGAGCACCGCGTCGACCTCGGCCTCGGTCGCCAGGTTGTGTGCGAGGGTGAGCGGAGCGACGCCCGTCGCCGGCGGCTCGCCGATCTCCGCTGTGAAGCCCTCGACGCTCCAGAGCGAGAGGATGAGCCTCTCTGCGACCGGGAGCATCAGCACCTCGTCGGCCTCGAAGATCGGGCGCCAGCCCAGTCCGTCGACGTAGAAGGCCCGGCTGCGGGCGACGTCGGCGACGGCGAGGGTGATGAAGCTCACACGCTGTTCCATGACGGTCAGTGTGCCACCGGCCTCCGACACGGGGCCGCCGTCGCGGAGTTCTGCCGCGCCGATAGGATTGAGCTGCGCCTCTTCGTGCGCATTCCCCGCCTCATCGCGACCATTGGAGCCACCGTGGCCGAACAGTCCCGCCTCGACAAGGTCATCGCCCTCGCCCGCCACCGCGGGTTCGTCTTCCAGGCGGGTGAGATCTACGGAGGCTCGCGCTCGGCCTGGGACTATGGACCCCTCGGCACCGAGCTCAAGGAGAACATCCGCCGCCAGTGGTGGCAGACGTTCGTGCGCGGCCGCGGCGACATGGTGGGCCTGGACTCGTCGATCATCCTCCCCAAGCGCGTGTGGGAGGCCTCCGGCCACGTCGAGACGTTCACGGATCCGCTCGTCGAGTGCCTGCAGTGCCACAAGCGGTTCCGGGCCGACAACCTCATCGAGGACTTCGAGGCACGCAAGGGCCGTCCCGCCGAGAACGGCCTGGCCGACGTGCCCTGCCCGAACTGCGGCACCAAGGGCCAGTACACCGAGCCGAAGGCGTTCTCCGGACTGGTGAAGACCTACCTCGGCGTCGTGGACGACGAGTCCGGCCTCTACTACCTGCGCCCGGAGACGGCCCAGGGCATCTTCGTCAACTTCTCCAACGTGCTCACCGCGAGCCGCAAGAAGCCGCCGTTCGGCATCGGCCAGGTGGGCAAGGCGTTCCGCAACGAGATCACTCCCGGCAACTTCATCTTCCGCACCCGCGAGTTCGAGCAGATGGAGATCGAGTACTTCGTGCCGCCGGCCGAGGCGCAGGAGTGGTTCGAGCACTGGGTGCAGGCGTGCTGGGACTGGTTCATCGACCTCGGCATCGACCCGGAGAACATGCGCCAGTTCGACGTTCCCGAGGACGACCGCGCGCACTACTCCGCCGGCACCATCGACGTCGAGTACCGCTTCGGCTTCGCGGGCAAGGAGTGGGGCGAGCTCATGGGCGTCGCCAACCGCACCGACTACGACCTCTCCAGCCACAGCGAGGCGTCGGGTTCGTCGCTCAGCTACTTCGACCAGGCCTCCGGCGAGAAGTACGTGCCCTACGTGATCGAGCCGTCGTTCGGCCTGACCCGCTCGATGATGGCGTTCCTCGTCGACGCCTACGTCGAGGAGGAGGTGCCCAACGCCAAGGGCGGCACCGACGTGCGCACCGTGCTGAAGCTGGACCCGCGCCTGGCTCCGGTCAAGGTCGCCGTGCTGCCGCTCAGCCGCAACGAGCGCCTCTCGCCCCTGGCCCGCGAGGTCGCCGACAGGCTGCGCGGTCACTGGGCGATCGACTTCGACGACGCCGGCGCGATCGGCCGCCGCTACCGCCGTCAGGACGAGATCGGCACCCCGTTCTGCGTGACGATCGACTTCGACTCCCTCGAGGACGACGCCGTCACCGTGCGCGATCGCGACACCATGGCGCAGGAGCGCGTGCCGCTCGCCGAGCTCGACGCCTACCTGTCGGAGCGCCTCAAGGGCGCCTGAGCCGGCTCCGGCATGTCACACCGAAAAGGCCGCGACTCACACAGGTGAGTCGCGGCCTTTCGTGCCGGGGCGGCGGGTGCTCAGAAGTCCTCGCCCTCGGCCTGCGAGGGGTGCTTCTCGAACCAGACGGGACGGCCGATGTGCAGCAGGGCGTCGGTGTCGAAGAGTTCCGGGTCGCGTTCCATGCGCGTGCTCCTTTGCGTACGAGGGGGGCTTGGATCCAGTTTCGCGGGCATTCCGCCGCGCTTCTGTGCGATCCGACGGGAAAGAACCGCGGTTTCTTCGCACTCTGCAAGGAACCGGGCATGGCCCGTCGCGCGGGGTCTCTGCGCCCGTGCGACGTGTCAGCGGGTGAGCCGCGCCTCCGCGTCGAGCCCGGCGAGCTTGCCGGGGTTCGCCATCGAGAACACGCGGCTGATTCGGCCGTCCTCGACGGCGAAGCTCACCGCGGCGGCCAGTTCGTCGCCGACGCGGATCCCTGCGGCGAGCATGCCGTTCACGCGCAGCGGCACGACGGTGTAGGCGATGTCGAGCTTCGCGATGCTTCCCCGCAGGAACGCGATCACCCGATCGGCGCCGTGCAGCGGGCGCCGCGCGGCATGCCGGACGAGTCCGCCGCTGTCGGTGACCGAGACCACGTCGGGCGCGAGCACGTCCATGAGGCCCTGCACATCGCCCGAGTTCATCACCGCGATGAAGCGCTGTACGGCGAGGTCGTGCTCGGTGGCGTCGACGGCGACGCGCGGGCGCCGGGCGGCGACGTGGTCGCGCGCGCGGTGCGCGATCTGACGCACCGCCGCCGGGGTCTTGCCGACGGCGTCCGCGATCTCGTCGAAGGGCACGTCGAACACCTCCCGCAGCACGAACACCGCGCGCTCGGTCGGGCCGAGCGTCTCGAGCACCGTCAGCATCGCAACCGAGACGCTCTCGGCGAGCACCACGTCATCGGCCACGTCCGCGGTCGTCAGCAGGGGTTCGGGGAGCCACGGTCCGACGTACTCCTCGCGCCGACGGGACACCGACCGGAGCAGGTTCAGGGCCTGCCGTGTGACGATCCGCACCAGGTACGCCCGCGGATCCTGGATCCGGTCGCGATCCACCTCATCCCAGCGCAGCCACGACTCCTGCAGCACGTCTTCGGCGTCGGCGGCGGATCCGAGGATCTCGTACGCGACCGTGAAGAGCAGCCCGCGATGGGCGACGAACGGATCCTCGGAATCGGCCGCCGGCACGCTGCTCATGCGTGCGAGGCTACGCCGGCGGGCGCTGCGGCCAGCGGCGCCAGGCCGCAGGCGTCGGCGAAGCCGTCGGAGTGGATGCCGAGCGCGATGTTCGTGCGGGCGGTGGCGTTGAGGTAGCCCACCTTCGCGGCGAGCTCGAGCAGCGCCGGGGCGCCGATCTCGGCGAGCAGGGCGTCGGAGAGCTCGTCGGTGACCGCCGGCGGGGTCTGGCTCATCGCCTCGGCATACTCCATGACCAGCCGCTCCAGGCGGGTGAACCGGGTCGACTCGCGCCAGATCGGCACCTCGCGGGCCTTGTCCTCGTCGAGGCCGCGGTCGTGCGCCATGAAGTAGTGCAGATCGAGGCAGAAGCTGCATCCGACGGTCGCCGCCGCGGCCATGGTCGCCAGCGTCGACAGGCCGAGGTCGAGCTCGTGCCACTTCTCGGTCTTGCCGCCGAAGCTCATCATGTCCATCATCACCGGCCGGTGCTGCCACATCACCCCGAGCGAGTCGGGCACGAGGCCCAGCTTGCGCCGCGCCACGGCCTTCACGAGGGCGCCGAACGGGCCGGTCACCTTGACGGCGGGGATCCTGGTCGTCTTCGTCATGATCTGCTCCTTCTGCGGCGCGCATCTCGCGCCTTCGCACATGGAGACACCGCCGGGGCCCGAAGTGTGACATCCGCTGCCCGGGATCCTTCGTGACACGATGGATCCCGTGGAATCGACGACCTTCACCGCGACCGACGGCTTCCCGCACACGGCCCTGGTCGGGGTCACGGACCCGGAGCGCACGCTCGCCGTGCAGGGGGATCCCGAGGCGGTCCTGCCGCTCGCGTCGGTGACGAAGCCGCTGACGGCGTGGGGCGCCCTGGTCGCGGTCGAGCGCGGACTGGTGGATCTGGACGAGCCGGCGGGCCCGGCCGGAGCGACCGTGCTGAACCTGCTCGACCACACCAGCGGCCTGCCGATGGAGGGGGAGGAGCCGCAGAAGGCGCCTGGCGAGCGGCGCATCTACTCGAACGCCGGCTTCGACGCGCTCGCCGCCCACATCGCCGACGCCGTCGGGATGGACTTCGCGGACTGGATGCTGCGCGAGGTGACCCTTCCGCTCGGCATGGAGCGCACCGACGTCACCGGCCGGCCGTCGGCGGGAGCGACCGCCTCGATCGAGGACCTGTTGATCTTCGGCCGCGAGGTGCTTCGACCCACGCTGATCCCCGCCGCGCTGCGCGACCTCGCCCTCACCGTCTCGCATCCGGGATTGCGGGGGATCGTGCCCGGCTACGGCTCCTACGCCGACAACCAGTGGGGGCTGGGCTTCGAGCTCAAGGGCGTGAAGTCGCCGCACTGGCTGAGCGACTCCTTCCCGCCCGAGACGGCAGGGCACTTCGGCGCGCTGGGAAGCTTCCTGTTCGTCGACCGTTCCCGCGACATCGCCGCGGCGTTCCTCTCCGGCGTCCCGTTCGGCGAGGAGCACAAGCGGATCTGGCCCGCGCTGACCGACGAGATCGCGGAGCGCTACGGCCGCTGATCAGGATCCGGCGACGCGCTCGGTCAGGATCCGGCGACAGCGCGCGCGTACCGCTCCGAGAGCACCCGCAGCCGGGGGATCAGCTCCGGCGGCGACTCCACGGTGAAGTCCATCATGAGCATCCCGATGTACGCGGCGACCGTGTCCAGGCTGTCCGCCCCGGTCACGAGCACGCAGTGCTCGGCGTCGACGGGTTCGACCACGCCGACCGTCGGGTTGATCCGATCGAGCACTGTCTGCGCGGGTGCGTCGATGCGCAGACGGGCGTGCACGGCCCATCCGCTCGCGGCGATCGTGCGCATCGCGAAGGCGGTGTAGTCGCCGCCCTCCAGGGGCTGCGGATCGAAGCGCCGGCGCGTCGGCATGCGCAGTGACATCCAGTCCACCCGGTACGTGCCCCAGGCGGCGCTCACCGGATCCCGTGCGACGAGATGCCATCGTCGCTGCCAGCTGAGCAGCCGGTACGGCTCCACGAGCACCGGCTCGCCCTGGTAGTCGAAGCGCAGCCACTCCGCGTCGCGGATGGCGGCCGCCACGGCGCCCAGCACCGCGGCGTCGACCTCCGGATCCGGGGCGTCGGTGCCGGTGTTCTCCTGGCCGCGGTCGATCGTGGATCCGAGGGCGTCGACGAGGGGTCTCAGGCGCGAGGGGAGCACCTGCTCGAGCTTCGCGAGCGCACGCGCCCCCGACTCCTCGACCCCGGTCACCCCCGCGGCCATCTGCAGCCCCACGGTGACGGCCACGGCCTCTTCGTCGTCGAGCAGCAGCGGCGGCAGATGCCCGCCGGCGCCGAGCCGATAGCCGCCGACCGATCCGCGCACCGCATCGACCGGGTAGCCCAGCTCGCGGAGCCGCTCGATGTCGGCGCGCACCGTGCGAGCGCTCACTCCGAGCCGCGTGGCGAGCTCGTCGCCGGTGCGGCCGGCCCCGGTCTGGAGCAGCGAGAGCAGGGTGAGCAGGCGGGCGGAGGGACTCGTCATCGCATCCTCGAGGAACTTCTTCTATTAGGAACATATCCAGCCTAATGGGCTCCTACCGTGGAACACATGAACAGCACCGCATCCCTCGCCCTCCGCCCGTTCACCGTCTCCGTCACCGACGCGGAGATCGCCGATCTGCAGGACCGCCTCGCGCGCACCCGCCTGCCGCAGCCCGCCCCCGCCGACGACTGGACCACGGGGACGCCCAACGACTACCTGCGCGAGGCGGTCGCCGCCTGGCGTGCGTTCGACTGGCGCGCCGCCGAGGCGCGCATCAACGCGTTCCCGCACTTCGTCGCCGAGATCGACGGACAGGACATCCACTTCATCCACGTCCGCTCGCCCCACGAGGGTGCGACGCCACTGCTGCTCGCGCACACCTATCCCGGCTCCTCCGTCGACTACCTCGACGTCATCGACCGCCTCGTCGACCCGGTCGCCTACGGCGGGCGCGCGGAGGACGCCTTCGACGTCGTCGTCCCCGACGCCCCCGGATACGGCTTCTCCCAGCCGGTGACCGAAGGCGGGTGGACCGTGTCCCGGGTGGCCGCGGCCTACGACCGGCTCATGCGCGGACTCGGCTACGACTCCTACGGCGTGCACGGATCCGACAACGGCGCGATGGTCGCGCGCGAGCTCGGACTCCTGGATCCGCAGGGCTTCCTCGGACTGCACGTCCTGCAGCTGTTCTCGTTCCCCTCCGGCGACGCGTCCGAGTTCGAGCGCCTCGAGCCCGCCGACTACGCCGGGCTCGAGCACATGAAGTGGTTCCAGTCGGTCGGCGGGTACAACACGATGAACGCGTCGCGTCCGCAGACCGTGGCCGTGGGGCTCAGCGACTCCCCGATCGCGCTGCTGGCCTACAGCGAGCTGTTCAACAGCTTCGGCAACGGGACCTCGCTCGTGCCGCTGGAGAAGATCCTGCTCGAGGTCAGCGTCACCTGGTTCGCGAACGCGGCGGCGGGGATGAGCCGCAGCTACTTCGACAACGCGCAGGCGCCGTCCGAGCCGCAGGTGAACCACGCGCGCACCGGCGTGGCCGTGTTCAAGGACGACTTCCAGACCATCCGCGTCTTCGCCGAGCGCGACAACGACAACATCGTGCACTGGAGCCGCTTCGACGAGGGCGGCCACTTCGCCGCCCTGGAGCGTCCCGACCTCGTCGCCGGCGACATCCGCGCGTTCTTCGCGGGGAGCGCCACCGCCTGAGCCGAGCGCCGCCGGCCGCACCGTCATCGTGTTGCGGCCGGCGGCCCCCGCGGGACCGGAGCGGGGTAGCCTCGGAGCGGGCCGGAACCGGCACACCGCCCGCCCGCATCGCACCCCCACCCGAAGGAGATCCGTCATGGCCGAGGTCGAGAGCTTCACGCTGGACCACACCGCCGTCAAGGCGCCCTACATCCGCCTGATCGGCGTCGAGCAGGGACCGCGCGGCGACGAGATCTCGAACTTCGACGTGCGTTTCGTGCAGCCGAACGAGGGCGAGATCCCGACGGCCGCCCTCCACACGATCGAGCACACCCTCGCGTCGCTGCTGCGCGACCGGGTCGAGGGCGTCATCGACATCTCGCCGTTCGGCTGCCGCACGGGCTTCCACCTGATCACCTGGGGCCGCCCCGAGGTCCCGGCGCTCGTCGAAGCCGTCACCGACAGCCTGCGCTTCATCGCGGAGGAGGCCGAGTGGAGCGACGTTCCGGGCGTCAGCGCGATCGAGTGCGGCAACTACCGCGATCACAGCCTGCACGGCGCGCGCGAGTGGTCGGCCCGGATCCTCGAGCAGGGGATCAGCCGCGACGCCTTCACGCGCATCCTGGCCTGACCGTCGGCATCCATGGGCACTGCTGCCCATGGGCGTCCTCGCGGCACCCGTAATAGCGTGGGGCCGTGACGAACGAGACGCCCGCCGCTTCCGGCCCGAGTATCCCGCCCGCCCCGCCACAGGC
>NZ_JYIT01000069.1 GCF_000956545.1 Microbacterium azadirachtae
GCGGGGGTGGGAGGCGCGCAGCGGGGCATGGCCGACCACGGACTCCCAGGGCACGGTGCCGCGCACCCTGGTGGTGAGCGCGTCCCGGGACTCGCGGGCCTTCGCCACCGGCAGGCGCAGGGCGAAGCGGGTGAGCGCGGGCATCGCGCGCGTCACGTCGACGGACACGAGGTTCGTGACGGCGAGGTCGGAGGGGAACTCCTGCACCGTGGCGACCACCTTGTTCCACACGATCGCGTGCTTCGCGCCGTGGTCCTCGAACTGCTTGCGCAGCTCGCGGGCGGTGTACAGCGGGTTGTGCTCGACGACGACGGCGCCGAGCCGGAGCACGGCGTAGAACGCGACGATGTGCTGGGGGCAGTTCGGCAGCACGATGGCGACCGGATCCCCCGCCTTGACCCCGAGCGCCGCAAGGCCGGCGGCCGCGCGATCGATCGCCTGCTGCAGGTCGCGGTACGACGTCGTGCGGCCGAAGAACTGCAGGGCCGCCGCGTCCGGGTAGTCGTGTGCCGACGCCTCGACGATGTCGACGAGGGATCCGGAGACCTCCGCGAGGTCCTCCGGCACCCCCTCGGCGTAGCTGGCGGTCCAGGGACGGGGAGGAACGAACGTCGTCACGTGCTCAGCCTATGCCGCGTCGCCGATCGCACGGGCACGCCCCCGAGGGTTGCCCCCACTGCGCCGCCCGGGGATGCCGTCATCGCCGTTGCTGCTCGCTTCCGGACAGCTTTTGCGCGAGCGCGATCGGGACGATCGAGACGACGACCAGCACGACGGCGATCACCGAGACGATGGGCGCCTGGTTCGGCCGCGCGACGTTGTCGATGATGAACATCGGCAGGGTGCGCACCCCGGATCCGGCGGTGAAGGTCGTCACGACGATCTCGTCGAAGGACAGGGCGAAGGCGAGCAGCCCGCCGGTGAGCAGCGCCGAGCGGAGCTGCGGGAACGTGACCAGGCGGAACGTCGTCCAGATCCCGGCGCCGAGGTCGCTCGACGCCTCCTCGAGGGAGGTGCCCATGCGCCGCAGGCGTGCCACGGCGTTGTTGAACACCGTGACGATGCAGAACGTCGTGTGCGCGATGATGACCGTCCAGA
The DNA here is from genome assembly GCF_000956545.1 of Microbacterium azadirachtae. GTDB lineage: Bacteria > Actinomycetota > Actinomycetes > Actinomycetales > Microbacteriaceae > Microbacterium > Microbacterium azadirachtae. Next base: position 1,099 of record NZ_JYIT01000069.1, read on the forward strand.
TCGAGAGCGGGACGCCGAGGATCGTGCGGAACAGGTTGTTCAGCGCGATGCCGGTGATGATGCCGGGAAGCGCGATCGGCAGGATGACGAGCAGGTTGACGGTGTTCCGCCCGAAGAACGCGAACCGCTGCAGCGCGAACGAGAGCATGGTCCCCAGCGCCAGAGCGAGAAGCGAGGAGATCAGCGCGACCAGCGCGCTCGTGCCGACCGCCTCGAGCGCGCCGTCGCTGCGGAACGCCCTGCCCCACCACTCCAGGGTGAACCCGGGCGGGGGCCAGGTGAGCGACGCCGAGGTCGAGAACGAGTTGACGAGGACCACCAGGAGCGGCACGTAGACGACCGCGAGGATGACCGCGGTGATGATGCCCAGGGTGACCCTGGTGCCGAGGGAGATGCGCACGAGGCCTCCTACAGGTTGTCCAGGGCGCCGGTGCGGCGCACGAGGAACAGGTAGCCGAAGATGATGACGATGGGGATCAGCGCGATCGCCGCGGCGAGCGGGAGGTTGTTCGCCGCACCGATGTCCTGGTAGACGAGCGTTCCGAGCATCTGGGCGCCGCCGCCGACGATGCCGATCGTGATGTAGTCGCCGAGGGAGAGCGAGAAGCTGAAGATGGTGCCGGCGATGATGGCGGGGAGCGCCATCGGCCACACCACCAGGCGCAGGGTGGCCCAGCTGCGCCCGCCGAGGTCGCCGGAGGCTTCGAGCAGCGAGCTGGGCACGCGCTCCAGTCCCGCGTAGATCGGCAGGATGACGTAGGGCAGCCACAGATAGGACAGCGTGATGATCGTCGCGGCGATCCCGTATCCGGGGGTGTGACCGCCGAGCGGGCGCAGCAGCCACTCGAGGATGCCGTCGCTGGACAGCACCGACCGCCAGGCGAACGCCTTGACGAGGTAGGAGGCCCACAGCGGCGTCAGCACCAGCACGACCAGCACGCGCTGCAGGGCGGGGGAGGCCACCATCGCCATGAAGTAGGCGATCGGCAGGGCGAGCGCCACGTCGATCACGGTGACGGCCAGGGCGATCCCGACCGTGCGCAGAGTGATGCCCTGGTAGAACGCGTCGGTCACGACCGTCACGATGTTGTCTGCCGTGAACTCGGTGCGGATCTGGCCCGTGTACGTGTCCGTCGTCCAGAACGCCGTGACCAGCAGCAGCGCGAGGGCCACGACGTAGACCGCGGCGAGCCAGAACAGCGGGGCGGACAGCAGGAGGGCGAGGCGGGCGCGCGGATGCGTGGACAGGTAGGCGGATCCGCGGCGCGATGGCGTGCGGCGCGGGGACGGGACGGCCGGCCGCGGCGTCTTCGCCGGTGCGATGGCGCTCATGAGGAGTCCTTTCGGGGACCGGGCCCGGTCGTCCGGAGCGCGGGCCCCGGACGACCGGATCGGATCAGTTGCGGATCTGCTGCCAGGCCGTCGTCCACCCGGCGTAATCGATGCACTTCACATCCGTGCGACCGTCCAGGCACTTCGCGATCGGCGTCGTCCAGTACCAGATCTTCTTCGCGTACTCGGCGTCGCCCGCGTGGTATGAGGCGCAGTCATCGCGGAAGTCGCAGGCCTTCTCGCTGGAGGGGGCCTCGCCGAAGAACGCGGTGGCCTGGGCATTGGCCTTCGGGCTGGAGATGTAGTCCAGCCACGCGTAGGCGCAGTTCGGGTTCTTCGCCTTGGACGAGATCATCCAGGTGTCGCTCCAGCCGGTCGCGCCCTCGTCGGGCAGCACCACGGCCGTCTTGCCGCCTTCGCCCTCGAGCGTGTTCTGGATCACCTGCCACGTGGTGCCTGCGACGCTGTCACCGGACTGGAACGACTGCACCTCCTTGAGGTAGTCGCCCCAGTACTCGCTGATGTTCGGGCGCTGCTCCTTGAGCAGCGACACGGCGGCGTCGAACTGCTTCTGATCGAGCGCATAGGGGTTCGTGATCTTCAGCTCGGGCTTGTGCGCCATGAGATAGACCGCCGCATCGGCGATGTAGATAGGGGAGTCGTAGGCGGTGATCTTGCCCCTGTGGTCCGAGGCCTTGTCGAACACGACGTCCCAGGAGGTCGGCGCGGTGGGGAACGCCTCGGTGTTGTACATCAGCAGGTTGGCGCCGTACCCGTGCGGCACGCCGTAGTGCTTGCCGTCGACGGTGTTCCAGGCGCGGTCCTTGAGGAACGGGAAGATGCCGTCGTAGTTCTTCAGGAGCTTCGTGTTCACCTCGACCACGTCGCCCGAGGCGATGAGGCGGAGCGAGGCGTCGCCCGATGCCGACACCACGTCGTAGTCGCCGGTCTTCATGAGGTTGAGCGCCTCGTCGGATGTCCCGAAGGTCTTCGCCTCGACCTTGCACCCGGTGCTCTTCGTGAACTCCGAGACCCAGTCGACCTTCGGGTCGTTCGAGCCGTCCTCGACGTAGCCGGGCCAGGCGAGGATCTTGACCGCGCCCTCGTTCTTGCCCAGTTTGTCGACGGGACCGGTGCCGCCACCGCCGGACGAGCCGGCGGTGCCGCAGCCGGTGAGGGCGGCGAGCACGACCGTGGTCAGGCCGAGGGCCGCGAGGGCCGGGAGGGCGTTCTTGCGCATGGGATACTCCTTCGTTCTTCTGCGTTCGCGGGTGCGAGGGGCGGTCAGCGGATGCCGGCCGTACGGATGGTGCGGGAGGGGGTGTCGTTCTGCTCGGCCAGGGGCGCGTCGCCCAGCGGGACGACGTCGGCGTCGCGCCACGAGACGAACACGCGGTCCCCGTGGTCGCCGTGCGCGTGCCCGCCGATGTTCTGCTGGAGCACCGTGACGCGCGGTCCCTCATCGAGGTCGACGACCAGCCGCACCCCCGAGCCCAGGTAGATCGCCTCGGCGACCACACCTGCGGCCGATCGGCGGCCGGCCTCGTCGGAGGGGGCCGCGGCGACCAGGAGCTTCTCCGGACGCAGCGAGTGGTTGCCCTGGCGGCCGAGCACGCGTGCGCTGGTCGCGTCGTCGAACAGGTTCGAGGTGCCCACGAAGTCGGCCACGAAGCGGGACACCGGGCGCTCGTAGAGCTCGAACGGCGTGCCCAGCTGCTCGATGCGGCCGGCGCTGAACACCGCGATGCGGTCGGACAGGGTCAGCGCCTCCTCCTGATCGTGCGTGACGAAGATGAACGTGATGCCCAGATCGCGCTGGATCTGCTTCAGCTCGACCTGCATCTGCTCGCGCAGCTTCAGATCCAGCGCGCCCAGCGGCTCGTCCAGCAGCAGCACCTTGGGCTCGACCACCGTGGCGCGGGCCAGCGCGACGCGCTGACGCTGCCCGCCGGAAAGCTGACTCGGCTTGCGGTCCGCGACATGCTCGAGCCGGACGCTCGCGAGCGCCCTGCGCGCGCGCTCGCGGCGTTCCCTCTTGCCGACCCCGCGCACACGCAGCCCGTAGGCCACGTTGTCGAGCACCGTCATGTGCGGGAACAGCGCATAGTCCTGGAAGACCGTGTTCACGTCGCGGTCGAACGGCGGCGTGCGCGTGACGTCCTCCCCGAACAACTCCACCGTGCCGGCGGTCGGCTGCTCGAAGCCGGCGATGAGGCGCAGCACCGTGGTCTTGCCGGAGCCGGACGGCCCGAGCATGGAGAAGAACTCTCCCTCTGCGATCTCCAGATCCACGCCGTCGACGGCGGTGACGGATCCGAAGGCGCGGGTGAGTCCGCTGAGTCTGATCGCGACGGGCTTGTCGGTCATCACATCCCCTTCGATGCGAGGACTAATCCTCTGTTACTAGATGTTTGGAATCATATGGGAACAGAGGATTTTGTCAACACGCGTGTTACCGTCGTGTCACGGCCTCGAGAGGAGAGCGGCGTGGCACAGGTGTCGGCAGGCGTGGACCCCGCGCGGTCCGCCGTCTTCGCGCCCCTGTCCGACGTCGGCCGCGCCGAGCTCGTCGAGCGGCGACTGCAGGACGCGATCACGTCCGGCGTGCTGCACGACGGCGAGCGGCTGCCCAGTGAGTCGCAGCTCGGCCGCCGCCTCGGCGTCGCCGTCGTGACCGCACGCGAGGCGCTCGAGGCGCTGCGCGACGCCGGCCTCATCCAGACCCGCCGCGGACGCGACGGCGGCAGCTTCGTCACCTTCGATCCCGAGACGGCGCGTCGCTTCACGGACGAGCGGATCCGCGCGCTGAGCCGGGTCGAGCTGCGCGACGCCTCGACGCACTACTCGGCGATCGCGGGCATGGCGGCCGAGCTCGCCGCCGACCGGGCGGGCGAGGAGGACGTGCGCGGTCTCCGCGAGCTCGTCGAGCAGGAGGACCTGTCCAGCGAGGGCGGGGCGCGGCGCGCCGTCGCCCGGTTCCAGCTCGAGGTGGCCGCGCTCAGCCAGTCGCCGCGGCTGGTGCGGGAGGAGCTGCGCCTGCAGTCCGAGATCGGATCCCTGATCTGGCTGGGTCTGCGCGAGCCCGACAACCGCGCGCACAGCCGTGCCGCCCGGGTCGCCCAGCTGGACGCGATCGGCGCCGCCGACACCGAGGCCGCCCGTGCCGTCGCGGTGCGGCGGATCGCCGCAGGCGTCGAGTGGCTCCTGGACGAGAAGTCACGGCTGGAGGTGGCGGCGGAGTCCGCGGAGCAGTCCGCGCCGTCGCCGCGCTGACGCGCCCCTACACACCCGACCCGACCCACGGAACCCGACACACAGAAGGAGCGGGAGATGACCGGCACCGTCGCCGAGCATGATGAGCGCATCGCCGCGCGGATCGAGAGCACGTTCGCGCCGCTGTTCGCGCTCGTGGACACGTGGCGCCGCGGGGTCGAGGAGGAGTTCCGCTCCTTCGCGGCCCTGGGCGTCGCCCCCGCCGCCGCGACGCTGGATCCGTTCATGGACGCCTTGGCGCGTCCCGCGCTGACCGTTCCGGCCGGACTCGTGACCGGAGCCGGTTTCGTCGCGACGCCGGGCGTGCTCGCCGACGCGCCGTGGCACCTGGCCTGGTGGCTGCGCGAGATCCACGGCCTCGACAGAGGCGATCGCGGCAGCGTGCGCCGCCTGGACACGGTCGACGATCCCGACTCCGACCAGTTCCGCGACTACCGGCAGCTGGAGTGGTGGCGGGTGCCGGAGCGCACCGGCGAGCGGCACGTGACAGGGCCCTACGTCGACTACCTCTGCACGGACGACTACACGGTCACGGTGACGGCGCCGGTCGAGCAGGCGGGGAGGATGGTCGGGGTCGTCGGCATCGACGTGCACGTATCCCGGCTGGAGCGCGCGATCCTGCCGATCCTGCGCGACGTCACCGGGACCGGCACGGTCGTGAACGCCTCAGGACGCGTGGTCGCATCGAGCGATTCGCACCGGGTGACCGGCACGCTATTGCGCGGCGACGAGGTCCGGCAGGCGCTCGACGCGCTGCGCGCCGATGGTGCGGTCGGCGCCGTCGCCGGCGGCACCAGGGCGGTGCCGTGCGGCGGTACGACGCTCGTGCTCGTGCTGCAGGACTGATCGTCGCGGCCGCCGGCCGGCAGGGGGCTCGCCACCCGCTGGCTAGACTGTCCAGGTGTCTGAAATCACCCCTGATCTCGTGCGCCACCTCGGCGTGCTCGCGCGCATCCAGCTTTCCGATGACGAGGTGACGAAGCTGACCGGTCAGCTCGACGCCATCGTCGACAACATCGCCAAGGTGTCCGAGGTCGCGACCCCCGACGTCGTCGCCACGAGCCACCCGATCGCGATGCACAATGTCTTCCGCGAGGACGTCGTGGGCCAGACCCTCACGACCGCGCAGGCGCTGCAGAACGCGCCCGACGCGGACGGCGACCGCTTCCGCGTCACCGCGATCCTGGGGGAGGAGCAGTGAGCGAGATCATCCGCTGGACCGCCGCCGAGCTCGGCGCCAAGCTCGCGGCCGGAGAGGTGTCGAGCGTCGAGGCGACCCAGGCGCACCTCGACCGCATCGCCGCCGTCGACGGCGACGTGCACGCCTTCCTCCACGTCAACGAGCACGCGCTCGACGCCGCCGCGGAGGTGGATCGCCGCCGCGCCGGGGGCGAGCAGCTCGGCGAACTCGCGGGCGTCCCGCTGGCCATCAAGGACGTGCTCGTCACCACCGACCAGCCCTCCACGAGCGGATCCCGGATCCTCGAGGGGTATCGGTCGCCGTTCGATGCCACGGTGGTCGCCCGCGCCCGGGCGGCGGGCCTGGTCGGCATCGGCAAGACCAACATGGACGAGTTCGCGATGGGATCCTCCACGGAGTTCTCCGCCTACGGCGCCACCCACAACCCGTGGGACCTCGACCGGATCCCGGGCGGCTCGGGCGGCGGCTCGGCCGCTGCGGTGGCCGCGTTCGAGGCGCCGATCGCCCTCGGCTCGGACACCGGCGGCTCGATCCGTCAGCCGGCGCACGTCACCGGCACCGTGGGCATCAAGCCCACCTACGGCGGTGTGAGCCGCTACGGCGCGATCGCCCTCGCGTCCAGCCTCGACCAGGTCGGGCCGGTGTCGCGCACCGTCCTCGACGCCGGTCTGCTCCACGACGTCATCGGAGGGCACGACCCCAAGGACTCGACGTCGCTTCCCGACGCCTGGCCGTCGTTCGCGGCGGCCGCGCGCGAGGGCGCGACCGGGCAGGTGCTCAAGGGGCTGAAGGTCGGCGTCGTGAAGGAGCTGCCGGACTCGGGCTTCCAGGCGGGAGTCGCCGCATCCTTCCACGCCGCGCTGAAGCTCATGGAGGCGCAGGGCGCCGAGATCGTGGAGATCTCCGCCCCGCACTTCGAGTACGGCGTCGCCGCCTACTATCTGATCCTCCCGGCCGAGGCCTCGAGCAACCTGGCGAAGTTCGACTCTGTCCGGTTCGGCCTGCGCGTCACGCCCGACGGCGGCGGCACGGTCGAGGACGTCATGTCGCTCACCCGCGAGGTCGGCTTCGGGCCCGAGGTCAAGCGCCGCATCATCCTCGGCACCTACGCCCTCTCGGCCGGGTACTACGACGCGTACTACGGCAGCGCGCAGAAGGTGCGCACCCTCATCCAGCAGGACTTCGACGCGGCGTTCGCGCAGGTCGACGTCATCGCCACGCCGTCCGCCCCGACCACCGCGTTCAAGCTCGGCGAGAAGATCGGCGATCCGCTGCAGATGTACCTGAACGACCTGACCACGATCCCGGCCAACCTCGCCGGCGTGCCGGGGATCTCGATCCCGTCGGGCCTGGCCGAGGAGGACGGGCTGCCGGTCGGCATCCAGTTCCTGGCCCCCGCCCGCGAGGATGCCCGTCTGTACCGCGTCGGCGCGGCCCTCGAGACTCTGCTCGTCGACGCGTGGGGCGGGCCGCTGCTCGACCGCGCACCCCTGCTGGGAGGAACCCGCTGATGTCCGCCGTGAAGCTCATGGACTACGACAAGGCGCTCGAGCTCTTCGAGCCCGTGCTCGGCTTCGAGGTGCACGTCGAGCTCAACACCGAGACCAAGATGTTCTCGGACGCCCCGAACCCGGCGAACGAGCGCAACCACGACGCCGAGCCGAACACGCTCATCGCGCCGGTGGATCTGGGCCTCCCGGGATCCCTGCCGGTCGTGAACGAGACGGCCGTGCGCTCCTCGATCAGCCTGGGGCTCGCGCTCGGCTGCTCGATCGCGGAGTCGTGCCGGTTCGCGCGGAAGAACTACTTCTACCCGGACCTGGGCAAGAACTACCAGATCTCGCAGTACGACGAGCCGATCGCGTTCGAGGGCTCGGTCGAGGTCGAGCTCGAGGACGGAACGCTCGTGACGATCCCCATCGAGCGCGCGCACATGGAGGAGGACGCGGGCAAGCTCACCCACCTCGGCGGCGCGACCGGCCGGATCCAGGGCGCGGAGTACTCGCTCGTCGACTACAACCGCGCCGGGGTGCCGCTCGTCGAGATCGTCACCAAGCCGATCTTCGGGGCCGAGCACCGCGCCCCCGAGATCGCGAAGGCGTACGTCGCGACGATCCGCGACATCGTGCGCGGACTGGGGATCTCCGAGGCGCGGCTCGAGCGCGGAAACCTGCGCTGCGACGCGAACGTCTCGCTCCGCCCCCGCGGCCAGGAGAAGCTCGGCACCCGCACCGAGACCAAGAACGTGAACTCGATGCGCTCCGTGGAGCGCGCGGTGCGCTACGAGATCCAGCGGCAGGCGGCGATCCTCGCCGACGGCGGCAGCATCACGCAGGAGACGCGGCACTGGCACGAGGACACCGGCACCACGTCACCGGGACGTCCGAAGTCGGATGCGGACGACTACCGGTACTTCCCGGAGCCCGACCTGCTTCCGGTCCAGCCGGCCCGCGAGCTGGTCGAGGCGCTGCGCGCGGAGCTGCCGGAGCAGCCGGTCGCGCGGCGGCGCCGCCTGAAGGCGGACTGGGGCTTCGGCGACATCGAGTTCCAGGGCGTCGTGAACGCCGGGCTGCTCGATGAGGTCGAGGCGACCATCGCCGCGGGAACCTCGCCGGATGCGGCGCGCAAGTGGTGGACCGGCGAGATCAGCCGCATCGCGAACGCGGCGGAGCGGGACGCGGCATCGCTGATCAGCCCGGAGAACGTGGCCGCGCTGCAGAAGCTCGTCGATGCCGGAACGCTGACCGACAAGCTGGCCCGCCAGGTGCTGGAGGGCGTCATCGCGGGCGAGGGCGCTCCGCAGGAGGTCGTGGACGCGCGCGGACTCGCCGTGGTCTCCGACGACGGCGCGCTCATCGCCGCGATCGACGAGGCTCTCGCCGCGCAGCCCGATGTGCTCGCCAAGATCCAGGACGGCAAGGTGCAGGCGGCCGGTGCCGTGATCGGCGCGGTGATGAAGGCGATGAAGGGTCAGGCGGACGCCGCCCGCGTGCGCGAGCTCATCCTCGAGCGCGCTGCGCAGTAGGTCCCCGAGATTCTCTGAGAGCCGAGGCCGCCGACGCGATGTCGGCGGCCTCGGCGAGAATGGTGACATGGGAAGAGGCGACGGATCCGGGCGGATCGTCTCCGCTCCGGACGCCGACGACAGCGGCACCGGGATCCTGCACGTCGACATGGACGCGTTCTATGCCGCGGTCGAGGTCCTGCACGATCCGTCGCTGCGTGGGCTTCCCCTGATCATCGGGGCTCCGGACGGGCGTTCGGTGGTCTCCAGCGCCTCGTACGAGGCGCGACGCTACGGCGTGCGCTCGGCGATGCCCGTGTCGCAGGCGATCCGCCTGTGCCCGACCGCGAGGATCGTCCCGCCCGACTTCACGAAGTACCGCGACGCCTCGCAGAAGGTGATGACCATCTTCGAAGAGGTCACCCCGCTGGTCGAGCCGCTCTCCATCGACGAGGCGTTCCTCGACGTGCGCGGCGTGCGCCGTCTCTGGGGCAGTCCGGGGACCATCGGCGCGATGATCCGCCGCCGGGTGCACGAGGAGGTCGGCATCACATGCAGCGTGGGCGTCGCGGCGACGAAGCACGTGGCGAAGATGGCGTCGACCATGGCCAAGCCCGACGGCCTGCTGGTGGTCGCGGAGGCCGACACCCTCGACTTCCTGGCCGCCAAACCGGTGCGCGCCATGTGGGGCGTCGGTCCGAAGACGGCCGAGACCCTCGAGTCGCGCGGCATCCGGCTGATCCGCGACATCCTCGCGACCCCGCCCTCCGCGCTCGAGCGCGCCGTCGGTCCCGCCCTCGCCCAGCGTCTGCGCGAGCTCGCCGCCGGACGCGACCCGCGCGGTGTCGAGACCAGCCGGGTGGAGAAGAGCGTCGGCCACGAGGAGACCTTCGACGTCGACGTCGTCGACCGCGAAGCCCTGCGCTCGGAGCTGCTGCGGCTCGCTGACCGCGTCGCCGCTCGCCTGCGGCGCGCCGGCTGGGAGGCGGGCACGGTGGCGATCAAGGTCCGGTTCTCCGACTTCACCACGATCAGCCGTTCCCAGACGCTGCCCGAGGCGACGTCTGTGGGGCAGCGGATCGGCGAGGTCGCGCGCACGCTCTTCGACGCGATCGATCGTCGTGACCCGGTGCGGCTCGTCGGCGTGCGGGCCGAGCGCCTCTCGGACGCCGGAGGCGCGCTCGGGCTGTGGGACGACGATGCGGAGTGGCGACGGGTCGAGGATGCGCTCGACAGCGCCCAGGCGCGGTTCGGCACCGGCACCGTCACGCGCGCCAGGCACCTCGGTGCCCGCCCCGGACGCGGATCCGCCCCGCATCCGCGTGCGCACGGCCTGGACTGACGATCCGCTCGGCCGGAGGCCCGGTGGTCGCCGTCGTCAGGGTGGGCTAGCGTGGACCCATGCCGCACATCGCACTCGAGCTTGGCAAGAACTCCGCGTCCTTCGGCGTCAAGAGCGCCTATGGCGAGACCCAGGAGGTGGACGGCGCGCAGTTCACCCCGGTGGCGCTCACCGTCTCCGGCTTCGGAGGGGGCGAAGGCGGTGCCGAGGGCGCCGGCGAGGGTGAAGGCGGCGGCGGGGGCGGGCTCGCGATCCCGCTCGGCGTGTACGTGCGGCGCGAAGAGGGCCTGCGGTTCGAGCCGAACCTCGTCTCGCTGATCGCGGTGGCCGTGCCTTTCGTCTGGGTCGCCGGTCGAGCGATCTCCCGCATCATCCGTGCCCTCAAGAAGTGACGACCCGGTCGCGCGGGCGCTGACGCAGGCGGTCGCCCGGATCGCCGATGCCGTGCGCGCCGTGCAGGCGTCGAACCCGGTCGTGCTCATCGACGGACGCAGCGGTGCCGGCAAGTCGACGCTGGCGCGACTCGTGGCCGTGCAGTGGCCGCTGCGCACCGAGCCGCAGCTGATCGCGCTGGACTCGATCTACCCCGGATGGGACGGACTGGACGCCGGCGTCGAGCGCGCCTACGACCAGATCCTGCACCCGCACGGTCGTGGGATCGTCGGCACGTGGCAGCGTTACGACTGGGAGGCGGGGGAGTACGCGGAGAGCCATGCCGTCGACCCCGCGCGCGGCGTGATCCTCGAGGGCTGCGGCGCGCTGACCCCGCGGACCGCACGGGTCGCCGACGTCCGCGTGTGGGTGGAGTCACCCGAGGGCAGTCGTAAGCGCCGTGCGCTGGACCGGGACGGCGACGTCTTCCGTCCGCACTGGGACCGCTGGGCGCTGCAGGAGACCGTGCACCAGCGCCGGGACGATCCGATCGGCCACGCGACGCTGGTGGTCTCGATCCCGTAGCCGGGCTGCTCAGCCGTCGGACGCGTCGTCGAGCGCGTCCGCAGCCTCGACGAGCACGTCCAGGCGATAGCCCAGCCACTCGTAGACGCCGAGACGCGGGTCCTCGGGATCCGGTGCGAGCTGGTTCTCGATGCCGAGCCGGGACGCGATGACGAGCCGCAGCGCGGCGAGCGTCCGCAACCAGGCATCGACATCGGCGTCGCGGATGACGAGCTCCTCCGGCATCGGCGCGTGATCGTCCGAGGCCGCCTCGAGACCGTCGCGCACGACGCGCGCATCCGCGGCACGGCGGTCCAGCAGGTCGGCGCTGGTCGCCTCGGCGAACTCCGCGGACGCTTCGGGGTCCTGCGGGTAGACGGACGGCGTCAGGCGATCCAGCGCGGAGTCCTGGCCGATCTCGGTGTCGCGGAGCAGCTCGAGGAACTGGTCCACGAGCTCGGCGAGCTGCTGCGCCTCGATCGCCTGCATCGGCACGCGGATCCCGGATCCCGCCATGTCGCTCACTCCCCGGCCCTGCGCACGGTCGCCCACAGTCCGTAGTCGTGCATCGCCTGGGCATGCACCTCCATGGTCTCGCGCGGGCCGGTGGCGACGACGGCGTGCCCCTCGTTGTGCACCGCCAGCATGAGGCGCGTGGCGCGGTCCCTGGGGTATCCGAAGTAGGTGCGGAACACCCGCACCACGTAGCTCATCAGGTTGACCGGATCGTCCCACACCACCAGCTCCCAGGGCACGGCGGGAGCGGCCTGCAGATCGAGCCGCTCGCCGACCGCGGGCGTGCTCAGCGGCGAGCTCATGCCCACCCCAGCTCGTGCAGCTGCTCGTCGTCGATGCCGTAGTAGTGCGCGATCTCGTGCACGAGGGTGGTGTGCACCTCGGTGCGGAGCTCGTCCTCGTCGGCGCACTGCGCGAGATGCGGCTCGCGGTACACGATGATCCGATCCGGCAGCTCGCCCATCCCGTAGTTGCCGCGCTCGGTGACCGCGAGGCCGTCGTACAGTCCGAGCAGATCGAGCGATCCGTCGTCGGGGCGATCCTCGACCACGAACACGAGGTTCTCCAGGCCGTCGACCATGTCGTCGGGAAGACGGTCGAGCTCATCCGCCACGAGTCCCTCGAACTGCTCCGGATCCATCGTCATGCCGCCGCGCACATCGATCGTCATGTGCACGCGTCGGCCCAGTTCGTCGAGACCGAGACGGCGCTCGGTGTCGATCAGCCCGCGGTAGAAAGCGAGGTCGGGGGAGTCGCTCTCGATGAAGCCCAGGGAGGCGTAGAACGGCGCGTTCCAGGGGATGTCGGCGAAGGTGCGCAGCGTCACGGTGTCGTGGCCGCGCTCGGAGGCCTCGTCCAGGGCCGCTTCGACGAGCTCTCGTCCGTGTCCGCGACGTCCGTGGGCGGGCAGCACGGAGAGCTGCTCCAGGTGCGCGATGCCGTCGTGCTCGAGCACGTGCACGAAGCCGATCGCGGGGCCGCCCTCGTGCTCGGCGACCACGAGGACGAAGCCGGGCTCGGCGGCCCGGTCGTGTCCGGAGGGGGCGTCCTGGCCGAGGGCGGAGCCGAAGCGCTCGGCGAACACGACGTCGGCCTCGTCCTCGATCCGGGCGAGCTCAGCGAGGTCGGCGTCGGTCGCGGTGCGCACGAAGGAGGCCATGTCTCGATGCTAGCCGCCGGAGCCCGGTCGCCGGCGCGATCAGGAGAGCGCCCGGGCGCCGCGCGCGTGCGCACTTGGTCCTGAGAAGGGCATCGGTCTTGGATCTTCTCGCAGGTCCGCACGCGCCCCACGCTGAGGGGATGGACCTGAGCTTCCTGATGACGTCGATCGCGATCACCGCGACACCCGGGGCGGGGGCCCTGTTCACGATCGCCGCGGGGATCTCGCGCGGTGCCCGCGCCGGAATGCTCGCGGCGATCGGCTGCACGCTCGGCATCGTGCCGCACCTCGTCCTGGCGCTGACCGGCGTCGCGGTGGTCGTCTCGACCAATCGGGCGCTGTTCGAGGCACTTCGGTGGCTGGGCGTCGGCTACATGCTCTATCTGGCCTGGGCGATGTGGCGGGACGAGCGGGGCTTCGCCGCCGGGGAGGGATCCGACCCGCCCCGCGCGACGCGGGTGATCCGCGAGGCAGTGCTCCTCAACCTGCTCAATCCCAAGCTCACGATCTTCTTCTTCGTCTTCCTGCCGATGTTCGTCGGGGGCTCCGCGCCTGCGGCCACGCTGCAGCTGGCCGGCCTGGGGGCGGCGTTCATGATGATCACGCTCGTCATCTTCGGCGTGTACGGGGTCGCTGCGGCGCGGCTCGGGCGTTTCGTCACGGCGCGTCCGAGGATCAATCGTCTTCTCGGTCGCGGGTTCGCTGTGACGTTCGTCGTGCTCGCGGCACTCCTCGCGATCGCCCCGCATTGACGGGAATCGCCCGCACTGCGGCAAGGAGGCGCGCCTCCCATCAGAGCAGGCGTCCGATCGTGGCGATGGCGGAAGCGAGACGCGCCTCCGAATGCGGACCGTAGCCGATCACGAGCCCCGGGGCGCCGGGGGTCGACCGGTAGGCCGACAGCGGCGTGATGTGGATCCCCGCGGCGGCGGCCCGTTCCGCGAGAGCCGCGTCGTCGACGCGATCGGGCAGCAGGACCAGCAGATGCAGGCCGGCGGCGATCCCTTCGATCCGTGCACGGGGCAGGTGCTCCCTGACGGCGGCGACCGCCGCGTCGCGACGCTCCCTGTGCCGCCGTCGGAGGCGCCGGATCTGGCGTTCCAGGGCACCCGAGCGGATGAGGTCGGCGAGGGCCAGCTGGGGCAGCGCTGGTGATCCGAGATCCGTGGCCCAGCGTCTGCGCACGAGGTCCGCGTGCCACGCTTCCGGGGCGACCAGCCATCCGATCCGCAGTGCCGGCGCGAGCACTTTGGAGAGGCTCGACACGTGCAGGATCCGATCCGGGGCCGCCGAGTGCAGAGCGGCGACCGGCGTCCGGTCGTAGCGGTACTCGGAGTCGTAGTCGTCCTCGACGATGATGCCGTCTCTCTGCTCCGCCCAGGCGACGAGGTCGCGGCGGCGCGCCGCCGCGAGCACCGCGCCGGTCGGGAACTGATGCGCCGGCGTCGTGAGCACGGCGCGGGCGTCCGTCGCGGCGAGCGCGGCGACGTCGATGCCCTCGCCGTCGACCGGCACCGGCTCCAGGCGGTCCAGCCAGTAGTCGAGGATCCGCCGGTTCCCGTCGGCGCCCGGATCCTCGATCGCGCACGTCGAGACGCCGTGTGCGCGCATCACCTGGGCGATGAGGCTGAGCGCGCCGGTGACGCCTGCGGTGACGATGATGCGCTCGGGGGCGACGGAGACTCCTCGGCTGCGGGCGAGCCATCCGGACAGCTGCTTCCGCAGTTCCGGCGCCCCCTGCGGGTCGGCGTATCCGAGTTCGCGGGAGGTCGCGGTCGCGAGCACGCGCCGCTCGGCCTGCAGCCAAGCCGAGCGGGGGAAGGCGCTCAGGTCGGGAACGCCTTCGGAGAGATGCAGCACCAGGGTGGGGTCGGGCGTGTCGCTCGCCCTTGGAGAGGGGACCGGCCGCGTCACGACCTCGGCGATCCTCGTGCCGGCGCCCCGGTTCGTGACGAGCAGGCCCTCCTCGGTGAGCCGGCGGTACGCCTCGACCACCACGCCGCGGGAGAAGGCCAGCTCTTCGGCGAGTTCGCGGCTCGGAGGCACACGCGTCCCTGCGCCGAGCGTGCCGTCGGAGATCGCCGTGCGCAGCTGCGCGGTGAGCCAGGCCGTCCGGCCGCGCGCCGGCGCGGTCGAGGGCTGGAGGCGGAGGAAATCGGAGCCGGTCATCTGCCACGGATCCTATCCGCAGACGACGAAGAGGCCCGGATCCATGGGGATCCGGGCCTCTTCCTCTGGGTGGCTAACGGGGCTTGAACCCGCGACCCCCGCGACCACAACGCGGTGCTCTACCAACTGAGCTATAGCCACCATGTGCCTGCCGGAGCGGGCAACCTGACCAGTGTATTACAGGTTCGGAGCGAACTCTGACACGACGGCGTCCGAGGCGCTCTGCGCCTCCTCGCTGGACGGGCCGGGCTGGTCCACGAACACCGCGCGACGGTAGTACTCGAGCTCGCGGATCGACTCGAGGATGTCGGCGAGAGCGCGGTGTCCGCCGTCCTTCGTCGGGGCGTGGAAGAACACCCGCGGGTACCACCGGCGGGAGAGCTCCTTGATGCTGGAGACGTCGACGTTCCGGTAGTGCAGGTACTGGTCCACGTCGGGCATGTACTTCGCGAGGAACATCCGATCGGTGCCGATCGTGTTGCCCGCGAGCGGCGCCTTGCGCTCCTGCGGCACGAACCGCTGGATGTACGCCAGAGTCTGGGCCTGCGCCTCGGCGAGGGTGACCCCCTGGGGGATCTCCTCGTAGAGCCCCGAGGTGCGATGCATGTTCGTGACGAACTCGCCCATCTGGTCCAGAGCCGCGTCACTGGCGCGGATGACCACCTGGAACCCCGGATCGACCAGGCGAAGCTCGAAGTCGGTGATCACGACGGCGATCTCGACGAGCTCGTCGATCGCGAGATCGAGCCCCGTCATCTCGCAGTCGATCCAGACCAGCCGATCGTTCTCGGACGAAGAAACCATGCCGCCATCCTACTGACGTCGGCAATGGCTCCCTCGGCGTGGTCCCCCAGGCACGATTCGAACGTGCGACCGGCGACTTAGAAGGTCGATGCTCTTCCGCTGAGCTACTGGGGGTCGTCGTTCAGCATATCCGGACCCATGGATCGGGGCTCTCTCAGGGTCTCCGAGATCAGGTACTTCCGGGTCCTGGCGCGCTTCGCCGTGCGCCGCCGATGGCAGTTCGCGCAGACGACCTCGCACTTGGCCATCTCCGCGGCGATCGTCGCCCAGGAACGCGTGGATGCAGTGATCGCCCGGGCGATCTCGAACCGCTTTGCGAACTCCGGCAGATGGTCGAACTCGAGCACGACGGGATCATTGATGCCGCAGTCGACGCAGGGGTGAGCGAGAAGATACTGGATCATGAGCTCGAAGTTGCGGGCACGGTGCTGCGCCTGCATCTCGTACTGTTTCGCACCCTTGCTGGGCATGAGCGGCCCCCTCCGTCATCGACCGCCACGCTAGCGAGGAGGTCCGACGTTCGCCGGGGGAGAGGTCAGCCCCGCGCGGAGCGACGTCCGATGCGCGCGGCGATCACGTCGACGATCAGCCAGCGGACGGCGCCCGCCGTCGCGAGGGCCCAGATCGCGGAGCCGAGCACGTCCGTCGGGAAGTGCAGGCCGTCGCTGACGACGGCGAGCCCGACGATCACGCCGGCGACCACGCCGAGCGCCACGGGCAGCCACGCGAAGCGGGTTCCGCGCAGCAGGAACCAGAAGGCGATCGCGAGGGCGACGACGTAGGCGGTGTGCCCGCTGGGGAAGGACCCGTCGGTCTGCAGCGGGGAGAACGGGTGGGCCAGCAGGGCGGCGTCCGGCCGAGGCCGGTCGACGAGGATCTTGATCGCGGCGACCGGCAGCCAGGCGAACGCGACGGTGAGTCCGAAGAGGATCGCTGTGCGCAGCGAGCGGGATACCGCCCAGACGAGAGCGGCGATGACGAGGGTGATCGCTACGGCGGGAACCGGTTCGATCCCGCGGTAGACCGCATTGCTCACGGCGCCCCACCAGCCGGTGTGCGTCTGGTTCAGAGCGACGACCACGCCCTGGTCCGCCTGGGTCGCCTTCATGACGAACCCGAGGGCGATGACAGCGATGGCGCCGACGATCGCGGTCACCACGAGCGGGATCGGGCGTGAGGTCGGGCGCTCGATCCCGGTGAGCGGGCGGGTGCGCGTGCGTCGAAGCTCGGTCATTGGTACTCCCTCATCGCGGTCCTCGCGATGGCGGCATCGGAGGCGGGCGTCGCGCCTGTGCGCGTGCGCCCGGACCTATGTTCCGATGCGTTGTCTAAGGATTGGCCAAGAACCGGCCGCCGGCTAGAACCGCAGGGCCGCCACGGCGTCGTCGGCGCTCCAGAAATCGCCGACGATGCGGAACAGCCCCGAGGGCAGGTGGAGCCGCTCGGCGCGATAGCGCACACCCAGGTCGTGCGGGACGATCCGCAGATGGCCCCGGATCGTGCCGCGGGAGTCGACCACTCGCCAGAGCCGCTCGCCGGCGGGCTGCAGGGTCTCGACGGCGCGTGCGAGGACGGGCGTCGCCCAGCGGATGGTGGGTGCAGGGGTCGTGTTCGTGGTCATGGTGCCTCCTTCACCTTCGAACATACGGACGGCCACCGACATTCGGCCGCGGAAGGCGCTCGGCGTGCGAATGCGTGCGCCCAGGAGTCCCTACACTGTGCTGGTGACTGTGACCGTGTGGCTTTCGCTGGTCGTCGCGTGCCTGGTGATCAGCCTCACTCCGGGTGCGGGCGCCATCAACACGATGACCAACTCCCTGAACGAGGGATGGCGTCGTTCCATCTGGGGCATCGTGGGGCAGCAGCTGGCCCTCGTCGTGCATGTCGCGATCGTGGCCGCGGGAGTCGGCCTGCTGGTCGCGCGCGTCCCCTGGCTGTTCGAGACGATCCGCTATCTCGGTGCCGCATACCTGGTCTATCTGGGGATCCGGCTGATCGTGGCCCGCGTCCCGGACACGGTCGAGGAACCCGGTCTGGAGCGGTCTCCCGAAGGCCGCTGGCCGATGCTTCGGCGCGGCTTCTGGGTGAACCTGCTCAACCCGAAGGCGATCGTGTTCTTCCTCGCGTTCGTGCCGCAGTTCATCCGCCTCGATCGCGACCCCTGGCCCCAGTACCTGATCCTCATCGGCACGACTGTGGTGATCGACGTCGTCGTGATGTGGTTCGTCTTCGCCGCGACCGCTCAGACCTTCCGGCGGCTCACATCGAGCCGCACCGGTCAGCGCACGCTCAACACCGTCTTCGGCGCTCTGTTCATCGCGGTCGCGGCACTGCTGCTGTTCGTGCACTGAAGCGGCGTTCCGCGGCGGCGTCGCCCTCGCCCTCCACAACCGGGCGATGCCGCCCGTCGCGCACCGATTGCGCGATGACGTCATCGTGGGCTCCCCGCCCGCGTCACGATCTCTGCAGGACCGGAGCCGGCGCGGGCTCCGCGCGAGCAGAGGAGAACGATCATGGCCGACACCATCACTGTCGTGGGGAACATCGCCACGGTGCCGGAGCGTCGCAGCACGGCGACCGGCATCCCCGCGCTGAGCTTTCGGATGGCGACCAACCACCGGCGTCCTGACGGCAACGGGGGATGGGTGGACGCCAGTACGAACTGGTTCGAGATCAGGGCCTACCGGGCTCTCGCCGAGAACGCGGCCGTGTCGCTGACCAAGGGCGACGCCGTCATCGTCGTCGGCCGGCTGCGGCTGCGCGAATGGGAGGGCAAGGAGGGCAGACGCGGCATGAGCGTGGAGATCGAGGCGGACAGCATCGGCCCGGATCTGCGCCGAGGGCGCGGGGTCTTCCATCGCACGATCGCGGCGGCGCCCGGCGCCCCGGCGGATGCGGGTCCGCCCCAGCCTGCGGCGGCGCCGGACGCGGAGACGCCCGGCGACGGATGGGCGACGCCCGGCGAGGACCCGACTCCGTTCTGACATTCCCGGTCGACGTCGTCGGTCATGGTGTCTGCGCGCAGAACCGGGCCCCGGCGAGGCCGGGACCCGATTCCGTGGTGACGACGGATCAGCCGAGCCGGATCAGCTGAACTGGTTCATGGTGTTGTCCTTGCCGCCCGCCTTCAGGGCGGCTGCGCCGGCGAAGTACTCCTTGTGGTTGTCGCCGATGTCGCTGCCCGCCATGTTCTGGTGCTTGACCGTCGCGATGCCCTCGCGGATCTCCCGGCGCTGCACTTCGCGGACGTAGGTGAGCATCCCCTCGTCGCCGAAGTAGCCCCTCGCCAGGCTGTCGGTGGACAGCGCCGCGGTGTGGTACGTCGGCAGGGTGATGAGGTGATGGAAGATCCCGGCGCGTGCTGAGCCGTCGCGCTGGAAGGTTCGGATCTTCTCGTCGGCGAGGCGCGCGAGCTCCGTGCCGTCGTATTCGACGCTCATCAGGTTACCGCGGTCGTACGCCGTCACGTCGGCGCCCTGCTCGGCGAGCTGGTCGAAGACCTGCTGGCGGAAGTTGAGCGTCCAGTTGAACGACGGGCTGTTGTTGTAGACGAGCTTGGCGTTCGGCACCACCTCGCGGATGCGGTCGACCATGCCGGCGATCTGCTCGACGTGCGGCTTCTCGGTCTCGATCCAGAGCAGGTCGGCGCCGTGCCGCAGCGACGTGATGCAGTCCAGCACGCAGCGGTCCTCACCGGTGCCGGGACGGAACTGGTAGAGGTTGCTGGCGAGGCGCTTCGGGCGCAGCAGGCGGCCCTCGCGGCGGATGACCACGTCGCCGTCGCTCAGGTCCGCCTCACCGATCTCCTCGACATCGAGGAACGCGTTGTACTGGTCGCCCAGGTCACCCGGCTCCGACGAGACGGCGAGCTTCTGCGTCAGCCCCGCGCCGAGAGAGTCGGTGCGCGCGACGATGACGCCGTTGTCGACACCGAGCTCGAGGAAGGCGTAGCGGACGGCGTTGATCTTCGCGAGGAAGTCGTCATGCGGCACCGTGACCTTGCCGTCCTGGTGGCCGCACTGCTTCTCATCCGAGACCTGATTCTCGATCTGGATCGCGCACGCGCCCGCCTCGATCATCTTCTTCGCGAGCAGGTACGTAGCCTCGGGGTTGCCGAAGCCGGCGTCGATGTCGGCGATGATCGGCACGACATGGGTCTCGTAGTCGTCGATCTGGGTCTGGATGAACTCGACCGCGGTCTCGTCGCCGGCGGCGCGTGCGGCGTCGAGCTTCGTGAACAGCAGATCGAGCTCACGGGCGTCGGCCTGGCGCAGGAACGTGTAGAGCTCCTCGATGAGCGCGGGGACCGAGGTCTTCTCGTGCATCGACTGGTCCGGGAGAGGTCCGAACTCCGAGCGGAGCGCCGCGACCATCCAGCCCGAGAGGTACAGGTACCGCTTGTTGGTGCTCTTGAGGTGCTTCTTGATCGAGATGAGCTTCTGCTGACCGATGAAGCCGTGCCAGACGCCGAGGGACTGCGTGTAGACGGATGAGTCCGCGTCGTACTCGTCCATGTCGCGACGCATGATGTCGGCGGTGTAGCGGGCGATCTCGAGACCGGTCGTGAAGCGGTTCTGCGCACGCATCCGGGCGACGTACTCGGGGTTGATCGCATCCCAGCTGGAGCCGTGCTGCTTCTTGAGGGCCTCGACGGCCTCGACGTCGTTCTGGAACGCGGTCATGGTGATTCCTCCGTGTGATGGTGGGCCGACGGGAGCGGCTGTGCGGTGGTTGGTTCCACCATGCCTAAGGAGTCGTGGGTCCTTCGAACATTCCAGAGGTGAAGATTCGCCAGAATTCTGTGATCCGCAAGTCACAGGTCGCCACCATAGACTCGGGGCGTGCCCAGACGTCCGTCGATCGCCGCGCTGAGGACGACCGTCGTCGTCCTCGCCCTGACCCTGGCGATCCCGCTCGCGGGGTGCGCCCCGATCGGGCAGGCGCCGACGAGCACGACGGGTCCCCCCGCGACGACCGGCTCGACGCAGGGCCCGGCGACGGCCTCGCCGGCGCCGACGCTGCTGCCCGGCGGAACCGCGGACGACAACCTCCCGCTGTTCCGGGCGGTGACCGCGCAGGTCTGGAGCTCGGATCAGCGCGCCTCGGGCCGGGCGTACATCGACGCGCTGGTCGCGGCGGGCTTCGATCGCAGCGCCATGCAGTTGACGGAGGATCACTCGACGGTCGGCAACCCGGCGGAGAGCTTCCAGTTCTCCGTGCGCTGGGGCGATGCGGAATGCCTCGTCGGCCAGGTCGGGCCCTCCACGGGGGATCCGGTCACGGCCGTGCTCCCGCAGCTCGACGCGGGCGCATGCCTCATCGGAAAGACCGCGCCCGTCGGACCCTAGTCGCCCCGGGTAGGCTGGAGTGTCGATCCCGAGGCTGCGAGCCTCCTGGCCCGCAGTCGTCCGCCTGGTCACCACGATCGTCGTCATCACGACAGAAGGAGCGCCCTCGTGGCCGAATACATCTACTCCATGGTCCGCGCCCGGAAGGCGGTGGGCGACAAGCTCATCCTCGACGACGTCACGATGGCGTTCCTCCCCGGTGCCAAGATCGGCATGGTCGGTCCGAACGGCGCGGGCAAGTCCACGATCCTCAAGATCATGGCCGGCCTCGACACGCCTTCGAACGGAGAGGCCAAGCTGACGCCGGGCTTCTCCGTGGGAATCCTCATGCAGGAGCCCGAGCTCGACGAGACCAAGACCGTTCTGGAGAACATCCAGGAGGGCGTGGCGATCAAGGCCAAGGTCGACCGCTTCAACGAGATCTCGGCGCAGATGGCCGACCCGGACGCGGACTTCGACGCGCTGCTCGCCGAGATGGGCGTGCTGCAGGAGGAGATCGACGCCGCCGACGGCTGGGACCTCGACTCCCAGCTCGAGCAGGCCATGGACGCGCTGCGCACGCCGCCCGCCGACGCCTCGGTGACGAACCTCTCCGGTGGTGAGAAGCGCCGCGTCGCGCTCGCGAAGCTGCTGCTGCAGAAGCCCGATCTGCTCCTGCTCGACGAGCCCACCAACCACCTCGATGCCGAGAGCGTGCTGTGGCTCGAGAAGCACCTGCAGGCCTACAAGGGCGCGGTGATCGCGATCACCCACGACCGGTACTTCCTCGACAACATGGCCGAGTGGATCGCCGAGGTCGACCGCGGCCGCCTCATCGGCTACGAGGGCAACTACTCCACCTATCTGGAGAAGAAGGCCGAGCGTCTCGACATCCAGGGGAAGAAGGACGCGAAGCTCGCCAAGCGTCTCAAGGACGAGCTCGAGTGGGTGCGTTCGAGCGCCAAGGGCCGTCAGACCAAGTCGAAGGCGCGCCTCGCCCGCTACGAGGAGATGGCGGCGGAGGCGGAGCGGACGCGGAAGCTCGACTTCGAGGAGATCACGATCCCCGCGGGTCCGCGCTTGGGCAGCGTCGTGATCGAGGCGAAGAACCTGAAGAAGGGCTTCGAGGGGCGTTCGCTCATCGACGGCCTCAGCTTCAGCCTGCCGCCGAACGGCATCGTCGGCGTGATCGGCCCGAACGGCGTCGGAAAGACCACGCTGTTCAAGACGATCGTGGGGCTCGAGCCGCTCGACGGTGGCGACCTGAAGGTCGGCGAGACGGTCAAGATCAGCTACGTCGACCAGTCCCGCGCCAACATCGACCCGGACAAGACCCTGTGGGAGGTCGTCTCCGACGGCCTGGACATCATGATGGTCGGCAAGACCGAGATCCCGTCCCGCGCCTACGTCTCGAAGTTCGGGTTCAAGGGCCCGGACCAGCAGAAGAAGGCCGGCGTGCTGTCCGGTGGTGAGCGCAACCGCCTGAACCTCGCACTGACCCTCAAGGAGGGCGGCAACCTGCTGCTCCTCGACGAGCCCACCAACGACCTCGACGTCGAGACCCTGAGCTCGCTGGAGAACGCGCTGCTCGAGTTCCCCGGGTGCGCCGTGGTCATCACGCACGACCGGTGGTTCCTGGACCGGATCGCGACCCACATCCTGGCCTACGAGGGCACCGACGAGAACCCCGACCAGTGGTACTGGTTCGAGGGCAACTTCGAGGCCTACGAGAAGAACAAGATCGAGCGTCTCGGACCGGATGCGGCCAACCCGCATCGCTCCACGCACCGCAGGCTCACGCGTGACTGACGACGCCACGGGCGCCGCGGCGTCCGCCCGCTCTGCCGACGCGGCGGCTCCGGAGGGGGCCGCCGCGGGGGAGCGCCTGCACATCCCGATCCAGCTGCGCTGGGGCGACCTCGACGCGTTCAACCACGTCAACAACACCTCGATGCTCAAGCTGCTCGAGGAGGCGCGCGTGCGCGCGTTCTGGCGTCCCGGCGAGGGCGAGCACGGACCCAGCACCGCGGTGCTGGACTCCGGCATCGACGCCGGCGCGCTGACGCTCGTCGCACGGCAGGAGATCGAGTACTTCGCCCCCGTGCCCTATCAGAGGCACCCGCTCGAGGTGCAGATGTGGTTCGGCAAGATCGGCGGATCCAGCGTCGAGGTCTGCTACGAGGTCTTCAACGACCCGTCTTTCGAGGAGCGGGTGCTCTACGCGCGCTCGACCGCGGTGATCGTGCTCGTCGACGCCGCGAGCGGGCGGCCGACGAGGATCAGCCAGGAGATGCGGGACGCGTGGGCACCGTACGTCGGCGCGCCTCTCACCTACACGCACCGCTGAGCGGTCCGCGGGAGCCTCACGCCTCCGGCACGCGGATGGTGATCTCCTGCGCGACGCTGGCCACCAGCGCGCCCTCGCGGGTATAGATCCGTCCGCGAGCGAGCCCGCGTCCTCCGCGCGCGTTCGGCGAGTCCTGCACGTACAGCAGCCACTCGTCGACACGGCCGGGGCGGTGCCACCACATGGCATGGTCCAGGCTCGCGACCTTCAGCCCGGGGGTGGACCAGCTCAGCCCGTGCGCACGGAGGATGGACTCCTGGATCGACATGTCGCTGAGGTACGCCAGTGCCGCGCGGTGCAGCGCAGGATCGTCCGGGAAAGGTGCACGCAGGCGCATCCACACCGCCTGCTGCGCGATCCGCTCCGGGCCGGCGTCGAGGAAGAGCGGCCCCTCGACATGGCGCATGTCCACGGGACGCTCGGTCAGCATGCGCCTGGACAGCGGGTGGATGCCGGCGGAGAGCTCTTCGTCCGTGCGCAGGGTCTCGGGGTCCGGGATGTCGGCGGGCATCGGCTCGGCGTGCTCGATCCCCGGGTTCTCGTCCTGGAAGGAGGCGATCATCGAGAAGATGGGCACGCCGTTCTGGTACGCCTGCGAGCGCCGCGTGGAGAAGGAGCGACCGTCGTGGATCCGGTCCACCGCGAAGGTCAGGCCCTGCGAGGCGTCGCCCGCGCGCAGGAAGTAGCCGTGCATCGAGTGCGGGACTCGCCCCTCGGGCATGGTCCGCTCGGCGGCGATGATCGACTGGCCGAGCACCTGGCCGCCGTAGATCCGCCCGGTGGGCATCGGATGCGAGGCGCCGGTGAAGATGTCCTCGGTGGTGCGGGCGTCGGTGGAGCCGAGATCGAGGATCCCGAGCAGCATGTCGACCGAGCGCCGGGCGTCCTCATCCGAAGCCATGGGGTCCTCTCCGCCGCGGTCACGGGGCGGGGCTGCCGCGGGCCGATTGATAGTTTAGAGGGCGTGACCACGCCCCTGATCCTCGCCGACCCCGAGACCGCGCGCGACGCGCTCACCTTCGTCGCCCGCGCAGCGCGAGCCGGTGACGAGGGGGTGCGCCTGCAGGCCGACGGCGGCATCCTGGCGATGACGGCGGCGGCCCTTGCGCCGCAGAGCCTGTTCGATGCGACTCCGACGATCCTCGCGATGCGGATCGTGCGGGCTGATCCCGAGCTGCGCTGCGACATCGTGATCGACGAGCTCACGGCCACCGACGACGCCCGGGCCCTCGCGCTGCCCGATACGGGACGCAGCCCGGCGTGGGCCGGCGTCGCGCCGCCGCGCGGCGGATGGGCGCCGTCCGGCACTCTCGGCGCCGACGTGATCGCGCAGCGCGCGCAGTGGGGGATCTCGGCAGTCGCCCACGGATCGCCGGCGGGGGCGGGGGAGGATGCGGTGCGCTCCCTCCGGGCAGCGATCTGGGGCGAGCCGGACGAGGACCTTCTGGGCCTGCCCCGCGGCATCGCCTTCGCCGCACACGCGTTCGGCTTCATCTCCGGGGCGGAGCTGGTGCCGGTCACGACCTCGGGACGCTGGACCCGCCTCGCCTTCGCGCGCGGGCACGTGCTCAGCCGCGGCCCCGCCGCGGTCGGCCTGACCGCGGTGAGGTCGACGGGCACGGCAGGCTGAATCCGGTCGCCCGGGGAGTCCTCAACCGCGGGCCCGGCGGAGCTCGGCCGTGTACTCGTGCTCCGGCGAGGAGCCGTCGTCCCAGACCGGGCGGACGAGATCGTCGAGACTCACGCCGAAGGCGGCGGAGAGCTTCAGCCACGTCTTCAGGTCGCCGTAGTGCCGGCCCTGCGAGAGGTTGATCAGCGTCTGCCGGCTCACCCCCGAGCGTTCGGCGAGCTGGTCGAACGTGAGGGTGGACGCGTGCCGCGCCCGGTTGAACGCCACGCGGAGCTGATCCAGATCAGGCTCGGGCGGCGTAGGGGGCACGCTTCCAGTCGACCGGGACCACGCTGATCAGTCAGCAAAGGAACTTGTACTTTCAGTACAACTCTCTGTATCGGGAAGCGGGTCAGGTCGCCTGTGCGGCGGCACGTCCCGCCTGGCGCCCGGAGAAGAGGCAGCCGCCCAGGAAGGTCCCCTCCAGGGCTCGATACCCGTGCACACCGCCGCCGCCGAAGCCGCTCGCCTCGCCCGCGGCAAACAGTCCGGGGATGGCCCCGCCGTCCGCGCCGAGCGCCCGGCCGTCGAGATCCGTCTCGATGCCGCCGAGCGACTTGCGCGTGATCACGCGCAGGCGGACGGCGACCATTGGGCCCGCGGAGGCGTCTTGCAGGCGGTGCGGGGTCGCGGTGCGGATCAGGCGATCGCCGCGATACGCGCGGGCCGAGCGCAGCATCGCGATCTGTGCGTCCTTGGTGAAGTCGTTGTCGATCTCCCGGTCTCGCGCGACGACCTCGTCCCGCACCCGATCCGGATCCAGCACGTCGCCGCCGGGCAGCTCCTGCATCCGCGCGATGAGCCGGCCGAGGTCGGACTCCACGACGAAGTCCTCGCCGCGGTCGAGGAAGGCCTGGACGGGATCCGTGGGCCCCTTGGCGAGACGCGAGCGCAGCAGCAGCGGCACGTCCTTGCCGGTGAGGTCGGGGTTCTGCTCGCTCCCCGAGAGGGCGAACTCCTTCTCGACGATCTGGCGCGTGGTGACGAACCACGAGTGGTCGTGCCCCGTCGTGCGCAGGTGCGCCAGTGTGCCGAGCGTGTCGAACCCGGGATACAGCGGGACGGGGAGACGCCGGCCTGTCGCATCCAGCCAGAGCGACGAGGGACCGGGCAGGATGCGGATGCCGTGACCCGGCCACACCGGATCCCAGTTGCGGATGCCCTCGACGTAGTGCCACATGCGGTCGCCGTTGATGAGGTGCGCTCCCGCCGCCGCGGACACGGCCTGCATCGAGCCGTCGACGTAGGCCGGCACGCCCGTCAGCATGTCCGCGGGCGGGGTTCCGAGCCGGCTGGGCCAGGCCGCGCGCACGAGGTCGTGGTTGCCGCCGATGCCGCCCGAGGTCACGACGGTCGCGCCTGCCGTGATCTCGAACGCGCCGATCGTCTCCCGGCTGCTCTGCACTCCGCGGGCTGCCGGCGAGGACGCCAGGATCTCGCCGTGCGCGCCGGTCACGACGCCATCCTGCGCGGCGAGCCCCGTCACGCGGTGGCGGGGGAGCACCACGAGACGCCCGCTGCGTTCGGCCTCTTCGAGGGCCGCCTGGAACGGCGCGACGATCCCTGGTCCGGTGCCCCAGGTGATGTGGAAGCGCGGAACCGAGTTACCGGGCCCGAGGGCGCCGTATCCTCCGCGCTCGGCCCAGCCCACGACGGGGAAGAAGCCGACGCCGCGTTCCCGCAGCCAGGCGCGCTTCTCGCCGGAGGCGAACTGGAGGTACGCCTCCGCCCAGCGCCGAGGCCAGGCGTCCTCGTCGCGGTCGAAGCCGGCGTTGCCGAACCAGTCCTGCCGCGCGAGCTCGTAGGAGTCGGATACGCCCATGCGCCGCTGCTCCGGAGAGTCGACGAGGAAGAGGCCGCCGAACGACCACCAGGCCTGACCGCCGAGGTTCGTGCGAGGTTCCTGGTCGACGACGATCACGCGTCGTCCCGCCGCGGCGGCCTCGGCGGCGGCGACCAGGCCGGACAGGCCCCAGCCGATCACCAGGACGTCGGTGGAATGGGTGCTGGTCTTCGTCGTCATGAGATCTCCGTCGAACTCTCGATGTGCGGGCAGGAGGAACGCCTACAGGAGCGGGCGCCCGCCCAGGGGTGGAGCGCCGTCGGCACCGGCGCGGCTCGGCTCGAACGTGTTGACCATCGCGTGCGCGGCGCGCTCGAGATAGTCCCACAGCGTCGCCTCATGGATGGGGGAGAGGGCGGCGTCGTCGACGGCCGTCCGCATGCAGCGCAGCCAGCGGTCGCGGGCGTCGGGATCGACGTGGAACGGCATGTGCCGCATGCGCAGGCGGGGGTGGCCGCGCTGCTCGCCGTAGGCGGTGGGACCGCCCCAGTACTGCTCCAGGAACATGCGGAGCCGGTCCGCAGCGGGACCGAGGTCCTCCTCGGGATACATGGGCTTCAGGACGGGGTCGAGCGCGACCTCGCGGTAGAACACGTCAACGAGGCGCTGGAAGGTCGCGTGGCCGCCGACCTCGTCGTAGAAGGACATCGGCTCGCTCATCGCTCGTCTCCCGGGTTCTGCGGATCCTGCGGACTCTGCGGATCGGCGAGGGGAGGCAGAGGAAGGCTCTGCGGCGCGGAAGGCGGGGTCTTCGGCTTCTCGGTCCTCTTCGGCCCGGATGAGTCGGCCGGCGCGGGCTTGGTGCGCGGCGGCGGGGTGACGGTGGCCGGCTTCTCGCCGCCGGTCTTCTTCTTACGCCAGAAGCCGCGCTCGGGCACCGACGGCGCGGCCACCGGGTTCGGGCGGGTGCGCGGCGGATTCGCACCGTGGACGCGGCGCGCGCCCTCGGGACCGGCGAGCTGGACCGTGGCCATGCTCGGCACGGTCAGGTCCATTCCGAGCACGGTGTCTCGCAGCCGCATCCGCAGCTCCTGGGCGACGTCGTCCATCGCGTTCGTTCGCGTCTTCATGACGATCCTGATGACGAGAGCGTCGCCGTCGATCGACTCGAGCCCCCAGATCTCGGGCTTCTCGATGATACGGGTGCGCCACTTCGGATCCTTCGCGAGTCCCTGCGCGGTGGTGAGGAGCGCCTCCTCGACGGCCGCGACGTCCGCATCGGCCGGTACCCCGAGGTCGATGATCGCGCGTGCCCAGCCCTGGGACATGTTGCCGATCCGGGTGATCTCGCCGTTGCGCACGTACCAGAGCGTGCCGTTCGCGTCGCGCACCTGGGTGATGCGCACGCTCACGTACTCGACGACGCCCGAGGCGAGGCCCAGATCCACGACGTCTCCGATGCCGACCTGGTCCTCGGCGACGAGGAACATGCCGTTCAGCACGTCCTTGACGATGTTCTGGGCGCCGAAGCCGAGCCCCGCGCCGACCGCGGCCGTGAGCAGGGTGAGGGATCCCAGCAGGGAGTTGTCGATGATGTTCACGATCAGCACGATCGCCACCACCACGAGGATGACGTTGACGATGTTCTGCAGGATCGTGCCGAGCGTCCGAGTGCGCTGCACGAGCCGCATGTCCGCGAGCGGGGAGCGCTCCAGCGCCCTCGTGTCCGTGACCTCGGCCTTGGACTTGGCGCCCGCGACGATGCGTCGCACGACGCGACGGATCGCGAACCGCAGACCGTAGGCGAGGGCTGCGCAGATCACGATGACCAGGGCCGCCTGCAGCGCCTTGCCGCCGATGGCGAGGAGCGCGCTGGGCAGCCCCTCCCACCATTTCGTGATGTCGGTGGCCAGATCCATGGGGACGATGTTCATCGCTCCCGATCCTATGTCCGGGGCCCTTGGCGGGTTCTGAACGGCGACGGCGCTTCCCCGGGCAAGCCGGGCTGCGCACGATCCTGACGCGACGAAGGGCCGGGGAGAGCGAACTCCCTCCGGCCCCTCGAGCGCAGTCGATCAGGCCTGGGCGGTCTCCTCGACGCTCTCCTCGTCACGCGCCTGGGCGGCCAGTGCGCGCTCGACGTCGGCGAGGTTCTCGAACACCAGGCGACGCAGCGCGGGGGCCGCATCCTGGTGGGCGGAGAGCCAGGCGCGCGTCGCATCGCGGAGCGCGGTGTTCGCGAGCGTCTTCGGGTAGAGCCCGACGATCAGGTAATTGGCCACCTGGAACGTGCGGCCCTCCCAGATCGACAGGAGGCTGTCGAAGTACTTCGGCACGAACGGCTCGAGCAGCGCGGCGCCGGCCGGGTGCGTGAAGCCGAGCGCGGCCGAGCGCACGATCGTGTTGGACAGGTCGTCCCGCTCGACGAGGGAGGCCCAGGCGGCCTCCTTGTCCTCGGCGGTCGGCAGGGCCGCACGCGCCTGGGCGGCGAACTCGCCGCCCTTCGCGGTGTTGTCGCTCGCCAGCGCGGCGTCGATGGCCGCGCCGTCCACGGCGCCGACCGTCGCGAGACCCACCAGCAGCTGCCAGCCGAGATCGGTGTCGATCTCGAGACCGTCCAGCACGAGCTCGCCGTCGCGCAGGCGGCGGACCACGTCGGCGTGCTCCGGCGTGGTGAGCGAGTTCGCGAACGCGGTCACGAACTGCAGCTGGCTGTCGGATCCGGCCGCGGCGCCCTGAGCGAGGGCCCACAGGCCGTCGGCCACCCGGGTGCGCGCCTCGGAGCGGTGCTCCGGGGTGACGTAGAGCGCGGCCGCGGTCTGCAGCTGGCTCAGCGTCGTGCGCACGGTGGTCGATTCGGTCTCACGGCCGATGTTGCCGAGCACCAGGTCGATGTAGTCGCTCGCGGCGCTCTCGGCGTCGCGGGTCTGGTCCCAGGCCGCGCCCCAGACGAGCGAGCGGGCGAGCGGGTCGCTGATGTCGGCGAGGTGCGCCACGGCCGTCGCGAGCGAACGCTCGTCGAGGCGGATCTTCGCGTAGGCGAGGTCCTCGTCGTTCAGCAGCACCAGATCCGGGCGCTTCAGGCCCTGCAGCTCGGGGATCTCGGTGCGGTCGCCGTCCACGTCGACCTCGACGTGGTGCGTGCGCACGAGGGCGCCCGCGGCGTCGAGGTTGTAGAAGCCGATGCCCAGGCGGTGCGGGCGGATGGTCGGGTAGTCCGCGGGGGCGGTCTGGGTGACCGCGAAACGCGAGATCGTACCGTCGGCGGCCTCGGCGATGACGGGGGCGAGCGTGTTGACACCGGCCGTCTCGAGCCACTTCTTCGACCACGAGCTCAGGTCGCGGCCGCTCGTGCGCTCGAGTTCGACGAGCAGGTCGCTGAGCTCGGTGTTCTGCCAGGAGTGCTTGCGGAAGTACTCCGAGACGCCGGCGAAGAACGCCTCGATGCCGACCCAGGCGGCGAGCTGCTTGAGGACGGATCCGCCCTTGGCGTAGGTGATGCCGTCGAAGTTGACCTGGACGTCGTCGAGGTCGTTGATCTCGGCGACGACGGGGTGGGTGGAGGGGAGCTGGTCCTGGCGGTACGCCCAGGTCTTCTCCATCGCGTTGAAGGTCGTCCACGCCTCGGTCCACTCGGTGGCCTCGGCGGTCGCGATGGTCGACGCCCACTCGGCGAACGACTCGTTCAGCCAGAGGTCGTTCCACCACTTCATGGTCACCAGGTCGCCGAACCACATGTGCGCGAGCTCGTGCAGGATCGTGACGACGCGGCGCTCCTTGACGGCGTCCGTCACCTTGCTGCGGAAGACGTAGGTCTCGGTGAACGTCACCGCGCCCGCGTTCTCCATCGCGCCGGCGTTGAACTCCGGCACGAAGAGCTGGTCGTACTTGGCGAACGGGTAGGGGACCCCGAACTTCTCCTCGTAGTACGCGAAGCCCTCGCGCGTCTTGTCGAAGATGTAGTCGGCGTCGAGGTGCTCCCACAGGCTCTTGCGGCCGTAGACGCCGAGGGGGATCACCCGGCCGGATGCGCTGGTGAGCTCGGAGAACGTCTCCTCGTAGGGGCCGGCGATGATCGCGGTGATGTACGACGAGATGCGCGGGGTGGGCTCGAAGCCCCACGTGGCCGAGGATCCGGTGCCCGACTCGGTGGACGGGTCGTGCACGATCGGCTCGGGGGTGGGGGAGTTGGAGACGACCTTCCACGCCGCCGGGGCCGTGATCGTGAACTGGAACGTGGCCTTGAGATCGGGCTGTTCGAAGACCGCGAACACACGACGGGAGTCCGGGACCTCGAACTGGGAGTAGAGGTAGACCTCGCCGTCGACGGGGTCGACGAAGCGGTGCAGGCCCTCACCCGTGTTGGTGTACTCGCAATCCGCGTCGACGACGAGCACATTGTCGGCGGCGAGCCCGTCGAGGGCGATGCGCGAGTCGGCGTAGGCGCTGATCGGGTCGATCTGCTCGCCGTTCAGGGTGATCTCGCGCACCTCGCGGGCGATCAGGTCGATGAACGTCGACGATCCCTCGGTCGCGGTGAAGCGCACCACGCTGCGGGATCCGAACACCTCCGCGCCCTTGGTCAGGTCGAGCGCGATCTCGTACGACTCGGTGTCGACGATCGCGCGGCGCTCCTGCGCCTCGATGCGGGTGAGGTTCTCTCCAGGCACTGCTCAGACTCCCAGGGGTGAGGGGTTTCGACCGCAAGATCCGCGCTGCTGGCGCCGGCGGCAACCGTCCCAGCCTACGCCAGTGCGCGTGTCGCGCGATTCGGAGGACTGCAGCCGCTCGGCGGGCCGCGTCGCAGCGGCGCTCGGCGACGGCAAAGGAAACTCAGGGGAAGATGGAAGGGTGAGTGCGCGAGATGTGACCGAAGCTACCGTCCCCTTCGCTTCCGCGGCTGCGGCGAGCGGCCCCGAGTACGTCGAGACGCCCGTCGCCTACGACGGGATCCTGCTCGCCGGGTTCGGCGGCCCCGAGGGGCAGGACGATGTGATCCCCTTCCTGCGCAACGTCACGCGCGGCCGTGGCATCCCCGACGAGCGTCTGGAGGAGGTCGCCCACCACTACCGGCACTTCGGCGGCGTGAGCCCCATCAACGCGCAGAACCGTGCGCTCAAGGCCGCCCTCGAGGCCGAGCTGGCCCGCCGCGGCATCGCGCTGCCCGTCTACTGGGGCAACCGCAACTGGACGCCGTATCTCGCCGACGCGGTCACCGAGGCCGCCGATGAGGGCGACACGACGCTCCTCGCCTTCGCGACCAGCGCCTACAGCTCCTTCTCCAGCTGCCGGCAGTACCGGGAGGACTTCGCGCGCGTGCTCGAGGAGACGGGGCTGGACCGGTCGGTGACGATCGACAAGATCCGTCCGTTCTACGACCACCCGGGCTTCGTGGAGTCCTTCGTCGAGGGCGTGCGCGCCGCGGTCGAGACGTTCACGGCGGACGGTGCGGCCCCGTCGGCGATCCAGGTGCTGTTCACGACGCACAGCGTGCCGACCGACGATGCGCTGCGCTCGGGGCCGCGCGACGTCGACTGGGGCACGGGCGGCGCGTACGCGGCGCAGCACGAGGCGGTCGCCGCGTGGGTGATGAGCCGGGTGGCCGAGCTGCTGCCCGTCGCCGCCGAGGTGCCGTGGGAGCTCGTCTACCAGTCGCGGTCCGGACCCGCGTCGCAGCCGTGGCTCGAGCCCGACATCTGCGACGTGATCGAGGAGCTGCCCGGTCGCGGCCGCACCGCGGTGGCCGTCGTCCCGCTGGGCTTCGTGAGCGACCACATGGAGGTGCTCTGGGACCTGGACACGGAGGCCAAGGAGGCCGCGGCCGACGCGGGGCTCGCCTTCGTGCGCACGCCGACGCCGGGCGTGTCCGCGTCGTTCGTCGCCGGGATCGTCGACCTCATCGAGGAGCGGCTGGAAGGACGCCCCGCGGCCGACCGCCGGCACGTGACCTCGCTCGGGCCGGCCTTCGACGTGTGCCGCCCGGGCT
Organism: Microbacterium azadirachtae; assembly: GCF_000956545.1. Classification (GTDB taxonomy): domain Bacteria; phylum Actinomycetota; class Actinomycetes; order Actinomycetales; family Microbacteriaceae; genus Microbacterium; species Microbacterium azadirachtae. Next base: position 33,947 of record NZ_JYIT01000069.1, read on the forward strand.
GCTGCGAGAACATCCGCGCGGGATTCAAGCCCGCCGCGGCCGGCATCGCCCCCTGACGCCCGACGGGGTGCTCGTCACCCCGTCCGAGGCGCGCCCGGCGCTCCGTAGGATTGGAGCATGCGCATCCACATCGCCACGGACCACGCCGGTCTCGAGTTCTCCACGCAGCTGCAGCATCACCTCGCCGAGGCGGGGCATGAGGTCGTCGACCACGGGCCGGTCGAGTACGACGCCCTGGACGACTACCCGGCGTTCTGCATCCGCGCGGCGCAGGCGACCGTCGCCGATCAGCGCGCCGGCGTGGACGCGCTGGGCGTCGTCTTCGGCGGCTCCGGCAACGGCGAGCAGATCGCGGCGAACAAGGTCGAGGGAATCCGCGCCGCGCTCGTGTGGAGCATCGCGACCGCCGAGCTCGCCCGGGAGCACAACGACGCGAACGTGATCGCCATCGGTGCGCGCCAGCACACCTTCGACGAGGTTGCGGGCTTCATCGACCGCTTCATCGCCACGCCGTTCTCGAACGAGGAGCGGCACGTGCGCCGGATCGCGCAGATCGCCGACTTCGAGCGCGACGGATCCCTGCTGCCGGACCCGCGCGTCTGATGCCCGAGGGCCATTCCGTCCACCGGATCGCGCGGCAGTTCGCCCGCAACTTCGTCGGCAGGCCCGTCGCCGCGTCGAGCCCCCAGGGGCGCTTCGCGGAGGGAGCGGCGCTGCTCGACGGCCGGGTCGTCGAGAGCGTGCAGGCCGTCGGCAAGCAGATGTTCCTCGAGACCGAGGGGGACCTGTGGCTGCGCGTGCATCTCGGGCTCTACGGCGCCTGGGACTTCTCGGGCGAGATCCTCGTGGATCCGACGATCGCCTCGGCGAACGGGCGGATGGGCCAGACGAACCAGCGCGGCACCGATCTGGAGGCTCCGATCCTCGACGACGCGGGGGAGAACTCCCTCGCCTCGATCGGTGCGCCCCGCAAGACGCGCGTGCACGTGCGCATGTCGGAGGCCACGAAGGGCCTCGCCGATGAGGGCGTCGAGTGGCCGCCGCCCGTGGTCGGGCAGGTGCGTCTGCGCCTGATGACGGAGGCGACCTGCGCCGACCTGCGCGGCCCGACCGCCTGCGTGCTGCAGACCCCGGACGAGATGCTCGCCACGGTCGCCAAGCTCGGGCCGGATCCGCTCGTGGGCGACGTGGACGAGGGCGAGGAGCGGTTCGTGGCCGCTGTGCGGCGCCGGGCGGTGCCGATCGCGCTGCTGCTCATGGATCAGGCGGTGGTCAGCGGGATCGGCAACGTGTACCGCGCCGAGCTGCTGTTCCGCGCGCAGCTGAACCCGCACACGCCGGGAAGGGATGTCCCCGAGGAGACGGTGCGCGCGCTCTGGCGCGACTGGGTGCGCCTGCTCGCGATCGGCGTCGAGACCGGGCAGATGATGACCATGGACGATCTGTCGCCCGAGCAGTACCGTGCGGCGATGGCCCACCGGGACGACCGGCACTGGGTCTATCACCGCACGGGCCTGCCCTGCCGGGTGTGCGGCACCGCGATCGTGCTCGAGGAGATCGGCGCCCGAAAGCTCTACTGGTGCCCGCGCTGCCAGGCGTGACGGATCGCGCGACCTGAGTCCCGCGTGTCGGGCGCGACCCTAGGCTGAACTCATGCGCCAGAACCCGAGCTTCGCCATGACCGACGTCGCCGAGCTGCGGCGGATCATCGCCGCGCACCCGTGGGCGACGCTCGTGGGCCGCGACGAGAGCGGCATGACCGCCTCGCACTACGCCGTGCTGCTGGATCCCGACCGTGACGACCTCACGATCGTGGCGCACGTGGGGCGGCCGGACGACCTGGTGCTGGGCCTCGGCACGCAGGAGCTGCTGGTGGTGTTCCAGGGGCCGCACGGATACATCTCGCCGGGCTGGTACGGAGACGTCGCCGCGGTCCCCACCTGGAACTACGTCGCCGTGCACCTGTCCGGCGTGCCGGAGCTGCTCGACCCCGAGGAGAACCTGCGTGTGCTCGGTCACCTCGTGGATCACTTCGAGGGCGGGCTCGCGGATCCGCGCGGGATGTGGACCCCGCCGAACGACGAGGCCTTCGTGCGCCGGCTCGAGGCGGGCACGGTCGGGTTCCGGCTCACTCCGACGCGGGTGACGGCCAAGCGCAAGCTCAGCCAGAACAAGCCCGACGACGTGATCGAGAACGTGATCCTGGAGCTCACCGGTGACGGCGTGTATGCGAACCCGGCTCTGGCCGCCGAGATGCAGCGCGCCCACGACGCGCGTCTCGCGGCCCGCGCCGCCACGGCGGCGGATCGATGAGCGGCGGCACCATCGCGGCGATCCGCGACGTGCGCGTCGCCGGGGCGGGGCGGCATCTGCTCGCCCTCGACGGCCCCGTCGACGTGCTCCTCGAGGACGGCAGGATCGCCGATATCGCGCCCGCCGGGGCCCTTCGGCTGCACGGGGAGGTGCGGGACGGGGACGGCGCGTGGATCGCACCCGGACTCTGGGATCATCACGTGCACACCGTGCAGTGGGCGCTCGCGGCGCAGCGCGAGGATCTGTCCGCGACGCGGAGCGCCGTCGAGGCCGCCGCGCTGATGTCCCGTGCTCCGGTGCTCCCCGACGGACGCCGCGTGGGCGCCGGGTTCCGTGACGTGCGCTGGACGGATCGCCCGACTCTCGCCCTGCTCGACGAGGGCAGCGGAGAGATCCCCACGTACCTCATCAACGCCGACGTGCACAGCGTCTGGCTGAACTCCGCGGCCTTCCGGCGCGAGGCCTTCGACGCGCCGCCGGACGGGATCCTGCGCGAGGAGGACGCGTTCGAGATCTCGCGGCGCCTGAACGCCACGGATCCCGCCGTCGCCGACGAGGCGGTCGCCGCGGCGGCACGACGGGCCGCCGCGCGCGGCGTCGTGGGCCTCGTCGATTTCGACATGGCGTGGAACGCCGACGCGTGGACGCGACGCCTCGCGGCGGGCTTCGACACGCACCGTGTCGAGTTCGCGGTGTATCCGCATGATCTCGACCGCGCGATCGCGGCCGGCCTGCGCACGGGCGAGCATCTCGTGGACGACCGCCGCGGGCTGGTGCGCGTCGGCCCGCTGAAGATCATCTCGGACGGATCGCTGGGCACGCGGACCGCTGCCTGCAGCCACGGCTACGCGGACGACCCGCACAATCACGGCGTGCTCACCGTCCCGCCTGCCGAGCTCCACGCCCTGCTCCTGCGCGCGACCGGCGCCGGTCTCGACATCGCGCTGCACGCGATCGGCGACGTCGCCGTCACCGCGGCGCTCGACGCGTTCGCTGCGACCGGCGCCCACGGCACCGTCGAGCACGCGCAGCTCGTGCGGCACGGCGACCTGGCACGGTTCGCGCGGCTCGGCATCGCCGCGAGCGTGCAGCCGCAGCACGCCCTGGACGACCGCGACACCGCCGACGCGCTGTGGGCGGCGCAGACGGCGATCGCGTACCCGCTGGCGTCGCTGCACCGTGCCGGGGCGAGCCTGCGCTTCGGATCCGATGCCCCCGTCGCGCCCCTGGATCCGTGGCATGCGATCTCGGCCGCCGTCTTCCGCACCGACGACGAGCGCCCGGCCTGGCATCCGGAGGAGCGCATCGACGTCGAGACCGCTCTCGCCGCGAGCGCGCACGACGGGACCGGGGGAGGAGCGGCGGTGACGCCGGGGGCGGTGGCCGACCTCGTGCTCCTCGGTGCAGATCCGTACACGGCCGATGCGCAGACGCTGCGCACGATGCCGGTGGTCGCGACCGTCGTCGGCGGACGGGTCACGCACGGGGGATAACCCCCGGACGGATCCGGCGGGCCGCACCCTGGGTGAGAGCGCGGGGCGACGGCATCGTAGAGGAGGGCGCAGATCCGCGCCCGCCTCGCACACTTCCAGGAGATCACGATGACCACCGTCGCCCGACGGCTCGACACCCACCCCGACGCCCCACCGGCCGCTCGCCGCCGCGGATACGGACGCGCCTGGGCCGCCGCGCCGGCCAACGCACTCTACCTCGTGCTGCTCGCCGTGCCGCTCGCGATCGTGGCGATGGCGGTGACCTGGCTGGTGTTCGGACTCGGCCTCGGCATCCTCGTGCTCGTGATCGGCCTCCCCGTGCTCGCCGGGGCGCTCCAGGTAGCCCGCGGGTTCGGCGAAGCCGAGCGCGCACTCCTGCGGATGACCGACTTTCCGCCGATCGCCGCGCCGGACTGGCGACGCGGGGCACGCGGCGACGGCCGGTGGGCGCGGCTGACGCAGCCGCTGCGCAACGGGCACTACTGGATGGCCCTGTTGTCGGCGCTGCTCGTGCGCCCGATCGTGGCGATCATCGCCTTCGCGTTCGCCACGATCTGGATCGTCCTCGCGCTCGGCGGCCCCACCTACTGGTACTGGTCGCCGTTCACCCGCAACGGCAGCGCGGAGGAGATCTGGGTGCCCTGGGCGGTGCAGCATCTCTTCGGGGGCATCGATCCGGATCCGGATCCGCATCTGTGGGCGTCGATGCTGTATCTGATCGTGGGCGTCGTGTTCCTCGGCACTCTTCCGCTCGTGCTCCGCGGCCTGGTCGCCATGCACGGGGCGGTGGCCTCCGCGCTGGTCGGGCGCTGGGAATCGGACGACCTCGCGGCCGAGGTGGCCGGCCTCGACGCCTCGCGCGGTGCGGCCGTCCAGGCCGAGGACGAGGGCCTGCGCAGGCTGGAGCGCGACCTGCACGACGGGCCCCAGCAGCGGCTGGTGCGGCTGCAGATGGATCTCGCCGCCCTCGAGCGTCGCGCGGCCGAGGGCGACGCCGCAGCGGTCGCCGCCCTCGCCGCGGAGAGCCGGGGACACGCGCAGGCCGCACTCGACGAACTCCGGGCGCTCGCGGGCGGTGTCGCGCCGCCGCTGCTGCAGGATCGCGGGATCGCCGAGGCGATCATGGCACTGGCCGCGGCGAGTCCGCTGGTCGTGGAGGCGTCCGTCGCCCCCGAGGCGACGGCGTCGCTGAGCCCGGAGGCGGCGCGCAACCTGTACTTCGTGGTCGCGGAGCTGCTGACCAACGCCGCCAAGCACGCGGCCGCGCTCAGCGCGTCGGTCGACGTGGTGCGCAGCGGCGCGGAGGTGCGCGTCACGGTGACCGACGACGGCCGCGGCGGCGCGGAGCCGCGTCCGGGCGGTGGGCTCGAGGGACTCGCGCGTCGGGTGCAGGGGCTTCGCGGCACGCTGCAGATCGACAGCCCGCACGGAGGCCCCACCGTCGTGACGGCCGTCGTGCCGGTCTCCGCATAAGACCGGCACGTTCCGGCGCGATCGTCGCCGGCCCCTAGTCTGAGGACGTGACAGATCCGGAGACCCCGCTGCGCGTGATCCTCTTCGAGGACTCCATCCTCCTCCGCGAGGGCCTGGTGCGCCTGTTCGCCGAGGCGGGGTTCGAGACCGTCCGAGCGTACGGCGACGTCGAGGACGTAGTCACCCGCACGCGGACGTCCGGTGCGGATGTCGCGGTGCTCGACGTGCGGATGCCGCCGAGCTTCCGCGATGAGGGGATCCGCGCGGCCCTCGCGGTGCGGGCAGCGCTGCCGGGCGTCGGCGTCCTGGTGCTGAGCCAGTACGTGGAGGGCGTGTACGCCCGGGAGCTGCTGGGCGCGGGCGACGGCGGCGTCGGCTACCTGCTCAAGGACCGGGTCACGTCCCTCGACGAGCTCTCCGCCGCCGTGCGCCAGGTGCGCGGCGGAGGGACCGTGCTGGATCCGCGGGTCGTGCAGCAGCTCGTGCGCACGGGCCCGGATCCGCTGGCGACGCTCACCCCGCGGGAGAGCGAGGTGCTGGAGGCGATGGCGGAAGGACGCAGCAACGCGTCGATCGCCGCCCGGATGACCATCGGCGTGGGAGCCGTGGAGAAGAACATCTCCGCGATCTTCGCCAAGCTCGGGCTCGAGGATTCCGGCACCGATCACCGGCGCGTGCTCGCCGTGCTCGCCTACCTGCAGCACGACCCCCGTCCCTGAGCGGAACGGGGGTCGTGCGCGTGATGTGCGGCGTCAGGCGGCGATGTGCGACACGAGGAACCAGCGGTCCTTCTCGAGGCCGCGCTGGATCTCGATCGCCACGTCCTGGCTGGTGAGGTCGATCTCGTCGAGTCCCTCCACGGCGGCCTTGACGTCCACGAGGACCGCGTCGATGTCGGCGATGACGGCGCGGACGAGCTCGTCGGACTTCGTGAAGCCGGCCGGCACCTGCGTGGCGCCCGCCTTCTCGGCGACGACCGAGGCGCGCGCGTCGATCGGCAGGCCCAGGGCGACGATGCGCTCCGCGGCGGTGTCGGCGAAGTCGCCGGCGTGGTCCACGATCACGTCGAGCAGCTCGTGCACGCCGACGAAGTTCGCGCCGCGCACGTGCCAGTGCGCCTGCTTGCCGTTCAGCGTCAGGGCCTGAAGACCCAGCACGACAGGGGTGAGGAACTGTGCGGCACCGGCCGCGACGGTCGGGTCGACGGAGGTGGCGGTGATGGTCTCTGCGTTGCTCATGATGTCTCCTCGGTGATCGCTCGGATCCGTGCGTGCTGATGTGGTGACCTCAACGCTACTCGGCTCAGAATGTTCCGCAACCAAGCTGAGGCAACGCTAACTCGCAGATCACAGCACATTTCGGCAAGGCTTGCCTTGCCTGCGGATCCCGTCGAGCACCGCGTGGAAGACGGGAGCGCACAGTGATCCGGGATACCTTCGTCAGGTGGCAACAGCTGGTACCTCCTCCCGTGCGGCCCTGCGCCGTTCCCGCACATCCGCCGCGCAGAAGGTCGGTGCGAACTTCATCCCGCACGTCCAGGGCCTGCGCGCGATCGCTGTGCTCGCCGTCGTGCTCTACCACTTCTGGCCCGGGCGGCTGAGCGGCGGCTACGTCGGCGTCGACATCTTCTTCGTGATCTCGGGCTTCCTGATCACGGCGCACCTGGCGCGCGAGCTGAACGCCACCGGCCGGGTGAACCTCGGGCAGTTCTGGGCGCGTCGCGCACGTCGTCTGCTGCCCGCATCGCTCCTGGTGCTGCTGTTCTGCGCGATCGTCGCCGCGATCCCCGTGCTGTCTCCGCTGTCGCAGCTGCCGGCGGAGCTGCAGGAGATCGTCGCCTCCACCTTCTACGTGGAGAACTGGTTCCTCGCCCTGAACTCCGCGGACTATCTCGCGCACTCCGGCGACCCGACGATGGTGCAGCACTACTGGTCGCTGTCGCTCGAGGAGCAGTTCTACGTGCTCTGGCCGCTGATCATGCTGCTGGCGGCATGGATCGCGGTGAAGTACTTCCGCGGATCGCGGCTGCGCGCCGCCGCGATCGCGATCGGCGTGGTGTCGGTCGCCTCGTTCGCGTTCTGCGTCTGGTTCACCGCGACCAATCCCGCCCCCGCCTACTTCGTGACGTTCGGCCGCATGTGGCAGTTCGGCGTAGGCGCCGTGCTCGCCCTCGTTCCGCGCCTGCGCGTCAGCAACGCGATCGGCAGCTTCCTCCTGGGCTGGGGCGGCATCATCGTGCTGCTCGTCGTGATCTACCGCTTCGACGGTCAGACGCCGTTCCCGGGATACATGGCCGCGATCCCGACCCTGGCGGCCGCCGCGATCATCGCGGCGTCGAACACCGAGCGCTGGTGGTACCCGACGCGCATCCTGGCGATCCGCCCGATGCGTTTCACCGGCGACATCTCGTACAGCCTGTACCTCTGGCATTGGCCGCTCATCATCATCGCCCCGTCGGTGCCGTTCTGGGGTCTCACGATCTACCATCGGGTCGCCCTCGTCGGGATCTGCTTCGTGCTGGCGTGGCTCACCAAGAAGTTCGTCGAGGACCCCACCCGCACCTGGAAGCCGCTCACCTCGCGCAAGCCGCGGCTCTCGCTGTGGGCGGCCCTGGTGGCGATGGTCATCGTCGCGGGCACCGCGGGTGCGGGCTGGGCGGCGAACGCGGGCACCTACCAGCAGGGCGTGCAGGCGATCGCCCAGCTGCGCGCGAACCCGCCGGCGTGCTTCGGCGCCGCTGCGGTCCTCGACGAGTCCTGTGCGGGCACGACGACCGACAAGATCCTTCCCGCACCCGGCTTCGCGGGGGTCGACCGGCCGGAGGAATCGCAGTGCTTCGTGCAGCTCAACGATGCGCGGGCGGTGGCCTGCGAGTTCGGGTCGAAGGATCCGAAGGCCAAGCGGATCGCGCTCATCGGCGACAGTCACGCCTACCAGCTGCTGACGACCTTCCAGGGCATCGCCGAGAAGGAGGGGTGGCACCTGACCACCTACTTCAAGGGCGCCTGCCCCTGGAACACCACGCCGCTGTCGACGGGCGGCGCGTTCGGCGACGCGTGCACGCAGTATCGCGCGGCGGTGGCGAAGCAGCTCGAGAGCAAGCACTTCGATGCCGTCTTCACCGCCGCCCTGTCGACCACGCCGTACGCCGCCGGGGATCACGCCTCCTCCTATGAGGCGGCCGTCGCCGGCTACCGCGAGGCGTGGGCCACGCAGACGTCGAAGGGCACGCCGGTGATCACCGTGGTCGACAACCCCGTGTGGGAGACCGACCCGAACAAGTGCCTCCGCACCCGCGCGCAGGCGGCGTGCGACGGACCGCGATCGGACCTGCTCACGGAGAAGGATCCGCTGCGCGAGGCGGCCGCGGGGCAGAAGGACGTGACCCTGCTTGACTTCACCGAGGTGTTCTGCGGCGAGCAGGACTGCCGAGCGGTGGTCGGCGGCGCGAACATCTACCGCGATCAGGACCACATCACCGTGACCTTCGCGAACTCCCTCGCCCCGCAGTACACCGCCGCGCTCAAGACCGCGATGGGGTTGGGCTGATCTCCGCGCCCGGGCTGGATAGGGTCGGCGTATGAGCGACGACGCCACGATCCTGTCCTTGCCCGACCGCACGCCCGCGATCGACCCGACCGCCTTCCTCGCCACCGGTGCCAGGATCATCGGATCCGTCACCATCGGAGAGGGATCCAGCGTCTGGTACAACGCTGTGCTGCGCGCGGACTCCGCCGAGATCAGGATCGGTGCGGGCAGCAACGCGCAGGACAGCGTCTCGGTGCACGTCGATCCCGGCCACGGCGTGACGATCGGCGACGACGTCTCGATCGGTCACAACGCCGTCGTGCACGGCTGCACGATCGGCGACGGGTCGCTGATCGGCATGGGCGCCGTCGTGCTCAACGGCGCCGTGATCGGCTCCGAGTGCCTGATCGCCGGCGGTGCACTGGTGCTGAGCGGGATGGAGGTGCCCGACGGCGCGCTCGTCGCGGGGGTCCCGGGCAAGGTCCGACGGGAGCTCACCGCGGAGGAGCGCGAGGGGCTGCGGCGGAACGCGCGGGTCTACCGCGAGCACTCGGCGCTGCACCGTCAGGCGCGCCCGCTCTGAGAGCCGCGCACGCGGCGTCACCGGCGCCCGGTAGTCTCGAAGCATCCGGGGCGGTGGCCAAGCTGGTGAAGGCAGTGGGCTCATAACCCAACGATCGCGGGTTCAAGTCCCGCCCGCCCCACTTGAAAGACCTGCGGCCGCTGTGAGCGGCGCTGTATTCGTCGATTTGCAAAATAGGTAGACCGGTCTATTCTGGTGACATGGCAACCAAGGGAGACCTGACCAAGGCACGGCTCGCAGAGTCCATGCTCGAGCTGATCCAGAGCAGCGGCTACAGCGGCACGGGCCTGAACGCGGTGATCGAACACGCCGCCGCGCCGAAGGGCTCGATCTATTTCCATTACCCCGACGGCAAGGAGGGATTGGGCGTCGCGGCCGTCGACCTCGCCGCAGCTCAGTTCGGAGCGCTGATCGCCGAGGCCGTCGATGCGGCGGACAGCGTCCCCGACGCGGTCCGCCGAGCGATCGATGCGCTCGCGACGATCGTCGGCGGGAGCGACTTCCGGCTGGGATGCCCGGTCTCGGTGGTCACCCTCGAGATGGGCGCGGAGAGCGAGCGGCTCCGTGAGGCGTGCGCCGCGGCGTTCTCCTCGTGGATCGGCCCGACGGCTGCGCTCCTCGAATCCGGCGGCATCGGCGCCGAAGAGGCGCGGAGCCTGGCGACCGTCGTCGTGTCGACGATCGAGGGAGCGGTCATCGTGTCCCGCGCGATGAAGACCACGCAGCCGCTGTCCGCGGCCGCCGACGTGATCGCCGGTCTTCTCGAACAGCGCCTTCCGCAGGACGGAGGAGCCCGATGAGCGCGCTCGATGCACCGCGTCACGCACTCGTCTTCGGTGCCTCGGGCCTGGTCGGCCGTCACCTCATCCTCGCCCTCGCCGGGGCCGGGGCGCGCGTTACCGCGGCCGTCCGCAGCGCCGGTTCCGGCGCTCGCGTCGAGCGCTGGCTCAGGGAGCACGGCCTGACGCGGGCCATCGAGACGACGATCGTCGACTTCGACGCCCCGGAGATCGTGGCAGGCGGAGCGGAGGCGTTCGCGTCCGTCACCGAGATCCACAACTGCGCGGGCGCCTATCGGTTCGGGATGCCCGCGGACGAGGCGCGACGCGCGAACGTCGGCATCGTCGAGAAACTGCTCGACTTCGCCGAGGGGATCCCTGCGCTGCAGCGCATCGTCCATATCTCGGGCTACCGCGTGGGCGGGCAGGATCCGGCGACCGTCCCTTGGTCGGAGGAGCACCGTGCCGCGGTCTACAAGGAGCTCGGCGGCTATGAGGCGTCGAAGGTGGAATCCGATGCCATCTTCCAGGCCAGAGCCTTGGAGCGCGGGATCCCGTGGACGATCGTCAATCCGGCGAGCGTGATCGGCGACAGTGCGACGGGGGAGTCCGATCAGCACATCGGGCTGGCCACCACGATCGAGCAGATCTGGGACGGGACCGCGACCGCGCTGCCCGCGGGCAGGGGCACCTTCCTGCCTGTTCTCACGGTCGACTACCTGGCGGCGTTCATGGCGAAGGCCGCGAGTGATCCGGCCGCCGTCGGCAAGGCGTACTGGATCCTCGACGACGCGACCCCTCCTCTGGCGGAGATGCTGTCGCACGTCGGTCGGCATCTCGGGGCGAAGGTGCCGTGGCTGCGCGTGCCCGTCGGCATCATCAAGCGGCTTCCGCCGCAGATCACCAAGGCGGATCCCGAGACCCTCGGCTTCCTCTCGGACGACCGCTATCCGACGGGGCCCGCGAACGCGCTGGCGGCGAAGCACGGTCTCCGGACGCCGGACGTCCTGGTGTCCCTCGACCGGTGGGCGGACCATCTGGCGGCGCACCGCTTCGGTCGTGCGAGCGCTGAGGACCGGCGGATCGTCGAGCGCGGGGGACTGAGGACGTTCGAGCTCGGGCGATCGGATTCGAGCCGGGTGATCCTGCCCGGGCTGCCGGTCAACGCCGACACCTGGGCCGAGGTCGCCTCGGCCGTGGACGCGCGCGCCGTCGACCTCCCGGGTCTGGGCCTGAGCGGCGGCACCGGCGTGCAGGACTGGGACCGCTGGCTGCCCGCCGTGCAGGGGGAGGAGCCCGTCGAGCTGATCGGACACTCGCTCGGCGCGGCGGCGGCCGTCCTCGCGGCGGTGCGCCGTCCGGAGCGCGTCACCTCCCTCACCCTGGTCGCGCCGTTCTTCCTTCAGCCGCGGTCAGGATTCGCGGCGCCCCTGCGACCGTTCGTGCGCAGCTACCTGCGGCACGTCGACGCGGCGCGCCTGTCGATCCGGCTCACCGGATCGGCGGCGAACGCGGCGGCCCTCGAGTCCACGGTCGGCGACCTGAGGCGCACGGGTGCAGCACGCGTGGCCGCCCAGCTCGCTCTCGCCGGCTCGCCCCGGTGGCGCGCCGAGCTGCGAGAGGCTCTCGGACGATTCGGCGGACCGGTCCGCATCATCACGGGGAGCGAGGATCCGCTCGATCCCGACATGCTCGCGCGTCTCGCGTCCCGTCCGAACGTCGAGCTGATCTCGGTGGCCGGCGCCGGGCACCATCCGCAGCTGACTCACGGCGCGGCTCTCGCCGAGGTGCTGTCCGACGTGATCCGCGCCTGACATGACGTCGCGCCGCCCCGTCGTACTCCCTCCGGACCCCGACGAGGCGGCGCGAACGCTCTGCGTCAGCGGTCGGTGGCGTCCTTGAGGTGCTCGCCGGCCTTCTTCGCGTCGTCCTTCAGATGCTCGCCGGCCTCCTTCAGGTCGGCCTTGGCCTGGTCGAGCTTGCCCTCGTTCTCGAGCTTCTCGTTGTCGGTGACCTTCCCGGTCGCCTCCTTCGCCTTCCCCGCCATCTTCTCTGCGGTGTTCTTCACGTGGTCGGCAGCGCTCATGGGTCTGCTCCTCTCCAGTCGGTCGATGCTGACAGGCTCGCAGTCGGGTGCGGATCGGTCGACGGGGTTGACGGACCGCGGGGCGGGCGCTACAGAGCGCGAGTATTTATCCTTGCGGGTACGTAACCCTTCAGGTACATTTCAACCCATGGACGCCGTACTGCAAGCCCTCGCCGACCCGAGCCGTCGGGTCGTGCTCGGGATCCTGCGCGACCATGAGGCTACGGCGGGAGAACTCGCCGACGCGCTGCCGATCGCCCGCCCCGGGGTCTCCCGGCACCTGCGCGTGCTGCGCGAGGCGGGCCTCGTCGACGTTCGGCAGGAGGCGCAGCGGCGGATCTATCGCCTGCGGCCGGAGGCGCTCATCGGCATCGACGCCTGGCTGGACGACTATCGCGATCTGTGGATCCAGCGACTCGACGCCCTGCACACCGAGATCGCGCGAGGGAAGAAGGACGGGACATGATCGTGACCGGCACGATGTGGGAGATCGACGACGCCCACGGGGGCATCCGCGTGGAGGACGTGTACGACACCGACATCGCGGACCTGTGGCAGGCGTGCACGGATCCGGCGCGTCTGGAGCGCTGGATCGTGAAGGTGCACGGCGACCTCCGCCCGGGCGGTGTGCTCGACGCGACGTTCACGAGCACCTGGACCGGGCGGATGCGGATCGACGTCTGCGAGGCGCCCCGTCACCTCGTGCTCACCCAGCAGCCGGGCACCGAGGAGGAGACGGTGATCGAGGCCTGGCTCCAGGCGGAGGGCACGCGCACGCGATTGATCGTCGAGGAGCGCGGGCTCGGATCCGGCGTGCTGCACTTCCACGCCGCGGGCTGGCAGGTGCACCTCGAAGACCTCGGGCTCTCGCTGCGGAACGACGCGCCTACCCATCCCGGCGGCTGGTCGTCGCAGCAGCCCGCCGAAGCGTGGCGGTCACGCTGGCAGGAGCTGATCCCCGCTTACGAGCAGGTCCGCGCCGGCTGACGCACGTCGTCAGCGCACGCGGCGGTCCTGCGCGAGTGCGATGAGCCGCTCCAGCACCGGGCCGGAGCGCAGGCCGTTGTGCTCATGCTCGCTCGTCACCCACAGGCGCAGGTCGGGCAGGAGGGCTGCCGTCTCCATCGAGAACTCCAGCGGCACGTACGGGTCGTTGACGTAGACGGCCGCCGCACCCCGGGCACCGGAGCCCGCGATGGCCTCGGCGTCGTAGATCGTGGGCCACGCGTGCTGCGCGAGCGCGAGCGACACGTCGCGCCACGGGCGGAACGCCGGCACCGTCTCCGTCCAGTCGCGGCGGATGTGCTCTCCGGTGAACAGCGTCACGTCGGCCGCGAAGTCGGCGGGTTCGACGCGCTCCGCCGACCAGTCGGTCACATGCCCGTTCGCGTAGCTGGACTCGTGGAACACGAAGTAGAGGGGGTTGCGGCCGTCGAACGGCATGGCCGCGGCGAGGTCGTACCGGAACGCGTTGGAGCCCGGTTCGAGCTCGAGCAGCTTCCACACGGTCTGCCACCCGTCGTCGGTGCCCAGCGCGGAGCCGACCGACCGCAGCCGGGACGGCGAGACAACCTCTCCGTCGGGCAGCACGATCTCGCCGGCGTCCGCAAGATCCACGAGCCGGCGCATGCGGTCGCGGTGCTCGGGGAACCGGCGGTAGTACCGCTCGGAGGCGTCGCGCATCTTGTCGTAGCAGAGGGCGTAGACCTCGTCCGGGGTGCGCGTGACCGTGCTCAGACCGCCGGTGAGATAGGCGGTGTCGACCGAGGCGGCGTTCGTGGAGAGGTAGGCGAGCGTCGTGAAGCCGCCGAAGGACTGCCCGAGCACGTTCCATCGCTCCGCGCCGAGGTGCTCGCGCATCGCCTCGCAGTCGCGCACGATCGAGTCCGCCCGCAGATGCGTGAGGTGCTCGGCGACGGCCTCGGAGCCCAGGGCGAGGATGTCGTCCGACACCGGCGTCGACCGGCCCGTGCCGCGCTGGTCGATCATCACCACGCGATAGTGGGCCAGCGCCTGGTCGAGCCAGGACGGGCCGGCGGGCGTGTGCAGGGCCCGCGGCGCCTCGTGTCCCGGACCTCCCTGGAGGAACACCAGATAGGGCAGGTCCTCTCCGCCCGGACGGATCACCACCGACGCGAAGACGTCGATCGTGCGGGCGTCTGCGGGATCGGACCACACCAGGGGCACGGTGAGCGTGTGCTCCTCGAGCGTCAGGTCCATCATCCGGCGGCGCAGGACAGGGGCGGCAGAGATCGTCATCACATCACATTCCCGATGTAGGAGTACTTCACGAACACTTCTTCGGCGAGACCCGATTCCTCCAGCAGCCCCTGCACGGCACTCATCATGTACTTCGAGTCCCAGCCCATGTAGAGGAAGTGGTCGTCGTCGAGCTGGTCCCAGGGCCCGTTCCACGCCTTCTCGTCGTAGATCGGTCCTCCGTTGCGGGCGTTGAACGCGTCGAGCGCCGCACGGGTATCGGTCCAGCCGCGACGGAAGACGCGGTTGAACAGGTACTTCACGTCGGGGACGTCCCACCGCTCGCCGCGGTACTCGACGTACTCGAACTCGCGCTCCCAGCCCGCGGGCCAGCCGCGGCGGCGCACGGCGTCGAGGATCGGGGTCAGGCCGTCGTCGTCGATGTCGGTGACCGCGGGGCGCGGCCAGATCCGCAGGAAGGCGTCGGTGAGGTCGGCCGTGCGCCGCGAGATCGCAGCGGTGCCCCACGCGTCGAGCTCGGCGAGGGCGGCGGTCCCCGCGATCCGGCTGCGACGGTACGCGTCGCGCTTGCTGGGGAAGGAGTCTCCGAAGACGCGCTCCGCGAGCGACTCCTCGATGAGCGTCAGGTTGCCGAGCGTGGTGGCGAGGGCGCGGTGGCTGTTCTGCTCGTCCTCGGTGTACTCGCTCCACGGCCGCACGCCGTCGCCGGACCAGTTGTTGTGCGGGGCCGGAGGCACCACGTACTCGACGTCGTAGCCCTCCGGATCCTGCAGCCCTTCGAGGCGTCCGAGCACGTATAGCGCGTGCGGCAGATCGGCGAACTTCAGCGCCACCCGGATGCGCTCGTCCGAGGGGGTGATGCGCGCGAACGCCTTGAGCAGCTGCTCGGGGCCCTCGGTCCTGGCCCGACACAGGCGCGCGATGAGGCGGTCGGTCGGCACGCCGACCACCGCGCGGCGCAGCAGCAGGGACTGCACCCGCTCGAGGGTGCGGAGGAGCTCGTCCTTCGTGATCGCCCCGTGCCGGTGGTCGCGGTAGGCGCTCATCACGAGGGGGTAGGTCGAGCGCCCGAAGGTGTTCACGTACGCCAGCTGCCGGCGGATCTCCGGATCCTGCTCCCGCGCGGGATCGAGCAGCACGCCGTAGATCTCGGCATACTCGCGCCAGACGAGCGCCTGCGCCCGCAGCGTCTCGAGGTCCGGCCGGGGGAACTCGTGGCGGAATGCGCTGTACACGCCGTGCTCTCCGGCGACGGCGACCTCACGACCGGTGGTCATGATCAGGTAGTGCCGCCAGAAGGCGCCGATCGCCTCACCCGTGCTGCGCTCGATCGGCAGCCAGAACTCGTCCTCCACCTGCTGCTGCTCGGCGTGGGAGAGGCCCATGAGCACGTAGTTGTGGATCAGCTCGTGGTCGCGGAGCGGCTCGCCGGTGGAGTTCAGGCTCTCGAAGATCTGCTGCGCGCTGGCTGCCGCGCCGAGCGTGATCGCGACGTGCTCGAGCTTCTGCAGCCCGCGCCAGATCCGCGGCGCCTCGTCGGCATGCACCTGGGAGCGGAAGAACGCGTAGTTGTCGTCGAAGCGGGACTCGGGCTGGTCCGGTGCACGACGATCGAGCACGACCGACTCGAAGAGCCCCGCCCACGCCTCGTGCGGACGCAGCTTGGTGCGGTCCGGATCGCCGGGGCGCACCAGGACGCGCTCGAGTTCCTCGGCGAGCGCGCGATCAGTCTCGCGCACGGAGTGGTGCAGGGCGGCGATGAGGAGCATCAGCGTGGTGATGCGCTGCTGACCGTCGATCAGGATGAGGTCGGCCTGCGGATGCGCGTCGTCGGCGGCGGACAGGATCGAGCCGATGAAGTGGCGGTGCGCATCGTCCTCGTCGGCGACGGCGCGGATGTCGGTGAGAAGCTTCTCGCAGCCGCCGATGTCCCAGCGGTACTGGCGCTGGTAGACGGGAACCACGATCGTGGTCTCGGGGGAGGACAGCCACTCGATCGTTGACACTGCGGTTGCTTCGACGTTGGTGGCCGTGCTCATGCTCGCTGCGCTTCTCCTCGGTTCCGGACTGCTCATCCAGTCTATTCAGGCGCGGATCCGGGCTCGGATATTCACGGCCGGGCCCTGGGGCGCGTCGGAGGGCCGCTGTTAGGCTGTCCTAAGAAGGGCCTGTTAAAACGTGCTGGCCCCTTATGAAAGGACATGACTCGCTCATGGCATACATCAAGTCCGCCGCCCTCGAGGACAAGGGTTTCGTCGTCCTCGACAGCTACAACCAGGAGCTCGACCCCAAGGAGTGGCTCGACATCGAGTACAACGACTGGAAGTCCTCCGGTGACACCCGCTTCGCGCCGCTCGCCAGCGCCAAGGGCGAGATCGAGTGCAACGGCTTCTGGAACCACGTGCCCCCGCGTACGGACAAGGACGGCGTCTGGATCGAGTCGCAGACCGCCAAGGCCCCGAACCTCACGCGTCGCGCGCAGGAGCCGGGCGCGAACGTCGGCCGCTGCCGCGTCATCGAGCTGCAGCCCACGCCCTACGGCGAGTGCCTGTACAACCTGCACCAGGACGACAACAACCGCCTCAACCCGGACGGCACCGGTTGGGTCGTGCGCGGCTTCTTCAACCTCACCGACGACAAGGACAGCTACTTCGTCCTGCGCGAGAACCGCACCGACCCGAGCGTCGAGTACCGCATCGCCCTCCCGGCGGGGGCGCAGCTGATCGTCGACACCCAGCGCCTCTGGCACGCCGCCACCCACAACGGCACCGAGCCGCGCTACTGCCTCATCACGTCGTGGACCTCGGGCCCGGAGCTCGACGCCTACATCGAGAAGTACCACGGCACGCAGGACGTGGAGAACTACCCCGTCGACCAGGCGATCCTCGACGCGGGTTACGAGGAGCAGGCGCGTCGTGACGCCGCTCGCGCCGCGTACTACGCCGCCAAGGGTCAGCAGGAGAAGATCGCGATGAGCGAGGCCTGAGCCTCGTCAGTCCCTGAGCCCGTCCCAGGGCACCGAGGGGCCCTCGGCAATGCAGTTCCCGGCGTGCTTCGCGCACCCTCCACAGGAGACGGGAGCGGCGCTGCCGAGGGCCCTTCGCGTGGTCGGGGCACCCCGACTCGTTGAGGGTCGGTCCCGCCCTCGTGCTAGCTTCGGGAACGTGCCGTACGCGAAGCGAGACGGCTCTCGACGACCGGGGGGCGCTCATGGTGCGGCGAAGAGACCTGCGTGCGCGGGCGACGGCTCTGCTGGCGGGGACTGCACTCGTCCTGCTCGCCGGCTGCGCGGCGTCGACGAGCGACGAGGGGCAGCGGCTGCGTGAGGTGGTGCTCGATCTGCCGGGCGTGGCCTCCGTGCAGACGCGCAGCCAGGACGCGTCCTTCGACCGGCAGCCCTCCGTCGAGACGATGGTGACGACGACGCACGACGTCACGTCGGATCAGCTGCTCACGATGGTGCGCACCTGGCACGAGGCCGTCGAGTCCGCCATGCGACCCGCGGCGGCACTGAAGGTGACCGTCGCGCGTGAGGACTGCCACCTCGCGGTCGACGGAGAGTCGGATCGCACGGCTCTGGCCGACACCGCCTCGTTCATCTGGGCTGCGTGCAAGGCCGTCCCGGGCGGGGTCGTCGATCTGGAGAGCCGGCACTACGGGCGGCAGTTGTTCGTCAACACCCGCACCACGACCGACCCGAACGACGACCCGCTGTTCGTGGACGGACTGCGGTCGCTGCCGGGCGCCCAGGTGACCGGCGACTACTGGCGGTTGCGTGGACAGGACGGGCCGGAGCAGACCTACCACTGGTGACGTCCGCCGATCGCCGACACCTCCGTGGAATGACATGCTTGTGATTTCTTCGGGCATCGGTGAGAATGGGCGCATAACCGCATACCCGCCGTGCTTCGCGGATCAGGTCGTAGGGGAAGACGCACCTGATGAAACGGAGAAACCCATGGCGACAGCACAAGCACGCGGAGTGGTGTACATCCACTCGGCACCGCGCGCGCTCTGTCCGCACCTCGAATGGGCGGTCGGGCGCGCTATAGGGCGCGCCGTCAACTTCGAGTGGTCGGAGCAGCCCGTGCTCGACGGCGCCCGCCGGGCCGAGTTCTACTGGGACGGCCCCGTCGGCACCGGTGCCGCGCTCGCGACCGCGATCCGCGGCTGGGAGCACCTCCGGTTCGAGGTGACCGAGGACCCCACTCCGCGCAGTGACGGCGGGCGCTGGCTGCACACGCCCGACCTGGGTGTGCATTACGCGCAGACCGACGCGGCCGGCAACATCGTGGTCGGCGAGGATCGGATCCGCTACGCGATGGAGATCGCCGCGGGCAGCCCGGTGGAGCTGCAGCGCGAGCTCGACGTGGCGCTCGGCACCGCATGGGACGAGGAGCTGGAGCCGTTCCGCCACGCGAGCGACGACGCGCGCGTCGTGTGGCTGCACAAGGTGGGTTAGGCCGCTGCGCTGGCAGGTGGGATAGGCCGCTGAGCCGGCGGGCCGGCTGACAGCAGAAGGACTCGTGTCGCGCTCCATCACAGAACGGAGCGCGACACGAAGGGACGAGGATCGGAGGAGGCGCGATTATCGGGAGTCGGAGAGCAGTGTCCCGGAGACCGAGAAAGCGTATCCCCGATCCGCAACCGGAGATAACAGAACAGCACAACCGAAGAGAACGAGAATCGCCCCGACCGCTTCGATGGGGAAGCGCCCGGGGCGATGCTCGTGGAGGCGGGGTCAGTCGTCGTAGGAGCGGATCGCGACGACCGCGTTGTGCCCGCCGAAGCCGAACGAGTTGCTGATCGCGAGCTGCGGACCGTCGCCGAGCGGCTGCGGCTCCACGGACAGCCGGAACGGGACCGCGGGGTCCGGCTCGGTCATGTTGATCGTGGGCGGCGCGACGCGATCGCGCAGAGCGAGGATCGTGAAGACCGCCTCGAGTGCACCGGTGCCGCCGAGCAGGTGCCCGGTGGACGCCTTGGTGGCCGACACGGGGATCTCGTCGATCCGGTCGCCGAACACGCTCTTCAGCGCCTCGTACTCGTTCGGGTCGCCGACCGGGGTCGACGTCGCGTGCGCGTTGATGTGCGTGACCTCGTCGGGGGTCGCGCCCGCCTGAGCGAGCGCCGCCTCGACGGCACGCGTCGCGCCGGCACCACTGGGGTCGTTCGCCGTGATGTGGTAGGCGTCGGCGGAGACACCGCCGCCGACGATCTCGGCGTAGATCTTGGCACCGCGAGCCAGGGCGTGCTCGAGGGTCTCGAGCACGAGCGCGGCACCGCCCTCGCCCATCACGAAGCCGTCGCGGTCGATCGCCCCGGGCCGTGACGCGTGCTCGGGGTCGTCGTTGCGGCGCGAGAGCGCCTGCGCCGAGGCGAAGGCAGCCATCGTGATCGGGTGGATCGCGGACTCCGCGCCTCCGGCGATGACGACGTCGGCGAGCCCGTCCTGCAGGTGCTCGTAGGCGTTCGCGATGGACTCGGTGCTCGAGGCGCACGCGCTCACCACGGTGCGGGCGTAGGCCTTCGCGCCGAAGTGGAGCGAGAGGTTGCCGGCGCCGGCGTTCGGCATCAGCATCGGGACCGTCAGCGGCATCACCCGGCGCGGGCCCTTCTCGCGCAGCGTGTCCCACGCGTCGAGCAGCGTCCACAGGCCGCCGATGCCGGTGGCCCAGTCGACGCCCAGTCGCTCGGGCGCGACTTCGGGTGCTCCCGCGTCTTCCCACGCCTCGCGCGCGGCGATCATGGCGAACTGCACCGACGGGTCGAGACGCTTGGCCTCGTGACGCGGCAGCACCTCCTCCGGACGGACGGACGCCTCAGCGGCGAACGTCACCGGGAGCTGGTGCTCGGCGACCCAGTCGTGGGTCAGGGTGTGCGTGCCGGAGACGCCGGCGAGCAGGTTCGCCCAGTTCTCCGGGGCGGTGCCGCCGAGGGCGGACGTAGCACCGATGCCGGTGACGACGATGCGCTTGGTCATGCGTGATCCTTCTCAGGGGAGCGGGGGAGGGGGAAGCGGAGGATGCCACGCCCCGCGGCTGCGGGGGTGGCATCCGCAGGTGTCACTCCTGGCCGGCGACGATGAAGTTCACGGCGTCCCCGACGGTCTTGAGGTTCTTCACCTCGTCGTCGGGGATCGTGACGCCGAACTTCTCCTCGGCGTTGACGACGATCGTCATCATCGAGATCGAGTCGATGTCCAGGTCGTCCGTGAAGGACTTCTCCAGGGCGACCTCCGAGGCGTCGATGCCGGTCTCGTCGGTGATGAGCTCTGCCAGGCCGGCGAGGACCTCGTCGTTGCTGAAAGCCATGATTTCCTCTTTCTATGGGGTGGTTTCGGAACCGGTGAACAGTCTAGGAGTCGGCGGGCCCCGGTCAGGGGAGCACGACCACCTGCGCGCCGAACACGAGACCGGCGCCGAAGCCGATCTGCAGGGCCAGGCCGCCGCTCAGCTCGGGGTGCTCGGCCAGCAGACGGTGCGTGGCGAGCGGGATGGACGCGGCAGACGTGTTGCCGGTGGTCTCGATGTCGCGGGCGATGATGGTCGTCTCCGGCAGCTTCAGCTGCTTCGCGAACTCGTCGACGATGCGCATGTTCGCCTGGTGCGGGATGAAGGCGGCGAGGTCGGATGCCTCGACTCCCGCCTGCTCGAGGGCCTGCTTGGCGACCTTCGCCATCTCCCAGACGGCCCACCGGAACACGGTCGGACCCTCCTGGCGGAGCGTCGGCCACGGCGCCTTGCCGTCGCGGAACTCGGTGAGGGTGTGGTTCATGCCGACGGCGTCGGCCTTCGATCCGTCCGAGCCCCACACCGTCGCGGAGATGCCGGGGGTGTCGCTCGGGCCGATCACGACGGCGCCCGCCCCGTCGCCGAGGAGGAAGGAGATGCTCCGGTCGGTGGGATCCACGATGTCGGAGAGCTTCTCCGCGCCGATCACGAGGGCATGACGGGCCGCTCCGGCACGGATCAGCGCGTCGGCCTGGGCCACCGCGTAGGCGTAGCCGGCGCATGCCGCGTTGATGTCGTAGGCCGCGGCGGGGTTCGCGCCCACGCGGTCGGCGACGATCGCTGAGACGGAGGGCGTCTGCTTGGGGTTGCTGATCGTCGCGACGATGACCACGTCGATGTCGGACGCGGCCACGCCGGAGCGCTCGATGGCCTCCGCGGCCGCGGCGGTCGAGAGGTCGATCGCATCGGTCTCGGGGACCGCGCGGGTGCGCGTGACGATGCCGGTGCGCTGCCGGATCCACTCGTCGCTCGAGTCGATCGGGCCGATGAGGTCTTCGTTGGGGACGGCGTTCTCGCCGCGCGCGGCGCCGACGGAGTAGATGCGCGTGTAGGCGGGGCCGGTGGCCTGCTTGAGTGTGGTCATGCTGCTTCTCCGTTCAGCAGCGCCACCGCCGCGTCGAGGTCTTCCGGGGTCTTCACGGCGACGGCGGGGACGCCCCGGAGGCCGCGCTTGGCGAGCCCTGTGAGCGCGCCTGCCGGCGTCAGCTCGATCAGGCCGGTGATGCCGTTCTCGGCGAACGACGCCATGCACAGGTCCCAGCGCACGGGGGAGGAGACCTGCGTCACGAGGTTCTCCAGCGCCGTGGCGCCGTCGGCGAGCACGGAGCCGTGCTTGTTGGTCCACAGGGTCACGCGGGGATCGGCCGGCACGACGTCCGCCACGGCCTCGCGCAGAGCGGCGACGGCGGAGGACATGTAGTCGGTGTGGAACGCTCCGGCCACCTGCAGCGGGATCACCCGGGAGCCGCGCACCGGCGACTCCGCGAGGGCCGCGAGGGCGGGCAGCGCGCCCGCCGCGACGATCTGACCGCCGCCGTTGTAGTTGGCGGGCGTGAGGTCGAGATCGGCGAGGAGCGCGAGCACCGCCTCCTCGTCACCGCCGAGCACGGCGCTCATGCCGGTCGGCGTCTTGGCGGCGGCGTCGGCCATGGCGCGGCCGCGGATGCCCACGAGACGCATGGCGGTCGGCGCGTCGATGACGCCGGCGCCGACGACCGCGGCGAACTCGCCGACGGAGTGCCCGGCGATGCCGTCCGCCGCGCGCCCGGCGCGCTCGCGCAGGGCCTTCTCCGCGACGAGCGACGCGGCCACGATGAGCGGCTGCGCGATCCGCGTGTCGCGGATGGTGTCCGCGTCCGACAGCGTGCCGTGCTCGATCAGGTCGACCTGGGCGGCCTCCGAGTAGGCGGCCAGGTCTTCGGCGACGCCGTCGAGCTCGAGCCAGGGGGAGAGGAAGCCGGGGGTCTGGGAGCCCTGTCCTGGGCATGCGAAGACGATCACGTTCCCAGTCTGCCAACGATCGGCCGGATTCGGTGGCTCAACCCTCACAAGAATCCGGAAATCGGTTGTTCGCGATCCACAGATCGCGGGCGGAACGGACTCGGGACCCCGATCAGCGGGGGCGACGCGGACGCAGCCCGCGGCGGACCGGATCCGCCGTGCCGATCGTGCCGAGCACGAGGGCCGTCTGCAGGATGAACGCCTCGCGGGGACCGGTCGCGTCCCAGCCGATCACCTCGCTGATCCGCTTGAGCCGATAGCGCACCGTGTTCGGGTGCACGAACAGCTCCCGGGCGGTGGCCTCGAGGGAGCGGCCGTTGTCGAGGTAGCTCCACAGCGTCGTCACGAGATCGCTGGAGTGGTCGTTCAGCGGCCGGAAGACGCGCTCGATCAGGGTCAGCTTCGCCAGCGGGTCGCCCGCGATCGCGCGCTCGGGCAGCAGCTCGTCGGCGTCCACAGGACGCGGCGCGCCCCGCCACGCGCGCGCCACGGCGAATCCGGCCAGGGCCGCGCGGGCGCTCTGCCCCGCATCCACGAGTGCCGCCACGGCGGGGCCGACCACGACATGCCCGGGGCCGAACGACGGCTCGAACGTGCGGGCGATCTCGGCGAACGAGAACTCGTCCGCGTCGTCGTCCTCCGCCGTCGCCGGCTTCGCGCGTCCCACGACCAGCACCAGGCGGGATCCCTGCACGCCGATGAGCACGTCGACCGCCAGTTTGCGGGCCGTGCGGCGCACCTGATCGACGTCGAACTGCGGCGGCGTCGTGCCGACGATCACGCACACCTCGCCGTGACCGTGCCAGCCGAGCGCCGCGATGCGGCTGGGCAGCTCCTCATCGGCCTCGCCGGTGAGGATCGAGTCGACGACGAGGGCCTCGAGGCGCGCGTCCCACAGTCCGCGGGCCTCGGCCGCGCGGGCGTACACGTCGGCGGCGGCGAAGGCCACGTCGCGCGAGTACAGCAGGATCGCGTCGCGCAGATGACGTCCCTTGCCGGCCACCCGCTCCTCGGTCACCTCGACCGTGACCCGGATGAGCTGCAGGGTCTGCTGCAGGCTCACGCTGCGCAGCAGCTCGCGCGGGGCGGCGGCGAAGATGTCGGCGGCGATCCAGGGCGTCGACGTCGGATCGTCGTACCACTGGATGAAGGAGGTGATGCCCGCCTGCGCCACCAGCCCGACGGCGGAGCGTCGGGCCGGCGGCATCTCGGCGTACCACGGCAGCGAGTCCTCGAGACGCTGCAGGGTGGCCGTGGCGAGATCACCGGAGATCCGGCGCAGCCACGCCAGCGTCTCCTCCTTGGTCATCTCAGGGGGTCGGCTCATCGTGCTGCGCGGGTCAGCTCTCGCCGCCGGCGTTGCCGCTGGTTCCCGCGTTCACGTTGTACAGGTCGTACTTCGAGATCGCCTGGCCCACGACCGAGCGGTCGATGCGGCCCTGGTCGGCCAGCGCCTGCAGCGCGCGGACCACCATCGACGGGCCGTCGATCTTGAAGAACCGGCGGGCGGCGGCACGGGTGTCGGCGAAGCCGAAGCCGTCGGCGCCGAGCGTGTAGTACGCGCCGGGGACCCACTGGCGGATCTGGTCCTGCACGGCGTGCATGTAGTCGCTCGTCGCGATGAACGGGCCCTGCGCATCCTTCAGCTTCTCGGTGAGGTAGGCCGTGTGCGGCTCCTCCTCCGGGTGCAGGAAGTTGTGCTCGTCGGCGGCGAGGCCGTCGCGGCGCAGCTCGGTCCACGAGGTGACCGACCAGACGTCCGCCGACACGCCCCAGTCGGCGAGCAGCAGCTCCTGGGCCTCGACGGCCCACGGCACGCCCACGCCCGAGGCGAGCAGCTGCACGCGCTCACCTTCGCCGGACCCGACCGACACGCGGTGCAGACCCTTGCGGATGCCCTCGACGTCGACGTCCTCCGGCTCGGCCGGCTGACGCATCGGCTCGTTGTAGACCGTGAGGTAGTACATGACGTCGGGGTCGGGGTGAGTGCCGCCGTACATCCGCTCGATGCCGTCCTGCACGATGTGTGCGACCTCGTAGCCGTAGGCCGCGTCGTACACGAGCGTGGCCGGGTTGGTCGAGGCGAGCAGCGGCGACTGGCCGTCGGCGTGCTGGGTTCCCTCACCGGTCAGCGTGGTGCGGCCGGCGGTGGCGCCGATGATGAAGCCGCGGGCCATCTGGTCGCCTGCGGCCCAGAAGGCGTCGCCGGTGCGCTGGTAGCCGAACATCGAGTAGAAGATGTAGATCGGGATCAGCGGCTGTCCGTGCGTCGCGTAGGCGGTCGACGTCGCGGTGAACGCGGCGGCGGCTCCCGCCTCGTTGATGCCGACGTGCATCAGCTGGCCCTGCGGGCTCTCCTTGTACGCGAGCAGCAGCTCCCGGTCGACCGAGGTGTAGTTCTGGCCGTTCGGGTTGTAGATCTTCGCGGTCGGGAAGTACGCGTCCATGCCGAACGTGCGCGCCTCATCCGGGATGATCGGGACGATCCGCTCGCCGAAGCCCTTCACCCGCATGAGGTCCTTGACCATGCGCACGAAGGCCATCGTCGTGGCGACCTCCTGGTTGCCCGAGCCCTTCTTCGGCAGCGCGTAGTCCTTGTCCTGCGGGAGCTCCAGCCCGACGTGCGTGGTGCGCCGCTCGGGCAGGAAGCCGCCGAGGTCGCGACGGCGGTCCAGCATGTACTGGATCGTCTCGTCGTTCTGCCCCGGGTGGTAGTACGGCGGGCGGTACGGGTCGGCCTCGAGCTGCGCGTCCGAGATCGGGATGTGCATGGTGTCGCGGAACAGCTTGAGGTCGTCCAGCGTCATCTTCTTCATCTGGTGGGTCGCGTTGCGGCCCTCGAAGTGCGGACCGAGGCCGTAGCCCTTGACCGTCTTCGCCAGGATGACCGTGGGCTGGCCCTTGTGCTCCATGGCCGCCTTGTAGGCCGCGTACACCTTGCGGTAGTCGTGGCCGCCGCGACGCAGGTGCCAGATGTCGTCGTCGGAGTAATCCTTGACCAGGGCCAGCGCGCGCTCGTCCCGGCCGAAGAAGTTCTCGCGCACGTAGGCGCCGGACTCCGCCTTGAACGTCTGGAAGTCGCCGTCCGGGGTGACGTTCATGAGGTTCAGCAGCGCGCCGTCGGTGTCACGGGCGAGCAGGTCGTCCCACTCGCGGCCCCAGACCACCTTGATGACGTTCCAGCCCGCTCCGCGGAAGAAGCTCTCCAGCTCCTGGACGATCTTGCCGTTGCCGCGCACCGGGCCGTCGAGGCGCTGCAGGTTGCAGTTGATCACGAAGGTCAGGTTGTCCAGACCCTCGTTCGCGGCAACCTGAAGCTGGCCGCGCGACTCGACCTCGTCCATCTCGCCGTCGCCGAGGAACGCCCACACGTGCGAGTCGTTCTGCTTGATGCCGCGATTGGCCAGGTACTTGTTGGTCATCGCCTGGTAGATCGCGTTGATCGGGCCGAGGCCCATCGACACGGTCGGGAACTGCCAGAACTCCGGCATCATCCGCGGGTGCGGGTAGGACGGCAGGCCGTTCGGCGCGCCGGACTTCTCCTGGCGGAACGCGTCGAGCTGCTGCTCGGTGATCCGGCCCTCGAGGAAGCCGCGGGCATAGGCGCCGGGGGAGGCGTGGCCCTGGTAGAAGATCTGGTCGCCGCCGTAGGGGTGGTCCTGGCCGCGGAAGAAGTGGTTGAAGCCGACCTCGTACAGCGAGGCGGCCGAGGCGTAGGTCGAGATGTGTCCGCCCACGCCGATGCCCGGGCGCTGCGCGCGGTGCACCGTGATCGCCGCATTCCAGCGGATCCAATGGCGGTACCGACGCTCGAGCTCCTCGTCACCCGGGAAGGCGGGCTCGTTCTCCGGGGCGATCGTGTTGATGTAGTCGGTGGTCGGAACCATCGGCACGCCCAGGTGCAGGTCCTTGGAGCGCTTCAGCAGGCTGAGCATGATCTCGCGGCCGCGGCCGTGACCCTTCGCGCCGACGAGCTCGTCGAGCGATTGCTGCCATTCGCTGGTCTCTTCGGGATCGCTGTCGAGCGGGCCCTGGGAGTACGGATCCTGGTCGTGAACAGTCACAGGAGGCCTTTCGTCTGTCTGGCAGGTCTTGCCAACGAAATCGGGATGCGTCGCGGGGGAGGCTTGTCGACTCCGCACAAGAGCGCGCGTCTGTCAGCCTAGCCCCGATCGGGATGCGCGGGTGCACGCGGTGACGAGCATCGAGGTGCGCCCAGAGAGACTCGAACTCCCGACCACATCGGTGTAAACGACGTGCTCTACCAACTGAGCTATAGGCGCGTGCCCTCCAGCCTAGCGGGGCCGGTGTGCCAGGGTGGGGCCATGGACCTTCCGCACGACGATGTCGATCCCGACGGCCTGCTGGAGTACTCGGTCGTCTTCACGGACCGCTCCCTCAACCACATGTCCGCGCGGTTCGTCGCGGTCATGCAGGACATCCAGGCCGACCTGCGCGCCGCGTACGGTGCGACCACGACCGCGGTGGTGCCCGGCGGCGGGACCTATGCGATGGAGTCCGTCGCACGCCAGCTCGCGACCGGGCGGCGCTGCCTGATCGTCCGCAACGGGCTGTTCTCCTATCGCTGGTCGCAGATCCTCGAGGCCGGCGACATCGCCCGCAGCACGGTCGTGTGCACAGCCCGTCCGGACTCGGACGACGTGCAGGCGGCCTGGGCGCCGGCACCGATCGACGAGGTCGTCGCCGCGATCAGGGCCCAGCGCAGCGACGTCGTCTTCGCACCGCACGTCGAGACCGCCGCAGGCATCCTGCTGCCCGACGACTACGTGCGGACTCTGGCCGAGGCCGTGCACCAGGTCGGCGGTCTGCTGGTGCTCGACGCGATCGCTTCCGGCGCGCTCTGGGTCGACATGGCGGCGCTCGGCGTCGACGTGCTGATCTCGGCACCTCAGAAGGGGTGGAGCGGATCCCCGGGCGCCGGGTACGTGATGCTGAACGAGGCGGGCCGGGATGCGGTGAGCTCGCGGACCTCCTCGAGCTTCGCGCTGGATCTGGCGAAGTGGCTCTGGATCTCGGAGGAGTACCGCGATGGCAGGGCGCCGTATCACGCGACCATGCCCACGGACACGCTGCGGCACAACGCCGTCCTGATGGCCGAGACGCGCGAGCGCGGGTTCGAGGCGCTGCGCTCCGCCCAGTGGGACCTGGGCGCCAGGGTGCGTGCGCTGCTGGCGGAGCGGGGGCTGCCGTCGGTCGCCGCGGCGGGGTTCGCCTCGCCCACCGTCGCGGTGGTGCACACATCGGATCCCGGTCTGCGCACGGGGGCCCGATTCCGCGAGCAGGGGCTCCAGATCGCGGCCGGCGTGCCGCTGCACTGCGGCGAGCCCGAGGCGTTCTCCACGTTCCGGATCGGATTGTTCGGACTCGACAAGCTGGCCGACGTGGACGGCACGGTGCAGCGGCTCGCCGACGCGCTGGACCGGATCGGGCGCTGAGCCCGGTCCGGTCGTCCGCGCGCGCTCAGCGCCTGGACGCGTTGACGCTCTCGGGGCGCAGGTCCAGCCGGCGCAGGAGCTGCGCGTTGAGCGCGACGACCACGGTGGACGCCGACATGAGGATCGCTCCGACCGACATCGGCAGCAGGAAGCCGATGGGCGCGAGCACGCCCGCGGCGAGCGGGACCGCGAGCAGGTTGTAGCCCGCCGCCCACCACAGGTTCTGCCGCATCTTGCGGTAGGCCGCCCGGGAGAGCTCGATCGTCGCGACCACGGAGCGCGGATCCGAGCTCGCGAGCACGACTCCGGCGGATCCGATCGCCACATCCGTCCCCGCGCCGATCGCGATGCCGACATCGGCCTTGGCCAGCGCTGGAGCATCGTTGACGCCGTCGCCCACCATTGCGACGACCTGGCCCGAGGACTGCAGCTCGGCGACGCGCGCCGACTTGTCCTCGGGGCGCACTCCGGCGAAGTAACGCGGGATGCCCAGGTCCGCGGCCACGCGTGCCGCGACCGTCTCGGCGTCGCCGGTGATCATCACCACGTCGATCCCGCGCTGCTGCAGGGCGCGCACGGCGGTGCGGGACTCCTCGCGGATCGCGTCGGCGAGACGGAGCGCTCCTGCGACGGCGCCGTCGATCAGCACGTGCAGGATGATCGCCCCCTCGGCGCGCCAGTCCTCGGCGGCGGCCAGCTCCGCGACGCCGGCGCGCTCGAGCAGCGCGGGCCCGCCGACCTCGACGACCCGCCCGGCGACGACGGCGCGGACGCCCAGCGCCGGCTCGGAGCGGAAGTGCGAGGAGTCCGCCGGCGCGAGTCCCCGGCTCTCCGCGGCCGAACGGATCGCCGCTGCCAGCGGGTGCTCCGAATCGGTCTCCGCCGCCGCGGCGGCGGCCAGCACGTCGTCCTCGGTGAAGCCGGCGGCCGTGGAGATCCCGGTCACCGCGGGTGCACCCTCGGTGAGCGTGCCCGTCTTGTCGAACAGGACGGCGTCGACCTGGCGCATCCGCTCCAGTGCCATGCGATCGGTGACCAGGATCCCGCCGCGGGCGGCGCGCTCGGTCGCGATCGACACGACGAGCGGGATGGCGAGGCCGAGCGCATGCGGGCAGGCGATCACGAGCACAGTGATCACGCGGACGACCGCGGCGTCCGGAAGGCCCAGGGCCGTCCAGGCGACCGCGGTGACGACACCCGCAGAGAGTGCGAACCAGAACAGCCATCCCGCCGCGCGGTCCGCGAGCCGCTGCGCGTGGGAGGAGGACGCCTGCGCGTCGGCGACCAGGCGCCCGATGCCGGCCAGGGCGGTGTCGTCGCCGATCGCGGTCACGCGGGCGCGCAGGGCCGAATCGGTGGCGATGGTCCCGGCGACGATCGTGTCGCCCACGGTGCGGGCGACGGCACGCGATTCGCCGGTGATCATCGACTCGTCGATGTCGGCGGATCCCTGTACGACCGTCGCGTCGGCGGGGACCCGTCCGCCGGGACGGATCAGGACGACGTCGCCGACGCGGAGCTCGGCGGGGGAGACGGCCTCGACATCGTCGCCGACGACGCGCTCTGCGGTGTCGGGCAGGAGCGCTGCGAGCGAGTCCAGCGCCGAAGTGGTCTGCGCGAGAGAGCGCATCTCGATCCAGTGCCCGAGCAGCATGATCACGATCAGCAGTGCGAGCTCCCACCAGAAGTCGAGCTCGTGGTCGAGGATCCCGAGGGTCGCACCCCACGAGGCGACGAAGGCGACCGTGATCGCCAAGGCGATGAGCAGCATCATGCCCGGACGGCGACCGCGGAGCTCGCCGACGGCCCCGGTCAGGAACGGACGACCTCCCCACACGTACAGCACCGACCCGATGACGGGCGGAATCGCTCGCAGCACCAGCAGATCCGGGATCCGATAACCGATGAGCATCGCGAACATGGGGGAGAACGCGACGACCGGAAGGGCGAGGACCAGCATGATCCAGAACAGGCGGCGGAACTGGCCGACGTGGTCGCCGTGGCCGGCATGACCGCCGTGAGCGGCGTGGCCGCTGTGGTCGCCGTGGTCGCTGTGAGCGGTGTGCTCGTGTTCCCTCGGCATGGCGTCGTCGTGCTCCGGACGACGATCGTGCATCGCGGAGTGGTCGACGGTGTGGCCTGCGTGCGGGCTTCGTTCATCCATGATGGGCCCAACCATATACCCCTAGGGGGTATTCCTGAAGGGCTTCCTGAAACCGAATAGGCTGAGCGCGATGGACGAGGCAGGGAAGACGGCGCGCGGTCTGCAGCGATGCCCGTGCGGCAGCGGCGACATCCTCGACGCCTGCTGCGGACCGATCCTCGGCGGCCGCCCGGCGCCGACCGCCGAGCGGCTGATGCGGTCGCGGTACACCGCGTTCGCGCTCGGCGATGCCGGGTACCTGCTCCGCTCCTGGCACGCCTCCACGCGGCCGGCCCGGCTCGAGCTCGATGCCGATCTGCGCTGGCTGCGCCTCGACATCCTCGCGACCATCGGCGGCGGACCGTTCGACAGGGAGGGTGTCGTCGAGTTCGAGGCGATCCACCGCGATCCGCTCGCACGCGGCGTCCTCCATGAGCGCAGCAGGTTCGTGCGCGAGGGCGGGCAGTGGTTCTACCTGGACGGCGACGTCTCCTGAGAGGCTCCGGCTCACGAGGGGGCGTCCCGCTGGCGTAGGTTTGAGGGCGTGAAAGCCAACCCCGCGCACCAGCTCGTGCTTCTCGACATCGCCGACATCGACCGCCGCATCCTGCAGGCCGACTACGCGCGCACGCACCCGGCGCAGGGAGAGCGGATCAACGAGCTCGCCGCGCAGCGGCAGGGGCAGCTGCGCGAGCTGACGGCGCTCTCCGGCGCCCGCGACGACGTGCAGGTCGAGCTGAAGCGCCTGGAGTCCGACGTCGCTCTCGCGGCGCAGCGCCGTGACCGCGACGCCGAGCGGCTCGCCGCCGCGCAGAACCCGAAGGACGCGGTCGCCCTCGAGCAGGAGATCGCGAGCCTCGTGCGCCGGATCAGCGACCTGGAGGACGCGGAGCTCGAGATCATGGGCCGGTTGGAGGAGGCCGAGGCCGCGGTCGCGGCTCAGCAGGCGCTCATCGACGAGACCGTGGCCGAGGGCACCCGGCTGACGGCCGAGGCAAAGGCTCTGATCGCGGCCGCGACGACCGAGAGCGAGCAGCTCGCGCGCGACCGCACGGCGCTCGTCGATTCCGTCTCTCCGTCGCTGATGGCGGAGTACCAGCGGCGCGTCGGCCGCACCGCGGGAGCCGCGCTGCTGCGTCGCGCCACCTGTGAAGGGTGCCGGATGGTGCTCTCGGGCACCGACCTGAACGTCATCCGGCAGGCTGCCGACGACGACGTGGTGTCCTGCCCGGAGTGCGGCTGCATCCTGATCCGCACGGAGGAGTCCGGGCTCAAAAGCAGCGCTCCGGCCGCCGACTGATCGGGCTCCGGCCCGCGGATCGCGGGCGGCTCAGAACTCTTCGTGGGTCGCCGGATCGGCGCCCCAGAGGCGGCCGTCCGGTCGGCCGAGCGCGGTGATGGCGGCCACCTCCTCCGCGCCCAGGCGCACCTGGGCGGCGGCGAGGTTCAGCGCCTGATGCTCGGCAGTCGCCGCCTTCGGGATCGCCACCACGCCGCGGGCGGCGTGCCACGCCAGCACCGCCTGTGCCGGCGTGATCCCGTGGGCCGAAGCGACCTGGACGAGGGCGGGGGCCTCGAGCACGTCGCCCGCGCGGCCGAGTGGGCTCCATGCCTCGGTGATGATGCCGTGCGCACGGTGGTAGGCGAGCGCCTCGTCCTGAGGGAAGCGGGGATGCAGCTCGATCTGGTTCACGACGGGCCGCACGCCGGTCGCGTCCTCGATGCGCTCCAGGTGATCCGGGAGGAAGTTCGACACGCCGATCTCGCGCACCAGGCCGCGGTCGCGCGCCTCGACCAGCGCCTGCCAGGCCTCGACGTAGGTGTCCCGCCGCGGCAGTGGCCAGTGGATGAGGAACAGATCGATCGCGTCGAGCCCGAGTCGGAATCGGCTCTCCTCGATCGCGTCGAGCGCCTGCGCCCTGGCGTGGTGGCGTCCGGCGAGCTTCGAGGTCACGATGAGCTCGGTGCGATCGACGGCGGCGCCCGAGATGCCCCAGCCGACGGCGCCTTCGTTCTCGTAGTTGAACGCCGAGTCGATCAGGCGGTAGCCGGTCTCGATCCCGCTGCGCACGGCGTCGGCGCCGGCTTCGCCGCGGAACCCGTAGGTGCCGAGGCCCTGCGCCGGCAGGGTGAAGCCGTTGTGGGCGGTGAAGGGCGATGCATCGGACATGGGGGTCTCCTCTCCGGTGCTTCCACGCTAACCGCCGTCGTCCGGGGTCGCCCAAGGTCCGCGATACATGCCGACACAACCCGGCGGGGTCCTGCGCGTACGGCCGCTGTGTCGTGCGGGGAGCGCGCGAGGGCGTAGATTCGAATGCATGATCGAATCGGCCGCCGTGCACGAGGTCGTGCTGGGGCGGTCCGCACGGTCGGGCCACTGGCGACTGCTCGGCTTCGGAACGGACGGTGCGTCCCGGGGCGAGGCAGAGGTCGCCGCCGACGACCTGCACGGCGTCCTCGCCGAGATCGAGGAGGCGGCGAAGCCGCGCTGGGTGGTCCGGAGCCTTCGTGAGGTCTACCCGCCGCTGCTGGCGGCGGGGATCCGGATCCGGCGCGCGCACGATCTGCTGCTGTGTCACGCGATCCTCCGCGACACGGCGAGCCTCCGCGAGCCGCTGGCCGCGTCGTCCCGGTGGGTGCGCGCGGATCCGCTCACGATTCCGATCTCCTCGCCCGGTCTGTTCGACCTGAGCGACGTGTCGGCGTCGACCGCCGCCGAGGAGCCCGCAGAGATCGACGAGCTGCTCGCCGAGTACGCCCGCCAGCGGGAGGCGCTGCGCCGGGCGCCGGACGGGCGTCTCGCACTGCTCTGCGCCGCCGAGTCGACCGGTGCTCTCGTCGCCGAGGAGATGACGGCGGCGGGCCTGCCGTGGAGCACGGCGGTGCACGAGGGCCTTCTCGCCGAGGCGCTCGGCCCGCGTCCCGTCCCGGGTGCGCGTCCGGCGCGGATGGCCGAGCTGGCCGTGACGATCGCGACGACCCTGGAGGATCCGTCCCTGAACCCGGACAGTCCGCCGCGGCTGCTGAAGTCCCTGCGACGGGCCGGGATCCTCGTCGACTCGACGTCGCGCTGGGAGCTCGGCGAGGTCGAGCATCCGGTCGTCGAGCCCCTGCTCGCGTACAAGAAGCTCGCCCGCCTGTATTCGGCGAACGGCTGGCAGTGGCTGTCCGAGTGGGTGCGCGATGAGCGGTTCCGCCCGGTCTATCTGACCGGGGGCGTCGTGACGGGGCGCTGGGCCTCCAGTGGCGGGGGAGCCCTGCAGATCCCGCGGAGCCTGCGGCCGGCGGTGCGGGCGGACGAGGGCTGGGCGCTCGTGTGCGCCGACGTCGCCCAGCTCGAGCCGCGCGTGCTGGCCGCGATGTCGAAGGATCGGGCGATGGCCGCCGCGGCCCGGGGAGCCGACCTGTACGAGGGCGTGGTGCGCTCGGGCGCGGTGCAGACCCGGCAGGAGGCGAAGTACGCCGTGCTCGGTGCGATGTACGGCGCGACGACCGGCCCCAGCGGCCGCCTCGGCCCGCGCCTGCGCAGCGTCTTCCCGCGGGCGATGGCGCTCGTCGACGGGGCCGCCAGGACCGGCGAGGACGGCGGCGTCGTCTCGACGCTGCTCGGACGCAGCTCACCGCGCCCGGATGCGGCGTGGACGGCGGCGCAGTCCCGGGCGAGCGATCCCGAGGCGGATGGCGCGGACGAGCGCACGGCCCGCAGCCGGGCACGCGACCGCGGACGCTTCACGCGCAACTTCGTCGTGCAGGGGACTGCGGCGGAGTGGTCGCTGCTGTGGCTGGCGGAGATCCGCCATCGGCTGAGCGCGCTGCCCGAGGCCGCCGTGCCGGCGACCGGATCGGGCCCGGTGTTCGGCCGCAGAGCGCATCTCGCCTTCTTCCTGCACGACGAGGTGATCGTGCACACGCCCGCAGAGCTCGCCGAGGAGGCAGCGCGGGCGGTGCGGGAGTCGGCGGAGGCCGCCACCCGTCGGCTGTTCCCCGGTTTCGAGATCGACATCCCCCTCGACCTGCGCATCGCGGAGGATGCCGGCAAGGCCTCGTAGACTGGGGGAGAACGGGTCGGCCGGACGGTCGCGTGGCGGGAGACCGCCCCGAGGAACGTCCGGGCTCCACAGGGCAGGGCGGTGGGTAACACCCACCCGGAGCAATCCGCGAGAAAGTGCCACAGAGAGAAGACCGCCCCGCAAGGGGTAAGGGTGAAAGGGTGGTGTAAGAGACCACCGGGGGCCGTGGTGACACGGCCCGCCAGGTAAACCTCGCCCGGAGCAAGGCCAGACAGGGGATGATGACGCGGCCCGCCGAGTCCCCGGGTAGGCCGCTGGAGCGGCGCGGCAACGCGTCGCCGAGAGAGATGACCGTCGAAGGGGCTCGCCCCGGAACAGAACCCGGCGTACAGGCCGGCCCGTTCCCCTGCATGAAGAAGGCCCGGATCCCCTGCGAAGCGGATCCGGGCCTTCTCTCTGGGAGCGCCCGTCGAGGGCGGCCTCAGTCGGCCGCGAGCGAGGCGGCGCCGATGATGCCGGACGAGTTGCGGTGGATCGCCGCGACGATCGGCGTGTTCAGGTCGAGCAGCGGCAGGAACTTCTCCGGGTGCTTGGACACGCCGCCGCCGACCACGAACAGGTCGGGGCTGAACAGGAACTCGACGTGCGAGAAGAAGTCCTGCAGGCGTGCGGACCACTCCTCCCAGTCGAGCTCGTCCCGCTCCATGGCGGAGTACGCGGCCCACTTCTCGATCGACTCGCCGCGGAAGTCCAGGTGGCCGAGCTCGGTGTTCGGGACCAGGACGCCGTCGTAGAGGAAAGCGGATCCGATTCCGGTGCCGAGCGTGGCGAGGATCGTGAGCCCGCGGGCGTCGCGGGCGGCGCCGTGCCGGCTCTCGGCGACACCTGCGGCGTCGGCGTCGTTCACGAAGGTGATCTGGCGGCCCAGGCCGTCCTCGAAGAAGCGCTCGGCCTCGAAGCCGATCCAGTCCTTCGCGACGTTCGCGGCGGACAGCGTGCGGCCGTGCTTCACGATCGCGGGGAAGGCGACGCCCAGGGGCAGCGTCGAGTCCTGCACGCCCAGCGTGGTGAGCACCTCCTTGACGGTGGCCAGCACATCCGCGGGCTTGGCGCCCTTCGGAGTGGGGATCCGGATCCGGTCAGAGTCGAGGGTGCCGTGCTCGAGGTCGACGATTCCCGCCTTGATGCCGGTGCCGCCGATGTCCACGCCGATCGCTTTTGCCATGCGCAACAGCCTAGCGAGAGGCGGACGCCCCAGTAGGATCGTGACAAGAACACAGGAGGAGCAGCGATGAGCGACGCGCAGCGCGACGACAAGTACGACGGCGAGGACTTCGGCGACGAGAAGTACTGGTTCAACAGCAAGACCGGCCAGGTCGAGCACGGCATGCTGTCCTCCTCGCTCGACCGCATCGGCCCGTTCGACACCGCTGCCGAGGCGGCCCGCGCGCCGCAGGTGCTCAAGGAGCGTTCGCGGCTCTGGGCTGAGCAGGACGCCGCGGAGGACGACTGGGGCGGGGCGGACGGCACTCGATGAGCGGGATGGACAAGCAGCGCGACTTCGTGCTGCGCACCATCGAGGAGCGGGGCGTCAAGTTCATCCGGCTCTGGTTCACCGATGTCATCGGAACCCTGAAGTCGGTGGCGATCGCGCCGGCCGAGGTCGAGGGCGCGTTCGCGGAGGGCATCGGCTTCGATGGCTCCGCGATCGAGGGGCTCACGCGCACGTTCGAGTCCGACCTGCTCGCGCAGCCGGATCCGACCACGTTCCAGATCCTGCCGTGGCGCGGTGAGATCGACCCGACGGCGCGCATGTTCTGCGACCTCACCACTCCGGACGGTCGCCCGGCCGTGGCCGACCCGCGGCACGTGCTCAAGCGCACGCTCGCCAAGGCGGCGGACGCGGGCTTCACTTTCTACACGCATCCCGAGATCGAGTTCTACCTGCTGAAGTCGTCGCAGTTCGGGCCGGAGGGTCCGGTGCCGGTCGACTCGGCCGGATACTTCGACAACGTGCCTGGCGGCACAGCGCACGACTTCCGCCGTCGTTCGGTGCGGATGCTCGAGGACCTCGGCATCTCGGTGGAGTACAGCCACCACGAGGGCGGTCCCGGCCAGAACGAGATCGACCTCCGATACGCGGACGCGCTCACCACGGCGGA
This sequence comes from Microbacterium azadirachtae, assembly GCF_000956545.1. GTDB lineage: Bacteria > Actinomycetota > Actinomycetes > Actinomycetales > Microbacteriaceae > Microbacterium > Microbacterium azadirachtae. The sequence continues at coordinate 70,487 of NZ_JYIT01000069.1, forward strand.
CAACATCATGACGTTCCGCACCGTGGTGAAGGAGGTGGCGATCGAGCAGGGCGTCTATGCGACGTTCATGCCGAAGCCGCTGAGCAACCACCCGGGAAGCGGCATGCACACGCACATGTCGCTCTTCGAGGGCGACCTGAACGCGTTCTACGAGGAGGGCGCGAAGTACCAGCTGTCGCGCACCGGACGGCAGTTCATCGCGGGTCTCCTGCGGCACGCCAACGAGATCTCCGCGGTCACGAACCAGTTCGTCAACTCGTACAAGCGGCTGTGGGGCGGGGACGAGGCGCCGAGCTTCGTCACGTGGGGGCATGCGAACCGCTCCGCGCTGATCCGGGTGCCGATGTACAAGCCGAACAAGGGCCAGTCCACCCGCATCGAGTACCGTGCCCTCGACTCCGCGACGAACCCCTACCTCGCGTACGCGCTCATGCTCGCCGCGGGACTCAAGGGAATCGAAGAGGGGTACGAGCTGCCGCCCGAGGCCGAGGACAACGTGTGGTCGCTGAGCGATGCGGAGCGCCGCGCGCTCGGCTACGCGCCGCTGCCGGCGAGCCTCGACCACGCGCTCGAGTACATGGAGGAGTCCGAGCTCGTGGCGGAGACCCTCGGCGAGCAGGTCTTCAACTACGTGCTGCTCAACAAGCGCAGGGAGTGGGAGCAGTACCGCGGTCAGGTCACGCCGTTCGAGCTCAAGAGCAACCTCGAGCTGCTCTGATCGAGGCGCGGCGTGCCCCGGTTCGATGACTCGCTCTCGCTGTCCGCGCTCGCCCGCCTGGGCTTCGTCGGGCTGTCCGCAGCCTCGGCAGGCCTGGGCGAGCTCGCGGAGGTCGCGGGGGTCCCCCCGGCCGGTCTGATCGCGGGGCTGCGCAGCGCCGACCCCGATGAGGCGCTGGCCGGGCTCATCCGCGTCGGCCGCCGCGATCCTGCGGCGGTCGCCGCGGTGCTCGGCGATCCGGACGCCCGGGCGAGGGCGTGGGCCGTGTTCGGCGCCTCGCCCGGTCTGGGCCGGTTCTTCGAACGCCGTCCGGAGGAGCTCGCGCTGCTGCGCAGCGCGCCGGCCTGGCTCCCGACCGCCGACGAGCTGCGGGCCGGGCTGCTCGCCGCCGTCGGCGCGACGGAGGGCTTCGCCGCGACCGGGGACGCGGACGCCCGGATCCGCCTGCGCATCGCCTATCGCCGCGCCGTGGTGCGGATCGCGGTGTGGGACCTCTCGACGGCGGATCCGGTCGAGGCGGTCGCCGCGGTCGCATCGGCCCTCGCGGACGCCGCGTCGGCCGCCCTGGAGGCCGCCCTCGCCGTCGCGCGCACCGCCGTCGCGGGAGCATCGCTGGACTCGCGCCGAGAGGTCTCGTCCACCCGCCTGGCGATCATCGGCATGGGCAAGACCGGGGCGCGCGAGCTCAACTACGTGAGCGACGTCGACGTCATCTACGTCGCCGGCAGCGCCGACGAGGAGCTGCTGTCCGAGAGCCGGGCGATCGACCTCGCCACGCGCCTCGCCAGGGAGACGATGCAGGTGCTCTCCGGGATCGAGGCCGAGCCGCCGCTCTGGGAGGTCGACGCGGCGCTGCGCCCCGAGGGCAAGCAGGGCGCCCTGGTGCGCTCGCTGGCCTCTCACGTGGCGTATTACGACCGCTGGGCGAAGAGCTGGGAGTTCCAGGCGCTGCTGAAGGCCCGGGCGATCGCCGGCGATCGCGACCTCGGCCGCGACTACATCGAGGCCGTCCAGCCGAAGGTCTGGTCGAGCGCCGCACGCGAGGACTTCGTCGGGAGCGTGCAGCGCATGCGCGAGCGCGTCACCGAGCACATCGCCCCGGAGGACGTGCCGTACCAGCTCAAACTGGGGCCGGGCGGGCTGCGCGACATCGAGTTCACGGTGCAGCTGCTGCAGCTCGTGCACGGACTCACGGATCCGCAGATCCGCACCCGGGGAACACTCGAGTCCCTCGACGCGCTCGTCGACGGCGGCTACATCGGTCGCGCCGAGGCCGCGCTGTTCGGCCGCGACTACCGGGTGCTGCGCCTCATCGAGCACCGGCTGCAGCTGCGCGAGATGCAGCGCACCCACCTCGTTCCCCGCGAGGAGGAGGCGCTGCGCGTGCTCGGCCGGGCCACAGGGCTCGCCGACACCGCGGAGGGCATCCGGAGGGTCTGGGAGGACGTCCGTCGCGAGGTCCGCGATCTGCACACGCGCCTGTTCTACCGTCCGCTGCTGAGCGCGGTGGCGTCGCTCCCCGAGGAGGAGCGCACGCTCTCGACCGACCAGGCGCACGATCGTCTCGCCGCGATCGGCTTCCGCGACCCCGCCGGCGCGCTGCGGCACATCGGCGCCCTCACCACCGGTCTCAGCCGGAAGGCCACCATCCAGCGCCATCTGATGCCCGTGATGGTGCGCTGGTTCGCGGACGGGACGGATCCGGACTACGGCCTGATCGCGTTCCGGCGGATCAGCGAGCGCCTCGGCGACACGCCCTGGTTCCTGCGTATGCTGCGCGACTCCTCGGGAGCGGCGGAACGGCTGACGCGGGTGCTGTCGACCTCTCGCTACATCGGCGAGCTGATGGAGTGGATCCCCGAGTCCGTCGCGTGGCTGGAGAGCACCGAGCAGCTGCGGCCTCGCCCGTGGCAGGCGCTGGACGAGGAGGCGCGTGCCATCCAGACCCGGCACGACACGATCCTGGACGCGATGCGTTCGGTGCGGGCGCTGCGGAGACGCGAGCTGCTGCGCACCGCGATGGGCGCCGTGCTCGACGTGCTCACGATCGACGATGTCGCCGTCGCCCTCACCGCGATCACCGAGGCCACGATCCAGGCGGCTCTGCGCGCGGTGCGCCGTGACGTGGTGCCGGTGGAGGACGACGCGCTGGACTTCTCGGTCATCGCGATGGGGCGTTTCGGCGGCGCGGAGCTGGGTTTCGGATCCGACGCGGACGTGCTGTTCGTGTACGACGCGAACGGCGTCGAGCCGCAGCGCGCTCAGCAGCTCGCGGCGCGCACGGTCGCCGGTCTCAGGGAGCATCTGACCGATCACCGTCTGCCGCTGGAGCTGGACGCCGATCTGCGCCCCGAGGGGCGCAACGGCCCTCTGGTGCGCAGCCTGGACGCGTACGCCGAGTACTACCGGCGCTGGTCGCTGTCGTGGGAGGCGCAGGCGCTGCTGCGCGCAAGAGGCGTGGCGGGCAGTCACAAGCTCATCGAGCGGTTCATGATGCTGGCCGACGGCGTGCGCTATCCGGAGGCGATCGACCTCGCGTCGTTGCGGGAGATCAAGCGCATCAAGGCGCGTGTCGAGGGGGAGAGGCTCCCGCAGGGCATGGATCCGCGGCGCCATCTGAAGCTCGGACCCGGCACTCTCAGCGACGTGGAGTGGCTGATCCAGATCGTGCAGCTGCAGCACGCGCACGCGGTGCCCGCGCTGCAGACGACCTCTACGCTCGCCGCACTCGACGTCGCGGTGGAAGCCGGCTTCGTCCCGGTGGATGCGGGGGAGCGGCTGCGCGAGGCATGGCGTCTGTCGAGCCGGCTGCGCTCGGCGATGACGCTGCTCAGCGGCCAGACCAAGGATGTGCTCCCGTCGGATCCCCGGGAGCTCGACGGCGTCGGCCGCATCCTCGGCTACCCCGATCGCTCGGCCGTCGCGGTCGAGGAGGAGTACCTGCGCGTCACGCGTCGCGCCCGCAAGGTGTTCGAGACGCTCTTCTACGGCTGACCGGCGGCGATTCGCCGTTCGCGCCGGGAGCAGGCAGGCTGGAGGCATGACGACGATCGGTGTGGTCCGCAATCCGGTGAAGCTCGGTTCCGAGGAGGAGGTGCGCGCGGCCATCCTGCGCGACGCTCCCGACGCCGACATCCGGTTCTACACGACGACGGAGGACGATCCGGGGCGTGCGATGGCACAGGACGCGGTCGAGGCGGGCTGCGAGCTCGTGCTGGCCGCCGGCGGTGACGGCACGGTCCGCGCGGTCGCGGCCGTGCTCGCCGGGACCGACAGCGCACTCGGGATCCTGCCGCACGGGACCGGCAACCTGCTCGCTCGCAACCTGGGCGTTCCCCTCGGCGGCACGGAGGCCGCAGTGGCGCACGCCCTGGCCGCCGCGCCCCGCCGCATCGATGTCGGGACGATCGAGGTGACCGACGGCGACGACCGGGGTGAGCACGTCTTCGTGGTGATGGCCGGGCTGGGGCTCGATGCCCGCATGCTCGAGGAGACGGACGACGAGCTCAAGGCGAAAGCGGGATGGCTGGCCTACGTGAAGGCGCTGGGTGCGGCCGCGGCGGGGACCGAGCTCGTGCGGGCCTCGCTCTCCCTCGACGATGAGGAGGCGGACCACGCGCGGATCCACACGCTGATGATCGGCAACTGCGGCACGATCCAGGGAGGCATCACGCTGCTGCCCGATGCTGTCCCCGACGACGGCGAGCTGGATCTGCTGCTCGTCAGTGCCGACGGCGTGGCGGACTGGTTCGAGACCGTCCGCACCGTGGTCTGGGACAACGGGCTGCGCCGTCTGCTCGGCGGGGAGACCACGAGCACGGATGTCGTGCGCCATGCGTCGGCACAGCGGATCCGAGTCGAGCTGGAGGCGGCGCAGCCGTTCCAGATCGACGGCGAGGAGCACGGTGCCGTGCGCGCCTTCACAGCCGGCATCCGGCCCGGGGCACTGCTGGTCCGCGCATGAGCGTCTGCGTCGGCGGGCGCGATCTGCACACGTCGCCGGTGAACGCAAGCCCCTTCGCCGGCATTCGGGCGGCGGTTAGCGTGGCGGCATGAGCACGATGGATCCGGCGCCCGGCGCGCCTGCCCCCGCGGATGCCGACGGCGAGCGCGAAGCGGCCAGGCAGTGGCATCCGTACGTGCCCAGCGCCGAGGTGAAGGCGCGGATGGATGCTCTCGAGCGTCGTGCGGAGAAGCCGATCCCGATTCCGAGCTTCCCGCCGCTTTCCGCCTGATCCGCCCGAGCCGTCCTCGCGCCGACACCGATCGCGACGCGGGTTTGCGTGTCGGCGCCGCGGGGACGAACATCGCACTGTGACCGAGTTCGACAGCATCGCGGCGGAGCTGTATTCAGGCGCGCCGGGCGACTTCGTGTCCGCACGGGACGCCCGTGCGAAGCAGATCGCGGACGCCGACGTCGCGGCCCGGATCCGGGCGCTGCGGAAGCCGACGACAGCGGCCTGGGTCGTCAACCTGTTCGCGCAGGAGCGCGCGCAGCAGCTGCAGGAGGCGCTCCGGCTCGCCGCGGCGCTGCGCGAGGCGCAGGCCGATCTCGACGCGCAGACCCTGGCGAAGCTGGGCCATGATCGACGCGCGCTGACCGGGCGGCTCGCCGAGGACGCGGCCGAGCTCGCCCGCGCGCGCGGAGGACGCATCACCGCCGCGACGCTCGACGCCGTCCAGCGGACGATCTCCGCGGCGTTCTTCGATCCGGGCGCGGCGATCGCAATCGCCTCGGGGAGGCTGACGGCCGAGCTCGACATCGGCGACGGCACGCCCCTGGATCCGTCCACCGTGGTCGCCGGCGACGTTGCGGACGCGCCTGCGGCGCAGGAGCGCCCGGACGACGAGCTGGCCGCGATGAGGGAGCGCCGGCGGGCTCAGCACGCGTTGAGGGAGGCGGAGCGTGCCCGGGACGCTGCGGAACGCGATCATGCCGCGACGCAGCGCGCGCTCCACGACGTGTCGCGACGCGCCGAGCGGATCGCGGCGCGCATCGACGAGCTCGAAGACGAGTTGAGGACCGCCCGAGAGAGCGCGCACGCCGTGGCCACGACTCTGACGGGAGCCGAGGCGGAGGAGCAGCGCGCGGCCGCCGAGCTCGCACGCCGCGAGACGGCTGTCGCGGAGGCGCGTGCGGCAACGGCCGGAGACGCGCCCGCCTGAGACGGTGCTCCGCGGCGCCGGCGCCGGGTGCCGCGGGGGAGCACACGTCTTCGTGTCGCGTAATAGATCCGCTCCTGTCGTATCTCTCACGATGCGAGCTTTCTCGCCCTGCCCCCTTAGGGGGGCTTGCACTGGGGAATCACACACTGGGGAGGGCTTATGCCCGCAATTGAAGAACTCGACGCGCCCGAACGGCGCGGCATCGATCGCCGCACGATCGTCAAGGGCGCCGCATGGGCGATGCCCGTGGTGGCGGCCGCGATCGCTGTGCCGAACGCGACGGCCTCCACGGCGTGTGCCGTGGCGGTGCCGGGCTGGCAGGCGTGGAGCAGCGGCACCACCGGCTCGTTCACCTCCGGCACCTGTGGCGGTCAGCAGCCTCAGGCCGACGGGAAGTGGTGGCAGTGGTGCGACGCGACCACGACGTCGAACTACACCCTCTCAAAGTGCACGACCGTCGCGATGGTCGCAGGCAAGACGTACTCGATCACGTTCACGACGCAGGCCAACAGGGGCAATCCCGCGCCCGATTCGCCGGCGAACCTCGTGCTCGCGATCGGCGGATCCCAGGTCTGGGCCGGATACACGGTCGGCACGACCGGCAAGAGCGCGAACCCGGGCGGGACCAACACGCACCTCCTGACCACGTCCGTGAACGGAAGCAACTACACCGACCAGACCTGGACGGTGCTCTACACGGCGCAGACGACCGGTGACGTCCTGGTCTGCTACACCTGGACGGCCTATCAGCGGACCAGTGCGAACGGGAACGTCTCGACCGACGACATCGGCACGTCGGTCCCGGCGATCAGCTGCACCTGAGCTCCGGCACGACCCGAGATCGTGTGCGCGGGGCCCGCACGCACGGAAGAACCCGCCTCAGCCCGGGGGAAGCTGAGGCGGGTTCTTGAGATCTCGCGGGATCCTTACACGCCGTAGTAGAGCTCGTACTCGTACGGGTGCGGGCGCTGGGCCATCGGGAGGATCTCCTTCTCGTACTTGTACGAGATCCAGGTCTCGATGAGCTCCTCGGTGAACACGCCGCCCTCGAGCAGGAAGTCGTGGTCGGCGCGGAGCGCCTCGAGCGAGTCCAGCAGGGAGTTCGGGACCTGCGGGATGTTCTTGGCCTCCTCGGGCGGGAGCTCGTAGAGGTCCTTGTCGATCGGCTCGAGCGGCTCGATGCGGTTGCGGATGCCGTCGAGGCCTGCCATCAGCTGCGCGGCGAAGGCGAGGTACGGGTTGCCCGACGCGTCCGGCACGCGGAACTCGATGCGCTTGGCCTTCGGGCTCGAGCCGGTGAGCGGGATGCGGATCGCGGCGGAGCGGTTGCCCGCGGAGTAGGCCAGGTTGACCGGAGCCTCGAAGTGCTTCACCAGGCGGTGGTAGCTGTTGAGGGTCGGGTTCGTGAAGGCGAGGACCGCGTGCGCGTGCTTGAGCAGACCGCCGATGTACCAGCGGGCGGTGTCGCTGAGCTGGCCGTAGCCGTTCTCGTCGAAGAACAGGGGCTTGCCGTCGAGCCAGAGGGACTGGTGCGTGTGCATGCCGGAGCCGTTGTCGCCGAAGAGGGGCTTCGGCATGAAGGTGGCGGTCTTGCCCCACTCCTCGGCCGTGTTCTTGACGATGTACTTGAACTTCAGGATGTCGTCGGCCGCGTGCACCATCGTGTCGAAGCGGTAGTTGATCTCCTGCTGACCGGCGGTGCCGACCTCGTGGTGCGAGCGCTCCAGGTGGAAGCCGGCGTCGATCAAGCGCAGGGTGATGTCGTCGCGCAGGTCGGCGGTCTTGTCCACCGGGGCGACGGGGAAGTACCCGCCCTTGAACGGCGTCTTGTTGCCGAGGTTGCCGCCCTCCTCCTCGCGACCGCTGTTCCACGCGGCCTCCTCGGAGTCGACCTTGTAGAAGCTCTCGCCCGCGGTCACCGAGTAGCGCACGTCGTCGAAGATGTAGAACTCCGCCTCGGGCGCGAAGTACGCGGTGTCGGCGATACCGGTGGAGGCCAGGTACTTCTCGGCCTTCTTGGCGACCTGGCGCGGGTCCTTGCTGTAGATCTCGCCGGTGCGCGGGTTGTAGATGTCGAACACCATGACGATGGTGCTCGCCTCCCGGAACGGGTCCACGTACGCGGTCGTCACGTCGGGGATGAGCTGCATGTCGGACTCGTGGATCGACGCGAAGCCGCGGATCGAGGAGCCGTCGAAGAGCTGGCCGTTGGTGAAGAAGTCCTCGTCGACCGTCGCGGCCGGGATGTTGAAGTGCTGCTGCACGCCGGGCAGGTCGGTGAAGCGGATGTCGAGGAACTTGACGTCATTGTCGCGGATGTACGCGAGCACGTCGGCGGGGGTGGTGAACATGCATCAACTCCTGGAGGAACGGGTGCGGTCGAGCGACCTGCAAGCAGGTTACGGGCGAGGGATGACGCGGCCGTGTCTGGAATGTTTCCGGCGTGTTACGTCCCGGGGGAGGGAGCGGCACACGCGTCGGGTGCTGCGCGCCGGCTCGCCTAGGCTGGAGGGATGTCCGACCCCGCGCAGACCTACCCCGGCGAACGACTCGGCCTCCCCAAGACCGGGTCCGGCAGCGTCGGACGTCTGGGACGCCGCGTCGCGGCCCTCGCGATCGACTATGCGGCGGCGACGCTGATCGCCAGCGCGTTCTTCGGCTTCCGCCAGTTCGACCTGCCCAAGGAGGCGGGGCTCACGCAGTTCGCGCCGATGATCGTGTTCGCGGTGCTGCAGATCGTGTTCATCCCGACCATCGGCGGCAGCCCGGGTCATCGGATCGTCGGGATGCGGCTCGTCATGATGAACGGCGGCTGGGTGGGGCTCTGGCGCCCGATCGTGCGCACCGTGCTGCTCATCCTCGTCATTCCTGCCGTGATCTTCGACGCCGATCAGCGCGGCCTGCACGACAAGGCCGTCGGAACCGTCCTGATCCGGGCCTGAGCGCTCGTCAGACGGCGGCGTGGCCTCGGTTCAGACGCCGATACGTCTTGGGCGCCTTGCCCCCCAGGAACGAGCGCGCAGGATCGATCGTGAAGCCCTGGCGCAACGCCTCCCGGCCGATCAGCATCCGGAACCCCATCTCGCTGCGGTTGCTCAGGGTGACTTCGGCGGTGACCCTGTGGCCGACCAGCACGAGGTCGAGCAGCACGACGAGCCGGCTCTGGGCGTGTCCGGACGAGGAACGCACGTCGCGGCGGTCGAACACGGGCAGCTCCACGGGGACGAGCTCATGGGCGCCCTGCCACGGCCGCACGTCGAAGCGCACCCAGGCGACGCCGTCGCGCTCGAACTCGCGGATGTGCTGGGCGTGCAGCGAGGAACTGCGCGCCCCCGTGTCGACCTTCGCCTTGATCCAGGGGATCCCGACGTCGGGGAGGGACACCCACTCCCGCCACCCGATAAGGGTGCTTGAATGAGTAGGTCGGTCCACAACACACATCCTGGCAGGAAATCACCGTGAAGCTCGCCGTGCTCTCGCGCGCCCCGCAGTCGTACTCCACTCAGCGTCTCCGAACCGCCGCGACGCAGCGCGGCCATCAGGTCAAGGTGCTGAACACCCTGCGCTTCGCGATCGACCTCACGGCGGATGAACCGGATCTGCATTTCCGTGGTCGCCGATTGAGCGACTACGACGCGATCCTGCCGCGCATCGGCAATTCGATCACGTACTTCGGCACCGCGGTGGTCCGTCAGTTCGAGCAGATGGACGTGTACACGCCGAACACGGCGAACGGGATCTCGAGCGCCCGGGACAAGCTGCGCGCGAACCAGATCCTGTCCCGGCACAACATCGCGATGCCCCCCACGGCGTTCGTGCGGAACCGGGCCGACGTCCGTCCCGCCATCGAGCGGGTCGGCGGTGCGCCGGTCGTCATCAAGCTTCTCGAGGGCACGCAGGGGATCGGCGTGATCCTCGCCCCGCAGGTGAAGGTCGCCGAGGCGATCATCGAGACGCTGCACTCCACCAAACAGAACGTCCTCATCCAGAAGTTCATCGCGGAGAGCCGCGGTCGCGACATCCGTGCGCTCGTCGTCGGTGACCGTGTCGTCGCGGCGATGCGCCGGGTGGCGAACGGCGACGAGTTCCGCTCCAACGTGCATCGGGGCGGCACCGTCGAAGCTGTGCAGCTCGACCCGGTGTACGAGCAGACGGCCGTGCGCGCGGCGCAGATCATGGGCCTGCGGGTCGCGGGCGTCGACATGCTCGAAGGCGAGGACGGCCCGCTCGTGATGGAGGTGAACTCGTCTCCCGGACTCCAGGGGATCGAGGCGGCCACCGGGCTCGACGTCGCCGGGGCCATCATCGACTTCATCGCGAACCAGGTCAACTTCCCCGAGATCGACGTCCGGCAGCGGCTGAGCGTGTCGACCGGCTACGGCGTCGCGGAGCTCGTCATCCATGCGGGCGCGGAGCAGGTCGGCAAGCAGCTCGGCGAGCTGGGCCTGTGGGATCGCGACATCACCGTGCTCACGCTGCACCGCGGCGTCACCGTGATCCCCAATCCGCGCAAGCACGTCGTGCTCGAGGACGAGGACCGTCTGCTCTGCTTCGGCAAGCTCGACGAGATGCGATCGATGATCCCGGAGCGCCGGCGCCGCCGGGCCAAGGTGCGCAAGCTCCCGAAGCAGCACCTGCCCGACTCCGTGGGCTGAGCATCGCCTCCGACGGGAACGACGAAGCGCCCGTCCCCGCGCATGAGCGGGGGACGGGCGCTTCTGTGTCAGGGAGGCTCAGCGCGGGCGCGGTGCGCGCGTCTTGAGCGGATCGATGCCCTTGGGGATCGGCAGCGAGGCAACCGACTGCGACACGGACTCCATGCGCTTGATGACGGCGGCCATGGTGGCGTTGTCGATGGCCTTCGGGAGCTTCTTGATCGTCTTGGAGAGCTTGTCGATGGAGACGTCGTCCTCGCCGTGCCCGACGTAGAGCACCGTCACCGGGACGCCCTGCGCGACGCGCATGGCCTTGGTCTTCTCATCCTTGACGAGACGGGTCAGGCGACCACGGGCGCCTTCGGCGACCACGACGATCCCGCCGCGCCCGATCGCGCGGTACACCGCGTCCTGCGACTTGGGGTTCACGCCCACGGGGATCTCGGAGCCCTGCCAGTTGCGGCCCAGGGAGGTGCTGATGACGTGTCCCGCGGCGCCGGGCATGCCGTCGATCTTCCGGTACATCGCCGTCGTCGAGAGGCGTGTCATCAGGAACATCGCCCCGAGCACGCCGCCGAGCAGGCCTGTGATGCCCCACAGCACGACGCTCCAGATCTGGAACGGGGGGATCAGATAGCCGACGATCACACCGATGAGGACGCCGGCGACCAGGATCGCGATCTGGGCCCAGGGCAGCCACGGGTAGATCTCCCGGGTGAAGCGGAAGAGCGAACGCAGCTGGGAGAAGAAGCCGGGCTGCTTCTCCGTCGCGGAGGGACTTTTTGCCATGTCTTCCAGCCTACCGATTCCGCAGGCGCTCGACGGCGCGGGTCTGCTCGCGCTGGGCGAACATGACCGTCCTGCACAGCAAGCCTCCGCCGCAGTTTGTGCACGGATCGCGCCTCCTAGGCTTCCGAGTCGGGAGGGGAGCGCTGGGATAGGGGCATGACCGAGAGCCCCAGATCCGTCGCCGTTGCGGGCGCGCACCGTTCGATCCGCGTGCTCGCCGACGGCGAGGGGCCGTTCCCCGGCGAGCTCGTCTCGCGGGGCGCGACGGTGGCGGTGCGGACGCCGGTGACTCGTCTGGCCGGATGGGCGGGCTGGGCGCATGCCGGGACCGAGCATGTCGCGGCCCCGCTCGATCTCGCGCTCGGCGCGGACGGGCAGGATGCGCTGCTGCCGTGGTGTGTGCGGACGGTCGACGCTCACCTCGTCCGCGGAGGCGAAGGCCCGTCCGTTTCGCGGGGAGGAGCGGTGACGCTCGCCGTCAGCATGCTGCGCGGCGTGGTGGAGCTCGCGCCCGAGCGGCGCGGAGCGGGCGAACCGGGCGAGGAGGCCCGCGGCCGATGGTGGCTGACCGACGACGGGCGGCCCGTCTTCGTGATCCCGCCTGCGGCGGCTTCGACCGAGGAGACGGTCTGCGTCGCGGCGCAGCATCAGCTGCGAGAGCTCGAGGGGCGCGTCGAGGATCGCGCGCTGAGGCGGCTGCTGGTCCGACTGGCGGATGCCCTGCACGATCCTCGGCGTCTCCGCGCCGAGGCGGCGCGCTGGGAGCAGGAGCTGCTCGAGATCGCCGCTCCGCGTCCCCTGCACGTGTCCGGGGGCGTGGGTGAGGGCCCGTCGCTCGAGGTCCCTCGGCGCGAACAGACGTCGCGGGCTCCGGCACCACGGCGGCGGGATCTGAGATCGGGAGATGCGATGCCCAGGCGGCGATCCGACGGGACCTCGCACGGCGTGAGGCGAGGTGCAGGGCCGCTGCGAGAGTCGATCGCCGGGTTGTGCGAGACGGCTGCGAGGCGGGCGGCGACGTTCCTGTCGCGGTTCGCGCGCTCCGCCCAGCCGCGTTCGCGCGTCCCGCGTCCGACTGCGCACCCGCGTCGCCGGTGGGCGGGTCCGACCGTGGTCGCGGTCGCCGCGGCCGTCGTGATCGTGCTGGGCGGTGCGCTGTGGCCGGTCGACGGGAGGAGCAGCGCGGACGCGGCCGATCACGCTCCCCGGCCGCGTCCGTCCTCGGCATCGGCGGCGCCGCGCGGGGCGGAGTCTCCCGCTGCATCCCCGAAGGCGCAGCCGACTCCCGCGCCCTCGGATGCCCCGCGCCCGCC
>NZ_JYIT01000070.1 GCF_000956545.1 Microbacterium azadirachtae
GCGTCAGATGTGTATAAGAGACAGGAGACGTATCCCCGGGCCGCCCTCATCCCGTTCGCTGGTCGCGTTCTGCGGGTATCCGCGAAGGATGACCGCCATCTTCGACCAGTGAGCGGCGCGCCCGGGGATACATCTCCGGGCGGATGACCGGGGCGGACCCCATCGCGTACCGTGAGGGGGTGTTCCGCTCCGTCCCGCGCTTCTGGCTCGTCTTCGACATCGTGGGCAGCGCCGTCGGCCTGCTCCTCACGCTGCCGCTGACGTTCACCTTTGAGGCCGGCACCATGAGCCGGTGGATCCCCGACGGCACCGCGTCGTACCTGCTCGTGCTGCTGGTCGCGGTGATCCTGTGGGGCGCGGCTGCGATCAGCCGGCTCTCCCCGGTGCTCGCCCTCGGCGTGGCGTGGTTCGGCGCCGTGGTGCAGATGGCGTGCGGCTTCTCGCCGGGCGCCTACGACCTGGCGATCCTCGCGGTGGTCTTCGCGACGTCGGCGTGGGGGTCGGTGAGACTGCTCTGGATCGGCGGCGCCTCTGCGCTGGGCGGTGGCCTCCTCGCCGGCATCTACATGTCCCTGATCAACGAGCAGGCCCTGATCCAGGATGCCGAGACGGGGCTGCGCGTCGCGCTGGTCGCGGTGCTGCTCGGCACCGTGTCGGTGCTCACCCTGGTGATGGCCTGGGGCGGCTCAGCGGGCGTTCGCCAGGGCGGCGATCGCGCGGCGGTCGGGCTTGCCCGAGGTGAGCAGCGGGACCTCGGCGAGCATCAGGATGCGTGAGGGGCGCGCCACTGTGCCCACTTCGGCCGCGACCCTGTCGCGCGCAGCGGCGAGGAGCGCCTCCCCCTCTGCCTCCGGGCCGGCGGCGACGATCGCGGAGCCCTGGCCCCAGCGCTCGTCGTCCACCGCGACCACCACCGCGCCCTCCAGCCCCGGGACCGACCGCACGGCGCGTTCGACCCGGTCCAGGGAGACGTTGATCCCGCCCGACACGATGACGTTGTCGAGGCGGCCGATCACCGCGACGCGGCCGTCCGCGACCGTGCCTGCGTCGCCCGTGCGGTACCAGCGCACCCCGTCCGCGTCGACGGCGAAGGCGCGCGCGGTCAGGCCGGGATCGCCCAGGTAGCCGTCGGCGAGCATCGGCCCGGTCAGACGGATCTCACAATCGACGGCCTCCGCCCGCACACCGTCGAGCGGCGCGCCGTCGTACACGCACCCGCCCGCGGTCTCGCTGGAGCCGTAGGTGCGCACGATCCGCGCACCCACCTCCGCGGCCCGCTCCCGCAGGACGGGCGGGAGCGCCTGCCCTCCGATGAGCACCGCGTCGTACGAGGCCAGCGCGGCGCGCACCTCCCGCTCATCGGCGGCGTCGACCAGCGTCGCCAGCTGCGCCGGCACGAGCGAGGTGTATCGGGGTCCCGCGCCGAGGCCGCGGGTCGCCGCGACGAACGCCCCCGGTGCGAACCGCCCCTCCAGCAGCGCCGGCTCGGTGCCGGCGAGGTGCGCGCGCACGAGCACCTGCAGCCCCGCGACGTAGCCCGCCGAGAGCGCGAGGGTCCAGCGCCCGGATCCGATCCGCTCCGCCGTGGCCGCGGCGCTCGCCCGCAGCGCGGCGGCGGAGAGCACGACCCGCTTCGGCACGCCCGTGGATCCGGAGGTCGCGATGACCGCCGCGGTGCCCTCGGGCACGACGTCGTCGGGCCCCGGCTCGAAGCCGAGCGCGAGCGGCGCCGTGCCGTCGAGCGCGGCAGGAAGCGCCGCCTGCACAGCGATCGGATCCGCCCCGTCGGTCCCCCGCAGCCTCACGCCCGGCCGCCTGCGAGACTCGCGTTCAGAGCGCGCGAATGGCTCCATCCGGGGCGCGGATCCAGCCACGTGCGCGCTTTCAACCCCTGGGGCATGGCGTCAGAAGTGCCAGGGGTAGGGAGACCAGTCGGGCTCCCGCTTCTCGAGGAAGGAGTCGCGGCCTTCGACGGCCTCGTCCGTGCCGTACGCCAGGCGCGTCGCCTCGCCCGCGAACACCTGCTGGCCGACCAGCCCGTCGTCGACGGCGTTGAAGGCGAACTTGAGCATGCGGATCGCCGTGGGCGACTTGGTGAGGATCGTGCGCGCCATCGCGACCGCCTCGCGCTCGAGGTCGGCGTGCGGCACGACGCGGTTCACCGCACCCGCCTGCATCGCACGCTCGGCCGAGTACTCCTCCGCGAGGAAGAACACCTCGCGGGCGAACTTCTGCCCGGTCTGGCGCGCCATGTACGCGGATCCGTATCCGGCGTCGAAGGATCCGACATCCGCATCGGTCTGCTTGAACCGACCGTGCTCGGCGCTCGCGATCGTCAGGTCGCAGACGACGTGGAGCGAGTGACCGCCGCCGGCCGCCCATCCGGACACCACGGCGATGACGACCTTCGGCATGAAGCGGATGAGCCGCTGCACCTCGAGGATGTGCAGGCGTCCCGCCCTGGCCTGCGCGTCGGCAGGCACCGCGCTCTCGTCGTCGGAGTACTTGTAGCCGTCGCGGCCGCGGATCCGCTGATCACCGCCCGAGCAGAACGCCCAGCCGCCGTCCTTCGGGCTCGGGCCGTTGCCGGTGAGCAGCACCACGCCGATGCGGGGATCCTGCCGCGCCGCGTCCAGAGCCCGGTACAGCTCGTCGACGGTGTGCGGCCGGAAGGCGTTGCGCACCTCCGGCCGGTCGAACGCGATCCTTGCGATCCGGCCGTCGTTCGAGACGTGCGCGGTGATGTCGGTGTACTCCCCGGCACCGGGCGCGAGCGTCCACTCGGCGGGATCGAACAGGTCGGAGACGTGCGTGTCGGTCACAGGATCAGCCTATTCCGCGCGGCCGGGACGCGGATGCGGCGTCGCTGTGCGGCGTACGCGACGCAGCTTGAGCCAGCCGTCGACGATGTCCCACGCGGCGAACAGCACGAGACTGAAGCCGACGACGACGCCGAGGATCCCGAACACCCCGCCCTGCGCCGCCGATGCGCGCTCCCCTCGCGCGAAGCCCTCGCCGCCCGCCTCCGTGATGAACGCGATCAGGGACGGGTTGACGAGCTCGCCGCGGACCAGCAGCGTGAGCGTCGCGGCGGCGAACGCGAGGGCCAGCACCGTGTTGATCACGGCGAGTCCCGTCGTCCATCGCTGTCGCACGAAGAGGGCGACGCCGAACGCGGCTTCGAGGACGAGGAACCCCCACACCACGATCCAGGGCCACGGCTCGGGGGCGAGCACCGGGATCGGGGATCCGCCCGTCGGGAAGAACCCGAGAAGGCGATCCCACACGATCGCGCCGGCCATGACGGCCAGGAAGACGAGCGAGGCGATGAGGTCCGTGCGCCCGGAGCGGGCCTCGGCCGTGGGCGGCAGCTGCTCGGGGGTCCAGTCCAGGATCGTGTCGCCCGTGGAACCGGTGCGTTCGAGCACGAAGAAGACCAGGGTCGTCCAGAACACCACGTGCACGACCGTCTGGATCAGCACCGCGACGGCGCTGCCGAAGACCGCGCCCACGGGTGCCCGTGCGATGAGCTGACCGAGCACCACGCCGCCGACCCCGCACAGCGGCACGATCCAGAGCAGCAGGCGGAGCAGGCGCAGCCAGGCCGCGTAGTAGCGGGGCCCGACCACCCACATGGGCCGGTCGAGCAGGGAGGACGCGTACGCGATGGGCTCTCCGAGCGCGGCGACGACCTCGCGCTCCGCGCCGTCCCGGTCCTCTCCCTCGGCGATGCGGGGCTCGACCTGCTCGGCGATCGAGGCCTCGAGCTCGGCGAGGATCTCGGCGCGCGAGGAGGCGGGCACGGCGCGGGCGACGGCGGCGACGTAGCGGTCGGCGTAGGCGGATTCGGTCATGATCGGATCTCCTGGTCAGGGAAGCGTCTTCGCGGCGGCGGCGATGGCCTCCAGCTCGCGGATGAGGGTGTCGGCCAGGCGGAGCCCGGCGTCGGAGGTGCGGTAGAACTTGCGCGGCCGGGCCTCGTCGGTGTTCCACTCGCTCGTCAGGTATCCCTGCTTCTCGAGCCGGCGGAGCAGGGGGTAGAGGGTGTTCGCGTCGGTGGGGAACCCGGCCGAGCCGAGCTGCTCGAGCAGGCCGTAGCCGTATCCGGGCTCGCGCAGCAGACGCAGGCTGGCCAGCACGATCGTTCCGCGCCGCAGCTCCTGCAGATGCCCGTCGAACTCCTCATCGCTCATGTTCGACACCATATTGTGCGTCACACACTATTGTCAATCGCACGTCTCGCCCCGAACCCCGCGACTGCGCCGGAGGCGGCCACGATCTGCACACGGTGCGACGATCCGCACACGACGAGCGCGGATCCCTGTGCGGATCGTCACCCGGGGTGCAGATCGTCGCGCGCACCTGCGGGCAGGGCGGATCCGGTCGGCGGATCCGCGGGTGCATGATGGGGGCATGACCGACCTCCCCGCCCTCGCCGAGCTCCTCGAGACCGCGCGGGTTGTCGCGTTGCCGATGCACACCCGGTTCCGCGGAGTGGACGTGCGCGAGGCGCTCCTGTTCGAGGGACCGGAGGGGTGGGCCGAGTTCTCGCCCTTCCCGGAATACGGCGACGACGAGGCCGCGACCTGGCTCGAGGCCGCGATCGCCGACGCCTGGCATCCGCGCCCGGCAGGGCTGCGCGACCGCATCCCGGTGAACGCCACGGTGCCGGCGGTGCCCGCCGAACGGGTGCCGGCCGTGCTCGCGCGCTTCGACGGGTGCCGCACGGCGAAGGTCAAGGTCGCGGAGGCGGGGCAGACGCTCGCCGACGACATCGCCCGGGTGCGCGCCGTGCGGGCGGAGATGGGGCCGGAGGGGCGGATCCGGATCGACGCGAACGCCGGCTGGAACGTCGACGAGGCCGAACGGGCGATCCATGCCCTGGCGCCCTTCGACCTGGAGTACGCCGAGCAGCCGTGCGCCTCCGTGGCCGAGCTCGCCGAGCTGCGCGAGCGGATCCGCTATCTGGACATCCTCGTCGCGGCGGACGAGAGCGTGCGGAAGGCGACGGATCCGCTCGAGGTCGCCCGCGCGGGTGCGGCCGACCTGCTCGTCGTCAAGGCGCAGCCGCTCGGCGGCATCCGCCGCGCGCTCGACATCGTCGCGGACGCAGGGCTCCCCGCCGTCGTCTCCAGCGCTCTCGACACCGCGGTGGGGCTGTCGCTCGGGGCGGCGCTGGCCGCGGCGCTCCCCACGCTCGAGTTCGACTGCGGCCTGGGCACCGCGTCCCTGTTCGCCGACGACGTCGCCGACGCCCGCCCGCGTGCCGGGTGGGTGTCGCCCGCCCGTGTCATCCCGGATCCGGCCGCCCTGACCCGCCTCCAGGCTTCCGCCGATCGCCGCGACTGGTGGATCGCACGCCTGACCCGCTGCCACACCACCCTCGCACAGCGCTGACCCCGGCCCCCTTCCGTCTATTTGCGCCAAACCGTGGGGTTCAGGGCCCGAATCCCACGGTTTGGCGCAAATAGACGGAAGGAGGGAAGGGGTGCGCTGTCAGCCGAGCAGCAGCGTCACCAGGCGGCCGAGCTCGGTGCTGCCGGTGCGTCGCAGCTGCGCGTCGTCCTGGCCGGCCATCGCGCCGCGCACGGTCATGCCCTCCCACACGATGAGGAGCATGCGCGCGGCGATCTCCGGCTCGACCCGCAGCGACATCGTGCCGCTCGCGACGATGTCCTCGATGATCCGGGCGATGCCGGCGACCATCTCCTGCTCCTGCTTGAGATAGGCCTTGCCCCAGGCGTGGTCGCGGAGCGCCCGGAGCCGGATCTCGCTGAGCAGCATGACGCCGAGGCGGTCGTCGCTTCCCGTGTCCATGACCTGCTGCACGAGCGTGGTCGCGTCGCAGTCCTGGGCGAGCGCACCCGACTCGTTCAGCTCGGTCACCCGCTGCCGCACGGCCGTCAACCGCTCGGCCGAGACCGTGCCGGCGAGCTCGAGGAACAGCTCGTCCTTCGACTCGAAGTTCGAGTAGAAGGCGCCGCGCGTGAAGCCCGCGCGCTCGCACACGGCCTCGACGGTCGCGCCGTCCAGTCCCGCCTCGGCGAACACCAGCGCCGCGGCCTCGAGCAGCCGTGCCCGCGTGTTCTCCCGGCTCCTGGTCGCACTGCCGGTCATCCGCACCTCCGTCGTCGCGCGCCTCTGCGCGATTCACATCCCGCGCACAGATTATCCCGCGGCCTTCGTTCTACGATACATTCACGTATCGAATACACAAGTGTATCGAACCCGCCCGTGCATCCCTCGGAGGAACCCGTGTCCACACTGCTCTCGTCGCTCGGACGCTGGTCGTTCCGCCACCCCTGGCGCGTGCTCGTGGCCTGGCTGCTCGTGCTGGGCATCGCAGGCGGCGCCGCCCTCGCCCTCGGCAAGGGCACCGACAACACGTTCAAGATCCCTGGCACCGAGTCGCAGGCGGGCCTCGAGCAGCTCGAGCGCACCTTCCCCCAGGTGAGCGGCACGAGCGCGCAGTTCATCGTCGTCGCGGCCCCGGGAGACCGGGTCACCGACGCCGACTACAAGGCGCCGATCGAGCGGACCGTCAAGGACCTGGGCGACGTGCACGGCGTGCTCGCGGCGACCAGCCCCTACGACGAGCACGTCACCGGCATGGTGAGCGACGACCGCTCCGCCGCGATCGTGCGGATGCAGTTCGACGGCCAGGCGTCCGACGTCTCGGCGGCCACCAAGGACACGCTGCGCACCGCCGTGAGCGACCTCGAGAAGGAGCTGCCGAGCGGATCCAGGGCGGTCATCGGCGGCGACCTGTTCTCGATGTCGATCCCCGCGATCTCGATCACCGAGGGCATCGGCCTCGTCGTGGCGCTGCTCGTGCTGATCGTCGCCTTCCGCTCATTCGTCGTGGCAGGAATGCCGCTGCTCACCGCGATCCTCGGGGTCGGCGTCTCGATGGCCGCGATCTTCGCCGCCACCGCCTTCGCCCCCGTCTCCTCGACCACGCCGCTGCTCGCCCTCATGCTCGGGCTCGCCGTGGGCATCGACTACGCGTTGTTCATCACCGCCCGACATCAGGATCAGGTGCGCGCGGGGGT
Organism: Microbacterium azadirachtae; assembly: GCF_000956545.1. Classification (GTDB taxonomy): domain Bacteria; phylum Actinomycetota; class Actinomycetes; order Actinomycetales; family Microbacteriaceae; genus Microbacterium; species Microbacterium azadirachtae. The sequence continues at coordinate 7,053 of NZ_JYIT01000070.1, forward strand.
GGATCCCGAGGAGTCCGCCTCGCGGGCGACCGGCACCGCGGGCTCTGCCGTGGTCTTCGCCGGCATCACGGTGCTGATCGCCCTCGTCGGGCTGGGCTTCGCGGGCATCCCCTTCCTCACCACGATGGGGATCGCGGCGGCCGTCGCCGTGCTCATCGCCGTGCTCATCGCGGTGACCCTGACGCCGGCGATCCTGGGCTTCCTGAAGGGACGTGTCGCGGGGCGCCCGGTGCGGCCGCGTCGTCCCCGCAAGGGAGAGAAGGAGGCGCGTCCGCGTCGCCCCTTCTCGGAGCGCTGGGTGACCGGCGTCACGAAGCATCCCGTGCTCGTGGCGATCGCGATCGTGCTGGGTCTCGGCGTCGTCGCCGTGCCGGCCGCGAACCTGGCGCTCGCGCTGCCGAACTCCGGTGTGCAGCCGCAGGGGTCCGAGGCGCGGGAGAACTACGACCTGACCGCGGAGCACTTCGGCCCCGGCTTCAACGGCCCGCTCATCCTCACCGGCACCATCGTCACCTCGAAGGATCCGGTGGGCCTGATGAAGGATCTGGGCGACGCCGTCGGGAAGCTGCCGGGGGTGGCGGAGATCGCCCTGGCGACCCCGAACCAGACGGCCGACACCGGCATCGTCCAGGTGATCCCGACCACCGCCCCGGATGCCCCGGCGACCGCCGACCTCGTGCGAGAGCTGCGCTCCCATCACGACGAATGGCTCAAGGAATTCGGGATCGACGTGAAGGTGACCGGCTTCACCGCCGTCGCGATCGACATCTCCGATCAGTTGGGCGCCGCACTGCTGCCGTTCGGGATCTTCGTGATCGGCCTGTCGCTCGTGCTGCTCACGATCGTGTTCCGCTCGATCTGGGTGCCGGTCACGGCCGCGCTCGGCTACCTGCTCTCGATCGTCGCCGCATTCGGCGTGGTGTCGGCCGTGTTCGAGTGGGGCTGGTTCGCGGATGCGCTGCACGTGGCACGGGTCGGACCGATCATCAGCTTCATGCCGATCATCCTCATGGGCGTGCTGTTCGGGCTCGCGATGGACTATCAGGTCTTCCTCGTCTCCCGCATGCGCGAGGACTACGTGCACGACGCCGGCTCCCGCAGCGACGACCGCGCCGAGCGCCGCGCGGCCGCCCTGCGCGCGGTGCGCAGCGGCTTCACCGGATCCGCGAAGGTCGTCACCGCCGCCGGGCTCATCATGTTCGCCGTCTTCGTGGCGTTCGTGCCCGAGGGCGACTCGTCGCTCAAGCCGATCGCGCTGGGACTCGCGGCGGGCATCGCGATCGACGCCTTCCTCGTGCGGATGACCCTGATCCCCGCTCTGATGGCGATCCTCGGCGAGCGCGCCTGGCGCATCCCCGCCTGGCTCGAGCGGATCCTGCCGAGCGTCGACATCGAGGGCGAGGCGGTCGAGCGCGAGCGGCACCTGGCGTCCTGGCCGGGCGACGACTCCGTGGTCGCGGCCGACGGCCTCGCCGTCGCCGGCATCGTGCAGGGGCTGGATCTGCGGGTGCCCGCGGGCTCGGCGCTCGTGCTGACCGGAGGCGACGGCACCGTGCGCCGCGCCGTGGCGCTGGCGGTCGCCGCCCGCGTGCCCTCCGAGGGCCGGCTGCGCGTGGCCGGTCATCTGCTGCCCGGGCGGGCCGCCTGGGTGCGCGCACACGTCGGGTGCGTGCTCGTCGATGCGGAGCGCGACGAGTCCGCGGATCCGCTGCACGAGCTGCGGGACGCCCTGCGCGGGCGCACCTCGCTGGTCGTGATCGACGGTGCCGACCGCCTGACGCTCGCCCAGTCCGAGCAGGCCTCCGCGATGCTGCGCGACGCCGCGGAGCGCGGCCCGCTCGCGGTGCTCGCCACCGCGGCGGACGCACCTGCCGCCGCCCGCCTGCTCGCCGACGCCGGCTGGGCCGATCCGCGGATCCGCGATCTCGACGCCCCGCAGCCGTCGTCCGACCTGCCCGCACAGACCACCACCGACCTCGACGAGGTGTCCGCATGACGAACCGCCTGTCCGCGCTGATCGAGCGCGCACGTTCGCACAAGCCGATCACGGCCCTCACCCTGATCGGCGTGCTCCTGCTGCCCGCGATCCTGGGCGGCGTGCTCGTCGCCGCGCTGCAGGACCCCACCCAGCGGCTCGACACGATGACCGCCGCGATCGTGAACGACGACGAGCCGGTGACCGTGAACGGCCAGCTCGCCCCGCTCGGGCGTCAGCTCTCCGCCGGGCTCGTGGACGGCACGGGGAAGAAGGACGAGAACCTGACCTGGGTCGTCTCGAACGAGAAGGACGCGACGGCGGGACTCAAGGACGGCACCTACCAGGCCGTCGTCCGGATCCCGAAGGGCTTCTCCGCCGCCGCGGTGTCGGGCGGGAGCGCCGTGCAGGATCCTTCGAAGCCGGCGGAGAAGGCAACGATCTCGGTGACGACGGCGCCGCAGGCGCGCGCCGCGGACGGACTGATCGCCAACCAGATCGCCGCGACCGCGGCGTCGACCATGGGCACGGAGATCTCCAAGAGCACCCTGCAGAACGTGCTGGTCGGCTTCAGCACCCTCGGCGACAAGATCGGCGAGGCGGCGGACGGCGCCGACAAGCTCGCGAACGGCGCGAAGTCGGCCGCGACCGGAGCGGCCGCCCTTCCCGACGGCGCGACCAAGCTGGCCGACGGCGCCGGGCAGCTCGCCGACGGCGCCTCCCAGCTGTCGAACGGCCTCGGCACGATCGCGAACGGGATCACGTCGGCGCAGACCGGCGCGAACCAGGCGGGCGCACAGCTCGCGCAGGGCGCGGACGCTCTGCAGGCGCAGGGGCTCGTGCCGGCCGAGCTTTCTGCAGGGGCGAACGGGGCGGCACAGGCATCCGCGGCCACCAAGAGCGGCATCGACTCACTTTCCGCCGGGCTGTCCAAACTCTCCGCCAATTGCTCTGCGGTCGCCAGCGCCACGTTCTGCGAAGAACTCGCGAATTCCGCCGCAGGAGCCGCAGCTCTGGCCGATCCGAAGGGGCCCGCCGCCCTTGCCGCCGCCGCGTCGAACGGCACAGCAAGCGGGCTCACCCAGCTCAACACGCAAGCCACATCGACGATCGCGGGTCAGTTCCGTGCCGCCGCCGACGGCGTGAACCAGCTCTCCGACGGTCTCGGTCGGCTCGCCGACGGCACCACGCAGAGCGCGACCGGTGCAGGGAACCTGGCCACCGGCGCGACCGGCCTGCAGTCCGGCGCGACGCAGCTCGCCGACGGCGCCGCCCAGCTCAGCACCGGCGTCGGATCGCTCGCGACCGGCACCGCGGGCCTCGCCACGGGACTCCACCAGGCGGCGGACTCGCTCCCGAAGCGCACCGACAGCCAGGCGTCATCCCTCGCCGAGGTCGTCGCGGATCCGGTCAAGGCCGACACCTCGGGCGGGATGTTCGGCCCCACGGCGATCCCGCTGCTCGCGGCCGTCGTGCTGTGGTTCGGCGGACTCGTGTCGTTCCTCGTGATGCGGGCGTTCACGGCGCGTGCGCTCACGTCGCGCCGCCCATCGGCGCTGCTCGCCCTGCGCGCCTTCGCCCCCGCCGCAGCGCTCGGCGCGGGTCAGGGACTGCTCGTCGCGCTCGTGGTGGAGATCGTGGCTAAGTACGACCCGGCGCGCTGGTGGGCATTCGCGGGCGTGGCGGTGCTGGCCGGCGTGGCGTTCGCCGCGGTGAACCAGGCGCTCGTCGCCGTGCTCGGCGGGATCGGCCGCTGGATCGCCGCGGTCATCGGCGTCGCCGCTCTCGGCGCGGGCATCATCTCGACGCTGCCCGGATGGCTCGCCACGATCGCGGGCGCATTGCCCACCTCGCCGGCGGCGACCGCGCTGCTGGGCGACCAGGGCACCGGATCCGCCGTCGCCGCGCTTGTGGTGTGGACGGTCCTCGCGCTCGTCGCCACGACCCTCGCTGTGACCGCGCGGCGCACCACCTCGACCAGGGCGATCCTGGCCCCGGCCGTCTGATCCGGACGGCGGGCGCGGCACGCTCCTCGGTGCCGCGCCCGCCGTCTCGTCGGTCAGGCCGTGCGGGCCTGGTCCGGCGGCACGAGCTTCGCGTCCTGCGCCGGGAACAGCACCTTCTGGATGATGATGATCGCGGACGCCGCGACCGGGATCGCGACGAGCGCCCCGAGGATGCCGCCGAGCGCGCCGCCGCCGACCGCGGCGATCACGACGAGCGCACCGGGCACGGCCACGGCCCTGCTCATGATGCGCGGGCTGATGACGTAGGCCTCGATCTGCATGTAGACGAGGTAGTACGCGAAGGCGATCAGCGCGGTCAGCGGCGAGACGAACAGGCAGATGAGCGAGTTGATGATGGATCCGGTCAGCGTCCCCACGAGCGGGATGAGCGAGCCGATGAACGCGATCAGCGCGAGCAGCGCCGGCAGCGGCGCCCCGATGATGGTGAGGAAGATCAGGCTCAGGACGCCGTTGATGAGCGCCAGGCTCGCCTGGCCGATCACGTAGCGGCCGACCGCACCCGACACGTCCTCGACGAGCTCGGTGAAGCGAGGACGCCGGTACGCCGGCACGAAGCGGGCGGCGGTGCGCTTCATCGTCCGCAGGGAGGCCATGAAGTACAGCGTCAGGATCAGCACGATCGTGAAGCCCGTGAACCCGCCCGCGATGCCCGCGCCGACGGCGAGAACACCGCCGCCGATCTTGGTGATGTTGGCCGGATCCTTGAAGAACTTCGCGATCCCGTCCACCGCCTGGCTGAACGAGTCGCCGTACTGCGCGGCGAGCTGGCGGTACCAGTCGCTGCGCAGCAGATCGTCGATCATCTTCGGGCCCGTCTCGACGAGGTGCGCGATCTGCTGCACGACGATGGGCACGATCGCCAGCAGGATCCCGGCGAAGGCCAGCACCACCACGACGACCACGATCGCGACGGCCGCGGCGCGCGGGAGCTTCCTCTCGATCAGCCGCACGATCGGGTCGAGCCCGAGTGCGAGGAACAGCGCGATGCCGATGTACACGAGCACCGTCGACAGCTGCCCGACGATCGTGCCGATGAGGAGCGCGACCAGGACCCCGAGCGCCCCGACGAGACCGAACGTGAACGGCTCGATCCGCACCCCGCCGGCCGACGGACCGGGCTCTCCCGTGATGATCGTGACCTGACGTCTGCGCATGCTGCCCCCTCGTGCCGTGTCGTCGTGCTCTTCGTCGAGCGTATGGCACGCACGACGCGGATCACGAGGGCCGCCGACGACGCGGGCCGCTAGACGCTCGCCGTACGGATCCTGACCTCGCGCTCCATGCGCTTCTCGTGCCGCTGGCGTCCCTTGACCGCCTCGGCCTCGCGATTCTTCGGCGGGGCGTTCGTGACCAGCTGATCGAGCATGCGGCGGGTGGCCTGCGCAATCTCGTCGATCGCCTGCTCGAACGCCGGTGTGTTCGCCCGCGACGGATGCGTGGAGCCGCTCACCTTGCGGACGAACTGGAGGGCGGCCTCGCGCACCTCGTCATCGGTGGTCGGCGGCTCGAAGTTGTGGAGGCAGCGAATGTTCCGGCACATGCCGCGACGATAACCCGGATCCGCGGATCAGGAAACGGCCGCGAGGGCGAGCACGGCGACGAGCACGGTGGACGCCGCCGCGACGAGCCCCCCCAGTGCGAAACGCCCCCAGGGCACGGTCACGCCCAGGGCGGTGATCCGGTGGTGCCAGAGCAGGATCGCGAGCGAGGCCCACGGCGTCACGAGCGGGCCGAGGTTCACGCCGATCAGCAGCGCCATCAGGGCGACCGGGTCGTGCGCCGCGAGCGGCTCCAGCACGAGGTAGGCCGGAAGGTTGTCGATGCCGTTGGCCGCGAGCGCGCCGATGCCCGCGACGCGCAGCAGCTCCCCCACGCCGTGGCCGTCCGCGGCGAGCGGGGTGAGCAGCGCGGCGAGCCCGCGCGCGTGCGCAGCCTCCACGATCACGAACAGCCCGGCCGCGAGGCCGAGGGCCTGCCACGGCACGAGCGCGAGGCGCAGGGCCCGGCGCCGCCGGAACGCGAAGACCACCACGAGGATCAGCGCGGCCGCCGCGGCGGGGATCCACACCTCCTGCACGAGGGCGAGCAGCGGCAGCAGTGCGACGAGCACCACCGCCGAGACCACGAACAGCACGCGATCCGTCGGGCGGGCCTGCGGCGGAGCCGTGTAGCGGCCCCGGAGCGTCCTGCGGTGCGCGATCGTGAGGATCGCGACCGGCACGAGCACCCCGGCGAGCGCCGGCGCCCAGCTCAGGGCGAGGAAGGCCGCCGGATCCGCCCCGATCCTCGACGCGGCGAGCAGGTTGGTCAGGTTCGACACCGGCAGCAGGAGAGACGCCGTGTTGGCGAGCCACACGGTCGCGAGGGCGAAGGGCAGGGGCGAGACGCCCACGCCCTGGGCGAGCAGCACCACCACCGGCGTCACGATGACCGCGGTCGTGTCCAGCGAGAGGAACACCGTGCTGACCACCGCGAGCAGGATGACCGCGCCCCACAGCGCGAGCACACGTCCTCGACCCCAACGGGCCAGGTGCTGCGCGACCACGTCGAACACCGCCGCGTCCCGCGCGAGCTCGGCGACGATCGTGATCGCGACCACGAACCCGAGCACCGGGGCGGTCCGCCCGGCGAGCGCCCCCGCGTCCGCGGCGGGCAGGATCCCGGTCGCCACCACCACGGCAGCGACGATCACGAGCAGGATCACGAGCAGCGCCCCCGGGCGCAGCCTGCGGCGTCCCGCCTTCATCGTGCGCGCCCCGCGGCCCGGCCGCACGGCGCGGTGCGCCGCCGGTTCAGCTCAGACCCGAGTAGACGTGCAGGCCCTTGAAGAACAGGTTCACGATGGTGAAGTTGAACAGCACCGCCGCGAAGCCGACGATCGAGAGCCAGGCCGAGCGGGATCCGCGCCAGCCGCGCGTCGCGCGCGCGTGGATGTAGCCCGCGTAGAGCACCCAGATGATGAACGTCCAGGTCTCCTTGGTGTCGAAGCCCCAGTACCGGCCCCAGGCGTCGTTGGCCCAGATGGATCCGGCGATCAGCGTGAACGTCCACAGGATGAAGCCGACGGTCGCGAACCGGTAGGCGAGGCTCTCCAGCCGGTCGGCCGTCGGCAGCGTCGCGAGGAACCGGGGCCCGGGCTTGGACGCCTCGGCCAGGATCCGGGACTCGCGGCGGGCCTGCATGAGCTGGAAGACGCTCAGCGCGAAGGCGAGGGCGAAGAAGGCCGTGCCGAGCGATGCGACGAACACGTGGATCACGAGCCAGACGCTCTTGAGCGGATCCGCCAGCGGCACGACCTGCGTGTAGAACCCGGTGGCGGCACCGCCCAGCAGCACCACGACGAGACCCACGATGAACGTGCCCAGGTACTTCAGGTCGTACCAGATGTTCACCGCGATGTAGACGGCGATGATCAGCAGCGTGCCGGTCATGGAGAACTCGTACATGTTCGACCACGGCACCCGGCCCGCGGCGATGCCGCGCAGCACGACGCCCGCCAGGTGGAACAGGAAGCCGAGCGTGGTGAGCGCCGTGCCGATGCGGGCCATCACGTACCGCGGCGGGGCCGCGGCCTCGGCGCCCGAGGCGGTGCCGGCCCCACCCGACGACGACGCCGAGGAGCCGCCCACCGCCGCGCCGACGAGCTCGCGCTCCGGCACGGCGACCTTGGCGTCCGCGGCGGCCTGGGAGCGCCGGGCGAGATCGAGCGCGTAGGCGATGAACGCGGCCGCGTAGATCGCGACAGCCGTCCAGATCGTCAGGATCGACATCGAGTCGAAGTTCATGCTGTCAGCCTACTTCCGCGGAATTCCGCTGTCATCGGCCTCGGAGGGGCCATCGGGTTCGGAGGTGCCGCGGGTCTCCGCGACCGCCGCGGTGGTTCCCGCGGCGTCGAGCAGGCGGGCGTGACCGTCGCGGAGGTCCTCCACGGCCGCGGCCAGGGTCGGGTCCTCGCCGCGGGCCAGCCCGGCGTACTCCAGGTGCACGGCGCCGTCGACGACCACGGCCTTGACCCACATCCGCCTCCGCGGCACGAAGAGGGCGAGCACGAGGCCGAGCACGGCGAGCGCCGCGAAAGCGAGCACCCACTGCTCGGAGGGGTCGTGATGGATCTGCAGCGAGACGTAGCGCTTCACCGACTGGGCGTAGTCCTTCGCGTCCTTCGGCGCCTCGTTCTCGAACGTGATGGTGCCCATCCCGTTCGGCAGGGCGGTGGTCTCCCCCGGGGCCAGCTCGATCGACTTCACGCCGGTCTTGCCGCCCGTGAGCTGCGTCATCTTCGCGGTGTCGAGCACGTACACCGACCGCGGCGTGCCGTCGTCGATGCCGAGGTCGCCCGCATAGACGTTGAGCGTGAGCGTGGGGTTCACCAGCGCCGGATACACCGAGGTGAGCGCGCCGGAGGCGAGCTGTCCCGCCGTCGGGTAGAAGAAGCCCTGCAGGCCGAGCTGCTCCGGCAGGCCGTCGGCGACCTTGACGATGCCGATCGACATCATCGTGCTGTTGTTCTGCGGGAGGAACGGGACGGAGTCGTGGTAGACCACGTCGCCCTTCGCGTTCTTGACGGTGATCGTGGGCGCGTAGCCGTTGCCGAGCAGGTAGACGCGGTCTCCGGCGATGCCGAGCGGGTGGTTCACCTGCACCGAGGCGTCGCGCGGCTTCTGCCCCGGCTCCGTCACGGAGACGTTCGCGGAGAAGTCGCCGGCCAGTCCCGAGGACGGGCTGCCCTTCTCGAAGGGCTGGTACGTGACGTCGAACGAGTCCAGCGTCATCCGGTACGGGGCGAGGGCGTCGTCGGAGACGAAGCGGCCGCGGTTCATCGACGAGTAGTCCAGGAGCGTGTTCACGAAGCTCGTGCCCTGCACGACCACGCGCTGCCCCGTGTAGGCGAAGCTGCCGCCCACGCCGACCGAGACGAGCACGCCGACGAGGGCCAGGTGGAACAGCAGGTTGCCGGTCTCCCGCGCGTAGCCGCGCTCGGCCGACACGGAGAACCCGCGCTTGTCGTCGTAGCGCTCGACGCGGTAGCGCAGCGCGCGCAGCTGCTTCTCGGCGATCGCGACGGCCTCGGCCGCGGCGGCCTGCGCATCCGTGCCGGAGACGGTGCGTACGGCCTCGCGATGGTCGTCGAGACGGGACAGCCGCACCGGCGTGCGGGGAGGGCGCGAACGCAGTGCCTTGAAGTGATGCTTGATGCGCGGGATCACGCAGCCCACGAGCGAAAGGAACAGCAGCAGGTAGATCGCCGAGAACCACGCCGACAGGTAGACGTCGAACAGCTGCAGCGAATCCATGATCGGGAACAGATCCGGGTGGTCGACCTTGTACTGCGTGACGCCGTTCGGATCCGCCATCCGCTGCGGGAAGATCGAGCCGGGGATCGCGGCGATCGCGAGGATGAGCAGCAGCACGAGGGCCGTGCGCATGCTGGTGAGCTGCCGCCAGCCCCAGCGCAGCCAGCCGACGACGCCGAGCCGTGGCGACTCCACGCCCCCGTCGACGGGCTCCGCCACCGCGTCGATGTGGTCGCCGGGGCGCAGCGGATCCGTCGAGTCCCCTCGTGCGGACGCCTTCTTCTTCGTGTCTTGGTTCGTCACGTTCGATCCCTGTGCTTCGTAAGGCTCAGCAGCCGTGTGCCCGGCCCACGGTCAGAGCGGGAGCTCGACACTGCCGACCACCGCCCCGATGCTCGACATGATCGTCTTCCAGACCCCGGTCACCATGAGCAGGCCCAGCACGATGAGCAGCGCGCCGCCGACGATGTTGACCACGCGCACGTGGCGGCGCAGGAACGAGACCGACCTGGTCGCCCAGCCGAAGCCGAGCGCGACGAGCAGGAACGGGATCCCGAGTCCGAGCGAGTAGGCGACGCCCAGCCAGACCGCCCGGCTCACGTCGCCGACGTTGACCGACAGCGCGACGATCGCCGACAGCGTGGGGCTGAGGCAGGGGCTCCACCCGATTCCCAGGGCGATGCCGAGCAGGGGGGCACCGATGAGGCCGGCACGACCGGAGACGTTCATCCGGATCGTGCGCTGCGCGACGCCGAACACGCCGACGAACACGAGGCCCATCACGATGATGACCGCGCCGAGCACGCGGGTGATCACGTCGCCCCAGCGCAGCAGGAACACGCCCGCCGCTCCCCCGACCACCGCCATGAGGATGAAGACGAGCGTGAAGCCCAGGATGAACAGCAGCACGCCGAGCACCATCTGACGACGGGTCGGGGCGTCGGCCGTGCCGTCCTGGCGCTGTCGCGCGCCGCTCACCGCGCCGCCGACGAAGCCGAGGTAGCCCGGCACGAGCGGCAGCACGCAGGGCGAGAGGAACGACAGGAGCCCGGCGAGCATGGCGACGGGCACGGCCGCCCAGAGCGCGCCGGTGCCGACGATGGCGTCGATGTTCACGAGATCGGATTCACTTCTCGCGCGTCACTTCTCATCCAGGGCGTCCTGCACGAGCGTCTCCAGGATGGAGGCGGATCCGATCGGCCCGATCACGCGGGCGGCCACCCGGCCCTGCTTGTCCAGGACCAGCGTCGTGGGGGTCGCCTGGATCGAGGTGACCTCGGCGAAGGCGTACTTCGCGTCGCCCGTGTTCACGTCGATGATGCTGGGGTAGGTCACCCCGTACTTGTCGTTGAACGCGACCGCGGTGCCGGCCTGGTCGTAGGTGTTCACGCCGACGAACGAGACGCCCTTGCCGTCGAACTTCTGCCACACCGCCTGGAGGTCCTTCGCCTCGACCCGGCACGGTCCGCACGCGGCGTACCAGAAGTTCACGACCGCGACGTCGCCGGCGATCTCGGCGCTGCTGAACTTCTTGCCGCTCTCCAGCGTGCCCGAGAAGGCGACCGGCTTGGTGCGGTCGCCCGGCTTGATCTCCTCGACGCGCATGCCGTCGGAGCCGATGTAGCCCTTGTTGTCGCCGTTGCGGTACTGGTCGGCCACCGGATCGGCGGCGCAGCCCGCGAGGCCTGCGGCGAGCACGGCGCCGAGCACCAGGGCGCCCGCCGTCGCGGTGCGCGGCCGCCGGCGGCGTGCGCGCGGACGATCGGACGCAGTCCCGAGGGGCGCGGACGGGCGCGACGAACTCAGAGGCATGCTCTGAATCCTACGAAAAGACTCTATGCACCCGGTGGGCGCGGGCTGGGCGGGGTCCCCTGCGGGGCGTGGGCGCCGCGTCAGACCGCGTTCGCGATGAACGCCCAGAACAGCGCCCCGGCGTAGAGCAGCGTGCCGAGCGAGGTGAGGGCGAGCGCGATCACGAGCTCGCCGGGCTTGCCGTACGCCCACACGATCACGACCGCGGGCAGGATCGCGAGCAGCGCGAGCAGTCCGATCCAGGCGACCGGATAGAACAGCGCCAGCAGCACGAGCCCCAGGAACGGCAGGATCACGAACAGCGTGTAGAGGATCTGCGTCGCGCGCCGGCCGATCACCACGGTCAGCGTGCGCTTGCCGACCACGCGGTCCTGGTCGATGTCGCGGAGGTTGTTGGCGAGCAGCACCGCGCAGGCGAAGAGACCGACGGCGACGGCCCCGATCCAGGCCTCCTGCGGCAGCTTCAGCGACTGCACCCAGGTGGTGCCGAGCGTGGCGACCAGCCCGAAGAACACGAACACGAACACCTCGCCGAGCGCGTTGTAGCCGTACGGGCGCTTGCCGCCGGTGTAGAACCAGGCCGCCACGATGCACACCGCGCCGACGGCGATCATCCACCACTGCTGCGTGCGGATCACGATCCCCACGCCCGCGATCGCGGCGAGCGCGAAGAAGGCGAGACCCGTGTACAGCACGCTCTTCGCGCTCACCCGCCCGGAGGCGGTGAGGCGCGCGGGGCCGACCCGGTGCGCGTCGGTTCCGCGCACGCCGTCGCTGTAGTCGTTCGTGAAGTTGACGCCGATCTGCAGGCACACGGCGACGGCGAGGCACGCCAGCGCGATGACCCAGTGGAACTGCGGATCGCCCAGCCGGGCCGCTCCCGTGCCGACCAGCACGGGAGCGATCGCGAGGGGAAGCGTGCGCGGACGCGCCGCGCCGATCCAGTCGCCCGCGGTGACCGGCGCCTGCGCCTCGACGGGGCGCTTGGCGGGATTGCCGGAGCGGGAGCGCGTCACCGGACGTGCAGACGCGGACGCGGTCTTCTTGGTGCGGTTCTGGGACTTGCGGTTCGCCACCCCGGAATCCTAGCGGCGCCGCGTGTGCCCGGCCGCCGGAGCGGCGCCGCGATGCGCCGGGGTCAGCGGCGCCGCGATGCGCCGGGGTCAGCGGCGACGCGCGTCGGCGATCGCGGCGCGCAGGTCGTCGGCGAGGGCGCGCAGCTCGGCGTCGTCGAGGGTGTGCGCGGTCAGCCGGATCTGCGGCGAGGCCTCGTCCGGCTCGAGGAGGAACCCTCCGCCCGTGCGCACCAGCCAGCCGCGGCGCATCATCGCCTCGGAGACGGCGCGCCCGTCCGCCCCGCACTCGACCCACACGTTGAGGCCGTCGTCGCCGCGCACCGTGATGCCGCGCTCGCGCAGCAGGGCGCGCAGGGCGTCGCCGCGTTCCGCGTAGTGCGCCCCGGCGCGCTCGAGCGCGGCAGGGGTGTCGGGATGGTCGAGCATGCCGACGGCGACGCGCTGCAGGATCCGGCTCACCCAGGTCTTCCCGGGCGAGAGCCGGGTGCGCAGCTGCGCGGCGGTGTCGGCGTCCGAGGCGAGGAGCGCCAGCCGCAGATCCGGGCCGAGGAACTTCGACATCGACCGCACCAGCGCCCACCGCGGGTGGCCGTCCGGGATGACCGAGTGGTACGGCCGCCGCGAGAGCAGCGAGTAGTGGTCGTCCTCGACGATGAGCACGTGCGGCGCCTCGGCGAAGACGGCACGCAGTCCGGCGGCGCGCGCGGCGCTCATGCTGATCCCCGTCGGGTTGTGCGCACGCGGCGTGCAGACGACCGTGCGGGCGCCCGCGTCGATCGCGGCGCGGAGGCCCGCGACGGTCATCCCCTCGTCGTCGAGCGGGATCCCGACCGGGCGGTATCCGCCGAGGCGGACCACGTTGATGCTGGAGAGGAAGCACGGATCCTCGAGACCGACGACGTCGCCGTGCGCGAGGGAGGCGACCAGCAGGCGCTCCAGTGCGTCGACGGCGCCCGAGGTCACGGACAGCTCGAACGGACGCGGCTGCGCCTCGGCGAGCCAGGACGCGGCCCAGGTGCGCAGCCCCTCGTCGATGAGGGCGTCGCCGTACAGCGCGGGCGTGCGCAGATCGACCTCGGCCAGCACCGGGAGCGGCAGCAGGTCGGGATCGGGGTTGCCGCTGCCGAGGTCGCGCAGCACGGTCTCGGCAGCGAACCCCTCCTCCTCGGTGCGCAGCGGCTCGGTGACGACCGTGCCCCCGCGGCCGCGGCTCTCCACGGCTCCCGCACGGGCGAGAGCGCGGTAGGCGGCGGCGACCGTGTTGCGGTTCACCCCGAGCAGGTCGGCCAGCGCCCGCACGGTCGGCAGGCCGGCGCCGGGCCGCAGCGCCCCGGATCCGATCAGGGCGCGGATGGAGTCGGCGATCTCGTGCGCCGTGCTGCCCTGGATCCTCGCGTCTGCCACGGCTCTCAGCCTATGGGCACGCCGGGCACGGCGCTCCGCCGCCGCGTCGCGGCGCTCCGCTCCCCGGGATCGGCGGTCAGGACGAGGCGGCCGGCACGATCGGCCGGTGCTCGTAGAAGGTCTGCAGCACGACCGTCGTGCGGGTGCTCACGTTCGCGGCGAGGCGGATGTCGCGCACCAGCTGCTCCAGCGCGCGCGGCGAGGCGACGCGCACGAAGAGCATGTACGCGGCGTCGCCGGCGATCGAATGGCAGGCCTCGATCGCGTCGAGGTGCTCGAGCAGCTCGGGTGCATTGTCCGGCTGGGCGGGGTCGAGCGGCGTGATCTCGATGAACGCGGAGAGCGGCTTGCCCACCGACTCCGCATCGATCACCGGACGATACCCGGTGATCGCGCCCCTCGATTCGAGCCGCTTCAGGCGGGACTGCACGGCGGACACCGAAAGGCCGGCGGCCTCGGAGAGGTGCGCGAGCGTGGCACGCCCGTCCTGAGACAGGGCGGCGAGGATCGCGAGGTCGACAGGATCGTCCATGTCTGGAATAATATCCTGAGTTGATCCACTTTTGCAGGAATTTTTCCTGCACGTCCCTCGATCGGAGGTCCCGATGTCCCTCACCACCACCCCCAGCAACGCTCTCATCGGCGAACCCGAGGTCGTCGAGGACGCGGCGATCGCCGAGACCTCCGAGGCCTGGCGGATCCTCAAGGACGCCGCCATCGCCATGCGCCCGCTGCAGATCAAGGACGGCTCCGTGCCGAACGCGGACGACCACGAGGCCGCCCGCGCCCACGTCGCCGCCATCATCGCCGGCATCACGGCCCTCGCCCCCGCCTTCCCGCACGACACCGCGTATCTCGAGGCCTCGGTCAAGGACTTCCAGCGCTGGGCCGACGAGGGCTTCGGCGTGCCCGACTTCCTCGACTCTCTCGTCGCGTTCCAGCCGCAGGAGCACCGCGTCGACGGGATCCGTCACCTCGTCGTCTTCCCGATGTACACGCAGAACGGCTCGAGCGACCGCCTCGTCGAGGCGCTCATCGTCGAGACCATCTGGCCCGAGTTCATCGCCGACCTCGAGGCCGGCGACTACGGCAACAAGCTGTTCGTCTCGCTGCGCCTGGTCGACTTCACGCCCGGCTACGACACCAACTCGGCCGTGCTGTTCCCCGAGACCGTCGCCATGCGCGAGATCCCCTCGTTCACCTGGGGCGCGATCTTCCAGGACCGCGAGGCCGCCCGCTACCGCCGGGTCGTGCGGGCCGCGAGCGAGATCACGAACCTCGAGCTGCCCGAGCGCGCGGCCGCCATGCTCGACGACCAGCAGATGACCGAGAAGACGTTCGTGATGTGGGACATCATCCACGACCGCACGCACATGCGCGGCGACCTGCCGTTCGACCCGTTCATGATCAAGCAGCGGATGCCGTTCTTCCTCTACTCGCTCGAGGAGATGCGCTGCGACATGACCGCGTTCCGCGAGTCGGTCAAGATCGAGCGCGCGTTCGACGCCCGCATCGCCGCCGGCGAGCAGCTCACCGCCAGCGAGCAGGAGATGCACGACTACGCGCACCTCGTGCAGTACGCAGTGATCTTCGACCGCATCTTCCGCTTCGCGATCACCGGCACCCGCACGCGCAACTACGACGCCGTCGGCGGCCAGCTGCTGTTCGCCTGGCTGCACCAGCGCGGCGTGCTGCACTGGACCGACACGGCGCTCGCCTTCGACTGGGAGAACGTGCCGGACGCCGTCGTGGCGCTGGGCGACGCGATCGACGACCTGTACTGGCACTCGATCGACCGCCCGAAGACGGCGCACTGGCTCGCGGCGTACGAGCTCGTCCGCGGCACCCTCACGCCGCACCCCGCCTCGCAGTGGGCTCGCGGGCTGTCCGACGAGATCCTCGCCGGAGCGCCGAAGGGCTACACCGACGCGGTGCTGGACGACGAGTTCCCGCTGTCGATGTTCTTCGAGACGCTCGACAAGAAGATGAAGCCGGTCATCGAGTCGACCGTGGGCATCCGCGGCACCGACGACTGAGCAGGATCCGGCACAGCCGCGCAGGATCCGGCACGTGATGGCGGGAGGATCCCGGATGGATGGACAATCGATCCGGAATCCTCCCGCCATCCGTCTCTCCTGCCCCGGCCGCCCCTCCCCTCGGCACCGGCGCCGAACGACCTGAAGGAGCACCGCATGACCGCCGCAGGACGCACCGTCCTCCTCGCCGGGGCGACCAGCCCGTCCGGCCTGACCCTCGCACGGGCCCTCCTCGCCGCCGGAGCGCGCGTGATCGCCGTCGGCCGCGACCAGGAGAAGATCGACGCGCTCGCGGCCGCCGCGCACCCGGCCGCGGATCGAGCCGGCACCGGCTCCGGCACCGGCTCGATCCGCGTCGAGCGGTGCTCCCTCACGAACGAGGCCGAGGTCGCCGCGCTCGCCGACCGCCTCGCCGCCGACGGCGAGCACGTGGACGGGCTGGTGCCGCTCGTGGGCGGCTGGCGCGGCGGCGGCGGTCTCGCCGGGCAGACCGAGGAGGACTACCGCGCGCTGGAGCAGTCGTTCACCGCGGTGCGGGTGACGAGCCGTGCCTTCGACGCCGACCTGCGCGCGTCCGACGCCGGCCGCTTCGCGATCGTCTCCTCCACGGCTGTCGCCCGGCCGCTCGCGGGCGGCGCGAACTACGCGGCCGTGAAGGCGGCGAGCGAGACCTGGACCCGGGCCGTGGCGCAGGGCTTCGCCAAGGCCGCACGGGACGCCGGAGAGCCGCTGCGCGCGGCCGCCGTGGTGCTCCGGGTGCGCAGCCTGGACGACGTGGTCGACGCCCTCGCAGCGCGCGTCGTCGCGCTGTGGGACGAGGATGCGGCCGCCCTCAACGACCGCATCGTCGACGTGGCCTGAGCCGTCAGCGGGTTCTCGCGCGCCCCGCGTCCCGGTGCTCGCGCGTCCGCCACACGCGAGCGATGAGCGCCTGCGCGGGCCCCGAGAGCAGCAGCAGGAACATCGCCGCATAGCCGATGTCCGGCAGCAGCACGGCGACCACGAGGGCGACCGCGAACAGCGCGCTCATCACGACCTCCGCGATGATGCCGCGGCGCAGCGACGCCGGCGGGATCCGATGCAGATCGGGATGACGGCGCAGATAGAGCCGGGTCACGAGCATGAGCAGCGAGGAGAGCAGCAGAGCGCCGATGTAGAGCGCCTTCTGCGTCGCGTCGTTGCCCATCGATCCGAGCATGGCCGTGGCCACGGGCAGCCACACGATCGTGAACATCCAGCCCACCTGCAGCCAGACGAGCGCATTCGTCACCTTCTCGACGCGATCGAAGACGCGGTGATGGTTCATCCAGAAGACCGCGATGATCAGGAAGCTCAGCCCGAAGCTGAACAGCTGATCGCCCTCCTGCTGGACGTAGTCGAGCGCGCCCTTGTGCTCGCGGGCGAACTCCGCCACGTTCTCCAGCAGCGGCAGGATCAGCAGGGTCATCGCGATCGCGACCACCGCATCCACGAACGCCTTCAGCCGCTCGGCGGACAGGGGCGGACGTGTGGCGTCGTCGATCGGCGTCTCGTCATCCGTGGCGGGCTGAGTCACTCCCGAATGCTCCCGTACCGGCAGGACCGGGTCAAGGCGCCGCGCCCCGGCACCGGGCGGCGCGGCCGTGACGGCCGACGGGACCGCATCGTCTCCCCGTAGAATCGATCGGTGAACATCGAGCACGACCCCGCGGTCCGGGGCTTCGCATCCGACAACTACTCCGGCATCCACCCCGAGGTGCTCGCAGCGATCACGGCGGCCAACGGCGGCCACCAGATCGCGTACGGCGAGGACCGGTACACCGAGCGGCTGCAGGAGGTGTTCCAGCACCACTTCGGCGAGGGCGTCGAGGCGTTCCCCGTCTTCAACGGCACCGGCGCGAACGTCACCGGCCTGCAGGCGATGCTGCCGCGCTGGGGCGCCGTGATCGCGGCGACGACGGCGCACATCAACGTCGACGAGGGCGGCGCGCCCGAGCGCATCGGCGGGTTCAAGATCCTCTCCGTGCCGACCGACGACGGCAAGCTCACCCCCGAGCTCGTCGACCGCGAGGCCTGGGGCTGGGGCGACGAGCACCGCGCCCAGCCGCTGGTCGTCTCGATCACCCAGTCCACCGAGGTCGGCACCCTCTACACCGCCGACGAGATCCGGGCGCTCGCCGACCACGCGCACGAGCGCGGCATGAAGCTGCACCTCGACGGGGCTCGCCTGTCCAACGCGGCCGCCGCCCTCGACCTGCCGCTGCGGGCCTTCACCCGCGACGCGGGCGTGGACGTGCTGAGCTTCGGCGGCACCAAGAACGGCGCGATGCTCGGCGAGGCGATCGTCGTGCTCACGCCCGGCGCGGCCGACGGCCTCGTCTACTCGCGCAAGTTCAACATGCAGCTCGCCTCGAAGATGCGGTTCGTGTCGGCGCAGCTGATCGCACTGCTCGAGGGCGACCTGTACCTGCGCAACGCCCGTCACGCGAACGCGATGGCGCAGCGACTTCG
The DNA here is from genome assembly GCF_000956545.1 of Microbacterium azadirachtae. GTDB lineage: Bacteria > Actinomycetota > Actinomycetes > Actinomycetales > Microbacteriaceae > Microbacterium > Microbacterium azadirachtae. Next base: position 25,167 of record NZ_JYIT01000070.1, read on the forward strand.
TTCCTCGCTCGAGGCGGGAATCGCGGACGGCACCATCCAGGGCGTCGGATTCACCCAGCCGACCCAGTCGAACGGCGTCTTCGCGACACTCCCCGACGGCGTCGCCGACCGCCTGCGCGAGACCTTCCGGTTCTACGACTGGAACGCCGCCCGCAACGAAGTGCGCTGGATGTGCGGATTCGACACGACCGAGGCCGACATCGACGCCCTGGTCTCCCTCGTCGCCGACGAGACCACCCGCTGAGGAACGACCCGCCGGGATGAGCCGGCGGACGGTGGGGGCGCGGCGCGGCTAGCGCAGCAGTCCGAGGTGCGCGAGCGCCTGCCGGATGAGCGTGCCGCGCCCGCCCTCCATCTCGGCGGCGAGCGCGTCGCTGGCCGCCTCCTCGGGGCTGAACCAGGTCACCTCGAGCGCGTCCTGACGCGGCTCGCAGGTGCCCGTGACGGGCACCACGAACGCCAGCGAGACGGCGTGCTGCCGATCGTCGTGATAGGCGCTGACCCCCGGGAGGGGGAAGTACTCGGCCACCGTGAAGGGCGCGGGCGACGGGGGCAGCATCGGGAACGCCATCGGCCCGAGGTCGTTCTCCAGGTGCCGGAACAACGCATCACGCACGGTCTCGCCGTAGCGCACGCGGCCGGAGACGATCGTGCGCGTGATCTCGCCGAGCGGCGTGGCGCGCAGCAGGATCCCGATGTCGGTGACGACACCGGATCCGTCGGTGCGCACCGGCACCGCCTCGACGTACAGCATCGGCAGCCGGCGCCGCGCCTGCGCGAGCTCGAAGTCGGTGAGCCAGCCGGGGTTCGCCCCGCCTGCGGCACCCAGACCGTCGAGCCCCGACGGGAGCCCTCCCGCGAGCGCGTCGGGGAGGCCGTCGTCGTCGGCCGGATCGGGGTCGGGTGTGCGTACCGCCATGATCCCTTTCTATCAGCGTCTCCCCCGCCTCACCCTGACATCTGCGGCAGGATGGTGACATGGCCGAACCCGTGGAGATCGATCGCGCCGCCGTGCGCCGGGCCCGGCACGGCGAACCGCTGCCTCTGCTCGTGCTGCTGCACGGCTACGGATCCGACGAGCGGGACCTGTTCTCGCTGGTCCCCTTCCTGCCCGAGGGCGTGGCCGTGGCGTCGCTGCCCGCGCCGCACGACGCGCCCTGGCCGATGCCCGGGCGCTCCTGGTACCCGATCGACGAGCTGGAACGGCGGGATCCCGCGTCGGTGACGGCCGCCGCCGACGCCGTGCTGCGCTGGCTCGACGAGGAGGCCGGTGCCGTGCCGTCGATCGCGCTCCTCGGCTTCTCGCAGGGTGCCTCGGTCGCACTGCAGGTCGCGCGACAGGATCCGGACCGCATCGCCGCGGTCGTGAACCTCAGCGGCTACGCGGCCCCGGGCGAGCTCCCCGGCGACACCGCGCTGCGCGAGCGCCGCACCCCCGTGTTCTGGGGCCGCGGCACGCGCGACGACGTGATCCCGCCCGCGCTCGTCGACCACACCGCGCAGTGGCTGCCGGATCACTCCGAGCTCACGGGCCGGGTCTACCCGGGGCTGACGCACAGCGTGTCGGAGGACGAGCTCGCCGACGTGCGCCGCTTCCTCGACGGCTGGCTCGCCGAGGTTCAGGCGTCGTCGTCGCGGGAGCCCGCGGAGGGCTGATCCGGGTCGCCGCCCGGCTCGGCCTCGGTGCCGGCTTCGGCTCCCGTCTCTGCCTCGGCTCCCGTCCCGGCCTCGGCACGGCGCCGCTGCTCATCGCGCTGCATCCGCGCGCCCGCCCACGTGAAGAGCACCATGACCGCCGCGCCGATCACGAGGCCGAGCGCGATACCGGTTCCCATGTTGTGCAGCCCGGCGCCGAGCGCCACCCCGACGCCCATGCCGATCGCGAGCCCCGCACCGAGGCCCACCCGCCGCATCGCCTCGCCGGATCCCGGTCGTTGCTCCACCATGCCTCCAGGCTAGATCCGCGGGCGACTCTCCCCCTCCCCCGCACGGCGGATCTTCCCGGGACCGGCGCTCACCCGACGCCGAGGCGCCGCCCACCCGACTGTTCCGGCGCCGCGACACGCCCGGGTTGCACGACGGCGGCGGGCCCGGTATCGTCGTCCGGGTCCTGTCCGCCGTGTAAGGAAGTCCCTTGATCTGAGTCGTCGCCTCCGCGTTCCATCCACGCGCTGATCCGACACTCCTTCCTGCCTCGCTCTCTTCGGCACAGGCTCTCCGGTCCTCGATCCGTCCTCTTCGCGACGGATCCGCCCGCCACGGGCTCCGCACCGGATCCGGCATCAGCGCACCCGAACACCTTCCGGGAGTCGCCCCATGTCATCACCCACCCTTTCCTCCGCGGTCGTCCTGGACCGCCTCACCTTCCGCTGGCCCGACGGCTCCACCGCCCTCGACGCGGTCTCCGGAGCCTTCGGCACGGGCCGCACAGGTCTCGTCGGACGCAACGGATCCGGCAAGTCGACGCTGCTGCGCCTGATCGCCGGTGACCTCGCGCCGACGTCCGGTCGCATCACCGCGACCGGCGACGTGGCGTACCTGCCGCAGCGCCTCACCCTCGACACCCACGCCCGCGTCGCCGAGCTGCTGGGCGTCGCCCGTGCGCTCGACGCCGTGCGCGCCATCGCGGCCGGCGACGTCGACCCCGACCGGTTCGACGAGGTCGGCGACGACTGGGACGTGGAGGCCCGCGCCGCCGCGGCCCTCGCCGAGGCCGGCCTGGATCCGACGTTCCTCGACCGCACGGTCGGCGAGCTGTCGGGCGGCGAGGCGGTGCTCGTCGCGATCGCCGGGATCCGCGCCCGTCGTGCGCCCATCACGCTGCTGGACGAGCCGACGAACAACCTCGACCGCGAGGCGCGCGCACGCCTGGGCGAGATGGTGCAGTCGTGGCGCGGCACGCTCGTCGTGGTCAGCCACGACGTCGCCCTGCTCGAGCTCATGGACGACACGGCCGAGCTGTACGGCCACGAGCTCAGCGTGTTCGGCGGCCCGTACTCGGCCTGGCGCGCCTGGCTGGACGCCGAGCAGGATGCGGCGCGCCAGGCCGAGAAAGATGCCAAGCAGGCGTTCAAGAAGGAGAAGCGGCAGCGCATCGAGGCGGAGCTGAAGCTCGCGACCCGGTCGCAGATGGCCAAGAAGGCCGCCGAGGAGAAGCGCGTCCCGAAGATCATCGCGAACGGCCGGAAGATGGCCGCTCAGGTGTCGGCGGGGCGGCTGCGCACGGAGGTCGCCGAGAAGGAGGGCGCCGCGCGCAGCGCCCTCGACGAGGCGGGACGGCGCATCCGCGACGAGGCGACGATGAAGATCGAACTGCCGGATCCCGGGGTCTCCCGTGCGCGGCGCATCGCGACGATCGGCGATGCCGAGCGCTCCTGGACGATTCAGGGCCCGGAGCGGGTCGCGCTGATCGGCCGCAACGGCGTCGGCAAGACGACGCTGCTGCGCCGGCTGGTCACCGGACCCCACGACGAGCCCGGGCCGGAACACGCCGCCGGAGCCGACGCCGGGCCCGGGTACCCCGCCGGCCGAGCCGACGCCGGGCCCGGATATCCCGCCGGAGCCGAACACCGCGCAGGAGAATCGGCCCCCGCCGAGGCCGGATCCCCCGTCATGGCGCAGGATCTCCTGCGTTGTGTCGCGCACACCGATCGCATCGGGTACCTGCCGCAGCGGATCGACGGGCTCGACGAGCACGCGACGGTCGTGGAGAACGTCGCCGCGCGGGCGCCGGAGATCCCCGACAAGGAGCTGCGCAACAGGCTGGCCCGGTTCCTGATCCGCGGCGCCGCCATGGACCGGGAGGTGGGCTCGCTCTCGGGCGGGGAGCGCTTCCGCGTCGCCCTCGCGACCCTGCTGCTGGCCGACCCCGCCCCGCACCTCGTGGTGCTCGACGAGCCGACCAACAACCTCGACCTCGACACCGTCGACCAGGTCGTGCAGGCGCTGCGCGCCTACCGGGGCGCCGTGCTGATCGTGAGCCACGACGATGCGTTCCTGCGACGGCTGGATCTCGACCTCACGCTCGAGCTCGACGCCGACGGGATGCTCACCGAGGTCGACCTCGGCGCCTGATCCCTGGCTCCGCCTCGCCCCGCACCCGCCCGATCCGCGCGCCGGATCGGGCGGGTGCGCTGTGTCGCGCGGTTACGGCACGTCGGGAATGCCGCCGCGGGAGGCTGCTGTTGCGCACGTCATGACAACCATCGGAATCATCGGAGCAGGACACATCGGCAGCGCCCTCGCGGAGGCGTTCGCGGGACTCGGCTACGACGTCGTGATCGCGAACTCCCGCGGCCCGGAGACGCTCGCCGAGCTCGTGGCGCGACTCGGACCGCGGGTGACCGCATCCACCGCGACCGGGGCGGCCGAGGCCGCGGACGTCGCCGTCGTCACGGTGCCGCTCAAGGCCCTGAAGGACATTCCGGCGGCCCCGCTCGCCGGGAAGATCGTGCTCGACACGAACAACTACTACTTCGAGCGGGACGGTCACATCGATGCGCTCGACCGCGGCGAGACCACCACGTCGCAGCTCCTGCAGGAGCACCTGCCCGACTCCACGGTCGTGAAGGCGTTCAACCAGATCCGCGCCGGTGAGATCCTGACGACCGGTTCACCGGCGGGCACCCCGGATCGACGCGCTCTCGGCACGGCGAGCGACGACGACGAGGCGGTCGCGTTCGTGACCGACCTCTACGACCGCCTCGGGTTCGACACGGTGAGCGCGGGGCCGCTGAGCGAGTCGTGGCGCCTCGAGCGAGACCGTCCCGCCTACGTCACCCGGCAGAACGCCGAGGAGCTGCGGGCCAACCTCGCTGCGGCGAACCGCCTGCCCTGATCCAGGAGCCGCCCAGGCGGCGGGGGCAGGATGGGGCCATGAGCGACCTCGTCCGCCCCCGCAAGGGCCGTTTCATCGCCGGCGTCTGCGCCGGTCTCGCCCGCCGTTTCGGCATGCCCGTCGCGCTGGTCCGGATCATCGCGATCGTCGCGATGATCTTCGCCGGGCTGCCGCTGTGGGTCTACCTCGTGCTCTGGATCCTCATCCCCAGCGAGCGCTGAGCCGATCGGCGCTCAGGCGCGACGCGCCCGCATCGCCCTGGTGTGGCCGAGGGCGGGGTCCGCGGCGAGCAGCGCGTACTCCTCCGATTCCCGGGGCACGAGCGCGACGCGTCCCTCCGCGTCGCTGACCACGCCCCAGCCGTAGCGCTTGCCGAGCGGCGAGGAGCGCAGACAGGCCTGCCCCTTCGCGAAGAAGGCGGCGCGGGCCTCGGCGTCGGACGGATCGATCCCCCGCCGCAGCGCCCAGGTGGAGAAGATCACGTCGTCCGAGGTGTGCACGAACGGGTGCTCCGCGATCAGCCGGTAGTGCAGCGCCGCGATCGTGGGGGCGTCGCCCGACGGCGGCTCCTCCGCGTGATCCGTCGGGCAGTCCTCCGCCACCTCGATGAACGTGCTCCGGTAGTTCGTGGTGTGCTCGGCCATGCCCTCATGCTCGCACCGCGCACCGACGCCGGGCGTGAAGTTCCGCGACAGTCCTGCGGCGGGGTTGCGCCCTGGGCGGATCCGCCCCGAATGTCGGCGGCACCGGGGAAGATGGACGGATGAGCGACACGGCGACCGGCACCGGGCACGAGGTGCTCGACCGGTTCACGCCCGCGACGCAGGACTGGTTCCGGGGGGCGTTCACGGCGCCCACGCCGGCGCAGGCGGGCGCCTGGGAGGCCATCTCCGGAGGGCGCAACGCCCTCGTCGTCGCGCCGACCGGATCCGGCAAGACGCTGTCCGCCTTCCTCTGGGCCATCGACCGCGTGTTCCGCGAGCGCGTGGCGGAGGCGGGATCCGCGTCCGCGGCGCCGTCCGCCGCCGGGGCGAAGGGCCGCAGGAAGAACGACGCGGAGCGGACCGGCCGCACCCGGATCCTCTACATCTCGCCGCTCAAGGCCCTGGGCGTGGACGTCGAGCGCAACCTGCGGTCCCCGCTCATCGGCATCGGCCAGTCCGCCCGGCGCCTCGGCGTCCCGGCACCGGCGGTGACGGTGGGCGTGCGCTCGGGAGACACGACCTCGTCCGACCGGCGCAGGCTCGTCGTCGATCCGCCGGACATCCTCATCACCACACCCGAATCGCTGTACCTCATGCTTACCAGCCGCGCGGGCGACACCCTGCGCGACGTGCACACCGTCATCATCGACGAGGTGCACGCCGTCGCGGCCACCAAGCGCGGCGCCCATCTCGCGGTCAGCCTGGAACGGCTCGACCAGCTGCGCCGCGCCGCCGGTGCCGAGTCCCCGGTGCAGCGCATCGGGCTCAGCGCGACCGTGCGTCCGATCGACGAGGTGGCCCGCTTCCTCGGCGGCGCGCAGCCGGTCGAGATCGTGGCGCCGCCCGCGTCGAAGACGTTCGACCTCCAGGTCGTCGTGCCTGTCGAGGACATGCTCAACCCTCCGCCGCCGCCCGGAACCGACGAGACGCCCCGGCCGTCCGGGGCCGAGCGGATCGACCAGGCGGTCGGCGGAGCGGACGCGTTCGGCGAGAACACCGAGATGACCGGATCCGTCTGGCCGCACGTGGAGGAGGCGATCGTCGACCGGATCCTGCAGAACCGCTCGACGATCGTGTTCGCGAACTCCCGGCGTCTGGCGGAGCGGCTCACCGGGCGGCTCAACGAGATCTACAGCGAGCGCCTCGGGCTGGACCTGCCCGCTGCCATGGTCCCCGCGGCCATGATGGCGCAGGCCGGTTCGACGGCCGGCGCGGATCCAGTGCTCGCCAAAGCGCACCACGGCTCGGTCTCGAAGGAGCAGCGCGCGCTCGTCGAGGAGGAGCTGAAGTCCGGGGTGCTGCGCTGCGTCGTCGCGACGAGCAGCCTCGAGCTCGGCATCGACATGGGCGCGGTCGACCTGGTGATCCAGGTGGAGGCGCCGCCGTCGGCCGCCTCGGGCCTGCAGCGCGTGGGGCGCGCCGGCCACCAGGTCGGCGAGATCAGCCGGGCCTCGCTGTTCCCGAAGCACCGCGGCGATGTGCTGCACACCGCGATCGTGACCGAGCGCATGCTCGCCGGGCAGATCGAGGCGATCTCCGTGCCGCGCAATCCGCTCGACATCCTCGCCCAGCAGACCGTCGCCGCCTGCGCGCTGGATCCGCTCGACGTCGAGCAGTGGTTCGACACCGTGCGTCGCAGCGCGCCGTTCGCCGCGCTCCCCCGCTCGGCGTACGAGGCGACCCTCGACCTGCTGGCCGGGCGCTTCCCCTCCGACGAGTTCGCGGAGCTGCGCCCCCGCCTGGTGTGGGATCGCGATGCGGGCACCCTGACCGGTCGTCCGGGAGCGCAGCGCATCGCGGTGACGAGCGGCGGGACGATCCCCGACCGCGGCCTGTTCGGCGTGTTCGTCGCGGGCGAGACCACGGGGGCGCGCGTCGGCGAGCTCGACGAGGAGATGGTGTACGAGTCGCGGGTCGGCGACGTCTTCACGCTCGGCACCACGAGCTGGCGGATCGCCGAGATCACGCACGACCGCGTCAACGTGATCCCCGCGTTCGGACAGCCCGGCAAGGTGCCGTTCTGGCACGGCGACGGGCTGGGCCGGCCCTTCGAGCTCGGCGAGGCGCTGGGCGTCTTCAACCGGGAGGTGCACGGCGCGACCCCGGAGAAGGCCCGCGAGCGTCTCGCGGCGGCGGGGCTCGACGATCTCGCGCAGGCGAACCTCCTCGCGCATCTGAACGAGCAGAAGGAGTCGACCGGCACGCTGCCGACCGATCGCGCGCTCACGGTGGAGCGCAGCCGCGACGAGATCGGCGACTGGCGGGTGATCCTGCACTCCCCCTACGGGCAGACCGTGCACGCGCCCTGGGCGCTGGCCGTCAACGCCCGCATCCGCGAGCGCCTGGGCGTGGAGGGGTCGGCGGTCGCGAGCGACGACGGCATCATCGTGCGCGTGCCGGATGCCGACGCCGAGCCGCCCGGGGCTGAGCTCTTCGTGTTCGATCCCGAGGAGCTCGAGCGGATCGTCACCGACGAGGTCGGCGGGTCCGCCCTGTTCGCCTCCCGATTCCGCGAGTGCGCGGCGCGGGCGCTGCTCATGCCGCGGATGAACCCGAACCGGCGCACACCCCTCTGGCAGCAGCGGCAGCGTTCTGCCCAGCTGCTCGAAGTCGCGCGCAAGCACCCGACGTTCCCGATCATCCTGGAGACCCTGCGCGAGGTGCTGCAGGACGTGTACGACCTGCCGTCCCTGCGACGCCTCGCCACCGGCATCGCCGACCGGCGGATCCGGCTCGTCGAGGTGCAGACCGCGCAGCCGTCGCCGTTCGCCCGCGATCTGCTGTTCGGCTACGTCGGCGCGTTCATGTACGAGGGCGACTCCCCGCTCGCCGAGCGCCGGGCTGCGGCGCTGTCGGTCGACCCCGCCCTGCTCGGCGAGCTGCTCGGCACGGTCGAGCTGCGGGAACTGCTGGATCCGGAGGTCATCGCGCAGTTCGAGCGCGAGGCGCAGCGCACGGATCCGGCCCGTCGCGCACGCGGCGTCGAGGGCGTGGCCGATCTGCTGCGCCTGCTCGGCCCGCTCGACGCGAGCGAGGTCGCGGCACGGCTGGAAGCGGATCCGGCGTCGGAGTCCGGCCGGTCCACGGAGGGCGTGGCCGCCGGGCACCTCTCGGCGCTGATCGACGCGCGCCGCGCGATCGAGGTCACGATCGGCGGGGTGCGCCGCACCGCCGCGATCGAGGACGCCGGGCGCCTGCGCGACGCGCTGGGCGTGCCGCTGCCCGTGGGGATCCCGGTGGCGTTCCTGGAGCCGGTGGCGGATCCTCTCGGCGATCTGGTCGCCCGCCACGCGCGCACGCATGGCCCGTTCCTCGGATCCGCGGTCGCCGCCCGGTTCGGGATCGGACCGGCCGTTGTGCGGCAGACGCTGCAGCGGCTCGAGGCCGACGGGCGCGTGACGAGCGGGTTCTTCCTGCCCAGCCCAGACCCCTCGTGGGAGGCGGAAGACGCGGAGCCCGATGCCACGAGCGGACGCCGCGCGTCGGCCACCTCGGCCGGGCCCGACGAGACCGAGTGGTGCGACAGCGAGGTGCTGCGCCGACTGCGGATTCGCTCCCTCGCGGCGATCCGGGGCAGCGTCGAGCCGGTCTCGCCCACCGCCTTCGCGCGTTTCCTGCCGGAATGGCAGCATCACACCCGCCCGCTCGAGGGCGTGGACGGCGTCGCCGCGGTGATCGAGCAGCTCGCCGGCGTGCCCATTCCGGCGAGCGCCTGGGAATCGCTGGTGCTCCCGCAGCGCGTGCGCGACTACACCCCCGCGCTCCTCGACGAGCTGACGAGCTCCGGCGAGATCGTCTGGGCCGGCCATGGAGCGCTTCCGGGCCGCGACGGCTGGGTGTCGCTGCACCCTGCCGACCTCGCGCCGTTCACCGTGCCCTTCGCCGATGAGGCCCCCGAGGAGGGGTCCCTCGAGGCGCAGCTGCTCGCCGCCCTCGCCTCGGGAGGCGCCTACTTCGCGGCGCAGCTGCGTGAGGCCACCGGCGCCGAGAACGAGGCCTCGGTGGTCGAGGCGCTGTGGAACCTGACCTGGACGGGGCACGTGACGAACGACACGTTCGCACCGATCCGGGCGCTGTTGAGCGGTGGCAGCCAGGCGCACAAGGTCACCCGCCGGGCCCCGCGCACGCGGACGTTCCGCGGGATGTCGCTTGCGCGCCCGACCTCGACCCCGCGGCCGCTGTCGGTGGGCGGACGGTGGTCGCTGGTCCCGGAGGCGGAGACGGATCCCGCCCGGCGCGCGACGGTCTCGGCGGGACTGCTGCTCGACCGCTACGGCGTCGTCACCCGCGGATCGGTGCAGGCCGAGGGCATGCCGGGCGGCTTCGCGCAGGCCTATCGCGTCCTCGCCGGCTTCGAGGAGGCCGGGCACTGCCGCCGCGGCTACGTGATCGAGAAGCTCGGCGCCGCGCAGTTCGCGGCCTCCGCCACGATCGACAGGCTGCGCACCTTCGCCGGCCTCGCCGATCCGCCGCCGCGCACCGCGCGCACGCTCGCCGCGACCGACCCCGCGAGCCCCTACGGCGCCGCGCTCGGCTGGCCCCGGCTGGACGAGGTCTCGCACCGCCCCGGCCGCAAGGCGGGCGCGCTCGTGGTGCTCGTCGACGGCGCCCTCGTGGTGTATCTGGAGAGGGGCGGCAAGACCGTGCTCGCGTTCTCCGACGACGAGGAGGAGCTGCGCGCGGCGACGGCCGACCTCGCCGCGACCGCTCGCGCCCGGCGGCTGGAGACCCTCACGGTCGAGAAGGTGAACGGCGAGGGCATGTACGACCGCGGTGCGGACGGATCCGGGCGCGGCCCGGTGCTCGGCCGGCTGCTGCAGGAGGCCGGCTTCGTCGCGACCCCGCGCGGCTACACCCTGCGCAAGGCGCTGTGACGGCGCCCGTGCGCAGGAACGCCGCGCATACGCTGGGGACATGATCCGCGAGTTCGCCGCCGGCGTCGGCACGCTGCTGCGCGGGTTCGGTCTGTGGCGCACCCGCCCGCGTCTGCTCGCGCTCGGGCTGATCCCGGCCGTGATCGCCTTTCTCGTGCTCGCCGCCCTCCTGATCCCGCTCGGATTGTCGCTGGGCGGGATCACCGCATGGATGACGCCGTTCGCCGACGGCTGGATCGCCGGCTGGCGTGACGCCCTGCGCGTCGCGCTCGGCATCGTGCTGTTCGTGGCGGGCGCGGTGCTGTCCGGCCTGGTCTTCACGGCGCTCACGCTCACGATCGGCGACCCGTTCTATCAGCGCATCTGGCGCGAGGTAGAGCGCGAGCTGGGCGGCCCCGAGCCCACGGGGGAGACGGGCTTCTGGTCCACCGTCGGCGAGGGCCTGCGCCTCATCGTGCTCGGCGCCCTGGTCGCGCTGCTCACCCTGGTGCTGGGTCTCGTCCCGGTCGTCGGCGGCGTGCTCGCCACCGTCGTGGGCGTGCTGCTCTCCGGGCGCCTGCTGGCGCGGGAGCTCACGGGCCGGGCCTTCGACGCCCGCGGCCTGAGCGGCGACGACCGCGCACGGCTGCTCGCGTCCGGACGCGCGCGGGTGCTCGGCTTCGGCGTGGCCGCACAGCTGTGCTTCCTGGTGCCGCTGGGCGCCGTCGTCACGATGCCCGCCGCCGTCGCCGGATCCACGATGCTCGCCCGCGCACTCTCGGACCGCGCGGCGGATGTCGCGACGGAGGCGGCGCGCCATGCCTGAGGGCGACACCGTCTACCGGGTGGCGCACCGCCTGGACCGTGCGCTGCGCGGCGGCACGATCACCCGTTTCGACCTGCGCGTGCCCGAGCTCGCGAACGCCGATCTGACCGGATCCGTCGTGCACGGCGTGGTTCCCCGCGGCAAGCACATCCTCATGCGCATCGGTGCGCACACGCTGCGTTCGCATCTGCGCATGGACGGCGCCTGGCACCTGTACCGGCCCGGGGAGCGCTGGCGGGCGCCCGCGCACACGGCCCGCGCGATCGTCGGCACCGCCGATGTCGAGGCGGTCGGCTTCGAAGTGTCGATGCTCACCCTCGTGCCGACCACGGAGGAGGCCTCGCTCGTCTCGCACCTGGGACCGGATCCGCTGAGCGACGACTGGGATCCGGCGGAGGCCGCGCGACGGGTCGGTTCGGATCCGCGACCGATCCACGTCGCGCTGCTCGATCAGCGCAACGTCGCCGGTTTCGGCAACGAGTACGCGGCGGAGCTGCTGTTCCTGCGCGGCGTGCTGCCCACGCGCCCGGCGACCGAGGTGGATGCGGCGGCGCTCCTCGATCTCGGAGCGCGCACCATCCGCGCCAACCGCGACCGGATCGACCGCACGTTCACCGGCGTCGCCCTCCGCGGCCGGACCACCTGGGTCTACGGGCGAGGGCGGCGCCCCTGCCGCCGCTGCGGCACGCTCATCCGGACGGGCGAGCTGGGCGCCGACCCTACCGAGGAACGCCGCACCTTCTGGTGCCCGCGCTGCCAGCGCTGACGCCCGGGCCACGCCCCCTCCTCCCTGCTCGCTGGTCGCGATTGGCGGGTTTCCGCGGCACAAAGCCGCAGTCCGCGACCAGCGAACCGCCCCCTCCGCCGGGAACGAGAGGACCCTCTCCGCCGGGAACGAGAAGACGCGCACCTCCCCGGAGGAGATGCGCGTCTTCGGTGCGGCCCGCGGGCCGCGGCGTTCAGGCCGCGAGCCAGAGGCCCTTGCGGTCGGTGTCCAGATTCATGCCGGCGGCGACGGTCTCGTCATCGCCGATCTTCGCACCGCGCGCGATGTGCGCGCCGGTGCCGATCTCGGTGCGCACGCCGATCGTGGCGCCATCCCCGATCACGGCGCCCTGCCCGATGTGGGCATGGGCCTCGATCCGGGCGTTGACGCCCACGATCGCCTCGGGCTCGATCCAGGCGCCGCGCGCGACATGCGCGCCGGCCCCGACCTTCGCACCCGGTTCGACATAGGCGCCGGCCTCCACGACCGCCTGCGGGTGCACCTTGGCACCGTGCGCGATCAGACCACGACCGTTGGCGTGCTTGCGGTAGCGCAGCGTGCCTCCACGGCCGTCCTCGATGTCGACGTAGTTCTTACCCACGAAAACCTCCCGTGCCCGGGACTTTCCCCGGATACATCTGCAACCTCGCGCGCGTCGGATCTATTCCCGCGCACGCATTTCGCGCGTGTCGGGTCCGGACCGCCGCGCGATGGTCGGACCGCCGCTGCCACGGCCGCGCCGGTACGCTGAACGCATGAGCAGGCGAGGCGGTTCCGGCGGACGCAAACCCGCGGTGCGCTCCGCCAAGGGCGGCGCCCGCAGCACCGCCGGCGGCCGGAACGCCGCGAAGACCGGCAAGGGCGCACCCAAGAGCGCGTCGCAACGGCCCGCGAAGAAGGCCGAGAAGGTCGTCTTCGACGCCCCTCCCGTCGTGCCCGAGGAGCCCCGCACCCTGCGCCTCGGCGCGGTGCCCGGCGCGACGCCCGGGCGCTGGATCGACACCTGGAACACCCGGATGCCGAATGTCACGCTCGAACTCGTGCCGATCCCGTTCGCCCGACAGCGCGCCGCGCTGACCGAGGGCGGGATCGATCTCGCCCTCGTGCGCGCCCCGTTCGACGACGACGGCATGCATGCGATCCCTCTCTACGAGGAGCTTCCCGTGGTGATCGCCTCGGCCGACTCGCACCTGCTCGCCGCCGACGAGCTGGTTCCTGCCGATCTCGAGGGCGAGACGCTGCTGACGACCGCGGAGGACGTGCTGGGCGTGCTGGCCCTGCCGACGACGCCGTCCGCGATCCCGCCCCTCGACACCATCGAGAACGCGGTGGAGACGGTCGCCGCCGGCGTCGGGATCCTCGTCGCCCCCATGTCGCTGGCGCGCCTGCACCACCGCAAGGACGTCGAATACCGGATCCTGCGCGACGCGCCCGTCTCTCCCGTGCTGCTGGCCTGGCCGAAGGGGGCGACGACCCCCGACATCGAGGCCTTCGTCGGCGTCGTCCGCGGCCGCACCGCGAACTCCTCGCGCTGATCCCGCGCTCACCTCGCTCCTCTCACCGTCCTCCGCGCGGCCCCCGCGCCGTTGTGCAGGGAGGCCGCGCGTTATGCAGGGCCGGCGGCCGTGGTGCGCCATCGGCGAACCGTCGTTCCGCGGTCTTCCGCGCCGGTCCCCCGGCACCGACCGCTCCCTCCCTGCACAACGCGAGCGCTCCCTGCACAACGGCCGGCACCCGGCGAGGCCCCGGCAGCGGCCCGGGCCTCGCCGCGCGGGTCAGGCCGCCCGGGCGGGCTCGGCCTGCGCCACCTCTGACGGAGCCGTGACGCGCAGGGCGCCGTCGACGGCGTCGACACGCACCCGGCCGCCGTCGCGGAGCTCGCCGGAGACGAACAGGTCGGCGATGCGGTCGTCGACCTCGCGCTGGATCAGGCGGCGCAGCGGTCGCGCCCCGTACTCCGGCTCGTAGCCGTGCTCGCCCAGCCACGCCACGGCGGCGTCGGTCACGTCCAGCGCGACCTCGCGGCCGTCGAGCCGTCGCTCCGTCGCCTGCAGCAGCAGGCGGACGATGCGGCCCAGCTCCTCGCGCCCGAGCTTCTGGAACAGCACGATCTCGTCGATGCGGTTCAGGAGCTCGGGGCGCATGGCCTCGCGCAGCTTGCCCATCACTCGCGCACGCAGATCCTCCTGCGAGGCGAACCCGTTCGCCGACGCGTCCTGCGAGGCGACGAAGCCGAGCGCCCCCGACCGCGAGGCGAGGAACTCGGATCCGATGTTCGAGGTCATCACGATCACCGTGTTGCGGAAGTCCACGGTGCGTCCCTGGCCGTCGGTGAGGCGTCCGTCGTCGAGCACCTGCAGCAGCAGGTTGAACACGTCGGGGTGCGCCTTCTCGATCTCGTCGAACAGCACGATCGAGTACGGGTTGCGCCGCACGCGCTCGGTGAGCTGCCCGGCCTCGTCGTAGCCGACGTATCCCGGAGGAGCACCGACGAGTCGCGACACCGTGTGCCGTTCCCCGAACTCGCTCATGTCGAAGCGGATGACGGCGGACTCGTCGTCGAGAAGGCGATCGGCGAGGGCCTTGGCCAGCTCGGTCTTGCCGACGCCGGTGGGCCCGAGGAACAGGAAGGATCCGACCGGTCGGCGCGCGTCGCCCATGCCCGTGCGGCTGCGCCGCACTGCACGGGCCACGGCCGTGACCGCGTCGTCCTGCCCGATCACCCGGGCGTGCAGCTCGGCCTCGAGATCGGCCAGCCGCTCGCGCTCGCTCTCGGAGACCCGGCTCACCGGGATCCCCGTCGCGCGGGCGATCACCGCGGCGATCTCCGCCTCGTCCACGATCGCGTCGCCGGTCTGCGACACGGGCGAGGGGGCGCCCGCGTCGTCGATCCGCGCCTGCACGGCGGCGATCTCGTCGCGGATGCGGGACGCCTCCTCGTAGTGCTCGGCGCCGACCGCGGCGTTCTTGCGCGCCTCCAGGTCGGCGAGCTCGGCGAAGAGCGCGGCGACGTCGGTCACGACGCCGAGGCGCAGCCGCAGGCGCGCGCCGGCCTGGTCGATCAGGTCGATCGCCTTGTCCGGCAGCACGCGGTCGGGCAGGTAGCGGGCGCTCAGCTCCACGGCGGCGCGCACGGCGTCGTCGGTGTAGGTCACCGCGTGGTGCTGCTCGTACGCGGGCTTCAGCCCCTCCAGGATCCGCACGGCGTCCTCGATCGACGGCTCGGCGACCTTGACCGGCTGGAAGCGGCGCTCGAGCGCCGGATCCTTCTCGATCCGCCGGTACTCGGCGAGGGTCGTCGCGCCGACCAGGTGCAGGTCGCCCCGCGCGAGGCGCGGCTTGAGGATGTTGCCGGCGTCCATGCCGCCGCCCTCGCCGGATCCTCCGGCGCCGACGACCGTGTGCACCTCGTCGATGAACACGACGATCTCGCCCTTGTGCGCGGCGATCTCGTCCATCGTCTGGGTGAGGCGCTCCTCGAAGTCGCCGCGGTAGCGGGTGCCCGACAGCATGGCGGGCAGATCGAGCGCCACGACGCGGCGGTCCTTCAGCGGAGCGGGCACGGCGCCGTCGACGATCGCGCGGGCGAGGCCCTCGACGATCGCGGTCTTGCCGACGCCGGCCTCTCCGATCAGCACCGGGTTGTTCTTGGTGCGACGGCTGAGGATCTCGATGGTCTGCTCGATCTCGTCGGCACGCCCGATCACCGGATCCAGCTCACCGGCCCGGGCCCGGGCGGTGAGGTCCAGGCCGAAGCGGTCGAGCATCGGCGTCTCGGAGGCGGGCTGGGTCGCGTCGGCCTCGGGAGCAGCCCCCGCGGTCACGGGTTCGCGCAGGCTCTGCGTCAGCGCCTCGGCGGTGACGCCGGCGCGAGCGAGGATCTGCCCCGCGGGCGCGTCCTGCCCGAGCACCAGGGCGAAGAAGATGTGCTCCGGCTCGATGTAGGTCGCCCCGGAGGATCGTGCCACCTGGTAGGCGTGGAACAGCGCACGGCTGGCTCCGGGGGTGATCGTCGCCGCCTCGACGTCGGACGCGTCGGCGGGCGCGGGCAGCCGCGCCTCGACGGCATCGACGATCGCCTTCGGCGTCACGCCGATGTTGCGGATGGCCTGGTCGACGGCGTCGTCCTCGACGACGGTGCGGAGGACGTGCAGGGCGTCGAGCTCGGTCTGGCCGCGCTCGAGCGCGAAGCGGCCGGCGCGCTGCAGCATCCGCTGGGCGCGCACGGTCAGGAACCGGCTGAGGTCGATGGACCGGGTCTGCCGGGCCTGCTCACCGGCCAGGTAGCGGGCGAGGAACTCGTCGAACGAGCCCGAACCCGCGTCGGTGAAGTCGTTGGGCATTTCGCTTCCTCTCAAACTTGAGCGTAGTGCTGTCAAGTTCAACGCGAGTCCTCCCTCCGTATTCCCGTCCGTTGCATCCGGACTTCGGCGGATCTCGCTGCTCGCCTAGAATCCAGGGATGGCCTCGCTCCTGTACGTCGGCGTGCGCCCTGAGCTGGATGCGGCCACGGCGGAGCGCGCGTCCTTCCGTGTCGCCCTCGGTGTCGGCCCCGAGGCGCTGGACCGCGTCGACCTCACCACCACGCCCCTGCCGGAGGACGCCTTCGACCGCTATGCCGGCTTCGTGATCGGGGGCTCCCCTTTCAACGTCACCGACGTCCGCAAGTCGGAGACCCAGCGACGGGTCGAGGCGGATCTCGAGCGGATCGCCGCGCGGGCGATCGACGGAGCCACCACGGCGTTCTTCACCTGCTTCGGGATCGGCGTCGTGACGCGCCTGCTGGGCGGCGTCGTCGGCAGCGACAACCCCGAGGAGGCCGCCGCCGCCGAGATCCGCACCACGCCCGAGGGCACGGAGGATCCGCTGTTCGCCGCGGCCGGACCCCGCTTCCATGCGTTCACCGCGCACAAGGAGGGTTCGACCCAGCCGCCCCCGGGCGCCGTGCTGCTCGCCGGCAACGACGCCTGTCCGGTGCAGGCCTATCGCGTCGGGGCCGACCTGTATGCGACGCAGTTCCACCCGGAGCCGTCGCCGCGCGACTTCGCCGACCGGATGGTCTTCTACCGCACCACCGGGTACTTCGACCCCGACGCGTTCCACACCGTGCAGGAGGCCATCCTGGAGTCGGTCGTCACCGAGCCGTCCCGGATCCTGCACCGGTTCGGCGCCCGCGCCCTGGCGCGCCATCGCGATCGCTGAGCGCCGGTCGCCTCAGCGCTCGCCGTGCAGCAGGGCGATCCGCTCGTCGAGGTAGGCGGCGAGCGGCATGAGCCCGCCGCCGACCGACCAGCGCACCGAGGGAACGCCGTCCGTCAGGACGAGCGGGCCGGAGGCGCCGCCGGCCGCGACCGCATCCAGGTCGATCGGTGCCCAGCCCACGTGCACGGTCTCGCCGTCGCGGAACCCGCCGCGGGAGGCCTCGGCGCGCCGCTCCGCCCTCGCGCGCGCCGACTCGGCCGCGTAGCCGCGGCGCACGGGCGCAGCCGCACGCAGCACCTCCGCGGTCGCGAAGACGGCGTCGTCGGCGATCAGCAGCACGCCCACATGCCACGCGGATCCGACGCGCACGATGCGCGGCGCCCGCCAGCGCGAGGTCTTCTCACGCCCGAGCGCCTCCCGGGGCACGTCGGAGAGGGCGGACCTGGCCCGTTCCAGAAGGGATCCGAGCGCGGCGGTCGATTCGGCGGTCACGCCTTCAGGCTAAGCCTCGCCCCGGGCAGCGCGGTGCAGACCGGCACGGCCCCTCGCGCCGCGCCCGGGTGCACGGTGACGACCCGCGACCGTGTGATCGATATCATGCACGTGGGCGGGAGGCTGCTCCCGTCCCTCGTCCACGAACGGATCCGATGACGACCGCCGCCCCGCCCGACCCCCGCCGCGTCCCCGCGATGGCCGACGTCGCGCGCCTCGCCGGGGTGTCGGCCCAGACGGTCTCCCGCACGCTGAGCGGCAACCCGAGCGTGCAGCCCGAGACGCGCGCCCGCGTGCTCGCCGCCGTGGAGCAGCTCGGCTATCGACGCAACAACGCCGCACGGGCCCTCTCCTCCGGGCGCAGCAGGGCGATCGGCGTGATCTCCCTGCGCACCGGGTTCTACTCCCGTTCGGCCGTGGCCGTCGGCATCGAGACGACCGCCGCCGACGCCGGCTACATCGTGAACTCGGTGACCACGCCGTCTCTCGACGCCGCCGAGATCGAAGCTGCGATGTCGCGGCTCGCCGATCAGGGCGTCGAGGGGATCGTGCTCGCGGTGCCGCTGATCTCCACGTCGCGGGCCATCGACGAGCTCACCCGCGCGGTGCCGACGATCACGATCGACGGGTCGCGCACCGCGTCGACCCAGGTGGTCGCGGTCGACCAGCGCGAGGTCGGCCTGATCGCGACCCGCCACCTGCTGGAGCTCGGCCATGAGACGGTCTGGCACGTCGCGGGCCCGCCGCAGTGGCTCGACGCGTCGAGCCGCGCCCAGGGCTGGCGGGACGCGCTCGCCGATGCGGGCCGCGAGGCCCCGCCCGAGATCACCGGCGATTGGTCGCCGGAGTCGGGGCACCGCGCGGGGCAGCTCCTGGCGCGGATCCCGGAGGTCACCGCGGTCTTCGTCGCGAGCGACGAGATGGCGTTCGGCCTCGCCCGCGCCTTCGCCGAGCACGGCCGTGCGATCCCGGACGACGTGTCGATCGTCGGCGTCGACGACATCCCGCTCGCGGAGTTCTGCTCCCCCGCCCTCACCACGGTCGCCCAGCCCTTCGGCGACGTCGGACGCGTGGCGGTCGAGCACCTGCTGCACGCCATCGCGCATCCGGATGCCGTGCCCCCGGCCGAGTCGATCGCCCCGCGGCTGATCGTCCGCGCCTCCACGGCTGCCCTGCGGCGCTGACCCTCGCGAGGCCCGCCGGTTCCGCGAGGACCGCGAGGGCGGCGCAGGCCGGAGCACGGCGATGTTTGCGGTATCCGAACCGGATTGCAAGGCGCCGAATCATCGGGAAAAGCTTGATGTTAGCGATAACTTGCGCGTAGCGTGTCCCCTGTTCTCCCCGCCTCGACGATGCAGCAAGGAAGACCGATGTCCCCACAGAACCCCTCCTCCCCGCGCCGCTCGCGCGGCGTGCTCGCCGGCGGCGCCGTGCTCGCCGTCGCGGCCACCGCCCTGACCTTCGGCGCGGGCGCACCCGCCTACGCCGACGCCGCTCCTCCCGCCGGTGCCGCGATCCCCGACACGGGCTACACCCTGCTCGACGTCGACTCGGAGTCCGCCCCCTATCCGGCACCGCCCTCGCTCGACGGCACCGCCAAGGGCGCCTTCGACGGCGACTACTCGACCCAGTGGGCGTCGAACTACAACGGCGGATCCCCGGATCCGATGCCGCACTACCTGACGTTCGACATCGGCGCGGAGCACGCGCTCACCGGGCTCGGCTACTCCGTGAAGGTGCAGGGCAACGGCCCGGCCAAGAACGTGCAGGTGCTCACCACGAACGACGCCGCGGTCGCGAAGGACGGCAAGAGCAGCGGATGGGCCCTCGCCGGCACGGCGACGTTCGCGCAGCCCACCAGCAGCACGCAGATCCAGTACGTGACGTTCGCACAGCCGGTCTCCGCACGCTACGTCGAGTTCCGGATCCTGGACGCGGTGAACGGATCGAACAACGCCTCGGCCTCCGAGATCGTCGCGTACACGACCGACCCGATCGTCACGCCGACGCCGACCCCGACGCCGACGCCGACGCCCAAGCCGGCGGCGGCGACGGTCACGACCGACTCGGTCGACGACACCACGTGGCAGTATCCCGACGACACCCCGGCGAGCCCGTTCATCGACGCCGACGGCACCTTCCACTTCGGCGAGTCGCACGCCAACTACTACAACGAGCCCGACGGCAGCAACGGCGACATCCGGCAGTGGAACTGGTACACCGGGACGAACTTCGACACCGCCACACCGGACGACGCGCTCAACGCCGCCGGCACGAACCCCGACACCACCGACTTCTGCAACGCCAGCCCGACCGGCGTGGGGTCGACCAAGGCGCCCGCCGGATCCAGCTACACGCAGCCGAACTACTGCGACATCACCCAGATGTGGGTCGACCCCGACTCGGGCGACTGGTATGGGCTCGTGCACAACGAGTTCACGCCCAAGCCCTTCGGCGACGGCCTGCACTACGACGCGATCGACTACGCCGTCTCGACCGACAAGGGCCGGACCTGGAAGATCCCGGGCCACGCGATCACCTCGCCGTACAGCACCACCCGCGGCGACACCACGGCGTTCCCGCAGCAGACCTACTCCTACGGCGACGGCGATCCCCGCCTCTACGTCGACTACGCGTCCGGCTACTTCTACGCGTTCTACGGCTCCCGCATCGTGAACAAGACCGGCGGCTGGGTCGCGTTCTACGAGCACGTCGCCCGCGCCCCGATCTCCGGGAAGATGGCGACCGGCACCTGGCAGAAGTGGTACGACGGCACCTGGACCGAGCCCGGCATCTCCGGCAAGGAGAGCAACATGGTCCCCGTCGCCGACGACAGCGAGACCGGCTACACCCCGGTCGACAAGGAGTACGACCCGAACACGCCCGGCACGGCTCAGCAGCAGATCAAGAAGGGGCAGATGCCCGCGACCTCGCCGCTGTTCGTGATGGACGTCACCTACGACGCCTACCTCGGCCTCTACATCGGCCAGCCGCAGAACCCCGACCAGTCGGGCACGGCGCCGCAGGAGTTCTACGCCACGAAGAACCTCGCGACGCAGAAGTGGTTCCGGCTCGGCGACACCGGATCCGCCTACACGACGGCGTCCTGGTACCGCTGGTTCGTCGACCCGGCCAACAAGACGAGCTCGGCGATCGTGGGCAAGTCGTTCCGCTCCTACTGCTCGTTCGGCTGCATGGGCGACGCCTACGCGCAGCTCGCCAACGTCACGATCGACGCCGGCCCCTCGGTCGCGGCGGCGAGCCCGATCGACACGACGAAGGCGTACACGATCGCCAACGCCGACGGCCGCAAGCTCGCCGCCTCGGGCAACGGGAAGAAGCTGACCACGGCCGGATCCGTGAACCGCAAGAACGGCGCCTGGACCTTCACGGCCACCGGCGACGGCGCGTACACGGTCTCGACCCAGGCCGGAGCCCTGCTCGGCGTCGACGCGTCGTCGACCGCGGGCCGCGCCTGGGGCGCCGGGCTCACGCTCACCGCGAAGGACTCGGCCGGCGTCGGGCAGCAGTGGTTCCTCGTGCCGAACACCGATCCCGAGACCGGCAAGGCGACCGGATCCGTCCGCCTCGTGAACCGGTACTCGGGCCTCGTCCTGGGCATCGACGCCTCGACGGCGGCGACCACACCGGGGCGCACCTGGGACAAGCCGGCGTCGCGCGGCGCGTCGAGCACCGCGCAGGCGGGGCTGTTCACCCGGCCCGGCGACCAGACGCTGAGCATCGCGGAGTTCACCGGCGGCCACTGAGCCGTCCACGACAGGAGGGGATCCGGGCCGCGGGCCCGGGTCCCCTCCTGCGTCGCCTGCCGGTCGATCCGCCGCGATTCGCCTCCGCTGCGCGGGCACGGCAGAATCGACGCACACCCCGCTTGCAAGGAGACGACGCCATGGCGCAGCCCGACACCGCACGACTGCTGATCACGTGCGCCGACCAGCCCGGCATCGTGGCCGCCGTCGCGGGAGTGCTCGCCGCGCACGAGGTGAACATCATCTCCCTCGACCAGCACTCCACCGACGCGGAGGGCGGCCGCTTCTTCCAGCGCACGGTGATCCACCGCGAGGGGCTCGCCGCCGCCCGCCCGGCGCTCGAGGCCGACCTCGCCGCGGTCGCGGAGCGCTTCGGCATGGAGTGGTCGCTGCACGACGCGTCCAAGCGCAAGCGGGTCGCGATCTTCGTGTCGAAGTACGACCACTGCCTCATGGAGCTGCTCTGGCGCACCCAGCGCGGACAGCTCGACATCGACGTCACGATGGTCGTCTCCAACCATCCGGATCTCGCCGAGTCGGTGCGGTCGTTCGGCGTGCCGTTCGTGCACATCCCCTCCGGGGACAAGGCGGAGATGGAGCGCCGCCAGCTCGAGCTGCTGCAGGGCAACGTGGATCTGGTCGTGCTCGCGCGCTACATGCAGATCCTCACGGACGACTTCATCGAGAGCCTCGGCGCCCCGGTGATCAACATCCACCACTCGTTCCTGCCGGCGTTCATCGGCGCCAACCCGTACGCCAGGGCCAAGGAGCGCGGTGTGAAGCTCATCGGAGCCACCGCGCACTACGCCACGGCCGACCTCGACGAGGGCCCGATCATCGAGCAGGACGTCACCCGCGTGACCCACGCCGACTCGGCCGCCGAGCTGCAGGCGCGCGGCGCCGACGTGGAGCGGCTCGTGCTCGCGCGCGCGGTGCAGTGGCACGCCGACGACCGCGTCATCGTGCACGGCCGCTCGACCGTCATCCTCTGACCCGGAGCATTCCCCCTCGCTCCTGACCGGCGTCAGACCGCGGGGATCCCCGCGGCGAGCTCGGCGAACGCCTCGGCCGCGGTCGCAGCACGCGCGAGCGGCGCCGCCTGTCCCATCCACAGCGACTGCAGGTCGGTCTTCTCCTGCTCGCCGGCCGCGGTGCGGAAGCGTCCGGTGATCCAGTTCTGCGCCGGGAAGGGCGCGATCGTCCCCGCGGCCTCGATCTCGGTGATGGCCCGGTTGCGCGCGCCGCGGGCGAGCCGGCCGCTCATCGCCCGGGTGAGCACCGTCTGCTCCGGCGGTGTCGCGCCGATCGCGGCGCGGTGCCCGGCGTTCGCGGCCGACTCGGCCGTCGCGAGGAACGCAGTGCCGACCTGCACGCCCTGCGCGCCGAGCGCGAACGCCGCGGCTGCTCCGCGGCGGTCGGCGATCCCGCCTGCCGCGATCACCGGCACATCGACCGCGTCGACGACCTGAGGCAGCAGGGCGAACAGTCCGATCAGCGACTGCTCGGCGCTCCCGAGGAACGACACGCGGTGCCCGCCCGCCTCGAGCCCCGTCGCGACGATCGCGTCGACGCCGCCGTCCGCGAGCGCACGAGCCTCCGCCACGGTCGTGGCCGTGCCGACGACACGGATGCCGCGGCGCTGCGCGTCGGCCACGAGCGCGGTCGACGGCACCCCGAACACCACGCTGAGCACCGCGGGAGCCGCCTCGAGGATCGCGTCGATCTGCTCCTCGACCGGGGGCAGGTAGCGCTCCGGGCGGGCAGGCGGCTCGAGGCCAACCTCGGCGAAGAACGGGGCGAGCGCCGCCGCGTACCCGTCGTGCTCGGGCCCGGGAACGACTTCGTCGCCCGTGGGCAGCCAGATGTTCACCGCGAAGGGCGCGTCGGTCGCCGCACGGATCCCGGCGATCGTGGTGCGGATGCGGTCGCCGTCGTAGCCGTACAACCCGTACGACCCGAGACCGCCGGCGTCGCTCACCGCCGCCGTGAGGGGGATCGAGCTCAGCCCGCCGAACGGACCGAGGATCACAGGGGTGCGGATGCCGAGGAGATCGGTGAGGGCGCTCATGCCTCCGAGGCTACGCCGCGACCCGCCTCGCGGGCCGAGACTCAGTCGGGGACGACGGGGATGGATCCGGTGAGCGGAGAGGGCGGCTCCTCGTCGGGGCCCGAGCCGCGGCGACGGCGGGCGCCCGCGGTGACCCCGATGCTGGCGATCACGACCAGGGCCACCGCGGCGAGGCGCAGCGGTGACGCCTGCTGCCCCAGCACGAGCAGACCCGCGAGCGTCGCGAAGACCGGCTCCAGGCTGAGCAGGATCCCGAAGATCCGCTGCGGCAGCCGACGCAGAGCGGCGAGCTCGAGGATGTACGGGATGACCGAGGAGAGCAGCGCCGTGAGCGCGGCGAGCCCGAGCAGATGCGGATCCGCCACCGCCGTGATCGCGGCGGGCACCCCGAACGGCAGCAGCAGCACCGCGGCGACCGCGAGCGCCACGGCGAGCCCCTCCGTGCCGGTGGTGAGCGCGCCGACGCGAGTGCTCATCCGGATGTACATCACCCAGAACGCCGCCGCGATGAGGGCGAACAGCACCCCCAGCGGGTCGAGGGCCGCCGCCCCGAGCAGCCCGTCGACCCCGAGCAGGGCCATGCCGACCAGGGCGACGCCGACCCAGACCGCATCGGCCAGGCGACGCGTGAGCACCGCGGCCAGCACGAGCGGTCCGAGGAACTCGATCGCGACGGCCGGGCCGATCGGGATCCGGTCGATCGCGGCGTAGAAGCTGCCGTTCATGGCGGCCAGCGAGATGCCGAACAGCACCGCGGCCGTCCACTGCGCGCGATTCCAGCGGTTGAGCCGGGGGCGGGCGATCACCAGCACGACGATCGCGGCGATGAGCACGCGCAGCGCGGTGACGCCCCACGAGCCGAGGGCCGGGAAGATCGTCGTCGCGACCGCCGCGCCGAACGGCAGCGAGAGGCAGGATCCGACGACCAGCAGCACGCCGAGCGCGGGCTGCTGCCGCGGTTCCTGAGAATTCACCCCTCAAGCCTGGCACGGGAGCCGGGTCCGGCGCGCCGTGCGACGTCCTCAGCGCGGGGTGAGGCCGACCCGCAGCGGGGCGCCCGGCGCCGCCGCCTCCACGAGCGCGGCGTCCACCGCCGCCAGCGGATGCACGGCGCCCACCGCGTCGGCGAACGGATAGGCCCGGCCGCGTCCGCCCATGAACGCCGCGGCGGCCTGCAGCTCGGACCCCGTGTAGTTGTGCACCCCGGCGACCGAGACGAGTCCGCGCACGATGCGCTCGGCGTCCAGCGGCACCGGATCCGCGGGGAACACGCTCCCCAGCAGCACCACCGCCCCGCCCACGTCGACGGCGTCGAGTGCGGCGCCGACCGCGTGACCCGAGGCCTCGACGACGAGGTCGAACCCCTCCTCGGCGGCGTCCTCCGGCTCGAGCGCGGTGAGTCCGAACCGCTCGGCGAACGCGCGCCGGGCCGGATCCGGATCCGCGATCCGCACCTGTGCGCCCAGCTCGGCGGCGATCACCGCGGCGGTGAGCCCGACCAGTCCGGCGCCGAGCACGAGCACGCGCTCGCACGCGAGCACGGCGGCCTCAGAGGCCGTGGGAGACGGATCCGGACGGCTCCGTCCGCGCAGGGCGGCGCCCCGGGCGATGCCGGCCCAGGCGGTCGCGGTCGCGCACGAGACCGGCGCGAGCGCGGCCGCGGGCAGGGCCTCGGGGACGCGGACGATCGCCGTGCCCTCCCGCAGGTGCACGTGCCCGGCGAAGCCGCCGGTGAGCTCCCAGCGCGGCTCGATGCGCGCGTGCCCGTACTTCGCGAGCGTCCGGCACTTCTGCGTGAGCCCCGCCACGCAGCGGTCGCAGTGCCCGCACGACACGGTGACCGACCACACCACGCGGTCGCCGATGTGCAGTTCCGCACCCTCGACGGATCGCGCCCCCTCGTCGCCGATCGCGATGATCCGGCCGACGCTCTCGTGCCCGAGCACGAGCGGCGCGGGCGCGTGGCGGCGTCCCTGCACGGTGTGGATGTCGGATCCGCAGATCGTCGACATCTCGACCGCGATCAGCACATCGTGCGGGCCGAGGGCCACGCCGGGCACGGCGAGCGCCTCGTGCGGCATCCCGACGCCGAGCCAGGCCATGGCGACGGCGGCCGGTCGCAGCGGCACGTCGTGCCGGTGCACTCCTTCGGCGGGGCGGGCCAGCGCCGCGCGCACGTCAGCCCGCCGCGATCGGCGCGAGGGCCGGGAGCAGCCCGCGCTCGGAGAGCGCCGCAGCGAGGGCGGTCACATCGGGCAGCACCGCGTCGGGCTCCGCCGCCTCGAGCGCCGCGGCGTCATGCGCACCGCTGAGCACTCCGGCCACGAAGCCGGCTCCGGCCCTCCGGCCGGACTCGACGTCACTGACGGTGTCGCCGGCGACGGCCACCGCCTGCACCGACGAGGCGCCCGCGCGCAGCAGGGCGGTCAGCACCAGGTCGGGCGCGGGGCGGCCCCGACCGGCGTCGATCGGGGACAGCACGCCGTCCACGAGATCGCGCCAGTCCAGCGCGTCGAGCAGCGCGTCGCGCGTGACGGGGGCGAAGCCGGTGGTCAACCACACCTTCAGCCCGGCGCCCCGCAGCGCGCGGATGGCGTCTGCGGCGCCCGGGATCTCCGTCGCGCCCTGCTCCGCGACGATCTCGGCGTAGGCGGTCTCGAACTGGGCGGTGGCCCGCTCCGCGGCGGCGACGTCTCCGCCCGCGAGATGGGTGAACACGTCGATCTTGGACTGCCCCATCGTGTCGCGCACGTACTGCAGGGCGTCGCCCCAGCCGATCCGTGCGGCGACGCCGGTGCGCTCGGCAGCGCGCTGGAACGCCTGCTCCACGATGCCGTCGTCGAGCACGGTGGTCCCCGCCATGTCGAGCACGACCAGTTCGATGGGGGTGTGCGGGCTCATGCGTTCTCCTCCTGTGCGATGCCGCCGACGGTGGCGGACGTTCCGATGCCGCCGACGATGGCGGGCGTGTGTGCGTCTGCGGATCCGGCTGCCGACGCGGATCCCGCCGCGTCCCAGTCGAAGACGCGAGACGTCTCGAGCTCGGCGAGGCCGAGCCCGGTGGTCATGCCGATGCCCGTGGTCGCGGCGAGCGCGAGCACGCGCGGCGCGACCTCCTCGACGAGGAACTCCGAGCCGGCCGCGGCGTACACGCCCTGCCAGCGTTCGAGCACCCGGACCGACCGCACGTCGAACAGGGCCTCCGCCTCGGCGAGGAAGGCGTCGAAGGCGGCCTCCGGCTGGAACGGCCCCGGCTGGACGGCCTTGTGATGCGAGTCGCCGAGCAGCAGCGTGCCGTCGGGGAGCTGGGTGTACATCTGGTTCAGGTCGAGCGCGGCGAGCTCCGGGCGCTCCGCGTGCAGGCGCTCACGCAGCGGCGTCGCCGATCGGAGCTCCGCGAACCGGCGATAGCGCACGAGGGACCAGCCCGTGAGCAGAGGGGCGGGGAGCGGCCGCGGCAGGTCGGCCGAGACGCGCATCATGTCCAGAGCGCAGCGGATGACGCCTGCGCGCTCGGCGAGATCGGGCAGCAGCTGGTCCAGGTCGTGGTTGACGGCGACGACCACGTCGGCGGCGGCGATGTCGCCCCGGGTGGTCCGCACGATGCCGGTCCCCACGGCGGTCACGGCGGTGCGGAAGCGGAACTCCACGCCGAGGCGCGCGAGGTGGCGCACGATCGCGCCGGCGGCCTCACGCGGGTTCACCTGCAGATCCCCGAGCACCTGCGCGCCGCCCCGCGCGACGTCCGGCCGCACAGGGGCGAGCGCGACGATCTCGGCGGCGGTGAGCAGCCGGATCCCCTCACCGGCCTGGGCCTGCGCCGCCTCGTCGAGCAGGGCGAGCTCGTCGTCGGCGCGGGCGACCACCAGCGTGCCGCTCTCTCGCGCCCAGAAGCCGGCGTCGGCGGCCAGGTCCAGCCAGATCGCCCGCGACGCCTCGCCGTAGGTGCGCGCCGGCCCTTCCTGGGCGCCGATGCAGAGGTGCCCGAAGTTGCGGATCGAGGCGCCCACCGGGCGGTCGGTGCGGTCCACGACCACGACGCGCAGGCCGCGCCGCACGGCTGCGTACGCGGCGCCGAGGCCGACGATGCCGGATCCGACGACCGCGACGTCGAAACGGTCGCGCACGGGGCTCTCCCCGGAACCGAAGGCGCTCATCGGAAGACCCTCCGCATCCACATCGCCAGTGCCTCCACCACGAGCACCGTGGCGAGGATCATCAGCACGATCGCGGTGACGACCGGATACCGGGAGCCCTGGCCCGCGTTCAGCAGGTAGTAGCCGACCCCGCCGCCGCCCACGATGCCGAGGATCGTCGCGGCGCGGATGTTGGTGTCGAGCATGTAGAAGCTGTGCCCGATGAGGGCGCGCGTGCCCTGCGGCACGGTGGCCGCGGCGTAGGTCTGCAGGCGCGTCGCGCCGACCGCGCGCAGCGCGCGCTCCGGTCCGCGGTCGACCTCCTCGAACGAGTCGGCGATGAGCTTGCCGAGCAGTCCGATGCCGCCCACGGCGAGCGCGACGATGCCGGCGGTCGGGCCGAGGCCCGTGACGACGATGAGCACGATCGCGAGGATGAGCTCGGGGATGCCGCGGATCCCGACGAGGAGGAACCGGGCGATGCCGCGCACGGTGCCGTTCGGTGCGACGTTGCGCGCTGCGAAGGATCCGAGCAGCAGCGACGGCAGCAGGGTGAGCACCGTGGCGGCGAGCGCGATGGCCACCGTGTCGCGCATCGCGCCGAGCATGACCGCCGCGTCGTAGGCGCCGAAGCTCGGCGGCCAGAACTTCGCCGCGGTCTCCGGGATCTTCGCCCACACCGTGAGGAGGTCGCCCCACTGGATCTGGCACACGAGCACGCTCCCGACGACGATCGCCGCGGCGACCCATCCGGCGATCGTGTTGCGTCGGCGCTCCGGCGTCCACGGTCGGCGCAGGGCGGTCGCGGGCGATGCCGCCCAGCCGGGCGCAGCGGGGCGACCGGTCGCCTCGGCCGCGGTCGACGAGGGCGCCGCGGCGGTGCCGCGCAGCCGCGGATGCAGGATCCGGTCGATCCACGAGCGCGTCTGCGCCGTCTCGCCCAGCATCGCGCCGCGCACGGCGCTGGAGACGATCTCCATCACGACGCAGAGCACGAAGATCACGAGGGCGATCCCCAGTCCTCGTCCGTAGTTCAGCGCCTTGAAGGCGTACGACATCTCCAGGCCCAGGCCGGCGACGCCCACGTAGCCGAGCACGACACTGCCGCGCAGGTTGATGTCGTTGCGGTGCAGCACGGTGGCGACCCAGCTCGGCAGCACCTGGGGCAGCACGCCCGCTGTGAACTGCTGCAGCTTGGTGCCGCCGGCGGCGCGGATCGCGAGGCGCGGACCCTCGTCGATCTGCTCGATCGCGTCCGCGAACATCTTCGAGATCATGCCGATCGAGTGGATCCCGATCGCGAGGATGCCGGGCAGCGTGCCCAGCGAGAAGACCAGCACGAACGCCATCGCCAGCACGACGTCGGGGATCGAGCGGGTGAGCACGCCGAGGAAGCGGGCGATGCCGCGCCAGACCGGGCCGGGCGTGGTGTTCGCGGCCGCGAGGTAGGCGATCGGCACCGAGAGCGCCGCGGCGACCAGCGTGCCGACCAGCACGAGCCCGACGGTGAGCGCGATCAGCCAGAGCAGGTCGAGAGGAGCCGGGAAGGTCAGCGCCCCGACGCGGGTCATGAACCGCTGCGCGTTGCCCCAGCTCTGGAACACGCCCGCGAGCGAGAAGCCGCTCTGCGCGAGCGAGACGATGCCGAGCCCGACGAGGGCGATGAGCGTGAGCGACGCGGCGATGCGCTCCGGCGAGACGCGGGGGCGCGGGGCGCGCGACAGCAGACCGCCGGTGTACCCGTGGCGGCGCGGGGCGGCGACCGAGGTCATGCGCGCGCCTCGGCGGGGGTCGCGACGCCCTGCTCGATGAGCTCGTTCGCGACGGCGGTCAGGTCGGCCGTGGTCGTGGCGACCCGGCCGTAGATCTCCATGACCTCCGCCTTGCTGAGGCCGGTCGTCGGGGTGTTCAGCACGACCTCGCCGTGCCGCAGGCCCACGATCCGGTCGGCCCAGCTGATCGCGAGGTCGACCTGGTGCAGGCTGCACACGACCGTGAGGCCCTGGTCGGCGGCGATCTCGCGGATGAGCGCCATCACCTGGTCGCTGGACTCCGGGTCGAGCGAGGCGACCGGCTCGTCGGCGAGCAGGATCTCGGGACGCTGCATGAGCGCACGGGCGATCGCGACGCGCTGCTGCTGCCCTCCCGAGAGCGTGTCGCTGCGCTGGTAGGCGCGCTCGAGCAGGCCCACCCGCTCGAGGTGTCCGAGGGCGCGCAGCTTCGCGTCCCTCCCGTAGCCCCAGAGCCCGAGACGCGGACCGCGCACGGAGGACAGGGATCCTGTCAGCACGTTCTCCAGCACGGTCAGCGAGGGCACGAGCTCGAACTGCTGGAAGATGAAGCCCACCCGGCTGCGCAGCGCGCGCAGGGCTCTGCCCTTCAGGGACGGCACCGAGGCGCCGAGCACCTCGACGGCACCCGAGGTCGGCGTCTCCAGGCCGTCGAGATGCCGCAGCAGCGTCGACTTGCCGGATCCGGAGAGGCCGAGCAGCACGACGATCTCGCCGCGTGCGACCTCGAGGTCGGCGCCCTTCAGGGCGGTGGTGGCGCCGAACTGCTTGGTCACGCCGGCGAGACGGATGACCGGCTCTGACGAGGCGGGGGTGCTCATGGTGGTGTGCTCCTGGGTGTGAGACGGGGTGGCCGCAGGGCCGCCGGACGGTGCCGACGACCCTGCGGAGGTGATCCTCAGATCACTTCTTGCACTGCTCGGCCTTCGTCTTCTCGCAGATGTCGCGGATGATGTCGTAGTACTTGTCGTCGACCGGCTTGGTGGCGTAGAAGGTCGCCTTGAACGCGTCGCTGTCGGCGCCCTTGATGCCCGCCTTCACGATGTCGTCGATCGTGATCTCCTTGAGGGCGGAGACCACCTTGTCGGCGGTCTCCTTCGGCAGCGCCGAGTTGTAGACCAGCGGCGCGCCGGGAACCATCGTCTTGTCGACGACGGTGACCTTGTCGCTCTTGGCGACCTCGGAGTCCTCGGCGAAGCCCGCCTCGCACTCGGTGCCCTCGCCGACCTTCTGCACGCTCACGTCGTGCTTGCCCGCGAAGACGGGGGTGACGCCCGTCTTGGGGTCGATGCCGTCCTTGAGCAGGTTGTAGCTCGGGAAGAGGTAGCCCGAGGTCGAGGACGGGTCCACGAAGCAGACCTTCGTGCCCTTGAAGTCCTTGATCGAGCTGATCGAGGAGCCCTTCGGCACGATCGCCTCGGAGTAGTAGCCCGGCTCCTGCCCCTGCTTGGTCACGATCGACGAGATCGGGGTCAGCTTGGCGCCGGCGTTGGTGGCGGTGATGTAGGTGAAGCCGGAGAACGACGCGACGTCGACCTTGCCTGCGACGGCGGCCTCGATGAGCGCGGCGTAGTCGGTCGACTCGTGGTACTCGACCTTCTTGCCGGTCTGCTTGGCGATGTAGTCCATGAGCGGCTGGTAGTTCGTCTGCGTGTCGACCGAGTCGGGCACGACGCCGAAGACGAGGGTGTTCGCGTCGACGGCGTAGCCGCCGTTCGCGGCGGCGGGCGTGTCGGTGCCGGTGGCGGCGCCGGCGGTGCCGGAACACGCGGCGAGACCGAGGGCGAGCACGGCGGCGCCGGCCGCGACGGTGAGAGCGCGAAGCTTCATGAGGACCTTTCGGGTTCTGGTGCGGAGGGAATCCTCGAAGACTCTCTCAAGCTCGGCGACGAGATGTATACCTAACTCGGCACTGTTCCTCGACTGTTCACCGGCGATTCTCCTGAATGAACACGGCAGGAACAGGGCAGCCTCCGGACCATGCGACGAAGTAGTATGCCTATGTGCCCGAGGTTGTCTACACCCAGATCGCCGACGACCTGCGCGCCAGGATCGCCTCCGGCCGGCTGCGCCCGGGCGACGCCGTGCCCACCGAGGCCGAGCTCGCCGAACGCTGGAGCACCTCGCGCGGCCCGATCCGCAACGCGCTCGCGGCGCTGCGTGCGGAGGGTCTCATCGAGACGGCGCGCGGACGCCCGGCCCGCGTCGTGGAGCGCAAGGCCACGCAGGCCGTGGACGTGTCCGTGCCCTTCACGCGGTGGGCGCGCGAGCTGGGCGCGCGCCCGGGGGCGCGCACGCAGGAGCTGAGCCTGCGCCGTGCGGGCGTCGAGAAGGCGCAGGCGCTCGGCGTGGATCCGGACGACACGATCGTGAGCGTCACCCGGCTGCGCTTCCTCGACGACCGCCCGACCATGCTCGAGCGGCTGTTCTACACGGAGGAGGTCGGCCGCCTGCTGCTGTCGGTCGACACGGACGCGATCTCGATCACCGAGTTCCTGGCCTCGCAGGGGCATCCGATCGTCGGTCTGCAGCACGAGATCGACGCGGTCGCGGCCGACGAGCAGGACGCCGCGCTGCTGCAGGTGCCCCCGGGCACCCCGATCCTGCGCCTCAGCCGCACCTCCCGCGATGCCGAGGGCCGGATCTTCGAGGCCAGCGAGGACCGCTACCTCTCCAGCATCGTGCGCTTCACGGTCTCCGGATCCGGGATCTCCCCCGACGGCCAGTACCTGCGCGCGGTCGGCGGCTGAAGCCCGCGCGGGGCGGGTCTCGGGCCGCACGTCCGCCAACTAAGCCGACCGGCTTGATTGAGTGTACGATGTGTCGCACGACCGGTGGCTCTCCGGGCGTTCCTCCCCGGGGGGCGGAGTGCGTCCGGAGGAGCCGGCTCTCACACCGCGAGCAGGGCGATCCCGGCGACGACCACCGCCGACGCGCCCACCCGCCACGCGGGCTTCCCCTCGTGCAGCACGAAGGCGCCGAACAGGCTGACCAGCACCACGCTCACCTCGCGCAGCGGTGCGACGAGCGCGACCGGGGCGAGCTGCACGGCGTGCAGCACCAGGATGTACGACAGCGGCGAGAGGATGCCGAAGGCGAGGATCCGCCGCCACTGGATCCGGCCGAGCGCCGCCACCGCCCTCCAGCGCCCGCGCACGGCGAACGAGTAGAACGGGATCTGCACGAGCGTCGTCCCCACCATGAACGCGACCGGGTTCAGCGACAGCGAGCGCACGACGAACGCGTCCCACACTGTGTAGCCCGCGATCGCGACGCCGGTGAGCAGCCCGAACAGGAGTCCCGGGTCGATCCTGGGCCGTACCGCCCCGGCGCCCCTTCCCTCGATCTCCGAGGCCCTCGCCGTCGCGGATCCGGCACGGTCGACGAACCCGATCGCGACGATTCCCGCGATCACGACGCCCACGCCCACCAGGGCGAGAGGGGTGGGCCGCTCGCCGAACAGCAGCATCGCGATGATCACCGACAGGAACGGCCCGGTGCCGCGCGCGGTCGCGTACACGGTCGAGAGGTTGCCGACCCGGTAGCCGTGCTGGAGCACGACCATGTAGGCGACGTGCAGCACGCTCGACACGAGCACGCCGAGGAGGAAGGCTCCCAGATCGGTCGTCCCGACGCCGCCCGTGACGGGCACGGCGCCGATCCAGACGATCGTGCTGGAGACGGCGCCCCACCACAGGAACGGATAGCCGGCGCGGCTGACGCCGTGCGCGAGCACGTTCCAGCCGGCGTGCGCGACGGCGGCGGAGAAGACGAGGACGAAGGCGAGAAGCGACATGGGGAACCCTCCATCCGCCGCGGGCGCGACGAACGTGGTTCCTCCAGGCTTTTGTCCGTTCAGATGACGCCCGCCCCACGGAGGGCCGACATGGCGCCGCTCGGACCAGGCGGGCGGACCCCGGAACCCTAGGCGCTGTCCCCCTCACCCTAACCCGGCTCAGGATCCTCCACAGTCGCCGATGGAATACTGGAGTCGTTCACGACGAGGAGGTCGCCGGTGGCGGACAACGAACGCGCGCTCGAGGAGGGCATCGTCACCGATCTCAAGGATCGGATGACCTACGGCTCCTACCTCGACCTGGATCGCCTGCTCAGCGCGCAGCATCCGGTGAGCGTGCCGCAGCATCACGACGAGATGCTGTTCATCATCCAGCACCAGACGACGGAGCTGTGGCTCAAGCTCGTGCTGCATGAGCTCGGCACCGCGCGCGACCGCCTCGCCGAGGACGACCTGCGCTCCGCGCTCAAGCACATGGCCCGGGTGAAGCACATCCAGGAGGTGCTCACCCAGCAGTGGTCGGTGCTCGCGACCCTCACGCCCACCGAGTACGCGGAGTTCCGCGGCGACCTCGGAAACTCGTCCGGGTTCCAGTCGGTGCAGTACCGCGCCGTGGAGTTCGCGCTCGGCAACAAGAACGAGCGGATGCTGGGCGTCTTCCGCGACCACCCCGGGAACCTCGCGATGCTCACCGCCGAGTGGGAGCGCCCCACGCTGTACGACGAGTTCCTCCGCTTCGCCGCGCGGCGCGGGCTGCCGATCCCGGCCGAGATCCTGGAGCGCGATGTGCGCGAGCCGTACCGGATGCACGACTCTCTGGTGCCGGTGCTCACCCAGGTCTACGAGAACCCGCACGAGCACTGGGACCTCTACGAGGCGTGCGAGGAGCTCGTGGACGTCGAGGACAACTTCCAGTTCTGGCGCTTCCGGCACCTGCGCACCGTGACGCGCACGATCGGCCGCAAGATCGGCACCGGCGGATCCAGCGGCGTCGACTTCCTGCAGCGCGCGCTGGATCTCACGTTCTTCCCCGAGCTGTACGCCGTGCGCACCGAGATCGGGCGGTGACCGCATGGCGGAGGCCCTGTACATCGGCGGATTCACCGATCATCATGTGCATCTGCAGCTCGTGGACACCACGCACCTCGAGGAGACGCGCCTCGGCCGCGGCCTCGACCTCGGCTCGGACCCCGTCGAGATCGCCCGCATCGCCGGCGCGGTCTCCGCACGCTTCGGCCACGACCCCGGCGGCATCTCGATCTCGTATGCGGGCGCGTTCCTGACCCCGCCGGGCGGATACCCCTCCGACCGGGCGTGGGCGCCGCGCGGATCCGTGCGCGAGGTGGCGACCGTCGCCGATGCCGCCGCCGCCGTCGCCGAGATGAAGGCGGCGGGCGCCTCGGTCATCAAGGTCGCCAGCAACAGCACCGCGGGACCGGTGTTCAGCGACGAGCTCCTCGCCGGGATCGTCCGCGCTGCCGACGAGCTCGGGCTGCCGGTCGTCGCGCACGCGGAGGGGCCGGGCGAAGCGCAGCGCATGCCACGGCTCGGCGTGCGGGCGCTCGCGCACGCCCCGTTCACGGAGCGGCTGAGCGACGACGAGGTGGCCCGTCAGGCCGGGCGGATCGCCTGGATCTCGACCCTCGGCATCCACGACGGAGACGCGCGCGAGATCGCGATCGACAACGTGCGCCGCTTCCACGCCCACGGAGGCACCGTCCGGTACGGCACCGATATGGGCAACGGCGACACCCCGGTCGACCTGAACCCGCTCGAGCTCGACGCGCTGCGCGAGGCCGGGATCCGCGGCGCGGCGCTGATCCGCGCCCTCGTCCCCGTGGCCGCCACGACCGGCCGGCGCTTCCTCATGCCCGCGCGCGACGCCGATCCCTTCGACATCGAACCCGTCCACCTCGAATCCGCCGACCCGGAAGGCACCTGATGAGCGACCACGCCGTCCCCTCCCCCACGGACACCGACGCAGCGCTGCTCTCCGAGGCGCGCGCCCTCGACGCCGCCGACCCGCTGCACGCGCACCTCGACGCGTTCCTGGAGGCGCCGGGCGTGCAGGCCTACCTCGACGGCAACTCGCTGGGCCGTCCGCTCGCCGTGGTGCCCGAGCGGCTCGCCGCCTTCGTGCGGGAGGACTGGGGCACCCGCCTCATCCGCTCCTGGGACGAGCAGTGGATGGACCTCCCCGAGCGTCTGGGCGACCGCATCGCCGAGGTGACGCTCGGCGCCGCCCCGGGGCAGACGATCGTGGCCGACTCGACGAGCGTGCTGCTGTACAAGCTCATCCGCGCCGGAGCGGCCGCGGCCGGCGCGCCGGCGGGCCCGGACGGCGCGCGCACCGAAATCGTGATCGAGGAGGGCAACTTCCCCACCGACCGCTTCATCGCCGCAGGCGTCGCCGCGGAACTGGGCATGGATCTCGTCTGGGTGCAGCCGGATCCCGTGCGCGGCGTGACGGTCGACGACCTGGTGCCGGTGCTGTCCGCGCGCACCGCGCTGGTGGTGCTCAGCCACGTCGACTACCGCTCCGGGGCGCTGGCCGACATGGCCGCCATCACGGCGCAGGTGCACGACGCCGGCGCGCTGGTGCTCTGGGACCTGTGCCATTCGGCCGGGTCCGTGCCCATGCAGCTCGACGCCTGGGGCGCGGACCTCGCCGTCGGCTGCACCTACAAGTACCTGAACGGCGGGCCGGGATCCCCCGCGTTCGCCTACGTGCGCCGGGATCTGCAGGCGCAGATCCGCCAGCCGATCCAGGGCTGGTGGAGCGCCGCCGACATCTTCGCGATGGGGCCGCGGTACGCGCCGACGCCCGGCATCCGGCAGCTGCTGAGCGGCACCCCGCCGGTGACGAGCATGCTCGCGATGCAGGCGATGCTCGACCTGATCGCCGAGGCGGGCATGGCGGCGGTGCGCGCCAAGTCGGTCTCCCTCACCGACTTCGCCGTGCGCGCCGCGGACGAGGTGCTCGCCCCGCTCGGCGTGCGGCTGCTGAGCCCGCGCGACAGCGCGCTGCGCGGCGGTCACATCACGATCGGCCACCCCGAGTTCCAGGCGGTGACGCAGCGCCTCTGGGGCGAGGGCGTCATCCCCGACTTCCGGTTCCCGGACGGGATCCGCCTCGGCCTGTCCCCGCTCAGCACCTCGCACGAGGAGACGCTACGCGGCGTGGTCGCCGTGCGGGACGCGCTCGCCCTCGGGGGCCGCTGAGCGGCACGCGCGTCTAGACCGCGCCGAGGTCGATGCCGACCGGCGCGGGCTCGGCGTAGGCGACCTCGCGCCACACGTCGCCGAGGCGCTCGAACGACGTGACGCTGCTCAGCGCGCAGCGTCGGGTGCGCGGATCGTGCCGCAGCGGCAGCCCCGCGACGGACAGGTGGGTGATCCAGATCGGCGCCTGATGCGAGACGAACACCACGTCTCCGCCGTCGGCGTCGTGCCAGGCCTCGTCCATCGCGTCGCGCATGCGCGCGGCGATCGATGCGTAGGGCTCGCCCCAGCTCGGCAGCGCGGGGCGGCGCAGGTGCCGCCAGTTCCACGGGTTCATCAGCGCCCGGCGCATCTGCGTGCCCTCGAACACGTTCCAGGGCTCGATGATGCGCTCGTCGAGCACCGGGGCGATCCCGAAGAGGTCCGCGAACGGCGCGGCCGACTCCTGGGTGCGCTCCAGCGGGGAGCAGCGCAGCGTCGACACCGGCCGCTGGAGGGAGGCGACGTGGTCGGCGGCGGCCTGTGCCATCCGCCGACCCTCGTCGCTGAGGTGGTACCCGGGCAGCCGCCCGTACAGCACGTGCGCAGGGTTGAAGACCTCTCCGTGCCGGACGAGGTGCAGGCGATCCGCGGGCATCAGCTCAGAAGGCGTCCGCTCAGGCGCGGCGGTACTGGGCCGAGCCGAACCCGATGATGAAGTACCCGATGAACGAGAACAGCCAGAGCAGGAAGAACGAGAAGACGCCGCCCTTGCCGAAGTTCTTGCCCAGCTTGATCGCCACGATGATCGACATCACGATGTTCACGATCGGGATCAGGTACAGCAGCACGAACCAGCCGCTCAGGCCGGCGATCTTGATCAGGAAGATCAGGTTGACGATCGGGATCAGTGCGAGCCAGCCGGCGTAGCCGGCCTTGGTGAAGACCTTCCAGAGCGCGATCACGACGATCACGTAGAAGATCAGCGCGAAGACGCTCGTGGTGCCGGAGAACAGCGAGGCGTAGATGTTGCCCGCGGCGTCGGTCGGGTCGTCGGTGGGGAGGATGTGCATGTGTAGCGCCTTCCAGGGGGTCGGACGATGGGTGGTGCTGCCGCGAGTCTAGTGATGCGCATCCGCTCCCCACGAGGCATCCGGCCCGTCCCCGTAGAATGACGGGGATCCCTTTTCCCTAGTTGGAGGCGTATTCCGTGCTTCGCACCCACACGGCAGGCTCACTGCGAGCCGAGCACATCGGTCAGACCGTCACCCTTGCGGGGTGGGTCGATCGCCGTCGTGATCACGGAGGAGTCGCCTTCATCGATCTGCGGGACGCCTCCGGGATCGCCCAGGTGGTCATCCGCGACGAGGAGATCGCGCACCCGCTGCGCAGCGAATTCGTGCTCCGGGTGACCGGCGAGGTCTCCCGCCGCCCGGCCGGGAACGAGAACCCCAACCTGCCGTCCGGCGAGATCGAGATCGTGGCGCAGGACGTGGTCGTGCTGAACGAGTCGGCCCCCCTGCCGTTCCAGGTGTCCTCGGGCCTCGCCGAGACCGACCCCGTGGGCGAGGACGTGCGGTTCAAGCACCGCTACCTCGACCTGCGCCGCCCGGCCGCCATCGCCCCGCTGCAGCTGCGCTCGAAGGTCTACAAGGCGGCGCGCGACGTGCTGCACGAGCGCGGCTTCACCGAGGTGGAGACGCCGACCCTCACCCGCTCCACGCCGGAGGGCGCGCGCGACTTCGTCGTGCCCGCGCGCCTGCACCCCGGCAGCTGGTACGCCCTGCCGCAGAGCCCGCAGCTGTTCAAGCAGCTGCTCATGGTGGGCGGCGTCGAGAAGTACTTCCAGATCGCGCGCTGCTACCGCGACGAGGACTTCCGCGCCGACCGTCAGCCCGAGTTCACCCAGCTGGACATCGAGATGGCCTTCGTCGACCAGGAGGACGTCATCGAGATGATGGAGGCCGTCGTCCGGGCGATGTGGGCGACGATCGGCGTCGAGGTGCAGACCCCGCTGCCGCGGATCACCTACGCCGAGGCGATGGCGAAGTACGGCTCCGACAAGCCCGACCTGCGCTTCGGCCTCGAGCTGGTCGAGGCGACCTCGTACTTCTCCGAGACGACCTTCCGCGTGTTCCAGGCCGACTACGTCGGCGCGGTCGTGATGCCCGGCGGCGCCGCGCAGCCCCGCAAGGTGCTGGACGCCTGGCAGGACTGGGCCAAGCAGCGCGGCGCCCGCGGCCTCGCCTACGTCCTCTTCAACGAGGACGGCACGCTCGGCGGCCCCGTCGCCAAGAACCTCTCCGAGACCGAGCAGGCGGGCCTCGCCGAGCTCGTGGGCGCGAAGCCGGGCGACTGCGCCTTCTTCGCGGCCGGCTCCGCGAAGGAGTCGCGCGCTCTGCTCGGCGCCGCCCGCGTCGAGATCGGACGCCGCCTGGGCCTGCTCGACCCCGACGTCTTCGCGTTCACCTGGGTCGTCGACGCGCCGATGTTCGAGCCGGCCGCCGATGCGGTGGCGTCGGGCGACGTCGCCGTGGGAGCCGGCGCCTGGACGGCCGTGCACCACGCGTTCACGGGTCCGAAGCCCGAGTTCGAGGCGACGTTCGACACCGACCCCGGATCCGCTCTCGCCTACGCGTACGACATCGTCTGCAACGGCTCCGAGCTCGGCGGCGGCTCGATCCGCATCCACCGCGAGGACATCCAGAAGCGCGTCTTCGAGGTCATGGGCCTCTCCGACGAGGTCGCGCAGGAGCAGTTCGGCTTCCTGCTGGACGCGTTCAAGTTCGGCGCCCCGCCGCACGGCGGCATCGCGCTCGGCATGGACCGCGTGCTGCAGCACCTGTCCAAGACGGACTCGATCCGCGAGGTCATCGCGTTCCCGAAGACCGGCAACGGCTTCGACCCGCTCACCGCAGCGCCCGCCCCGATCACCGCGGAGCAGCGCAAGGAGGCCGGCGTCGACGCGGTCGCGGAGGACGACGCCCTCGAGCCCGTCGAGGCCTGACCGACCCCCGGGGTCGTCGAGCGAGGACGGCGAAGCCGCCCGAGACGAGACGCGGTCCCTCAGCGATACCGCGTCTCGTCTCGCTCCGGCTGCGCCGCCGCTCGCTCACCGTCCGGAGGGGCGGGTCTTCCTCGCGTGAAAGGATCGGATCATGCTCGCCGCACTGACGCTCCCGGTCCCGCTCGACACCCGGATCGGCGCGGTGACGCTGCGCCGCGCGCACGGGGAGGACACCGCCGCGATCGTGGCGCTGCTCGCCGATGACGCGATCAGCGCCGCGCGCGGCGACACCGCATCGGACGACGACCTGCCCGCCTACGCCGCGGGACTGCAATCGGTGCTCGCCGACGACTCCAACGACCTGCTCGTGGCCGAGCACGACGGCGCCGTCGTCGCCACGTTCCAGCTGACCCGCATCCCCGGGATGTCCCGCCAGGGATCCACCCGCCTGCTCGTCGAGGCCGTGCGCGTGAGCTCGGAGCTGCGCTCGAGCGGCGTCGGATCCGCGCTGATGCGCTGGGTCATGGATGTCGCCACCGCGGAGCTCGGCAGCCCGCTCGTGCAGCTCACGTCCGACGC
The DNA here is from genome assembly GCF_000956545.1 of Microbacterium azadirachtae. Taxonomy (GTDB): domain Bacteria; phylum Actinomycetota; class Actinomycetes; order Actinomycetales; family Microbacteriaceae; genus Microbacterium; species Microbacterium azadirachtae. The sequence continues at coordinate 65,191 of NZ_JYIT01000070.1, forward strand.
GAAGCGCGTCGATGCGCACCGGTTCTACGAGCGCCTCGGCTTCGCCGGCTCCCACCGCGGCTTCAAATACCAGGCGCCTGCCGGACGCTGACCGACTCCTCGTCGCGGCGCGGCGCGCCTCGCTCCGGGCCGGGGCGTCACGCCTCGTCGGGATCCGACAGGTCCTCGACGGCGACGGGTGTGCGGCCCGCGAACATGACGCCGATCCCGTACTCCTCCCCGATCTCCAGGGCGCTCTCCGCGAAGCGCAGCATCCAGGTGCCGTCCTGCCACACCACCGCCTCGGGCGCGCCGAAGGGCGGCTGCTCCCCCGCCAGGAGCGCCTGATCGCGCGCGGACAGCGCCGGCCCGGCCAGCTCCTCGGCGAGGAACGCCGTGGCCGCGTCGACGAGCGCCGCGAATTCGGATGCGATGCCCTGAGCCGTCTCGAGCGCCTCCGCGGTCGGCGCCTCGGCGGGCTCGGCCACGATGCTCACGGTCCCGCCGCCGTCACCGCCTTCGATCCCCGCCACCCAGCACGCGATGCCCTCGGGCGCGTCGATGCGGATGAGGGTGGCGGCGTCGAGCTCGATCGCGTCGGGAAGGTCCATGCCTTCGATCCAACCAGTCGCGAGACGGGGACGGTAGTCGAGCAGGCCTCCACGGAGCGGATCGGATCCTTGCCGTTCATCGCACGTTCACCCGCCTCCGCAACGCCGGTAACCCGCCCGCCGTACATTCCTCTCGACCCGACCCCGGCGCCCGCGCCGGACACCGAGAGGAAATCATGCTCATCAGCAACCGTCGCGCGCGCATCGGCGCCGGCATCGCGCTGGCCGCCAGTGCCGCGCTCCTGCTCTCCGCCTGCTCCGGATCCGCGTCCGCCGACCCCACCGGCAGCGCCGGCACCGGCGCGAAGGCGTCGACCGCGACGTCCCTCAAGGACTTCGGGTCGCTGGCCGACCTGCAGAAGGCCGCCGAGGCCGAGGGCAAGCTCAACGTGATCGCGCTCCCGCACGACTGGGCCAACTACGGCGAGATCATCGACGCGTTCAAGAAGAAGTACCCGAAGATCTCGATCAACGAGGCCTCCCCCGACGCCTCCAGCGCCGAGGAGATCCAGGCTGCCAAGACCAACGACGGCCTCGACACCGCTCCCGACGTCTTCGACCTCGGTCTCACCGTGACGCTGCAGAACACCGACAAGTTCGCGGCGTACAAGGTGGAGAAGTGGGACGACATCCCCGAGAACCTCAAGGACAAGTCCGGCCTGTTCACGGGCGACTACGGCGGGTACATGTCGATCGGCTACGACTCCTCGAAGTTCCCGGAGCCCAAGAAGCTCGACGACCTGAAGAAGTCCGAGTACAAGGGCGCCGTCGCCCTCAACGGCGACCCGACCCAGGCGGGCGCGGCGTTCGCGGCCGTGGGCCTGGCCACCGTGCAGTCCGGCGGCAAGCTCGACGACTACCAGAAGGGCATCGACTTCTTCTCGGAGCTGCAGAAGGCGGGCAACCTGCTCAAGGTCGACGTCACGACCGCGACGGTCGCCAGCGGCGAGACCCCCGTCGTCTTCGACTGGGACTACCTGAACGCCGCCCACGTCAAGGACAACAAGAACTGGAAGACGGTCGTCCTGCCCGGCACGGGCTACGCGGGCTACTACAACCAGGCGATCAACAAGACCGCCCCGCACCCGGCCGCAGCGCGCCTGTGGCAGGAGTTCCTCTACAGCGACGAGGGCCAGAACCTGTGGCTCAAGGGCGGCGCGCGACCGGCCCGCATGGACGCGATGACCAAGGCCGGCACGATCGACAAGACGCTCGCGGCGGCGCTGCCGGCCGCTCCGAAGGACACCGTGGTTCCCACCGAGGCGCAGAGCACGGCTGCCGGCAAGCTGCTCGGCGAGAAGTGGGCCGCGGCGGTCCAGTGACCTCCTCCACCCTCGCGGCATCCGCCGCACCCCGCGCCGGGTCGAAGCCTCGTGCTTCGGCCCGGCGCGGGTCGTCCGCGCTCGCGGCCCTCGGTCTCATGCCGTTCGCCGCGTACCTGCTGCTGTTCCTCGCCCTGCCGACGCTGCTCGCAGTGGGCACCGGGTTCTTCACTCGGGACGGATCGTTCACCTGGAGCAACCTCTCCGCGCTCGGGGATCCCACCGTCCTGCTCACGTTCGCGAACTCGGCGGGCCTGTCGCTGCTCACCGCCGCGATCGGCGCCGTCGTCGGCGCCCTCGTCTGCTACGCGCTGCTCGGCCTGAGCCCCACGGGCGCGGTGCGCACCGTGGTGGATGCGGCGTCGGGCGTGCTCGCGCAGACCGGCGGCGTGATGCTCGCCTTCATGTTCATCGCCTCGATCGGCCTGCAGGGCGTGATCACCCAACTGCTCAAGGACGCCGGGATCCTGCTCTACGCCGACGGCCCGTGGATCTACGAGCTGCCGGGGCTCGTCCTGCCCTACCTCTACTTCCAGATCCCACTCATGGTCATCACCTTCATGCCCGCACTGTCGGCGCTGAAGCCCCAGTGGGCCGAGGCGAACCTGACGCTCGGCGGCACGCGGACCAGCTTCTGGCTGCGGATCGGGATCCCCGTGCTCGCCCCCGCGTTCCTGGCGAGCTTCCTGCTCCTGTTCGCGAACGCGTTCTCGTCCTACGCGACGGCCGCGGCGCTCGCGAGCCAGGGGGCGCAGATCGTGCCCCTGCAGATCCGCGCCGCGCTCACGAGCGAGACCGTGCTGGGCCGGGAGAACCTCGCCGGTGCCCTCGCGCTCGGCATGATCGCGGTCGTGGCGGTCGTGATGTGGCTGTACTCGCTGGTCCAGCGCCGCGCGTCGAGGTGGCAGTCATGAACCGTCTCGGCGCCTCCGCCCTCACCCGCTGGATCATCGGGATCGTGGTCGGCCTGTTCTTCCTGATCCCGCTGGTCGCGACCCTGCTCTACACGTTCCGCGCGCAGGACGGGTCCTTCACCCTGAAGCACTGGGCCGCGCTCGGCGACCCCGCGCAGGCCTCCGTCTACCAGCCGATCTGGACCGGGCTCGGCAACTCGCTGATCCTCGCGGTCGTGACCGTGCTGATCGTCCTGCTGCTGCTCGCACCGACGATGATCCTGGTGAACCTGCGCTTCCCACGCCTGCGCCCGGTGTTCGAGTTCGCCGTGCTGCTGCCGATCACGATCCCGGCGATCGTGCTGGTCGTCGGCCTCACCCCGATCTACCTGCAGATCGGGCGCTCGCTCGGCACCGGCGCCTGGACCCTCGCGTTCGCCTACGGCATCACCGTGCTGCCGTTCGCCTACCGCTCGATCCAGGCCTCCATCGACGCGGTCGACATGACGACCCTCGCCGAGGCGGCGCGCTCGCTGGGCGCCGGCTGGTTCACGGTCGTGCTGCGCGTGCTGGCGCCGAACCTGCGTCAGGGCCTGCTGGCCGCATCGCTGCTGTCGATCGCGGTCGTGCTCGGCGAGTTCACCATCGCCTCCCTCCTGAACCGCGAGGTCCTGCAGACGGCGCTCGTGGTCGTGCAGAAGCAGGACGGCTGGGCCCCGGCGATGTTCGCGCTGATGGCACTGGCGTTCAGCTTCCTTCTGCTCCTCATCATCGGACGCGCCGCCGGCGGCCGCTCCGGAAAGGCCGACTCATGAGCGACACCGCGCTCCCCCGCACTGCGGACAACTCCCTGCTCGCCGATCGCGCCGACGGCACCCGCGTGCAGTTCGACGGCATCGTGAAGAGCTACGGCCGCACCCAGGTGCTGCACGGCATCGACCTCGACATCGCGCCCGGCGAGTTCGTCTCCCTGCTCGGCCCCTCGGGCTGCGGCAAGACGACGCTGCTGCGCGTGCTCGCCGGGCTCGAGAGCGCGGACGGCGGGGCGGTGCTGCTCGGCGGGAAGGACGTCTCCGGCGTCCCGACGAACAAGCGTGACCTCGGCATGGTGTTCCAGTCGTACTCATTGTTCCCGCACCTGCGCGTGCTCGACAACACCGCGTTCGGCCTGCGCCGGCGCCGTGTCGCCACGGCCGAGGCGCGCAAGCGGGCTCTCGACGCGCTGGCCCTGGTGGGCCTCGACGCGCACGCCGACAAGTATCCGCACCAGCTCTCCGGCGGCCAGCAGCAGCGCGTCGCGCTCGCCCGCGCCCTCGTCACCGAGCCGCGCGTGCTGCTGCTGGACGAGCCGCTGTCGGCGCTCGACGCGAAGGTGCGCGTGCAACTGCGCGACGAGATCCGCCGGATCCAGCTGCGCCTCGGGATCACGACGGTCTTCGTCACGCACGACCAGGAGGAGGCGCTCAGCGTCTCGGACCGGATCGCCGTCATGGACGCGGGCAGGATCGACCAGATCGGCACCCCCGAGGAGCTCTACCTGCGCCCCGCGACCGCGCACGTCGCCGCCTTCGTCGGCCTGTCCAGCGTGGTCCGCGGGCTCGCCGACGGGTCGAGCGTGCGCGTGTGGGGCACGGAGCTCCCCCTGCAGACGCCCGCGAGCGGCGAGGTCGACGTGCTGCTGCGGCCCGAGAACGTGCGCCTGGTCGAGGCCGCGGGCGCGGCGGTGACGGGATCCGTCGAGGAGAGTATGTTCCTCGGCAGCATGCGGCGCACGCTCGTGCGCACTGCGGACGGCGCGCTGGTCCGCGTGCAGCACGCGGCGCGGATCCGTCCCGCCTACGGCGACGTCGTGGGGCTCGCGGTCGACGCCGAGCCCGTGGCGGTGCGCCGGAGCGCGCCCGCCTCCTCCCGCTGAGCATGACGAAGGCGCCGTCCCCGAGGGGGCGGCGCCTTCGTCGTGCCGGCCTCCGCCGTTCGCCGGCGCGTCCGGCTCAGCCGGCGAGCGAGCGCGCCAGCGCCACGTACTCGGCCGGCGACGCGTCGGGCAGATACGCCCGGCCGATCGCGAGCCCGATCGCGGGCAGCTGCGAGTTGTCGGCGTAGAACAGGTACATCGGGCGATACTCCGGGTTGAACTTGCCCTTGTACCGCAGCAGCGAGGCGAATCCGTAGGCCGGCTCGAGCACGCGGCTGAGCCAGCCCAGCAGGCGGGTGATCGTGTCGCCCTCGGCGTCCGCGCTCCCGTCCACCGTCTGGGCGAGCGGCGCGCCGGACAGGCTCATCACGGCGAGCCCCTGCTCCTTCATGTGCAGCGCCGCCGACGCGATCGCGAACTCCATGACCCCCGGCATCGCGCCGTCCGCCCGGCGCATGAAGTCGAGCGTGCGACCGATCAGCTCCCCCTCACGCCAGACCGGCATCCAGCTGGTCACCGCCTGGAGCTCCCCCTGCGGGCCGATCGCGAGCAGGATCTCGACATCCGGATCCTTCAGCTCCTCGACACCGCCCAGGGTGAAGCGCATCTCCGGCAGCGCCTTCTCGGCGATCCACTGCTCGCTCAGCGCGTCGAGCTGGGCGACCAGGCCCGCCGGCAGCTTCTCCCACGTCGTCCAGAGCGTCGTGAGGCCGTCGCGCTGGCCCCGGTTGTACGGCTGGCGCACCTTCGTCCACACTTTGCCGGTGAGCTCGAAGCGGTCCAGCGGCACGACCGTCTCCTCGGCCACCGAGATGTCGCGCCAGCCCAGGGCCCGGAAGACCGGCCGGAACTCCTCGTGCGTGCTGTAGAACACCGGCGTCCACGCGTTCGCGTCGCAGAAGTCGAGGAACCCGCGCACCGTCTGCGCGGCGTCGCCGGGCGTGCAGACCGGATCCCCCACGGCGATCGCGATGTCGTTGACCACCCGGTACGCCACGGCGCCGCGGCCGTCGCGGGTGAACCAGTGCTCCGTGCCCTCCCAGGTGCCGAGGAATCCGAGCGTGCCGCCGTCGGTCTCCCGCAGCTGGGTGCGGAAGCGCTCCGCGTCCTCCACGGTCTTGCGGGACCGGCCCAGCAGCAGCCCGATCATGGCGACGGCGAAGACGATCCAGAACACCGCACCGACGTCGCGGTGCAGCACGAGCGCGAACCCGGTGAGCGGGGTGTGCGACCCGGGCCGGCCGATGATGGTCGGCAGGAACCGGCGCAGCGTGGTCCCCAGCGACGACCAGAACGACGGCGACCGCGAGACGGCGGTCACCAGGATCATGTTGGTCGTGGTGAGCACCAGGAACGCGATCCCGATCGTGAGGGCGAACCGCCGTGCCGCGCGCCGAGAGGCGCGCACGGCGAACCGTCGGTGGGTGAGCGCCAGCAGGATGCACATCCCCACCGGGATCAGGATCGCGAGCACCGAGAACCCGGGGAACTGCCGATCGATCTCGACGACGTCGGTCGTCTCCTTGAGCGAGTGCACCGCCACGCTGATACCGGTGAGCAGCGCCATCACCGCGTTGACGCCGATCGCGAGGAACCACGCCGCCCTGCGGCCCGAGCGCAGCCCCCAGGCGGCGATCAGGCTGAGCAGCAGCGGCACGAGGCTCATCAGCACGACCCCGGTCCCCGCGGCGAAGGCCGTGGTCACGCCTGCGACGCAGTGCGCCGAGGCGTTGTTGCGCGCGCACGCGTCGGCGATCCCCGAGATGTCCACGCCGCGGAGTCCCGCGACCACGGGGGCGAGCGGTCCGATGCCGACGCCGGTGAGCAGCACGATCAGGGGGCCGAGGCCCGTGACGGCCACCATCGCCGCGATCAGCGTGCGCGTCTCCCGATAGGAGCTGCGGTAAGCGGCAGGTCGGGGCGTGCCGCTCGTGAGCACCACCCCGAGCAGCAGTCCGGCGAGCGCGGCGAGGAGGCGGTAGACGCTGTCGGCGTCGCCGCCGTAGAGCGTGAACGTCACCAGCAGGGAGAGGCCGAGCAGGCGGATGCGGCGACGGTAGAGCGCCGGGGCGTAGGCGCTTCCGGCGAGGATCGCGCCGAGGATGCCGATCGACGGGTCGAAGACGACGCCGCGGGCGTCGATGCGCGCCCAGACCTGACCCCACGACCACGCGAGCGACTGGATCCCGACGCCGAGCAGCACGCCGAGCACGCCGGTCACGAGGAACGACACGACGACCCGCAGGGTGCCCATCAGGCGCTCGGCATAGGCGAGCAGGGTCAGGGCGAGCAGCAGCGCCAGCAAGAGGCCGCCCCAGGAGTTGGGCACGAGCAGGGAGGTCAGCGGCGTCCACCACTGCCGTTCCCGGCCCAGCACCAGCGGGCTGACGCCGAGTCCGATCGGCCGCCGTCCCCAGAGGGTGCCGAAGGAGAGGCCCGTGATCACGAGGAGAGCGCTCAGCGAGACCGCGAAGGGGTGCTGTCGCACATAGCGCGCGACCCGGCGGCCCACGGCATCGGCGGTCGTCCGCAGCGTCTCGCTCATCGGGCCAGCCCCAGCCGCGGGTACAGCACGTCGAACGCCTTCTCGAGCCCGCCCCTCAGCCCCGGCCCCGTGTGCGTGGCGTTCGGGACCAGATAGAAGGTGGTGGTGAACCCGGCCGCCTCGGCGAGGTCGGCCGACGCCCGGTTCGCCGGGCCGTACTTCTTGTCGAGCGCGCCGGCGGCGAAGATCGCGTAGTGCCCGTCATAGGCGCCGGGGTGCTCCGCGAGGATCGCCTGCGGCTTGTTCGCGTCGAACGCCGCCTTGTCGCCCCGGAAGACCTTCTCCACCGACTTCGGATCCCCGAAGCCCGCCCACGGCTCTCCGGACGCGGTGGCGATGTTCCCCCAGATGTCCGGATGCCTGGCGCCGTAGATGAAGGCGCACGCGCCGCCGTTCGAGTACCCCGAGATCGTCCAGTACTTCGGATCCTGCAGGACGCGCAGGTGCCCCCGGATCCAGTTCGGGATGTCGGTGTTGAAGTACGTCTCGACGCCGCCGTAGGCCGCGGAGTCGATGCAGCCCGGGTTCTGGTTCTGCGCGCCGAGCTGGTCGGCGATGATGACGATCGGCGCGAGGCCGTCGTGCTTCGCGGCGAACTCGTTCATGACGTCGACCATCGGGTGCGGGTTGGGGTAGCCGGGCAGCCCCATCATGAACACGACGACGGGCAGGGCGGGCGGATCCTTCACGAGCGCGGCCGGCGGCAGGTAGATCGTCGCGTTGCGGGGCGTGAAGCCGGCGGTCGAGCGGGGCGCATTGTCGCCGCTCAGCGCACCGTACCGGCCCCGGGCAGGCATGTCGGCGGGAGCCTTCCAGACCGCTGCGAGCGACGCGGGCGGATCCTCACCGGGCTTCAGGGGCGGCGCGAAATGGTCGAGTGCGCCCAGGGTGTTGACGCCGAGGATGTCGCCCAGGGTGCGGTCGAGCCCGAAGGCCTGGTTGATGCCGATGCCCATCGACAGCACCGCGCCGATGATCGTCAGGATCGCGACGACCTTGCGCCACCAGCGGGAGTCCCACAGGCTCACGATCGCCAGCCCGATCGCCGCGAAGCCGCCGATCGTCCACCACTTGACCGCGGAGGGCAGCGGAAGCTCGAACGCGTTCGTCGCGTCCGACACGGCGACGATCGCCCAGCCGAGGACGCCGCCGATCACGAGAGCGATCAGCGCGCGCACCGCCCAGCGGCGCCGGAGCGGGCGGATCAACAGCGCGATCACACCCGCGGCTGCGATCCCCCAGACGACCCAGGGCACGGGTCCGTCGACCAGGTTCAGCTCCAGCAACCAGCGCGGCATGAAGGGCGTGCTCCGTTTCCCGCCTCCGGACGGGGCGACGACCCATCGTAATCCGTGCCGCCTCGGGGGAACCGGTGCCCCCGCCCTGATCGGGCTTGGAGAAACCTATGAGACGCTCCGGGGACGGGTAAAGTCCTCGGAGCGTCTCACCGGGTCACAGCACGCGGGCCAGGAAGTCCTTCGTGCGCTGGTGCTGCGGGTTCGCCAGGACCTCGCGGGGGTCGCCCTCCTCGAGGATGTGCCCGCCGTCCATGAAGATCAGGCGCGAGCCGACCTCCCGCGCGAAGCCCATCTCGTGCGTGACGACCATCATCGTCATGCCCTCGTCGGCGAGGGTGCGCATCACCTGGAGCACCTCGCCCACGAGCTCGGGGTCGAGCGCCGAGGTGGGCTCGTCGAAGAGCATCATGTCGGGATTCATGCACAGCGAGCGGGCGATGGCCACGCGCTGCTGCTGACCGCCGGAGAGGTGGCTCGGGTAGGCGTCGGCCTTGTGGCCCATGCCCACCCGCTCCAGCATCTCCTTGGCGACCTTCTCCGCCTCGGCCTTTCCGCGCTTCTTCACCTGGCGCTGGGCGATCGTGAGATTGCCGAGCACGCTCATGTGCGGGAACAGGTTGAAGCTCTGGAACACCATGCCGATGCGCGCGCGCACTCGATCGATGTCGATGTCGGGATCGGTGATGTCGATCCCCTCGATCACGATCTTGCCGCCGGTCGGCTCCTCGAGCATGTTCACCGAGCGCAGCAGCGTCGACTTGCCGGATCCGGAGGGGCCGATCACGCAGACGACCTCGCCGGCGTTGACCGTCAGGTCGATGCCCTTGAGCACCTCGTTGTCGCCGTAGTGCTTGACGAGCCCTTGGATGTCGATCGCGGGCGCGCTCAGGTTGATCAGGTCGGTGGTCATCGTTCCCTCGCCATCCGTCGCTCGAGCCATGCCGTCAGCCGCGTCAGCGGGATCGTGACGATCAGGTACAGCAGCGCCGCCATGACCATCGGCGTGGCGTTCGCATAGGTGGACAGGCCGTTGCGCGCATAGGTCGTCAGCTCATAGGTGAGCGGGGTCGCCCCCGCGATGAAGAACAGCGAGGTGTCCTTCAGCAGCAGCACGAACTCGTTCGTCAGCGGCGGGATGATGATGCGGAAGCCTTGCGGCAGCACGATGAACACCATGGTCCGCGTCGGCGACATGCCGAGCGACCGCGATGCCTCCGTCTGCCCCTTCGGCACGGCCTGGATCCCCGCGCGGATCGTCTCGGCCATGTAAGCCGAGCTCACCACGATGAGTCCGAGCGTCGCGGCTCCCACCGGGCCGCCCGGGATCTTGACGTGCAGGGCGATCGGCAGCATGAGCGCGAAGCCGAAGATCGTCATCAGCGCGGGGATGCCGCGGAAGAACTCGATCCACACGGTCGCCGCCCAGCGGAACGGCGGGATGCTGCTGAGCTTCATCAGCGCCAGGACGATCGCCAGGACGAGGCCCCCGGCGAAGGACTCGATCGTGAACAGCAGCGTGTTCTTGAGGCCGACGGTGATGATGCCCGGGAGCATCTTCAGCGCGACCTCAGGATTCGCGAACTGCTTGGCGACCGTCGGCCAGTCGGTGGCGAGCAGTGCCCACACGACGAGCGCGACGATCACCGCATAGACGGTGTAGTGATAGACCCGCGTGCGGGTCCGCTTCTTCAGAGCCATCGGCGTGAGTCAGACCCCGGTCACTTCGAGGTGCTGAAGTACTTGTCGTAGATCTTCTTGTACTCGCCGTTGTCCTTGAGCGCCTTGAGCTGCTCGTTGACCGCCTTGCGCAGGGACTCCTTCTGCCCCTTGGCGAACGCGAAGCCGTACTGCTCGTCCGTCTTGTAGGTCTCGACGACCTTGTAGGACGCGTCATCCTTCTCGTGCTGCAGGTTCACCGGCAGGTCCTGCAGGATCGCGTCGATCTGACCGCCCTGGAGGGCCGGCCACAGCACGCCGTCGTCGGAGAACTGCACGAGGTTGGCGCCCTTGGCGTGCTCCTTCGCGTAGTTCTCACCGGTCGTGCCCTGCTGCACGCCGACGTTCTTTCCGGAGAGGCCGTTGATGTCCTTGATGCCGGAGTCGGTCTTGACGAGCAGCGACTGCAGCGAGTCGTAGTAGCCGTCGGAGAAGTCGATGTTCTTCTTGCGCTCGTCGGTGATGGTCATCGCCGAGGCGCCCATGTCGCACTGACCGGCGAGCAGGGCGGCGCCCGACTGCAGCGTGTCGAAGTTGGTCACCTGGAACTGCGTCTTCACGCCCAGCTTGTCGCCGATCGCGGTGAGCAGGTCGACGTCGAAGCCGGTGTACTTGCCGGAGCCGGCCGACTCCTCGTACTCGAACGGCTTGTACGGGATGTCCGAGCACACGGTGAGCGTGCCCGCCGTGATCAGGCCGTAGTCGGTGCCGCCGGCAGCGGCGGATCCGCTCTCGGTGGGCGTAGCGCCTCCTCCGGAGCAGCCGGCGAGGGCGAGGGTGGCGGCCGCCGCGAGGGCGAGTCCGTAGGCGATCTTCGAGCGACGTTCCATGTGCGACTCCTGTGTCGAGGACGCGGGCGTCCTGGTGCGGGTTGCCGACAATCTTGACACGGTGCAGTTACCACCGTGTAACGGCGGGGGCCCGAGGACGTCTCGGTTCGGTATCGACAGCCCGCCCTGCCGCGGAATCACGCGGCGCGCGTCGGTGCCGGAGGCGCCAGAAAGTCTCGAATACGAGACATTGCCTGAGACACCCTCGCCGGAAGCGTCGTCTCAGGGCCTACCGGACGAAGGTCCGAGCAGGCTCAGACCTCGAAGTCCACGGCCGAGCGGCCGCCTGCGACCGAGCGCACGTAGCCGACGACCTCCTGATGCGCCGGGTGCACCTGGTAGGCGTCCAGGCCCGCCGCGTCGTCGAAGTCGGCGACCAGCGTGACGTCCCAGTTGCCGTCGATCTCGAGCGCGTTGACGCCGGTCGACAGCGCCCGGATCGAGGGCACCACGCCCACGAGCCCTTCGAGCCTGGCGACGATCCCCGCCGCGTGGGCGGCCCGCTCCGCCGGATCCTCGGCCGCCATCTTCCAGGTCACCACATGTCGCAGCGTCATCGCTCCCCTCCTCCTGCCGCATCCGCGGCCTGTGCGGGTTCCTGCCCCGCCGTCGCATCCGCCTTCGCGGCGAGCGCCTCGCGCAGTCGCTCCGGCGAGATCCGCCAGTGCGCGTGCTGCTCGCCGTCGATCAGCAGCACCGGGATCTTCTCCCAGTACTTCTCGTACAGGGCCGGGTCGTCGAGGATCGACAGCTCGGTGATCTCCATGTCCTCGGCGAGCGCGTCGGGCAGATCGGCCACGACCGCATCGACCACGTCCGACGCGACCTCGCAGAGGTGGCAGTCGGGCTTGCCGATCAGGGTCAGCGCGATCACGACGCGGGGACCTCGATCTCGCGGCCCTCGGCGATCCACTCCGCCGTGCCGCCCTCGACGTTGGTGACGTCGTATCCGCGTGCCTCGAGCGCCTCGACGACGCGCGCCGACCGACCGCCGAGCTGGCAGATCACGTCGAAGGCGCCGTCGGGCAGCTCGTGCAGCAGATCGCCGATCTCCGACATGGGCAGATTGACGGCGCCGGGCACGTGGCCCGAGGCGAACTCGCTGCGCTCGCGCACGTCGATGAGGGGCGTATCGGTGCGCTCGGCCAGCTGCGCGACGGTGATCGTCTTCATGGATCCGATTCTTCCAGACTGCGCGGGCGTGGGGCGCGGTGGACGCGGGGCCAGGAGGCGCGGTCCGTGGATGCACGAAGCGCCCCGGCGATCGAGTCGATCGGGGGCGCTCAGTGACTTGCGCTAGGCGCAGCCGCTCACTTCTTGTTGCGGCGCTGGTGGCGAGTCTTGCGAAGCAGCTTGCGGTGCTTCTTCTTCGCCATGCGCTTGCGGCGCTTCTTGATGACAGAACCCACGGAAACCTCACTACGTCAGGGGCTGGGCGTCGCACACGGACGACGCCCGGGATCGGGGCATGGAAAAATGCCTCGGAACAGTCTAGCGCACGCCGCCGCCGTCACCCGACGATGTCGTCCGGGCGGTGGCGCGCATCCGGAATCGAAGGGTCAGCCCGCGTCCGCGATGGGCTTCTGCAGCGCGGCGGTGACCGCGGACTCCGGCACCCGGTAGCTGCGCCCGAAGCGGATCGCGGGAAGGTCGCCCGCGTGCACCAGCCGGTACACGGTCATCTTGGACACGCGCATGATGGCGGCCACCTCGGCGACGGTCAGGAAGCGCACATCCGGAAGCTGCTCGGGCATCCCCACTACCCCCTCATCCCGCTGCACGCCCTGTGCGACGGGTTGCGACAACTGTAGGGGCTGATGGTGACGCATGTAAACCCATGTGATCCCTGTGATCTCGCGGGTCTCAGCCCGCCGAGCGCGCGATCCGCTCGGCGGCGTCCCGGCGCACCTGCCGGAGGTTCTTCTGCGCCGCGCGCAGTGCCTTCTCCGCCTCGCGCACAGTCTTCGCCGCCGCCCGCACCCTCTTGTCCGCGGCGAGCGCGGGGTCGTCCGGCAGGGGGGCGCGCTCGACGGCGCGGGCATCGGGACCCGTCGCCGCGACGCGATCGATGTAGGCCGCGATGCCGTCGAGGAGGCGCACGATGCCGAACGCCATCGAGTCGCGATCGCTGGTCATCACGCCCGCCTCGAGCGCCGCGCGGGTGTGCGGATACGCGTCGGCGTCGACGAGGGTCAGGAACAGCGCGGCTTCGCGGGAACCCACCTCGGCGACGCTCAGACCGCCCGCCCGCGCCGCCTCGGCGTAGCCGGCCGCGACCGTGCCGTACCAGCGCGCCTGCCCCATGATCGCGAGCATCGCGGCCGTCCGGTCGTCGAGGTCGAGCGGAGTGTCCGCGAACGCCCCCAGGTACGCATCCATCCAGGCGACCGTGCTCGGGGTCGCCGGCGTGCCGTTGATCGGCAGGCTCAGCAGCCACGGATGCGCGAGGTAGATCTCGAGCTGGGCCCGGTACAGCCGCTCCGCCTCGCCGCGCCAGTCCCCGCCCTCGGTGCCGGCATCGGGCAGTGCCGGCGCACCCGACGCCTCCTCCTGCATGAGCAGCAGGAGGTCGTCCTTCGCGGAGACGTAGCGGTAGAGCGACATCGGCGTGAAGCCCAGCGCCTTCGCGACGGCCGCCATCGACACGGCTCCGAGCCCCTCGCGGTCGGCGAGGTCGACGGCCGCCTCGACGATGCGCTCGACGCTCATCTCGCGCTTCGGCCCGCGCTGCGGACTGGCGGCCATGCCCCAGGAGAGGGCGATGCCGCGCGGCAGGTCGGGGAGGTCCACGGGATCCGGCTCATCGGTCATGGCTCCAGGATAGGACTGTTTATCTTGTAAACAGTGTGTTACGGTCATAAACAGTTTCATCCGTACACAGAAAGGAAGGGCGATGACGACGACCATCGAAGTCGCAGGCCTCACCAAGCAGTACCGCGGCACCCCCGTGCTGCGCGGCGTCGATCTCGTCGCCGAGCAGGGCGAGATCGTCGCACTGCTCGGCTCGAACGGCGCCGGCAAGACCACGACCATCTCGATCCTCACCACGCTCGCCCGCGCGGACGGCGGCACCGCCGTCGTCGCCGGGTGCGATGTGCGGCGCGACCCCCAGGGCGTGCGGCAGCGGATCTCGCTCACCGGGCAGTCCGCCGCGGTCGACGACGCGCTCACCGGCGTGGAGAACCTCGTGATGCTGGGCCGGCTGTCCGGCCTCTCCCCCCACGCCGCCCGGAGCCGCGCGGACGAGCTGCTCGCCCGGTTCGCGCTCGTCGACGCCGCGGGGCGCAGGGTGAAGACCTACTCCGGCGGCATGCGGCGTCGCCTCGACCTCGCGCTCAGCTTCGTCGTCACCCCGCAGGTGCTGTTCCTCGACGAGCCCACCACGGGCGTGGACCCGCGCAGCCGTCGTGATCTGTGGGAGGTGATCCGCGGCCTCGCCGATGCGGGCACCACGGTCTTCCTCACCACCCAGTACCTCGAGGAGGCCGACCAGCTCGCCGACCGCATCGCCGTCCTGCACGAGGGGACGATCGTGCGCACCGGCACCGCCGCCGCGCTCAAGGCGCAGTTCGGCAGCGACGTGCTCGTGGTCGAAGCCCCGGACGGATCCCCGCTCGCCGAGATCGCCACCGACGGCTCGATCGACGGGATCCGCCGCGCGCTGGACGACTTCGACGTCGCGCATCCCGCCGTCGCGCGCGAGGGCGGCACCGTGCAACTGCGCCGGCCCACGCTCGACGACGTGTTCCTCACCCTCACCGCCGGCGACGCCGGTGCCCGCACCGCGGCCGGCGAGACCGACCGCACGACCCTCCGGGAGTTCGCATGACCGTCCTGTCCGCCCCCTCCGCCCCGCGCCCGCCGGCTCGCGTCGCCGCAGCGGCTTCCGGGATCCGCCCCCGCCTGCGCGGGATCGCCGCCGAGCGCGTGTTCGTCCGCCGCAGCCTCACGCTCTCGCTGCGCGACGGCGAGACCCTGTCGATGTCGATCATGCTGCCGGTCACGCTGATGCTTCTGTTCACCTTCGTGTTCGGCGGCGCGATCGAGAAGGACGGCTCCTACGTCGACTACGTCGTACCGGGCATCATCCTGCTGTGCGCCGGCTTCGGTGCGGCCTCCACGGCGACCTACGTGTCACGCGACATGTCCACCGGCATCATCGACCGGATCCGCACGATGCCGCTGCGACCGGGATCCGTACTGACCGGGCACGTGATCGCGAGCCTCGTGCGCAACCTCGTCTCGACCGCGGTCGTGTTCGGCGTCGCGCTGCTGGTCGGCTTCCGTCCGAGCGCCGGGCCCCTGCAGTGGGTGGCCGCGTTCGGGGTGATCGCCGTCTACATCCTCGTGATCACCTACCTCTATGCGGCGATCGGCCTCGCCGCCGGCAGCCCGGAGGCGGCGGCCGGATACGGCTTCATCCTGATGTTCGTGCCCTACCTGTCCAGCGCCTTCGTGCCCGTGGACACCATGCCGGCCTGGCTGCAGTGGATCGCGGAGAACCAGCCGATCACGCCGATCATCGAGACGATCCGCGGACTCCTCATGGACCGCCCGCTCGACGCGCAGCCGTACTGGGCGCTCGGCTGGTGCGCGCTGATCCTCGCGGTGTCCGTGCTGTGGGGGCGCTGGCTGTTCGGGCGCGCCCGCCACTGACCGCGCGTCCCCGACGGGAGGTGCGGGCGGCGCTCAGGCCCCGAGTCGCTTGAGCGCCGTCTGCACCACGTGCTTGGCACTCGCCGCGGCGCGGCCGACGACCTCGGCCGCGTGCGCGGCTCCGTCGGGCAGCGGCGGCACGACCCCCAGGGCCGCGAGGTCGGGGGCGGAGTCCCCGTAGGCGTCGGCGAGGAAGGGGACGAGCCAGTCGTCCACCTCTTCCAGGGGCGCCGCCTCGATGCTGTAGAAGCGCCGCTGTCCGTCTTCGCGCACCGTGACCAGCTCGGCGTCGCGCAGCACCTTGAGGTGCTTGGACACCGTCGGCTGACTGATCCCGAGCTCGCTCACGATCTGCGTGACGCTGGTGCCGGCATCCCCTTCCTCGGAGCGTCGGCGCAGGAGTTGGAGGATGTCCCGTCTCGTGCCGTCGGCGATCACGTCGAAGATGTCGGTCATGCCTTCACAGTAGCCGCGCCGGGGGCGGAGTACCATGACGAAGGCTTGGCGGGCGGAGGATCGGAGGGGCTGGACCATGGCGCGCAGCACTCCCGCTCGATCCTTCTCCGATGTCGCCCGCCGCACCGTCCGGGTGGCGAAGACGCTCACCACCTCCTCGCCCTCGCGGTTCGCGATCGTGGTGTTCTCCGCGCTCATCCTCATCACCACGGCCCTGCTCTCGCTGCCGATCGCGACCACCGACCGCACCGTCACGCCGCTCGCCGACGCCCTGTTCACCGCGGTCTCCACGATTTGCGTCACGGGGCTGTCCACGGTCGACATGGCCACCCACTGGTCGGGCTTCGGCCGCGCCGTGATCTTCATCGGCGTCAACATCGGCGGCCTCGGCGTGCTCACCCTCGCGAGCGTGATGGGTCTTGCGATCTCGAAGCGGCTCGGCCTGCGGGCGAAGCTCATCGCCGCCGGCGACACCAACCCGATGCGCGCGCACGGCGGCCCCGTGAACGAGAGCCAGACCGTGCGCCTCGGCGAGGTCGGCGCTCTGCTGCGCACGGTCGCGATCTCCGCGTTCGCGATCGAGGCGGGCCTGATGGTGCTGCTGTACCCCGCGCTGCTGACCGCGGGGGTGGATCCGCTCACCGCGCTCTGGGAGGCGCCGTTCTATGCGGCGATGGCGTTCACGAACACCGGGTTCACCCCCAACCCCGGCGGCCTCGCCCCGTTCGCCCAGAACTACTACGTGCTCACCGTGCTCATGCTCGGGGTGTTCCTCGGCAGCCTCGGCTTCCCCGTGATCTACACGCTCGCCCGGCAGCGCTGGCACGTGCGGCGCTGGTCGCTGCACACCAAGCTCACGATGATCACGACGATCGTGCTGTTCGTGGTGGGGGCCGGCGTGTTCCTGCTCCTCGAGTTCGACAATCCGAAGACCTTCGGATCCATGGACGCGGCGGACACGACATTCCAGGCGTTCTTCCTCTCGGCGATGACGCGGTCGGGCGGATTCAACGTGGTCGACATGGGCGACCTCAACGGATCCTCGATGCTCGCCGCATCCATGCTCATGTTCGTCGGCGGCGGCTCCGCCTCGACCGCCGGCGGCATCAAGGTCACCACCCTCGCGGTGCTGGCGCTGGCCGTGGTCAGTGAGGCCAAGGGGCGCCCGTCGGTGCAGGCGTTCGGCCGCCGGATCCCCTCCGATGTGCAGCGCGTGGCCCTCAGCGTCGTCGCGTGGGGCTCGACGATCGTGGCGGTGTCGACCATCGCGATCAGCCAGATCACGAAGTTCCCCGTGGACGAGGTGCTCTTCGACGTGGTGTCGGCGTTCGGCACCGTCGGCCTGTCCACCGGCGTCACCGGGAACCTCCCGGATCCGGCGACCTACATCCTCGCCGCCACGATCTTCATGGGCCGCGTTGGTACAGTGACCCTGGCCGCCGCGGTGGCCGCGACCAATCGCACGCAGCTGTACTCGCTGCCCGTCGAAAGGCCCATCGTTGGTTGAAGTGCTGCGCAACGACGCTCCGGTGCTGGTGATCGGGCTCGGTCGCTTCGGTGCGGCCTGCGCCGGCGAGCTGGATCGCCTGGACCGCGAGGTGCTCGCGATCGACACCAACCTCGAGCTCGTGCAGAAGTGGTCGGAGCGCGTCACCCACGCCGTGCAGGCCGACACCCGCAACATCGACGCGCTGCGTCAGATCGGCGCCCAGGACTTCCCGGTCGCGGTGGTCGCCGTCGGCTCCTCGATCGAGGCGTCGGTGCTGATCACGGCGAACCTCGTCGACCTCAAGGTGCCGCAGATCTGGGCGAAGGCGGTGTCGCAGTCGCACGGCAAGATCCTCGCCCGCGTCGGCGCCAACCACGTCGTCTACCCCGAGCGCGAGGCCGGGGAGCGCGTCGCGCACCTCGTCAGCGGCCGCATGCTCGACTTCATCCGCTTCGACGACGACTTCGCACTGGCCAAGATGTATCCGCCGAAGTTCATCCGCGGCGTGCCCCTGAGCCAGTCCGGCGTGCGCAGCAAGTACAACGTCACGGTCGTGGGGGTCAAGACCCCGGGCAAGCCGTTCCGCTACGCCGAGGCCAGCACGGTCGTCACCAACCACGACCTCATCATCGTGTCGGGCACGAACAGCGACATCGAGCGCTTCGCCGCACTCGACCGCTGAGCGGGCCCCTCGATCCCGGCACCCGCCCCGACGACCCGATATCCGTCGCACGACGGATGACGTCGCCGCCTGCGGCATGGTCGGATGGAGAGATGACCGACTCCCCCGCGCCCCTCGCCGCCCCGCCGGTGCTGTCCCTGCAGGGCCTTCGCAAGCAGTTCGGCCAGAAGGTCGCCGTCGATGACCTCTGGCTCGACGTGCCCGCCGGATCCATGCTGGGACTGCTCGGCCCGAACGGCGCCGGCAAGACCACGACGCTCGCGATGGCCACAGGGCTGCTGCGGCCGGACGCCGGCTCGGCACAGGTGCTCGGCGCCGACGTGTGGCACGACCCCGCGGCGGCCAAGGGGCGCATGGGCGTGCTCCCCGATGGCGTGCGCATGCTCGATCGGCTGAGCGGTGCGGAACTGCTGCGCTACACGGGCCTGCTGCGCGGGATGACCGAGGCCGACGTCGCGGCGCGCTCGGCGGAGCTGCTGGAGGCGCTCGGTCTGGCCGACGCCGGCAACACCCTGGTCGTGGACTACTCCGCCGGCATGCGCAAGAAGATCGGGCTCGCCTGCGCCCTCATCCACGCACCCCGGCTCCTCATCCTGGACGAGCCGCTCGAGGCGGTGGATCCCGTCTCCGGCGAGACCATCCGGCAGATCCTGCGGGCCTACGTCGCCGGTGGCGGGACCGTCGTGCTGTCCAGCCACGTGATGGAGCTGGTGGAGTCGCTGTGCGACCGGGTGGCGATCGTCGCGGACGGGCGCCTGCTCGCCAACGGCACCCTGGACGAGGTGCGCGCCGGCGAGACCCTGCAGCAGCGCTTCCTCAGCCTGGTCGGCGCCCATGAGCTCGGATCGGAGACGCTCGCATGGTTGCGCTCCTCGTAGGCCTGCGCTGGAAGCAGCTGGGGCACCAGCTGGCGCGCAACCCGTGGATGATCGTCTCCCTCGTCGTCTCGGGACTGATCGCCCTCGGCCTCCTCACGACCCTCGCGGGAGGGCTGGTCGCCCTGCGCGTCGCCGCCCCCGACGCCGCCGTGCGCACTCTCGTGGTGGTGGGCGCGGCCATCGTGCTCGTCTGGTGGATCGGGTCGATCGTCGTGAGCGTGGACGACTCGCTCGCTCCCGAGCGCTTCGCACTGCTGCCGGTCACCGCCCGCTCCCTGCTGCCGGGACTCGTCGTCGCCGGCGCCACCACGATCGGAGGCATCGGCACGACCGCCGCCCTGCTGCTCATGCTCGTCGGCTGGTCGGTCAGCCCGCTCGCGCTGGCCTCCGCCGCGGTGCTCGTCCCCCTTGCGCTGGCCACCTGCGTGCTCGGCGCGCGCGTGGTCAGCGGGCTGCTGGCGGGCTGGCTCGCCGGGCGACGGATGCGAGACCTGGTGATCACGGTCGGCGTGCTCGTCGTGGCGTGCTCCGGACTGCTGATCAACGTCGTGATCCGCGCCTTCGGGCAGCTCGCCGATCCCGCCGCGCTCCTTCCGGTGATCGCCGACGCCGCCGGATGGACGCCCCTGGGCGCGGTGTTCGGAGTGTCCGCGTCCCTCGCCACCGACGACATGGCCGGCGCGGGACTGCGCCTCCTCGTCGCGCTCGCCACCGTGGCAGGCCTGTGGTTCGCCGCGCGCGGACTGCTCGCCGCGCGCCTGGTGGCGCCGATCCAGAGCCGCGGCGGCGGGCGGGTGCGCTCCGGCGGACTCCTCGACCGGATCCTGCCGGCGTCCGCGGTCGGCGCGATCGCGGCGCGCACCCTGCGCTACGCGCGGCGCGACCCGCGCCAGGTCATCAACACGGCGATGATGCTGCTGCTGCCCGCTCTCCTGATCGGGATGACGCTCATGAACGGACGGGGCAGCGAATCGTTCACGCTCGGTCCCGCGACGATCCTCATCCCCGCGATCAACGCGCTGATCATCGGCACGATCGTGCAGATGGGCATCGCCTACGACAACGACGCGATCGCGCTGCACATCCACACGGGCGTGCCGGGGCGGGCCGATCGCGCCGGGCGTGTGCTCGGGTTCGGGATCATCGCCGTGCCCGTCACGATCGTGCTGTGCGTCGCGGCGAGCTTGCTGGCGGGACGAGCCGACCTGATCCCCGCGAGCCTCGGCGCGGCTCTCGGCCTGGGCGCCGCGTCCGCCGGCGTCGGGATCTGGGTGGGCACGTTCCTGCCCGGCCGCGCCCCTGCGCCGGAGGCGAACCCGCTCGGGCGCGGATCGTCCGGCGGCGTGCAGTCGATGTTCGCGATGATCATCATCGCGCCGCTCAGCCTGCTCATCGGCGGCACGGCCTTCGGTCTCGCGATCGCCGCGATCTGGACCCCGTGGCTGGGCTGGCTCAGCCTCGCGAGCGCCGTGCTGTTCGGCGGCCTCGCGATCTGGGCCGGCACGGTGCTGGGCGGACGGATCCTGGACCGCCGCTGGCCCGAGGTGCTCGCCGAGGTCGCCAGCGAAGCCTGACGCCCGGAGCGGTACGGCGCTCAGGGCGCGGCGCTCTGGCACGGGCGGCCTGGCGCGGAGCCCCGGCGGGGGT
>NZ_JYIT01000071.1 GCF_000956545.1 Microbacterium azadirachtae
GACCCGCCCTCTGTTCCATCCCCCCGCCGAACCCACCGGGATCCTCTCCGAAGGAGCGCAGCGATGAACGACACCACCCTGGCCGCCGCGGAACGGATCCGCATCTTCGCCGACGCCGTCCGCGCACAGCTCGCCGATCTGCCGTCCGATGAGGTGGACGACCTCGTCGAGGGACTCGTCGGCGACCTCACCGACCAGGCGGCCGACAACGGCGGCGCGATCGAGCTCGGCGATCCTGCGGCGTACGCCGAGGAGCTGCGCAGCGCGGCGGGACTGCCCGAGCGTGCTGCCGCCGCGGTCGCCCCGACGAGGACGCCCTGGCATGAGCGGGTCGCCGGCGCCGCGGGACGAGGCGTCGGAAGGATCCGGTCCTCTCACGCAGGGGTCGAGATCCTGGGAGTCCTGGGCGCGCTCCGGCCTCTGTGGTGGCTCGCGCGGGGATTCGGAATGTTCGCCGTGGTGAGCGTGCTGCTCGGCTACGGAATCTGGACGATGCTCACGCAGGGATGGCCCGGTACGCGGATCCTCGCGTGGACGCTCCTCATCCTGCTGACGGTGGTCAGCGTGCAATGGGGGCGTGGCCGTTGGCTGCCGAGGAATCGTCTGAAGCACATCCGCACCATCGTGAGCGTCATCGCTCTCCTCATCCTGCCTATCGCCCTCGGCACCTTCCTCACGGCGGTGACGAATCGGGACACGGTCCAGGTCGTCAATCAGCCGGCGCCCGGCCTGTCCCTCGACGGGGATCGCGTCGTGAACCTGTTCGTCTACGACAAGGACGGCACACCCATCGAGGGCGCGCAGGTGTACACGAACCGCGGCACCCCGCTGAACCTCATGGGACGCGACAGCGATCAGTACGACAGCGCCGCGGCGTTCTGGGGCCCGGGCGACAGCGGCACCACGACCCTCCCCTATCGGGATGCGCAGGGGCGGCCGGTCTGGAACGTCTACCCGCTGCAGTTGGGTCGGGTCGACGACCAGACGGGTCAGCTCGACCCGTCGACGACGATCGCGCCGCAGCCTCCGTTCCTGCGCGCGCCGGATCGCGCCCTCACGGTGACGCCCCCGCCCACGACCGGTGCGACGATGCCGCCGACGGCCTCCCCGACACCGCAGCCGTCCGCCGCGACCCCCGGTCCCTCAGCGACCTCCACGCCGGCGGGCTGAGACGTGACGGAACCTCGGATCGTCTCGATCGACCTCACGCACCTCGTCCAAGCCGCCCTGCGCGGCGAACACCACGGGCAGGGCACCGTCGGCCCCGTCGCGCATCCGGTCGATGCGGGCGACGACCTCAGTCCCGTGCGGCCCACCAGGCCCGAAGGCGCTGCTCGGCAGCCTCGGGTCCGATGACGCCCTCGTCGAGGCGCAGGTCGAGCAGGAACCGGTAGGCCTCGCCCACCTCGCGCCCGGGCGGGATCCCCAGGATCCGCTGTACGTCGTTGCCGTCGAGCTCGGGACGGATCGCGTCGATCTCCTCCT
This sequence comes from Microbacterium azadirachtae, assembly GCF_000956545.1. Lineage (GTDB taxonomy): Bacteria > Actinomycetota > Actinomycetes > Actinomycetales > Microbacteriaceae > Microbacterium > Microbacterium azadirachtae. Next base: position 1,486 of record NZ_JYIT01000071.1, read on the forward strand.
GCTCGCGCAGAGCCGCGATGCGCTGCTCGATGTCGTCGTAGGCCGACGCGAGCCGCGCGGCCTTGCGCTTGTTGCGGGTCGTGACGTCGGCACGGGTGAGGATGTGGAGGCGCTCGAGCTGGTCTCCGGCGTCGCGCACATACCGGCGCACGGCGGAATCGGTCCACGCGCCCTCCGCGTAGCCGAAGAAGCGCAGGTGCAGCTCGATGAGCTTCGCCACGGCGTCGGTCGACTCCTTGTCGAATCGCAGCGCCTGCAGGCGCTTGCGCGCGAGCCGGGATCCGACCACGTCGTGGTGGTGGAAGCTCACCGCGCCACCGGGCTCGAGTCTGCGGGTGCGCGGCTTGCCGATGTCGTGCAGCAGCACCGCGAGACGCAGGACCGCGTCGGCGGGCTCGTCGGGGTGGCGCACCCGCTCCAGCGCGATCGCCTGCTCCAGGGCGGTGAGCGAGTGCTCGTACACGTCCTTGTGGTGATGGTGCTCGTCGATCTCGAGCTTCAGCGCGGTGACCTCGGGCAGGAACTCGTCGATGAGCCCGGTGTCGACCAGCACGCGGATGCCGCGCACGGGGTCATCCGACTGCAGGAGGCGGATCAGCTCCGCCTGGATCCGCTCGGGACTGACGATCGACAGCGTCGGCCGCAGCTCGGCCATCGCCGCCAGCGTGCGCTCCTCGATGCCGAAGCCGAGCTGCGCGCTGAAGCGGGCCGCACGGAGCATGCGCAGCGGGTCGTCGCCGAAGCTGACCTGCGGATCCGTCGGCGTGCGCAGGATCCCGGCGATCAGGTCCTCCACTCCCCCGGTCGGATCCACGAGTCGCTGCTGCGGCACCAGGAAGGCCATCGCGTTCACGCTGAAGTCGCGGCGCACCAGGTCGCCGTCGATGTCGTCGCCGAACTCCACGACAGGCTTGCGGGTCACGCCGTCGTAGGCGTCGGCGCGGTAGGTCGTGATCTCGACCTGCTCACCCTGCACCCGCGCGCCGATGGTGCCGAACTCGCGCCCGATGTCCCAGTGCGCGGTCGCGATCGGCGCGACGATGCGGAGGATGTCGTCGGGACGGGCGTCCGTGGTGAAGTCGAGGTCGTGCGTGGCGCGTCCGAGCAGCGCGTCGCGCACCGGACCGCCCACGACGGCGAGGTCGAACCCGGCGTCCGAGAACGCGTCGGCCAGGATCCGGACGACCGGATCCTCGGCGAGGGCGCTCAGGCGCGCAAGGGAATCGGCCATGTTGAGCATGGGTTCCAGGGTACCGGGGCGGGCGGGGCGACCGCCGAGCGGAGCCCGGGAACCGTCGGTGCTTCGCCGGCCGTCAGAAGGTCGGGCCGCCCGACGGCGGGAACGGCGTACCGCCCACATCGCGGATCGCCTGCTGCTCGGCCCTCGCGTGGCCGATGACGAGCGCACTCAGGCAGAGCCCGCTGAGCAGTGCCACGGCGAGGAGGATCCACACGCCGAACTGCGGATCCACGAGCTTCAGCACGTACACGACCACGATCGCGCCGAGCAGCACCGGCCCCTCGACGCACGCGAACGCGAGGAACATCCGGGCCCGCCGCCGCGCGAAGTCGGCGGAGATGCGCCGCACCTGCGCTTCGGTCGAGTAGTCCATCGATTCCGCCATGCCCCCGACCCTATCCGGACCTCTCCGCGAGGATCGGCCCGCGCTCGGCCCGTCGCGGCCCGTCTGCCGCCGCCCGCGGTCCCGTCCGGGCCCTCAGTAGGATCGCCGCATGGCCAGACGACAGAGCCCCCCGGCATCCGGCGACGAGAGCAGCGGCGCCGGCGGAGCCGCCTCGACGGAGAGCACCGGCACGGAAGACGGCGTCGGCGCGAAGACCGGAGGACGCTCCCGAAGGGACTTCCTCCGCATCGGCGGACTGACGGCCGCCGGTGCGGTCGTGGGCGGCGGCGCGGGCGCGGCGGCCGGCTATGCGCTCGGGCAGCGCGCCGGTTTCGCCGAGGCACTGGACGACTACGGCGCACTCGCACCCCGGCACGCTCCCGGCTTCGACCACATCGTGGTCGTGATGGGCGAGAACCGCTCCTTCGACAACCTGCTCGGGTACCTCTACACGAAGGAGGACCTGCCGGAGGGCAAGGACTTCGAGGGTCTCGCCTTCGGCGAGTACTACAACGAGCTCGACGGCGTGCGCTACGACGCGCATGTCTACGAGGGCCCGACGGATCAGATCATGACGTGGCCGGATCCGGATCCGGGCGAGATGTACCCGCACGTCAACACGCAGCTGTACAACACGATCAACCCGGCGGAGAACGCGTTCCTCTACGAGGACGGCTTCCACGCCCCGTACAACCACCCCGGCGAGGGCGAGGAGCCGACCATGAGCGGCTTCGTCACCGACTACCAGGTGAACCTCATGCGCCTGAGGCACGGCAAAGAGCCGACGGATGAGGAGCGCAAGCGCATCATGGGCTCCTTCTCTCCTGAGATGCTGCCGACCGTGTCGACGCTCGCTCGCGAGTTCGCCGTCTTCGACCACTGGTTCTGCGCGGTGCCGTCGCAGACGTTCTGCAACCGCACCTTCTTCAACGCCTCGACCTCGCACGGGTTCGTCACCAACCACGAGGGCGGCGACTACGACAAGTGGCTGAACGCGCCCACGTCGCCCACCATCTTCAACCGGCTCGAAGATGCCGGGCTCACCTGGAAGATCTACTTCGATGAGCTGCAGATGGTCTCGTTCACGGGGGTGCTGCACGCGCCGGTGCTGGAGAAGTTCTGGCGCACCGAGCACTTCGGCACCATGGACGACTTCTACGCCGACGTCGAGCACGGCGAGCTGCCCGCCTACGCGTTCATCGAGCCTCGGATGATCTACAACCACAACGACTTCCACCCGCCGTTCGGGGCGCGCAGGGAGAGCGACGTCGACGGATCCGACATCATCAACAGCGCGTTCTCGGACGTGCGCGCGGGCGACGATCTCATCCACGACATCTACGACGCCGTCCGCACCAGCAAGTCGCCGAACGGATCCAATGCGATCAACACGCTGCTGCTGATCACTTTCGACGAGCACGGCGGCACCTACGACCACGTCGTGCCCCCGAAGGCCGCACCGCCGGACGACTCCGGGGCGGGAGAGATGGGCTTCCGGTTCGACCGGCTCGGCTGCCGCGTGCCCGCGATCGCGGTGTCCGCCTACACGCGCCGCGGCACGATCATCAACGACCAGATGCACCACGGATCCGTGATCGCCACGCTCACGCGGCTGCACGGCCTGAAGCCGCTCACCCGGCGCGACGCGACGGCGAACGACCTGTTCGCGCTGATCAACCTCGACAAGCCCCGACACCCTGCCGACTGGCCGGTGACGACATCGCTGTACACGCCGCCGAACCCCGAGGCGAAGCCGCCGCATCCCGCGCACGCACATGCAGGCAAGCCGCTGACCCCGCCCGCCCAGGGCCTGCTCGGGCTGCTCCTGGCACGCTACGGCCTGCCGGAGGATCAGCAGCCGCAGACGTTCATCGACGCGTACAACCTGCTGCACAAGCACGGGAAGAACCTGTTCGGTCCTCCCGACGGGGACTGAGGCGCCCCGGTCCCCCATGCCGTGCAGCGTCCCGCGCGACGCCCCCATCCCCTGCGACGTCTGCAGGACCGCGCGACGCCTGCGGACGGATCCGTGGATCCGGTCCTGCAGGCGTCGCAGGGTCATGCAAGCATCGCGGGCGGGCGCAGGGACTCAGACCGGGTCGCCCTGCACGGGACCCTCGGTGTTGGGCTTCCAGCCGAGCGCCGGCGCGACGTGCTCGGCGAACGCCTGCAGCACGTGCAGGTTGTACTCCGGCCCGAGCTGGTTCGGGATGGTCAGCATCAGGGTGTCGGCGGACATGACCGCCTCGTCCTGCTTCAGCTGGGAGATCAGCACGTCGGGCTCCGCCGCGTAGGTCTTGCCGAACGTCGAGCGGAAGCCGTCGATCACCCCGACCTGGTCGTGGTTCTCCTCGGATCGCAGCCCGAAGTAGGCGCGGTCCTGGTCCGAGACCAGCGGGAACACGCTGCGGCTCACCGACACCCGAGGCGCGCCGGTGTGGCCGGCCTCCTTGTAGGCGGCGCGGAACAGGTCGATCTGCTCGCGCTGCAGCTCGTGGAACGGCTGACCCGTCGCCTCGGTGAGCAGCGTGGAGCTCATCAGGTTCAGGCCCTTGCGCCCGGTCTCCTCGGCCGTGGCCCGCGAACCGGCTCCCCACCAGATGTGGTCGCGGAGCGTCGGCGACTGCGGCTCGATCGCCAGGTAGCGGCCTGCGCCCACCATCCGCGGGTCGCCGGGTGCCACGCCTGCCCCGTCGATGACCTGGAGGAAGAGGTCGAACTTCTCCCGGGCCATGACGCCGCCCCGCTCCGGATCCTCCTCATCGTGGAAGCCGAACGTCTCGTAGCCGCGCAGTGCCGTCTCGGGTGAGCCGCGGCTCACCCCGAGGGCGATGCGGCCGTCGGCGATGAGGTCGAGCGCGGCCGCCTCCTCGGCGAACTGGAACGGGTTCTCGTAGCGCATGTCGATGACGCCGGTGCCCACCTCGATGCGGCGGGTGCGGGCGGCCATCGCCGTCAGCAGGGGCATCGGCGACGCGGCCTGCCGCGCCCAGTGGTGCACGCGCACGTACGCGCCGTTCACGCCGATCTCATCGGCCCCCTCGGCGAGCTCGATGGTCTGGCGCAGCATGTCGCCCGCCGTGCGCGTCGCCGATCCGGGCACGTCGCCGTAGTGCCCGAAGGACAGGAATCCGAAAGCCTTCATGATCTATTCGAACGCATGGATTCAGGCATTATTCCGCGTCCTCTCCTCTGCCGTGCTCAGGAACCCGTCGGTCACCAGCGCGCGAAGGCGCGGTTCGAGATCAGCCCAGAGCTCTGCGAGCGGCACCTCGAAGAGGTCGGCGAGCGCCGCGGCGATCTGCGTCACCGTGAGCTCGCCGTCGCAGGCGCCGACGAATCCTGCGAGCGCAGGATCCACCGAGACGGTGCGAGCGAAGCCGCCGCCCTGACGCAGCTCGATCACGCTCGGCGCATCCTGACCCGGCATGTGGTGGCGGGCCTCGGTCACATCCGGCGCCACGAGCAGCACGTCGGGCACGCCGTCGGCGAGCGCGTCGTGGCCGGCGAGGCCGTCGAGGAAGGCGCGGCCCGCGCTGGTGACGGGCTGAGTGACCGTTTCGAAGCGGCGAAGCACGGGGGAGGTCGCCGCTGCATCGGAGGGCCGGCGGATCAGCACGTAGCCGAAGCCGATCTCCGTCACCCCGCGGGCCGCGAAGTCGTCGAGCCAGGCGTCCAGCAGGGGCTCGAACGCGGCATCGCGCGGCGTGGTCCCGCCGTCCCGGATCCACAGTTCCGCGTAGCCGAGCGGCGAGAGCGTCTCGCGCTGCACGACCCAGGCGTCCAGACCCTGGTCGATCCACGATTCGAGGCGGCGCAGCCCGAGCGCCGACCCGATCGACTCCCAGTTGCCGAGCAGCTGGGCCGACCCTCCGGGAGCAAGGTGCGCGGGCGCGGTGCGCACGAACGCCTCGACGAGCGCATCGCCGACGAGACCTCCGTCGCGGTACTCGTACTCGGGCACGCCGGCGCCGCGCGGCGTGATCACGAACGGCGGATTCGAGACGATCAGCCCGAAGCTCTCGTCGGCCACGGGCTCGAACAGGCTGCCGCGGCGGAACTCGATGTTGTGCACGCCGGCAAGCATCGCGTTCAGTTCGGCGTAGGCGAGCGCGCGCTCGGAGATGTCGGTCGCGACCACCGTCCCCGCATGCCGCGACACCAGGAGCGCCTGGATCCCGCAGCCGGTGCCGAGATCGAGGGCGCGTTCGACCTCGATCGGCATGACGATCGAGGCCAGGGTCCGCGAGGCGCCGCCGACTCCGAGCACGTGATCGGCCGGAAGCACGCCGTCGGCGTCGAGGTGGTGCAGCGCCAGCTCGTCCAGGTCGCTCGCGATCCACCACTCCCCCACGCCGTCGGCGTCGACGAAGGACTGCGGGCGGATGAGCGCCGCAGGAACGACCTGCCCGTCTTCGCGATACGCGAGGCCCAGTTCCTCCACCCCGTCCACGCCGGTGCGGGCGAGCGCAGAGGCGACATCCGCCTCCGGCTGCGGCATGCCGAGGACGAACAAGCGGCCGAGCGTCGCCAGGGCGTCGGTGCGGTCGGCGATGGCGCGCAGCAGAGGAGAGCGGATGCCCCGTGCGAGCGCGTCGTCCGCCTCGGCACCCCAGGCGGCGCGCAGCGGCTCGGAACGCAGATCCGCGGCATCCAGGTCGGCGGCGAGGGCCGCACACAGCAGGGGATCGGGGCGAGGCGTCAGGTGTCGGACCACGGCGTCAGCCTACGCGGCGCGGGACTCGCGCACCCGTGGATGCGGGCGTCCTGCCCGCCTCCAGGGATCGACGCCACGCGCCGCCTAGAATCTCAAGGCCAGCACTCGCCGCGCCGCGTGCGCTCGACGGATCCCCTATGACGACGAAAACGACAGCGAACCTCCCTCTCCGACTGCGCCTCCGCCGCGCCGCAGGGGCCCTCGTCGTCGCCCTCGGACTGGCGCTGCCACTCGCGGCCCCCTCTCCCGCCATCGCGGAGAGCACGCCCACGCCGAGCCCCACGCAGACCCCGCAGCATGCCGGGGTGCAGCTCTCCCTGCTCCCCGAGGCGAACGGCTCATACGTCTCCGGCTCCCCGCTGACGGCGACCCTGACCCTGCGCAACGACGCCACGGCGGGTCTCGGCGCGGGCACCGTCCACCTCGAGCTCGGTCGCACGGCGCTCGGTGATCGGCGCGCGGTGACCGCCTGGCTGGACGGCTCGGCCGACGCACCGGCGCTCGCGGCGATCGGCGACGTGCGCACCACGGTGCTGGACGCCGAGGGAACCTCACGCACCCAGGTCGTCGTGCCGGCCGCCGACATCGGCGCCCTCGCGCCGGGCGTGTATCCGCTGCGCGCCCGATTCGAGGCCCCCGCGTCGTCGACCGGCGCCCCGGCCCCGACCGCCGACACACGCAGCGCTCTGATCGTCGCGCAAGGAGCGCCGGCCACGGTCGTCACCGTGGTACCGATCACGGCTGCGCCCGCCGGCGATCTGCTGAGCGCCGCAGAGCTCACCGCCCTGACCGCGCCCGCCGGGGCGCTCACCGCGCAGCTGAACGGCGTGGCCGGCACCCCGGCCGTGCTGGCGATCGACCCGTCGATCGTGGCCGCCATCCGGGTTCTGGGCACCTCGGCGCCGGCCACGGCGACCGCGTGGCTGGCCCGGCTCGAGACACTGCCCAACGAGCGCTTCACCCTGCAGTTCGGCGACGCGGATGCGACCGCCCAGGCGGCGGCCGGGCTGGCCACTCCGATGACGGTCGACGACTTCAGCCCGTTCCTGGGCCCGGCGGGCACACCGACACCCACTCCGACGCCGACACCCACGTCCGCCGGCGACAGCTCGACCCCACCGCCCGCCGACGCGGCGGCCGATGCCGTCGCCCGTGCACGCGCCGACATCCTCTGGCCGCGCGGTGAGCTCACCGCCGCCCAGGTGGCGACGATGTCGCACTACGGCGCGGACGGTGCGGGCACCGTGCCGATCCTGCCGTCGACGAGCTTCACGGCCGGCGCGAAGGACGCTGCCGTCGCCTCCCGGGGCACGGTGGACGGCACGACGGTGCTGGTTGCGGACGACGCGGTCTCCCGTGCGCTGAGCGCCGCGGCCGGGGAGCCCGACGCGACCGCCCGCGGCGGCGCACTCCTCACTGCCAACGCCATGCTGTGGTTCGACGCCCCCGGCTCGACGGTCCTCGCCGGCCTCTCCCGTGCCGACAGTCGTTCCGAGCAGGGCCTCACCAATGCGGTCAGTGCGTTCAGCGGCGGACAGGACGGGCGCCTCGATCGCGTGCTGTCGAGCACTCCCGTCGAACTGACGGTTGCGACCGAGTCGGCGGAGGATCGCGCGGCCGCGGTGCTCGCGCTGAACCAGGACGCTGACCGCCTCGCCCAGTTCGCCACGATTCTCGAGCGCCCTGCGGATCTCACGGTGCGCGAGCGCATCTCGATCATGCGCCTGCTCGGCGTCGGCGTGCACACGAAGCCCGCCGACTTCGCCGACGCGCTGCGCGCGCACCGGACGGCCACGCAGAAGACGATGGACGCGGTCGGGATACAGCCCTCCAACCCGATCCTGATCAGCCCGAAGGTCGACGTGCCCGTGTGGGTGCGCAACGAGCTGCCCTACCCGGTGCACGTGCGGCTGAACGTCGTCGCGAGCGATGCCCGTATCGAGGTGCCCGCGGCCACCGATGTCCAGGCACAGCCTTCGAGCACCATTCGCGTGCGTCTTCCCCTCGAGTCTCACGTGGCGAACGCCGACGTCTCGTTGACAATGTCGCTGACGAGCCCCACCGGGGTGGCGATCGGACCGCAACGGACCACGCGCCTGACGATCCGTGCGGAGTGGGAGACCATCGGCCTCATCGTCTTCGGCTCGCTCGGTCTTCTGCTCATCTGCGCGGGCATCTTCCGTACGATCCGCCGGCGCCGCAAGGCGGCCGACGAGAAGCATGCCGCAGACGGCATGGACGAGCCGGCCCGCGAGGAGACCCATGAATAGCCTCGGTCGCGCGAGCGCCCTGCTCGCCGCCGGAACGATGGTGTCGCGGATCACGGGTCTGCTGCGCACGATCGTGCTGGTGGGGGTGATCGGGGCCATCGGTTCGGCTCCGGACGCGTTCGCGATCGCCAATCAGCTCCCGAACGACGTGTTCTCCCTGATCTCCGTCGGCGTGTTGACAGCCGTTCTCGTGCCGCAGATCGTCAAAGCCGTGGCAGGCGCGGACGGCGGCAGCGCGTTCATCTCGAAGATCTTCACCGCCGGCACGGTCGTGCTGGTCGCGGCCACAGTGGTCGCGACGTTGGCGACGCCGTGGCTGGTCTCGCTCATCATCTCCCCGGATGTCTCAGAGGCGCAGCGCGCGCTCGCGATCGCCTTCGGATACTGGTGCATGCCGCAGATCCTGTTCTACGGGCTCTACGCGCTGATCGGCGAGACCCTCAACGCGCGTCGGATCTTCGGTCCGTTCACGTGGGCCCCGGTCGTGAACAACATCATCTCGATCGCGGGCTTCCTGGTGATCGGGGCGATGTTCGGCACTCCGCTCACCGAGATCACCGACTGGACGCCGGAGCGGATCGCCTGGCTCGGCGGCACGGCGACCTTCGGCATCGTCCTGCAGGCAGCCGTGCTCCTCGCGTTCTGGCCCCGCACCCGGCTGGCTCTACGCATCGACTTCCGCTGGCGGGGAGTGGGCCTCGGCAACATCGTCAGGCTCGCCGGATGGACCATGCTGATGGCGCTGTCCAGCCTCGCCGCCGGCTTCTATCAGCACCGGATCGCGATCGAGGCGTCGGGGCACGACCCGTCGATCACCGTGATGAACAACGCCTGGCTGATCTTCATGCTCCCGTACTCGGTGATCGTGCTCTCGATCGGGACCCCTTACTTCACACAGCTCAGCGAGCACGCGCATGCCGGCCGGATCGCGGAGGTGCGTGCCGACATCGCGCGCAGCATCCGCACCCTGGGCTTCTTCCTCGTGGGCGCGCTGGCAGCCGTGCTCGCCGCCGCCGTCCCGGCTTCGCGGATCTTCACCGACGATCGCCACGAGGCACAGATGGCTGCACCTGTCCTCGTCGGGTACCTGGTGGCCCTCGTCCCCCTGGCCGTGCTGTTCATCGTGCAGCGCACCTTCTACGCCCTCGGAGACACGCGCACGCCGTTCTTCTTCACGATCTTCCAGTGCGTGCTGATCGTCGCCACGGCGTTCGGAGCGCAGCTGCTCCACCAGGCGGGCGTGGTGCCGCTCTCGCTCCTGGCGGCCACGATCGCCCTCGGACAGTCCCTCTCGAGCATCCTGCAGACCATCGTCGCGAGCGTGCTGCTCTCGCGTCGTCTCCACGGCATCGGTGCACGCGAATGGATCCTCGCCCTTCTTCGCTTCCTCGCTGCGGCGATTCCCGCTGCGGCAGCGGGCTGGGGTGTCTTCCTGCTGCTGGGAGGGGCGAAGGGCTGGACGACGGCGGACAGGATCCCCGCCGCACTCGGCTGCGCCATCGTCGCGTCGGTCGTGCTGATCGTCTACATCGGCATCCTCGCCCTGCTCCGCGCCCCCGAGCTCGACGCACTGAAGAGCCTCGTGCGCCGTGTCGTGCCGAGCCGCTGAGCCGGCCCCGTCATGACGCGCTCCTATCCGGATACGCTCGCGGCGCCGATCGTGTGCGAGCTCGTCGTGAAGAAGTCGCGCTTCATCGCGCGCGTCGCGCCGGTGCACTCGGTCGATGACGCAGACGCCGTCATCGCCGCCGTGCGCCGGCAGTACTGGGACGCCCGGCACAACTGCACGGCGATGATCACAGGTCTCCACGGCGATCAGGCGCGCTCCTCGGACGACGGTGAACCCTCCGGCACGGCGGGGATGCCCATGCTGGAGGTGCTGCGCCGGCGCGGTCTCACCGATGTGGTCGCTGTCGTGACGCGCTACTTCGGCGGGGTGAAGCTCGGTGCCGGCGGCCTCATCCGGGCCTACTCGACCGCGGTCTCCGAGGCGCTGGACGACGCAGTGCTGCTGCATCGGCAGGAGCTCCTGGAGGCGAGGATCGAGGTGCCGCACGGCGACGCCGGCCGGATCGACAACGCTCTTCGCGACTGGGCGGCCACGCACGGATCCACCTTCGGCGAGGTGGCGTACGGCGCTGCCGCGTCGTTCACGCTCTGGATCCGGCCCTCGGACCAGACCGTGCTCATCGATGACGTCGCTGCCCTCTCGTCGGGCGCCCTCTCTCCCGTGTTCGGCATCACGCGCGTCATCGACGTCGCGGACTGATTCCACCCTGCCGCTCTGCCTGTCGCGCCTGCCGGCGTGCGCCACTCCCCCGCCCGGGCAAGCCACCAGCTCCGCGGAATGCCGCGCCGGTACCATGTGTTGAAGCGTGCGACAGCAAGGAGAAGCAATGCGACAGGTCATCATCATCGGTTCGGGACCTGCGGGATTCACCGCGGCGATCTACGCAGCGCGTGCGAACCTGAACCCGGTGCTCGTGGCGAGCTCGGTCGAGGTCGGCGGCGAGCTGATGAAGACCACCGAGGTCGAGAACTTCCCGGGCTTCCCCGAGGGCATCCAGGGTCCCGACCTGATGGCCAAGATGCAGGAGCAGGCTGAGAGGTTCGGTACCGAAGTCCTCTACGACGACGTCACCGAGCTCGATCTCGACGGTGAGATCAAGAAGGTCACGCTCGGCAGCGGTACGGTGCTGGAGGCCGCGTCGGTGATCTACGCGACGGGTTCCGCCTATCGCACGCTCGGCATCCCGGGCGAGGACCGGCTCTCCGGTCACGGCGTCTCGTGGTGCGCCACCTGCGACGGCTTCTTCTTCCGAGAGCGCACGATCGCCGTGGTCGGCGGCGGCGACTCGGCGATGGAGGAGGCCACGTTCCTCACCAAGTTCGCCAGCAAGGTGTACGTCATCCACCGCAAGGACACCCTGCGTGCGTCCAAGATCATGCAGGAGCGCGCGTTCGCGAACGACAAGATCGAGTTCATCTGGAACAGCGCGGTCGAGGAGGTGCTGGGCGACGATGCGACGACGGGCGTGCGTCTGCGCAACACGGTCGACGGCAGCACGACCGACCTGCCCGTGGACGGCCTGTTCATCGCGATCGGCAACGACCCGCGTACGCACCTCGTGCACGGGAAGCTCGAGCTGACTCCGGAAGGGACGATCTGGGTCGACGGGCGCAGCTCCCGCACCTCCGTGCCCGGCGTCTTCGCCGCCGGCGACGTGATCGACCCGACCTACCGTCAGGCCGTCACCGCTGCGGGTTCCGGAACGGTTGCCGCACTCGACGTCGAGCACTTCCTCGCCGCACTCTCGGACGGGACCGAGGCGGAGCCGGCGCTCGCCTGACGGCGGGAACAGTTCCGCCCCTCTCGCTGTTGACATCACCGAGCATCACACGCTCACACGAACAAGGAGAATCATGACTGCCAAGGCAACCAGCCAGGCGACCTGGGAGCAGGACGTGCTTCAGGCCGAAGGCCCCGTTCTGGTCGACTTCTGGGCCGCATGGTGCGGGCCGTGTCGCATGGTCGCGCCCGTGCTGGACGAGATCCAGTCGGAGAACCCCGACAAGATCACCATCCTCAAGCTCAACGTCGACGAGAACCCCGACCTCGCGATGAAGTACCAGATCACGTCGATCCCGGCGATGAAGGTCTTCCAGGGCGGAGAGGTGAAGACGACGATCATCGGCGCCAAGCCGAAGTTCGCCCTCGAGCAGGATCTGTCCGCCTTCCTCGGCTGACCCCCGATCACGACGAAGCCCGCTCTCCGCTGGAGGGCGGGCTTCGTCGTGTCCTGTGGCACTCTCCCGCAGTGATCCCGCATTTCAGGGCTCGGGGGATATCGCTACCCCTCACTTCCCCACTGCACCGTTTCACGTGAAACGACTCGGTTCATACTTTCCACACCCGACGGGTGCCTACCCATCGCTGTGCCAGCGCTCTCGGTGGAGCCCACCGCCGTAACGGCGGCATACCGAGTCCTCATTACGGACGTTTCACGTGAAACGGCGCCGATCACACGGAAGTCTCGCGCGGCTGTTCCCCTAGGTACTTCCGCCATCGATGCGAGCGTTGGATCCGGGTGGCGGGAAACCCGTCACTCACGCTGGGGTTGGGATCCCATTGCCGCTGCCACCGAGCTACCGATGTTTCACGTGAAACGTCGGGACGCTACGAGGAACGCGCATCGTCGGTGAGCAGATCCCAGCGCCGGTACTTGGGCCCGTCACCGAGCAATCCCCAGACGATCGACGTCAGCTCCGGATAGTCGAGAGCGATGCGCCGCAGCACATCGAAATTCCGAGCCTCGTCCGGGCGAACTCCCCCACTCTCGACGATCTCGTCGGCGCGGAGCAGGAACACCACCAGCTCATCGACGCTGGGCAGTTCCTCCATGAAGGCCCACGGGTCCTCTCCCCCGAGCAGCCGCTCCTGCACCAGAACCGCCAGTTCATCCGCCGCCTCGGCACGGAGCACCTCAAGGCTCGCACGCCGCGTCGGAGATCCAGTCACCTGACAAGCCTACGCGGCCCCGGGGACACGAAGGCCCGGAGAGGATCCGCTTGCAGCGAATGCCTTCCGGGCCGTACGAGTATCCGGGCTCAGGGTTTGCTAGGAGCCGAATCCTTCCTCACCGATCTCCGCGAGGATTCGATTCAGATCCTGAATCGAGGCGAACTCGATCTTGACCTGGCCTTTCCTGGCACCGAGCGCGATCTGCACGCGAGTGTTCAGGCGATCGCCGAGCTTGCCGGCGACATCGTCGAGGTACGCGCGTCGCGCACCGGCCTGCGGCCTGACAGACTTCGCCACGGCGCCCGACGCGGCGATCGTCTTCGCCGCCTCTTCGGTGGCCCGCACCGACAGATCCTCGTTCACGACCTTGTCCGCGAGGCGCTGCATGAGCTCGGCGTCGTCGAGCGAGAGGATCGCGCGCGCATGCCCCGCGGTGAGCACACCCGCTGCGACCCGCTGCTGGACCGGAACCGGCAGACGCAGCAGACGGATGGTGTTGCTGACCTGCGGTCGGGAGCGTCCGATCCGCGTCGCCAGCGCCTCCTGAGTGATGCCGAAGTCCTCCAGCAGCTGCTGGTACGCAGATGCCTCCTCCAGGGGGTTCAGCTGCGAGCGGTGCAGGTTCTCGAGCAGCGCGTCTCGGAGAAGGTCCTCATCCGCGGTCTCCCGCAGGATCGCGGGAATGGAGTCGAGTCCGGCTTCACGCGCAGCGCGTGTCCGGCGCTCACCCATGATGAGCTCGTACTTGCCCTCGGCGTTCTCGCGCACCACGACGGGCTGCAGCACGCCGAACTCCCGCACGCTGTGGACCAGCTCGGCGAGGTCATCCTCGTTGAAGTGCGTACGCGGCTGGCGGGGATTCGGCACGATGTCATGCGGATCGACCCGGATCAGACGTGCGCCGGGAACGGCGACGAGTTCGGCAGGCTCCTCGGTGTTCACCACCGGGGCGGACTCCTTGACCGCTTCGGTAACCCGCGCACCGGGGAAGAACACGTCGACCGGACGCTCTGCGGCGTCCGAAGTGGGGATGAGTGCTCCGATCCCCCGGCCGAGTCCCGTGCGTTTGGCCATCAGTGCCTCTTCTCGTTGTCGTCGTTCGCCCGACGGGCGATCTCCACTGCTGCTTCGCGGTAGGCGACAGCGCCCACCGATTGTCCGTCATACGTGATCACCGTCTGTCCGAAGCTCGGCGCCTCGGACACGCGCACCGATCGTGGGATCACGGTGTCGAGCACCTCGTGCGGGAAGTGTCCGCGCACCTCCTCCGCGACCTGCTGCGCGAGCCGCGTGCGACCATCGAACATGGTCAGGAGGATCGTTGACATTGTGAGATCGGGATTCAGATGCTTCTGGATCATGCGGATGTTGCCCAGCAGCTGGCTCAATCCCTCGAGTGCGTAGTACTCGCACTGGATGGGAATCATGACCTCCGTGGCTGCCGTGAACGCATTGATCGTGAGGAGCCCCAGCGACGGTGGGCAGTCGATGATCACGACGTCGGTCGGGTGGGCCGAGAGATAGTCGTTCAGTGCCGTGCGGAGTCGATGCTCGCGAGCAACCTGCGAGACAAGCTCGATCTCGGCTCCCGCGAGATGGATCGTGCTCGGTGCGCACAACAGGTTCGGTGACTCGGGACTGACCTGCACAACCTCCGCCAAGGGGACATCGCTGATCAGCACGTCGTAGATGCTCTGGAGATCGGCCGTGTGCGGCACACCCAGCGCTGTCGATGCGTTCCCCTGCGGGTCCAGGTCGATCACCAGGACCTTCGCCCCGAGCTCAGCCATCGCCGATGCGACATTGACCGCAGTGGTCGTCTTGCCGACGCCACCCTTCTGATTCGAGATCGTGAAGATCCGCGTGGGACCGTCGAACCGCACCGTCACCGACTCGAGCGCCTTGCGGCGGGCTGTCAGATCCGCGAGTTCTCGCGCGAGTGGGGTGTCCACGCCATATTCAGCAGTCGAGGTGTTCGA
This sequence comes from Microbacterium azadirachtae, assembly GCF_000956545.1. Lineage (GTDB taxonomy): Bacteria > Actinomycetota > Actinomycetes > Actinomycetales > Microbacteriaceae > Microbacterium > Microbacterium azadirachtae. The sequence goes on from NZ_JYIT01000071.1 coordinate 16,599, forward strand.
GGACTGTTTCACGTGAAACATCCACTCCTTTCGACGGTCTCCGACGGGGAACGACGGACTATCCACTCTAACTTGCACGGGTGACAATCCCCGCCTTCACGCCAGGATCCGCGGGATGTTTCACGTGAAACATGACCGTGCGGACCGAGAAGGCCAGGTCCACCCCATGGCTCCGGTCCGTCCGTGCCTCAGGAATTGACCAAGCATGGGGCTGTGCGTGATCTCGCTGACCGTCATCAGCGATTCGGCCGTACCGATAAGGGGATCTCAGCCGATGACGCTCCGGTCACAACCGGATCGCTCGCCATCGCGCACTTCTGGTTGACCCCGACCATCCCGCGATGTTTCACGTGAAACGTCACCCTCCAGCCGTGGCTCACGGCGCTGAACCTAAGGGTGGGCAGAACCGACGCGCGCACGCGCAGAAGCCGCCGGACTATCCGCGGTAGGGAGGATCCGATCTCATAGGCCAGGAACCCACGCCTTAGACGGCACGAGAATCAGCGAGAAGACAGGACCTCAGCCGCGAACCGTGGCGCGCAGCACGCGCGTGGTCTCGTCGAGCACGCCCTCACCGAGGGTCTCCACTCGCACATCGCTCAGGAGGAACTTGCGGATCTGCTTCTGCGCAGCGGTGATCTCGTTCTCGGCGTTCGCGCCCTTGAGGAGAGCGAGCTCTCCCCCGTTGCGGACCAGCGGTGCCGTCCACGGCAGCAGCGTACGCAGGGCACTCACCGCTCGCGCGGTGACCACATCGAAGCGCGCACTGAGACCCACGTCTTCCGCACGGCCCCGTACAACGGTCACGTTGGACAGACCCAGGGCTTCGACCTGCTCGTCGAGCCACACGACGCGGCGCTCCATCGGCTCGATGAGAGTCCACTCCACATCGGGGCGAGCGATCGCGAGCACGATGCCCGGGAGTCCGGCGCCGGAGCCGACATCGGCCACCGATCCATGGAAGAGCGGTGCCGCGATCGCACTGTTGAGGATGTGGCGGGTCCAGAGACGCGGGAGTTCGAGAGGCCCAATCAGGCCTCGCTCCTCACCCTGTGCGGCAAGGGACTCGGTGAACGCGCGCGCAAGATCCAACCGGGACCCGAACAGCGTCGCGGCGGCCGCGGGCTCTCGCTCCAGGCCTGTCGAATCCGAATCCAGATCAGTCATGTTTCACGTGAAACGTCAGTGCCGGCGGATGACCGTGTGGCGCGACGGACCATCTCCGTAAGACTCGGAGACGAGACCACGCTCCGCCACGATGTCGTGCACCAGCTTGCGCTCGTAGCTCGACATCGAGGGCAGCGACGCCTGCGAAGCACCATCGTCAAGCTTCGCGACGGCCGAATCGACCAGGCGCTCGAGCTGGCTGCGCCGCGCATCGCGGGAGCCGGCAACGTCCAGGATCACCCGGGAGAACGCGCCGGTGCTGCTCTGCACCGCAAGGCGGGTGAGCTCCTGCAGCGCCTGCACCGTCTCGGGTGCCGAGAGCAGTCGAAGGCCATCACCCTCCGCCTCGACCGAGACGTACGCCCGGCCCTGCTTGACGTCGAGGGTCAGGTCACCATCGATGTCGGCGATGTCCAGCAGACCCTCGATGAAGTCCGCGGCGACGTCGCCCTCGTTCTCGAGGTCGGAGACGGTCGGCTCGGAGACGCTCTGCTCGGTCATGACTGGTCTCCGATCTGGGGCTTCCCGCCCTGCTCCCTCTTCGCGCGCTTGGCGCTCTTCGGCTGCTGACGCTTGGGCTGCTGGGCTCGAAGACGCTCCGCATCCTCAAGCATCTTCTGCTGCTCCGCCTCGTACACCGCGACCGGGACGACCTTGCCCTCGGAGTTGATCGCCTTGCCCTTGCGCGCGAGGCGCTCCTCGCGCGCCTTCGCCGCATCCGATCCGGGAGTGGGCATCTCGCGGAGGACGAGGAACTGCTGCCCCATCGTCCACAGGTTGCTGACGAACCAGTAGATGACGACGCCGAGCGGGAAGAACAGCCCCGAGAAGATGAAGCCCAGCGGAAGGATGTAGAGCATGATCTTCTGCATCTGATACGCCTGGCCGGTCTTGGCCTCGGGCGACAGGTTCTTCGAGATGATCTGCAGCTGCGTGAAGAACTGGGAGCCGATCATGAGGATGACCAGCACGATGAGGATCGCGACCGTCGTCTCCCAGCCCGAGGGCTTGTGCTGCACGGCGTCCACCAGGCTGGTGTGCAGCGGTGCGACTCCGAACAGGGTCGCGTCGTAGAACTGCTTAGTCAGCTCCTTGGTCAGCAGCCACACGCCGCCGACGCCGGCCTCGGCGTGCTTCTTCACGTCGCTCAGCGTGTAGAACATGCCGAGCAGGAACGGCATCTGCACAAGCAGCGGCAGACAGCTCGACATCGGCGTCGTGCCGTGCTTCTTGTAGAGCGCCATGGTCTCGCGACTCATGGCCTCACGGCTCAGCTGGTCGCGCTTGCCCTTGTACTTCTCCTGAACTTTCTTCAGTTCAGGAGCGATTTCCATCATCTTGCGCTGGCTCTTGATCTGCCGCACGAACAGCGGGAAGACCGCCGCACGGATGACGAGCACGAGGCCGACGATCGACAGCACCCAGGTGAGACCTGCGGCGCCCGGAAGACCGATCGCGGTGAACAGCCAGTGCCAGGCGACGAGGATCGCCTCGACCAGGGCCTTGAACGGCCACATGATGGTGCCCAGCAGATCGAAGCCGCCGCTCGAGGCAGCGGGCGTCGTTGACGCGGCAAACAGGAGGTCGGAACCCACTGATCAGTCCTTTCGGGAGGGTACGACGAATCCTCGAGGCGTGAGGGCGTGTCGGAAGTTCTTGTGCGGCGGCACATCGTCCACACCGCCGTGGCTCCAGGGATTGCAGCGCAGGATCCGCCACGCCGAAAGGCCTGCGCCCTTCACCGCGCCATGCTGTTGCACCGCACCTACAGCGTAGGCGGAACAGCTGGGGTAGTAGGCACAGACATCGCCGTACAGAGGCGAGATCACCGCGCGATACGCGGTGAGGAACCCGAGGAACAGATTCCTCGGCACGAGCGGAACCGCCCGCAGCGCATCAGGGCCATGCAGATGCGCCGTTCCTCGGGAGTATGCGGGCAGGGCGCTCATCGCACACCTCGGGCGACCGCGCGATCGACATCGGCCAGCAACTCGGTGAACGGGGCCGTCGCCGCAGCGGGCAGGGCGCGGATCACCAGGTCGACGCCGTCGGGCAGCGGGAGCTGGCGTGCGCAGACGTCTTTTAGACGTCGCCGGATCGTGTTCCGGGTCACTGCGTTCCCCACCTGCTTGCTCACGATGAAACCGAAGCGCACGGGGCGCTCCTCACCGGTGTCGAGCACCGAGACGATCAGCCGGGGCCCGCCGTATCGCCGCCCGCGCCGAACCACCGTACGGTAGTCGGACCCGCGGGTGAGTCGATGCGGGCGGGCGAGCACGGATTACGCCGAGAGCTCGGCACGGCCCTTCGAGCGGCGTGCCGACAGGATGGCGCGGCCGGCGCGGGTGCGCATGCGGGCACGGAAGCCGTGCTTCTTGGCGCGGCGACGGTTGTTGGGCTGGAAAGTGCGCTTGCTCATGATTTCTCCGGGAAGGGAAGCTGTCACCGGGATCGATGCGGCCGGAGACGGGTGGACAAAGACTGCCGAAATGGCATAAGTCAACCGATTAAGGCTACGACGTCGATCCCCACATCGCAAACCGAGCAGGCGAAAGCAACATTATCCACACCTGTGGACGGATCCGCCCACAGGGACACGCCGGCGGCGAGAGCCAGTCACAGCTTGCCCTGGAGGCACCTCGCTGACTACCGTGGCACGAGCAGTTATCCACAGGAGCGCGATCGAATCCGCCGCTGTGCCGAGTCACCCGGGGGAACCATGTCCGCATCCGCAGCGTCCGACGTCCCGATCTGGGACGAGCTGCTCGCCGAGCTGGCCGGCGACGAGCGCGTCACCGCCCCGCTGCAGGGATTCCTCAACCTCGCCGTCCCCGCCGGCGTGATGACCGCCACGCTCTACCTCGAGGTGCCCAACGATCTCACCGCCGGGCAGATCAACAAGCGGCTGCGCCTGCCGATCATGGAGGCCCTCGCGCGCATCGGCGACGAGGTCACGTCCTTCCGGGTCACGGTCAACCACGACATGGTGGATCAGCAGACCGTGCCGATCCCCGTGACGGACTTCGCATCGGCCCGCCAGGAGCCCGCTCGCGTCGAGTCGCCCATCGAGCAGCAGCCCACGCCGATCCGCCACGAGTCGCGCCTCAACCCGAAGTACGTCTTCGACAACTTCGTCATCGGGCAGTCCAACCGCTTCGCCCACGCGGCGGCGGTGGCCGTGGCCGAGGCGCCGGCGAAGGCCTACAACCCGCTCTTCATCTACGGCGGTCCGGGCCTCGGCAAGACCCACCTCCTGCACGCCATCGGCGACTACGCGCAGTCCCTGTACGCCGGGGTCAAGGTGCGCTACGTGTCGAGCGAGGAGTTCACGAACGACTTCATCAACTCGATCGCGAACAACCGCGGATCCGCCTTCCAGGCGCGGTACCGCGAGGTCGACATCCTCATGATCGACGACATCCAGTTCCTCCAGGGTCGCGCGGAGACCCAGGAGGCGTTCTTCCACACGTTCAACCAGCTGCACGACCACAACAAGCAGGTCGTCATCACGAGCGATGTGCCGCCGAAGCACCTCACCGGCTTCGAGGAGCGGATGCGCAGCCGCTTCGAGTGGGGCCTGATCACCGACGTGCAGGCGCCCGACCTCGAGACGCGCATCGCGATCCTCCGCAAGAAGGCGCAGAGCGAGCAGCTCCACGTGCCGGACGACGTGCTGGAGTACATCGCGACCAAGGTGTCCTCGAACATCCGCGAGCTCGAGGGCGCGCTCATCCGCGCGACCGCCTTCGCGAACCTGAACCGCTCGGCCCTCGACATCGCCACTGCCCAGACCGCGCTGCGCGACATCGTCGACCAGGACGAGGACAGCATCGTCTCGCCGACCGACATCATCACCACCACGGCGAACTACTTCAAGCTCACCGAGGACGACCTCTACGGCTCCAGCCGGTCGCAGCAGATCGCGACCGCACGCCAGATCGCCATGTATCTGTGCCGCGAGCGCACCAATCTCTCGCTCCCCAAGATCGGCCAGCTCTTCGGCAACCGCGACCACACCACTGTGATGTACGCGTACAAGAAGATCAGCGAGCTCATGAAGGAGCGTCGCGCGATCTTCAACCAGGTGACCGAGATCACCGCGCAGCTCAGCCGGCGCTGAGCCCGGTCTCGGCTCGCACACCCCGGCACGGATCCCCGCTCATCGGCCCCAGGACGGCCGTGAGCGGCTTCGACGCGCCCGGAGGGCGGATTCTGGCATGCGCCCGGTCCGCGCGTCCACATGTGGATAACTTGGGGATATCTCCGCGATCGGACGGCGTGGATTCCCCACATCGGACCCCGATCTGTGGATAACTCGGGGACGGCGAGGAAGCGACCCCGCCCCGAGACCCCACTGTTTCCGCAGGATCTCCACAAGTGACAGACGTGTAGTTCCCTACAGCCGCAAAGCATCCCCAGACTTATCCACAGTCTCCACAGGTGTTAACACCGTTAAGAACTCCTTTCGAATCTCCGGCCATCGATCACCTCCCGGTGCCGGGCTGGGGACGGATCCGGATCCGAGGGCCCTCGACCTGGACGCGACGCTTCGTGGCATTAGCATGGGATCCCCTGGTGTGTGCCAGCGGACGGAGGGCGCCATCGGCGCGACCCTTCGGAATCAGTCGACGAAGGAGCACCGGTGAGGTTCCAGGTCAATCGCGATGTGTTCAGCGAAGCAGTGTCCTTCGTCGTCAAGCTCCTGCCGCAGCGCAACCCGCAGCCGATCTTGGCCGGTGTGCTGATCGAGGCGGGCGACGGCGGTCTCACCCTGTCGGCGTTCGACTACGAGGCGTCCGCCCGCACCACGATCGAGGCCACGGTCGACGAACCGGGCACGATCCTCGTGCACGGGCGACTGCTCTCCGACATCGCCAGCCGACTGCCCAATGCGCCCATCGAGATCTCGGTCGAGGAGGACGGCGGCATCGCCGTCCGCTGCGGATCCGCGCGCTTCACGCTCGCCGCCATGCCGGTCGAGGAGTATCCGTCGATCCCCGAGGTCTCGGGCACCAGCGGACTGGTGCCCGCGGAGGAGTTCGGCACCGCGATCGCCCAGGTCGCCTTCGCCGCGTCCCGCGACGATGTCACGCCTGTGCTCACGGGCGTCCAGCTCGAAGTCGGCGACAACACGCTGAGCCTGGTCGCCACCGACCGCTACCGCGTGTCTCTGCGCGACGTGCCGTGGGACGGCGAGGGCGGCGAGCAGACCGCACTGGTCCCGGCGCGCACGCTCCAGGAGGTCGGGAAGACCTTCGGCCACGCCGGCACGATCCAGATCTCGTTCTCCGGCGCCGGCGATCGCGAGATCATCGCCTTCACCGCGGGCAACAAGACCGTGACCTCGCTGCTGATCAAGGGAAACTTCCCCCCGGTCAGGCGACTTTTCCCGGAGCAGACCGACCACCACGCGGTCGTCAGCACCGCCGACCTCATGGAGGCGGTCCGCCGCGTCGCCCTCGTGCTGGACCGCTCGGCTCCCCTGCGATTCACGTTCGATACGTCGAGCGTCACCATGGACGCGTCGGGCGGGGAGCAGGCCCGTGCCTCCGAGTCGGTCGACGCCCACCTGAACGGCGAGGACGTGACCCTCGGCCTCAACCCGCAGTACCTGCTCGAGGCGCTCGGCGCGGTCAAGAGCGAGTTCGTGCGTGTGACGTTCACCTCCTCTGACAACGCCAACAAGCTCAGCCCGGTTCTGATCACCAGCCAGACCTCGGTCGACCAGGCGGGACTCGACTCGTTCAAGTACCTCCTGCAGCCGAACCTCCTGCTGCGCTGATGCGCCTGGACCCGATCGATCCCGCCCTCGCGGCGCGGATCGTCGCCCGGGACGAGCGTGCCGGCGACGACTGGCACGCGGAATACCCGTTCGAGGACGAGCGGGATCCGCTGCGCGCGCTCGCGGCGCGGGAATACGCGGATCCGGTGTTCACGATGTACGTCATCCGCGATGACGAGGGCGTCGCCGTCGGAGGTTTCGGGTTCTTCGGTCCGCCCGACCAGAGCGGCACGGTCGAGTTCGGCTACGGCCTGGTGCCCTCGGCGCGGGGTCGGGGGCTCGCGACCGCGGCGGTCGCCGAAGGCCTGCGGATCGCGGCGGCGCACGGAGCCGTCCGCGCGATCGCGGACACCGAGGAGACGAACTCCGCTTCGCTCGCCGTGCTCGCCCGCTCCGGCATGACCGAGACGCGACGCGAGAACGGCTTCGTCCACGTCGCGCGCGAGCTCTGATCGCGGGCGCTCCGCCCGGTCCCGCTGTCGGAGACCGCGGGTAAGGTTGCTCGGGTGATTGTGGAGCACCTCAGCCTCGTGGACTTCCGCAATTACGCGACCGCCGAACTCACGCTGCACCGCGGTCCGAACGTGCTCGTCGGGCGCAACGGCCAGGGCAAGACCAACCTCGCCGAGGCGATCGTCTTCCTCGCGACCCTGGGCTCCCACCGGGTCTCCTCGGACGCCCCCATGGTGCGCGACGGCCACGAGGCTGCGATCGTCCGCGCGCGGCTCGCGCACGGTGCGAGAAAAGTCCTGATCGAAGTCCAGATCAATCGGCAGGGATCGAACAAGGCGCGGATCAACGGCGCCCCGGGACGCACCGCCGACCTCCCCCGCTACGCACATGTCGTGCTCTTCGCTCCGGAGGATCTGCAGATCGTGCGCGGCGATCCGTCCTCGCGGCGGCGCTTCGCCGACCAGCTGCTGATCCAGCGCACCCCGCGCATGTCCGCTGTGCTCGCCGACTACGACCGGGTGCTGCGCCAGCGCACCGCGCTGCTGAAGTCGGCCCGGGCGCGCGGGATCAAGGCGGAGGCCCTCAGCACGCTCGACGTCTGGGACGACAAGCTCATCGCGCTCGGCTCCGAGATCATCGACGCGCGCTCCCGCCTCGCGGCGGACCTGCAGCCCGGCGTGGCGGACGCGTACGCCGCGATCGCCGGCGAGGATCACGATCCGCGGCTGCACTGGGCGCAGTCCATCCGCGGGGGCGACCCCGAAGAGGGGGACGACGCCGAGGATGCCGCCGGTTCCGGCACCACGGCGGAGCTGTTCCGCGCCGCCCTCTCGGCGAAGCGTCCGGCCGAGCTGGAGCGCGGCCTCACCCTGGTCGGTCCGCATCGCGACGATCTCGTGCTGCGGGTGCGGGACCTGCCGGTCAAGGGATACGCCTCGCACGGGGAGTGCTGGTCGATCGCGCTCGCGCTGCGACTCGCCTCGGCGGAGCTGCTGCGCGCGGAGTCGCCGGCCGGGGACCCGGTGCTGATCCTCGACGACGTCTTCGCCGAGCTCGACGCCGAGCGTCGCCGGCGGCTGGCCGGGATCACCGCCGGGTACGAGCAGGTGCTGGTGACCGCCGCCGTGGAGGAGGACATCCCCGAGGTGCTGCACCGGCACGTGGTGCGCATCTCCGCCGGCACCATCACGGACGAGCGCGAGGCCGTGCCCGCCGCCCCCGACCTCGACGACGCGGAGGCGCACGATGGCTGAGCACGGCGAACCCGAGATCCCGGAGACCGTCGCGACCTACCTGCGCCTGCGCGGGCTCAAGCCGAGCTCGAAGAACTGGAAGCGCAAGAAGCGGATCGTCGACGACGAGAACGCGCCGTTCACGCCGGGCCGGGATCCGGGATCGCTCGGCGACGTGCTCGCGAAGCTCACCCGCGACGCGGGCTGGGAAGCGGCGCTGAGCCGTGAGGACCTGGTGCTGCAGTGGGCGGAGCTGGCGGGGCCGGACACCGCCAAGCACTCCGAGCCGGTGTCGCTCGAGGGCGGGATGCTCACCGTCAAATGCGACTCGACGGCGTGGGCGAAGAACCTGCAGTACATGCGCGCGGTCATCATCACGGAGATCGGCCGGCGATACCCGGAGGCCGGAGTCGAGAACATCCGCTTCGTCGGACCGGACGTCCCTTCCTGGAAATGGGGCCCCAGAGTCGCTCCAGGGCGCGGTCCGCGCGATACCTACGGCTAGGACATGATCCGTCCTGCTCCACCGTCGTTAAGGCGCGCAGAAGCGCGTACAACGAGACAGGAAGGGGTCTTTCCGATAGACTGAGAGCCTAGATCTTCGATGTGGAGCCTCCCCTCAGATGACGCCTGAAACCCCCTCTGACGCGAACGAATCGACCCAGACGGGGGCTGAAGCACCCGGATCCGCGACGATTTCGAACGACTCCGGTGCTCCCGCGGCCCAGGCGGCGGAGTACGGCGCCGACTCGATCCAGATCCTCGAGGGTCTCGAGGCCGTGCGCAAGCGCCCCGGCATGTACATCGGATCCACGGGTCCGCGCGGACTCCACCACCTCGTGTACGAGATCGTGGACAACTCCGTCGACGAGGCCCTCGCCGGCTACGCCGACACGATCCTGGTCACGCTGCTCGCCGACGGCGGTGTGCGCGTGGTCGACAACGGTCGCGGCATCCCCGTCGACCCGCACTCCTCCGACCCGACCAAGTCGACGGTCGAGGTGGTGCTGACGATCCTGCACGCCGGCGGCAAGTTCGGCGGCGGGGCCTACGCGGTCTCGGGCGGACTGCACGGCGTCGGCTCCTCCGTCGTGAACGCGCTGTCCACGCGCTTCGAGGTCGAGGTCAAGCAGAAGGGCTTCGTCTGGCGGCACAGCTTCGCCGACGGCGGCGCCCCGCAGCAGCAGCTCGAGAAGGGCGAGGCCACGACCGAGACCGGAACCGCGATCACGTTCTGGCCGGACGGCACCATCTTCCAGGAGACCGTCGAGTTCGACTACGACACCCTCCGCACCCGGTTCCAGCAGATGGCGTTCCTGAACAAGGGCCTGCGCATCGAGCTGCACGACGAGCGCGAGGGCGCGACGGTCGACGAGGAGGTCGACGGCACCGTCGTGACCCGCCAGCGCGCCGACGTCTTCTTCTACGAGCGGGGACTCGTCGACTACGTCGAGTACCTGAACCACGTGCGCAAGGCCGATGTGGTCAATGACGAGATCATCGCTTTCGAGTCCGAGGACACGGCGCGCAAGATCTCCCTCGAGGTCGCGATGCAGTGGACCACCGGCTACACGGAGAACGTGTTCACCTACGCCAACACGATCAACACGCACGAGGGCGGCACCCACGAGGAGGGCTTCCGCGCCGCGCTGACGACGCTCGTCAACCGCTACGCGCGCGCCAACAACATCCTCAAGGAGAAGGACGACAACCTCACGGGCGACGATGTGCGCGAGGGACTCACGGCCGTCATCTCGATCAAGCTGGGCGAGCCGCAGTTCGAGGGCCAGACGAAGACCAAGCTGGGCAACACCGAGGCGAAGGCGTTCACGCAGAAGGTCGTCGGCGATCAGCTCGGCGACTGGTTCGACCGGAACCCGAAGCAGGCCAGGAACGTGGTGACGAAGGCCGTCGAGGCCGCGACCGCGCGCATGGCCGCACGCAAGGCGCGCGAGACTGCGCGCCGCAAGAGCGTGTTCGAGTCGGCGGCGATGCCGGACAAGCTCAAGGACTGCACCAGCAAGGATCCGTCGATCTCCGAGATCTTCCTCGTGGAGGGCGACTCGGCCGGCGGTTCGGCCGTGCAGGGGCGCGACCCGCACACCCAGGCGATCCTGGCGCTGCGCGGCAAGATCCTGAACGTCGAGCGCGCGCGTCTGGACAAGGCACTGGCCAACAAAGAGGTCCAGGCGATGATCCAGGCCTTCGGCACGGGCATCGGCGAGGACTTCGACCTCGAGAAGGCCCGCTATCACAAGATCGTGCTGATGGCCGATGCCGATGTCGACGGCCAGCACATCACGACGCTGCTGCTCACGCTGCTCTTCCGCTACATGCGCGGGCTCATCGAGGCCGGCTTCGTGTTCCTCGCGATGCCCCCGCTGTACCGCCTGAAGTGGACGAACGCGCCGCACGAGTACGTCTACTCCGACGCCGAGCGCGATGCGCTGCTGAACGACGGGCTCGCGAACGGGAAGCGGATCCCGAAGGACGCCGGCATCCAGCGCTACAAGGGTCTCGGCGAGATGAACGCCAAGGAGCTGTGGGAGACCACGATGGATCACACCACCCGCACGCTCCGTCAGATCACGATCGACGACGCCGCCGCGGCGGATGAGATCTTCAGCGTGCTGATGGGCGAGGACGTCGAGTCGCGCCGCAGCTTCATCCAGCGCAACGCCAAGGACGTGCGGTTCCTCGACATCTGATCCCTTGACGGGATCCGCGCGCCGCAGCGCGCACAGAACTTCTGGACCACTCAGGAAGAGCAGACATGGCTGACGACGAAGAGATCATCACGAACGAGGGTGCGCAGGACATCCGGGACGGCCACAACCACGGCAAGATCGACCAGGTCGACCTGCAGTCGGAGATGCAGCGGTCGTACCTCGACTACGCGATGGCGGTCATCGTCGGTCGTGCGCTCCCCGACGTGCGCGACGGCCTCAAGCCCGTGCACCGCCGTGTGATCTACGGGATGTACGACGGCGGCTTCCGTCCGGACAAGTCGTTCTCCAAGTGCGCCCGCGTGGTAGGCGAGGTGATGGGTCAGTACCACCCGCACGGCGACACCGCCATCTACGACACCCTCGTGCGCCTCGTGCAGCCGTGGTCGCTGCGCTACCCGCTCGCGCTCGGCCAGGGCAACTTCGGCTCCCCGGGCAACATGGGCGCCGCCGCGCCGCGATACACCGAGACGAAGATGGCTCCGCTCGCGCTCGAGATGGTGCGCGACATCGAAGAGGAGACCGTCGACTTCTCGCCGAACTACGACGGCCAGACCGAGGAGCCCGACGTCCTGCCGGCGCGTTTCCCGAACCTGCTCGTGAACGGGTCGATCGGCATCGCGGTGGGCATGGCCACCAACATCCCGCCGCACAACCTGCGCGAGGTGTCCGAGGCCGCGCTCTGGGCGCTGGAGAACCCCGGACTCCCCCGTGAGGAGCTGCTCGACGGGCTGATCCAGCGGATCCCCGGACCGGACTTCCCGACCGGCGCGCAGATCCTCGGCACCAAGGGGATCCACGAGGCGTACCGCACCGGGCGCGGATCCATCACGATGCGCGCGGTGGTCGGCGTCGAGGAGATCCAGGGCCGCACGTGCCTCGTGATCACCGAGCTCCCGTACCAGGTGAACCCCGACAACCTCGCCGTCAAGATCGGCGACCTCGCCCGTGAGGGCAAGATCACCGGCATCGCCGACATCCGCGACGAGTCCAGCGACCGCACCGGTCAGCGTCTCGTGATCGTGCTCAAGCGCGACGCCGTCGCCAAAGTCGTGCTGAACAACCTGTACAAGCACACCCAGCTGCAGGACAACTTCGGCGCGAACATGCTCGCGATCGTCGACGGCGTGCCCCGCACGCTCGCGCTCGACGGCTTCGTCACGCACTGGCTCGACCACCAGATCGAGGTCATCGTGCGGCGCACGAGGTACCGCCTCGCGAAGGCCGAAGCGCGCATGCACATCCTGCAGGGATACCTCAAGGCGCTCGACGCGCTCGACGAGGTCATCGCCCTGATCCGCCGTTCGCCCACCGCGCAGGAGGCGAACGAGGGTCTGCAGCAGCTGCTCGGCATCGACGAGGAGCAGGCGCAGGCCATCCTCGACATGCAGCTGCGGCGCCTGGCCGCGCTCGAGCGCCAGAAGATCATCGACGAGGCGACCGAGCTCGAGGCGCGGATCGCCGACTACAAGGAGATCATCGCCGACGAGGGGCGCCAGCGCACCATCATCCGCGAGGAGCTCACGGCGATCGTCGACCGCTTCGGCGACGAGCGCCGCACGCACATCCTGCACGGCTTCGACGGCGACGTCTCGATGGAAGACCTCATCGCCGAAGAGGAGATGGTCGTCACAGTCACCCGTGAGGGCTACATCAAGCGCACCCGCAGTGACAACTACCGCTCGCAGCACCGCGGCGGCAAGGGCGTCAAGGGCGCGCAGCTGCGCGCCGACGACCTCGTCGAGCACTTCTTCGTGACGACCACGCACCACTGGCTGCTGTTCTTCACGGACAAGGGCCGCGTGTACCGCACCAAGGCGTACGAGATCCCCGAGGCCGGCCGCGATGCGAAGGGCCAGCACGTCGCGAACCTGCTCGCGCTGCAGCCGGACGAGAAGATCGCGCAGATCCTCGACATCCGCGACTACGCCGCGGCGCAGTATCTCGTGCTCGCCACCCGCGGCGGCCTGGTGAAGAAGAGCCGCCTCGGCGACTACGACACCAACCGTCAGGGCGGCGTCATCGCGATCCGCCTCCGCGAGGAGGACGAGCTGGTCAGCGCTTTCCTCGCCGACGCCACCGACGACGTGCTGCTCATCAGCCGCCACGGCATGTCGGTGCGCTTCCACGCGACCGACGAGGCGCTGCGCCCGATGGGCCGCGCCACCGAGGGCGTGAAGGGGATGCGGTTCAACGGCGACGACAGTCTGCTGTCGGCGTCGCTCGTGACGGCCGAGGGCTACGTGTTCGTCGTCACCGACGGCGGCTACGCGAAGCGCACCTCGGTCGACGAATACCGGGTGCAGGGCCGCGGCGGTCAGGGCATCAAGGTCGCGAAACTGAACGATGACCGGGGCATCCTGGCAGGGGGTCTGATCGTCCAGGAAGACGATGAGGTCCTTGTGGTTCTTGCCAGCGGCAAGGTGGTACGCTCTGCCGTGGCCGAGGTGCCGGCGAAGGGTCGCAACACCATGGGCGTGGTTTTCGCCCGGACCGATGAGGACGATCGGATCCTTGCGATCGCGCGGAACACCGAGCGAGGCCTGGCCGACAGCGAAGAGTCCGAGGACTCCGGTGCCGCCCCCGAGACCGAATCCCCCGAAGCCCCCGAAGGAACTGACGCATGAGCACGGTAGCCGACAAGCTCGCGAAGAAGTCGTCCCGGAAGACCTCCAGCAAGCAGGTGCGCCTGCGCCTGGTCTACATCGACTTCTGGTCGGCAGTGAAGCTGTCGTTCCTGGGCGCGATCGCGATCGCCATCGTCACCCTGGTCTCGTTCCTGCTGATCTACCTGGTGGTGGATGCGACGGGTCTCATGGGCAAGGCCGACGAGTTCGTGGCCGGCATCGCCGACGGCGCCAAGCTCAGCAGCCTGATCGGGCTGCCGCAGGTGCTGGCGTTCGGATCCGTCTGCGCGATCCTGAACCTCATCGTCTTCACGGTGATGGGTGCTGTCGTCGCGGGCATCTACAACTTCGCGGTGAAGGTGACGGGCGGCCTGCTCGTCGGGTTCACCTCGAACTGACACCGCCTCGACGCGAGAAGGCCCGGATCCACGGATCCGGGCCTTCGTCGTCCTCCGGGGATTCCCCGAGCGGAGTTCAGGTCACACCACCCCGGTCGTGCCGAGCAGGGTGCCGATGAGCCAGGTCGCGGCGAGAGCCAGTGCGCCGCCGATCACCAGCCGGATCGACGCGCGCGTCGGGCTCGAGCCGCCGATCCGCGCCGAGAGCGCACCGGTCGCCGCGAGGGCGATCAGCACGGCGACGAACGTGACCGGCACACGCCACGCGGGCGGCGGCAGCAGGATCGCCAGCAGCGGCAGGATCGCCCCGGCCGTGAAGGCGATCGCCGAGGAGAGCGCCGCGTGCCAGGGGTTGACGAGATCGTCCTGGTCGATGCCCAGCTCCACCTCGAGGTGCGCGGCGAGGGCGTCGTGGGCGGTGAGCTCGACGGCGACCTGATGCGCGGTCTGCTCGCTGAGCCCGCGCTGCCGGTACAGGTCGGTGAGCTCGGCGAGCTCCTGCTCCGGCATCGTGCGCAACTCCTCGCGCTCCTTGGCGATCAGGGCGTGCTCGCTGTCGCGCTGACTGCTGACGGAGACGTACTCTCCGAGCGCCATCGAGATCGCCCCGCCGATGAGGCCGGCGAGGCCTGCCACCAGCAGCGCGGCGTTGTCGGTCGTCGCACCGGCGACGCCCACGACGAGCGAGGCGACGGAGACGATGCCGTCGTTCGCGCCGAGGACGCCGGCGCGGAGCCAGTTCAGGCGCTGGCCGAGTCCCGTCCCGTGCGGTTCGTCCGGATGTGCCGTGCTCACGACAGATCCTCTCGTTCGCTCAATGCATGCATGGCATCACGTAAGCACGAGATCGTGCGCGCGTCCAACGAGGCTAGGCATGCATAACCCCGCACGCGTTACGGAAAACCCGAAACGGTTGCTCCGGATGCCTCCGTTCCCTGCCTCCGAACGCGCCCGTAGCGTGGAGTCATGCCAGCAGCGAGCGAACGGAGTGCGCCGAACGTGACCACCGCACCGTCTTACGATCCTCCCCCGGCGGGCACCGCCGCCGGCCCGGCCGCGGAATCCGTCCGCACACCCGTGCGCCTGTTCCTCACGATCCTGGAGCTGGCCGCACTCGGCTTCCTCGGATCCGGAGTCGCAGGTGTCCTCGGCGGGGCCGTGGGCATCGGGATCGGGCTCAGCGTCTTCGGCGTCGGCCTGGTGGTGCTGGTCGGTCTCGTGTACGCGCTGTTCGGGATCGGGTGGTTCGAGATCGCCCGGCTGAACGGGCTCTACGGATTCGACCTCCCGGCGCTGCGCCGGCGTCCGCGAGAGCGTCCGGGCTTCGGCGGCTGGCTGCTCTCGCTCTGGCGGCAGGCGTACAACGGCCGCATGTGGCGGGCGCTCGCGAACTTCGCGATCGCGTGCGCCCTCGGGTCGCTCGTGCTGCGGCTCATGACGTGGTTCGGCTGGTCGGCGGTCACGGCGTTCGCGCCGCTGTTCACCGGCGCCGACGTGGACACCGGCTGGGGCACGCGGTATCCCAGCGCCTGGGCGCCCCTCGTCGGCGGGGCCGGGGCGGCCGCCGCGGTCGTCGGGATCATCGGCATCGCCCTGCTCCACCGGGTGATCTCCCGCGGGATCGTCGCGACTCCGGACCGCAACCTCGATCTCAGCGAACAGGTGCGCACCACCACGGCGCAGCGGGCGGGTGCCGTGCGTGCCGCGGACGTGGAGCGCACCCGTATCGAGCGGGACCTGCATGACGGCGTGCAGCCGAGGCTCGTCTCCGTGGGCATGACCCTCGGCATGGCGCAGCAGAAGATCGACACGGATCCGGAGGCCGCGAAGGCGCTCATCGCCGAGGCGCACACCTCGACGAAGGCCGCGATCACCGAGCTGCGCCAGCTCGCCCGCGGCATCCACGCCTCGGTGCTCGACGACCGCGGGCTGGACGCCGCACTCTCGGCGCTCGCCGGTCGCTCGCCGGTGCCCGTGGTGCTCGACGTGCGGCTCGACGGCCGCTGCTCCCGCGACGCGGAGGCGGCCGTGTACTTCGCCATCGCGGAGTCGCTGACCAACGCCGCCAAGCACTCGCGTGCGAGCGAGTGCCGGGTCGTGGTGCGGGTGCGGGACGGCGGCACGCTGTGGGCCCGCGTGGAGGACAACGGCGTCGGCGGTGCCACCGTCGTCCCCGGTGGAGGGCTCGACGGCATCGGCAACCGGGCGCTCGCGGCCGGAGGCACGATCCGCCTGGACAGCCCGGTCGGCGGTCCCACCAGCCTGGAGGTGAGCGTCCCGTGCGCATCCTGATCGTCGAGGACTCGGTTCTGCTGCGCGAAGGACTGGTCCGCCTGCTCGAGGACGCCGGTCACACGGTCGTCGCCGCCCTGCCCGATGCCACCGCGCTCGACGAGACCGTCGACGCGAGCGACCCAGAGCTGTGCATCCTCGACGTGCGGCTCCCGCCGACCTTCGTGGACGAGGGGATCCGGGCCGCTCTGGCGCTGCGCCGCCGTCTCCCGCAGCTCCCCCTGCTCGTGCTCTCGCAGTACGTGGAGGAGCGGTATGCGTCGGACCTCATCGTCGCGCAGGGATCGGCCGGACCTCTCGGCTACCTGCTCAAGGACCGCGTCGCCGACGTCTCCGAGTTCATCGAGTCGGTGCAGCGGATCGCGGCAGGATCGACCGTGCTGGATCCGGAGGTCGTCGCGCAGCTGCTCACCCGGCGCAACCAGGACGATCGGATGCGCAGCCTCACCGAGCGCGAGCGGACGGTGCTCGCGATGATCGCCGAGGGCCGGTCGAACCAGGCCATCGCCGGCACGCTCTTCCTCTCCGAGGCGAGCGTCGAGAAGCACATCACCGCCATCTTCCAGAAGCTCGGGCTCGAACCCGACGAGTCCGGCAACCGCCGGGTGCTCGCCGCGATCGCCCACCTCTCCAGCACCGGCCGGGGCGGAGCCCCTGCCGGACCGACACAGACGGGAATCAGCCGATGACGAACCTCACCCCTCCTCGCCCCGGAACGGATCCGAGCGGCACGGCGCACGCGGACCCCGACGTCCTCACGGCGACGACGGAGCCGACCGGCGCGCCGAACCCCGCGCCGGCCGCGGGGGCCCGGCCTCCGCAGGGCGCGCTCCTGGCGATCACGATCGCCGCCGCGATCATCGGCGGTGGTGCGCTCGTCGTCGCCGGCGGCACCTCGGCCTTCGCCGCGATGCAGCAGGTGGCCACGGGCGACGGCGCGGACTCGCGCAGCACCACGGCGGACGTCCGTGGCGTCACGACGCTCAAGATCGACGTCGGCCGGGGAGCCGCGACGGTCCGCTTCAGCGATGTGACGGACGCGACCATGAGCGTGACGGGCGATGGCGGAGGCGACTGGACGATGCGCCGCGACGGCGATGTGCTGCGGGTGGACCGGCCCAACACGCCCTTCGGCTGGTGGATCGGAAGCTGGTTCGGCACGGATCCGCGGATGACGCTCACGCTTCCCCGGGAGCTGGAGGGCGAGCTGACCGGCGACCTGACGCTCAACGCGGGCTCCCTGACGACCGAGGGCCGCTTCGAGACGCTCTCGACGACGGTCAACGCCGGTTCCCTCACCGTCGACGGCGGTGCTGCGTCGGTGACCACGCGCGTCAACGCAGGCTCCGCGGAGCTGCGCCTGGACGACGTGACCACGGCGGACCTGTCCCTGTCCGCCGGGGATCTGAACGCCACCATCGGCGGATCCCAGCCGGATCTGATCCGCCTCGACGTCAGCGCGGGAACCATGGACGTGACGGTGCCGTCGGGGCGCTACGACCTCTCCAAGGACACGTCGGCCGGGAGCCTCGAGGCACGGATCCAGACCGATCCGTCGTCGCCGCACCGCATCCGGTCGAGCGTGTCCGCGGGAAGCGTCGTGATCCGCGAAGGGAGCTGACCGGGCTCGATTTCGTGATCGCGCCGCCGTCGGGTAAAGTCTTGGAGGTTGATACGGGGCTATAGCTCAGGCGGTTAGAGCGCTTCACTGATAATGAAGAGGTCCCAGGTTCAAGTCCTGGTAGCCCCACCGACACATGAGCGGATCCGAGCAATCGGATCCGCTCATTCGGTCGAAACCCGTCGTCAGCGACACGGGGCCTTAGCTCAGTTGGTAGAGCGCCTGCTTTGCAAGCAGGATGTCAGGAGTTCGAATCTCCTAGGCTCCACAGTTCAGAAACGGACCCGGTGCAACCGGGTCCGTTTCCTCGTTCTGGGGCAGTGCACGCGGAGCGTCAGACCACGGCTTCCGCGAGGGCCGCGACCGGCGAGATGCGAGGGGCGCCCGCGGTCACCCGCGCCCAGGACGCGGCGAGGATGTCGACGGCGCGCTCCAGCTCCCGGGGCTCGGTGGTGAAGGGGATCCGCAGGTGCCGCTCCTGCCCTCCCTCGACGGCGAAGCGCCCGCCGGCGCTGAGGTGCAACCCGTGCGCGGCGGCGTCGATCACGAGGGCGGAGCTGAGCGGCTCCCCCAGTCCCACCCAGAGCGCCACCCCGCCGTGCACGCGAGGGACGGTCCACTCCGGCAGGGCACGGGCGAGCGCGGCGGCGAGGGCGTCCCGGCCGTCCCTCAGCAGCGACGCGCGCTGCGGCAGGATCTCGTCGAGCCGCTGCACCACCCGGGTGGCCACGGCCTGCTCGAGGTCGGGGGTGCCGAGGTCGTGCGTCGTGCGGGCGGCCCGGAGCCTGCGGATCACGTCGTCCGCCGCGCGGATCCAGCCGATCCGCAATCCGCCCCACACCGACTTCCCCAGCGAGCCCACCCGGATCGTCGCTGAGCTGCCCGTGCCGAGCGGCTGCGGGCGCGGCAGCGGGTCGATGGCGAGGTCGGCGGTGGTCTCGTCGATGAGGAGGATGGATCCGGCATCGTGCGCAGCGCGTGCGAACACCGCCCGCTCCTCGGAGCTCATCGAGCACCCCGTGGGATTCTGGAAATCGGGCATCAGGTAGGCGAGGATCGGGCGGGTGCGCGCGAACGCCTGGGTGGCGCGGTCCAGATCCCAGCCGTGCCCGGACTCGACGGGCACGCCGACGAGCCGCGCGCCCACCCGGCGGAACGTCTCCATGGCATGCGGGTAGCTCGGGGTCTCCAGCAGCACGCGATCCGCGCGCCGCAGCAGCGTCGACGCGATGAGGTTCAGGGCGTGCTGCGCACCGGTGGTGACCATGATCTGCGAGGGCTTCGTCGGGATCCCCTGCCGGCTGTAGCGATCGGCGATCGCCGAACGCAGCTCCACGTGACCGAGGATGTCGTAGCCCGCGCGGGAGACGAGCGCGGTCGCCGACGCCGCGCCTTCGGCGATCACCCCGGGCAGTCCCGGCCAGGCGGGCGGGCTCGCCTGCTGGAGATCGATCCCCTCGCGGTCGAACCAGCGGGCCGCGGTGGTGCGACCGAGCGGCCGGGTCACGCTGCCGGATCCCTGCCGGCTGACGATGTGCCCGGTGCTGCGGAGCGCGCGGTACGCGGCGGCGACCGTCGTGCGGCTCACGCCCAGGGCCGCGGCGAGCTCGCGTTCGGCGGGCAGCGCCGTCTCGGGCGCGATGCGATTGTCGAGGCAGAGCAGGCGGATGGCGTCCGCGAGGGCGTCGAACGCGGGTTCGCTGGTGCGCCAGAGCCCGAGCAGATCGACGAGGGCACGGGCGGAGAGCCGGGAGTCCATGAGGCCAGCCTAGGACGATTGGACTGAACGCAACAGTCCAGTTGTGCTCGATCATGGAGACATGACAAGAAGGGTGCTGCAGCTGCTGGTCGGTCTCGTGCTTTACGGCGTGGGAGACGGCCTCATGATCATCGCCGGTCTGGGTGTGGATCCGTGGACCGTGTTCGCCCAGGGCCTGTCCCGGCACACCGGCATCGGCGTGGGCTGGATCACGAACATCGTCGGCGTGCTCGTGCTCCTGCTGTGGATCCCGCTGCAGCAGAAGCCGGGCCTCGGCACCCTCCTGAACGTGCTGCTCGTCGGCACCGCGATCCAGGCGACCGTCACCGTGATCCCGCCCGTCCACGGCCTCCTCGCGCAAGTGCTCGTGCTGCTCGCCGGCGTGGTGGTGGTCGCGCTCGCCAGCGGGCTCTACATCGGCGCCCATTTCGGACCCGGTCCCCGTGACGGTCTGATGACGGGGATGAACGCGCGGCTCGGATGGCCGATCTGGGTGTCCCGCCTGTCCGTGGAGGTCAGCGTGCTCGCGATCGGGTGGCTGCTCGGCGGCACCGTCGGGGTGGGCACGGTCGTGTTCGCGCTCGGCATCGGACCCCTCGTGCACATCGCCCTGCCCCTGCTCGACACCGCCCGCGGGCGTCACGGCGACCAGAAGACGCCGGAACCCGTCGCACCGGTGGATTCCGGGCAGACCCGGGCCGGAGCCTCGGCTCCGCGGGGCGTCCTGCTGCGCGGCGGAGTCGCGACGTACGACGACGCGCGCGCCGTCCGCGACCTGCGCGCGGCGCACGACCGCAGCGAGTGGTGAGCGACCGCACAGCTGGACCCGGCAAGATGGATCCATGGCGGAGAGACGTGGGATAGGACGGTTCGCCCTCGCCGCCGTGGTGCTCGCGGCCTCCTTCGTCGTCACCTACCTGTTCTTCGTGCGCACCTACGTGGGGCAGATCGTCGATGAGCGGGCGTTCGTCGGCGCCTCCGCCCAGCACGACGCGGTCTACAAGTTCATGGGCATGGTCCTGGGGAACGTGCCGACCGTCGCCGTCGGCGGCGGGATCCTCGCGACGCTCGTGATCGGGCTCGTGACGCGACGCTTCCGGCATCTGGTGGTCGCGCTCGGCGCGGGCGTCGTCGCGGTGATCGCCGCGGAGCTCGCGAAGCACGTGTTCCTGGAGCGGGCCGCGACCGGTGCGACCGACCTGCTGGACAATTCATTCCCGTCTGGGCATGCGACGGTCGCCGCCGCCGCGGGGTTCGCGGTCTTCGTCGTGAGCCCGTCGCGCTGGCGGCCGCTGGCCGCGATCATCGGCGGCGCGTTCGCCGTCTTGACGGGCATCGGCCTCGTGATCGAGCAGTGGCACCGACCCAGCGATGTGGTCGCCGCGTTCATGCTCGTCGCGGTATGCGGCTGTCTGGGAGGAATCGCCTTGCTGCTGTGGGGAGTGCCGGAAGCGGATCCGCCGGCGCGATCCCTGCGGGTGCTGTGGTGGGTGGCGGGAGCCGGTGCGATCGCCTCGGCGGTCGCCTTCGTGATCATCTTCATCACCGTGCAGAACCACGGCAGCCATCTCCAGATCGCCTACGCGGGTGGCGGCACGGCTATCCTGTCGGTCGGAAGCGCATTCGCCGCAGCCGGGAATGCGCTCTTCCGCAGGATTTCCTGACGCGGCGTCCCGAGGCGTTTGCGCAGTGCGCGCGGGATGATCGCAATGACCGGATCACACTCTCCGCATCCTGCAGGAGTCCCGGTCCGAGACCCTCGGAAAACAGCCGGTGAACAGCGGGTATACCGAAGCTCCCTCCGATCGGGGACGGGTGCGCCGGACCATTTCCGCATTCGCCGAGTAATCCACATGTGGATGAACCTGTTAATAGATCTCCGGGCCCGGACGATTGTCATTCGGAGAGCGCCGCCGAGCTCCTTCCGGAGTGCGCGGACGAGCCGGACCGGGGCCGCCTGCGCTCCCGTCGGGATTGCGCGGAAGCCCGTGCGCGGGTCCATACTCGTCGTCATGCCTTCCACCCTCTCCCTCGATGGACTGCGCTTCGCCATGGTCTCCTCGACCGCGAGCGCCGTCGACTCCGACGCCCCCACCACGTTCGACTACCACCAGGACGGCAGCCTCATCTGGGGCGAGTACACGGGCGACACGGTCACCGAGGGCCGCTTCGTCGGCGAGGTGGCCGGGGCCGAGGTGCGCGTCTCGTTCGCACATGCGCTGGCGAGCGACGGCACCGTGGTGCGCGGGGACGCGGTCAGCCGGGCGGAGCAGTCGGACGACGGCCGGATCCGTCTCATCGAGGACTTCGCGGTCGACGGCGTGGATCACGTCAGCGTCTGCGTGCAGGTCTGACCCCGACGCGCCGGCGGTCCCGGGCGGGATCAGACGCGGGTGCCGCGGCTGCCGTCGGTGCGGGTGAATCGCATCAGGCCGCTGTCGACGCCGATCGCGGCGCGCTCGGGGATCTCGTCCGGGAGCACGAACGGCCGCCGGAACACCTCGCCCATCACGATCGCGGTCTCGACCTTGGTGACCTCGGGCCGATCGGCGATCGTCCCGATCACGAGCGACTGCATGCGCTCCATGTCGACGCTGCGCACCAGGAGCATCACGTCGTGCTCCCCGGTCATCACCATCGCCGACTCGACGTCGGGCATCTCCCCGATCGCCTGCAGGAACGAGGTCCACGACTGCGGCTGGATGGTGCAGAACACCAGGGCGCTCACGCCGAGCCCCAGCCGGGTGGTGTCGACCTCCGCGGTGTAGCCCGTGATGATGCCGGCGCGCGTCAGCGACTCCACGCGCGAGTAGGCGCTGGCCCGCGAGATCCCGACCTCCTGGGCGAGCGCCGCGATCGAGATCCGTCCGTTGCGACGCAGCGCGCGGAGGATGTCGTACGCGATTTCGTCGATCGCGGGCGCGGATCGTCCAGACGCGGAGGGCTGATCTTCGGTCATGCTGGACATATTGCCGTAGTGATGGAAGCGTGACAATGGATTGCTCGAAATCGTCGCGAACGGTCGGATATAGTGCCGGGAAACCCGATCCGGTCGTCTGACCTGTCCATTTTTCAATGAGGAGGAAAGCCGTGGCCCGTTCCTATCGCCACGTCGCCGCAGCGCTCATCGCCGCGGCCGCCATCGCGCTCGCCGGCTGCTCCGGCGGCAACTCCGCGAGCAACAACTCCAGCGGTTCCTCCTCGGGCGGCACGCTCGTGGTCGACACCGCGTTCTCCCTCGAGACGGGCGACCCCGGTCGCAACTACGTGCCGACCGGGAACATGGTGCTGCACGCCGTCTACGACACCCTGCTCACGTTCCAGGGAGCCGACTCGACGACCCCGAAGCCCGACCTCGCGACCATGAAGCAGAACGCGGACGCCACCGAGTTCACCTTCACGATCCAGGACGGCCGCACCTTCTCCGACGGCACCCCCGTGACCGCGGACGACGTCGTCTTCTCGCTCGACCGGGTTGCGGGCATCACCGACTCCAAGGCGAACTTCCTCATGGCCGGCATCACGGTCGCCAAGGTCGACGACAAGACCGTGAAGCTGTCGACCAAGACGCCGTCGCTGCAGCTGCCCGCGATCGTCACCAACCCGTCGCTCGCGATCCTCAACTCGAAGGTCGTCAAGAAGAACGGCGGCACCACCGACGACAAGGACGGCGCGAAGAGCTGGCTCGACGCCAACTCGGCCGGATCCGGTCCCTACAAGCTGCAGTCGCTCGACCTCACCACTCAGGTGGTGCTCGTCAAGAACGACAAGTACGACGGCGCCGACAAGCCCGCCTACGACAAGATCGTGGTGCGCAACATCTCGCAGTCCTCCACGCAGCTCACCAACCTCAAGGGCGGCGACTCGAACGTGGCGGTCGACCTCTCCGGCGACCAGGTGAAGAACCTCGGCGACGGCTTCACCGTCGACTCCGCGCCCTCCGCCGAGACGCTGTTCCTGCTGATCAACCAGGACAAGAACGTGGGCGGCGTGACCGCCAACCCCAAGTTCGCGGAGGCCGTGCGCTACGCGCTGGACTACGACAAGCTGCTCGAGCTCGCCGGATCCGGATCCGCGCAGGCCACCGGCGTCATCCCGCCCATGTTCCCCGGCGCGAACAAGTCGGGTGCGAAGCAGGACCTGGACAAGGCCAAGGCCGCCCTCGCCGCCTCCGGCTACACCGGCCAGGAGGTCAAGCTGCAGTTCCCGAACGACAACCCGGTCGGCGGTGTGGAGTTCACGCCGGTCGCCGAGCGCGTGCAGGAGCAGCTGAAGGCCGTCGGCATCAACGTGACCCTCGCCCCCGCGCCGTTCGCAACCGAAGTGCAGCCCTACGTCAAGGCCCAGGAGGCGTTCTCGCTCTGGTACTGGGGCCCCGACTACGCCGACACCTCGTCGTTCCTGCCGTTCGGCCCGGGCCAGAAGGTCGGCCTCCGCGCCGGCTGGCCCGCCGAGGCCGACACCGCGATCGCGGACCTCGTGACCAAGGCGCAGAACGCGACGACGGTCGACGCCCGCAACGCGGCGTTCAGCGACTACGCGAAGGCGATGCAGGAGTCCGGCCCGTTCGTGCCGCTGATCGTGCCCGGCATCAACCTCGCCAGCTCCACCAAGGTCGCCGGTCTCGAGTACAACGTGACCTGGACGCTGGACCTGCGGACGCTGCACCCCGCCCAGTGAGCCCTGCGGGGGCCGGAACCGCATCCGGCCCCCGCAGCACCAACGCCGACACAGACCCGCAGACCCGGAAGCGCCGATCTTGTCCGAGACCCGAGCCATCGCCACCCGAAGGACGAGGCAGTCGCAGCACACCCTGCTGCGGTTCCTCGCCCGCAGGGCCGTGACGAGCGTCATCCTGCTGTTCGGGATCGTGCTGGTCACCTTCTCCCTCACCGTGATCGTGCCCGGCGACCCGGTGCGCGCCGCCCTCGGCGAGGGCGCGTCGTCGAACCCGGCGACGGTCGCGGCGTTCCGCGAGAAGTACGGCCTCGACCAGCCCGTCTGGATCCGGTTCTTCCGCTACGTCGGCAATCTGCTGCAGGGCGACCTCGGCACCTCGATGACGACCGGACGCCCGGTGTCGGCCGATCTCGCCAAGGCCGTGCCGGCGACCGGCGAGATCGCGTTCTACGCGATCATCGTCAGCCTCGCCGTCGCGATCGTCCTCGGCACGCTCGCCGCGTACCGCCGGGGCAAGGCCACCGATCAGGTGGTGCGCGTGGTCACCCTGATCGGTCTGAGCATCCCGACCTTCTGGATGGCGATCCTCTGCTACCAGCTGTTCTTCATGAACCTGCACTGGGTGTCGGGATCCGGCCGGATCTCGCCCACGATCACACCGCCGCCCCGGATCACGGGGTTCTACACGATCGACTACCTGCTCAACGGCGACTCGGTCGGCTTCTTCGACGCCACCAGCCACCTGGCTCTGCCGGTGCTCGTGCTCAGCCTCTTCACCATCGCGACGCTCACCCGCTTCGTGCGCACCTCGGTGCTCGAGGTGCTCGACATGGACTACGCGCGCGCGGCGCGGGCGAAGGGCCTGAGCGGTCGACGCGTCGTCATCGGCTATGTCCTGCGCGGCGCGGCGCTTCCGATCCTCACCCTCGTCGGCATCGCGTTCGGCAGCCTGCTCTCCGGAACCGTGCTGGTGGAGGCCGTGTTCGCCTGGCCCGGCCTGGGCACCTACGCGTACAACGCGTCGAAGAACCTGGACCTGCTCGCCGTCACCGGCGTCGGTCTCGTGGTCGGCGTGATCTACCTCGTCATCAACCTCGTCGTCGACGTGCTCTACGGCGTCCTGGACCCGCGAGTGAGGCTGTCGTGAACCTCGTCATCCCCGAGAAGCTCGCGCCGAAGCGCCGGCGCTCCTGGCTGCCGCGCGCGTGGCGCACCCCGCTCGCGCTCGTCGGCACCGTGATCGCGCTCGTCTGGATCCTCGTCGCGATCCTCGCTCCGTGGATCGCGCCGCACGACCCGCTCGCGCAGGACCTGCCCCGGCTCGCCGCCCCGAGCGGCGACGCGATCATGGGCACCGACGTGAACGGCCGCGATGTCTTCTCCCGCCTGCTGCTCGGCGCCCAGACCACGATCCCGCTCGCGCTCATGCTCGTCGTGTGCGCCATGGTCGTCGGCACCATCGTGGGCGCGGTCGCCGGCTACCTCGGCGGCTGGGTGGACGAGGTGCTGATGCGCATCACCGACATGGTGATGGCGTTCCCCACCGTCATCCTCGCCATGGTGATCGCGGCTTCGCTGGGCCCGTCGATCATGAACGCCGTGATCGCCGGAATCATCGTCGCCTGGCCTCCGTATGCCCGCATCACGCGGTCGCTCGTGCTGGGACTGCGCACCCAGAACTACGTGGTCGCCGGCCGCCTGCTCGGCTCCTCGCCGCTGCGCTCGCTGGCGCGCGACGTGCTGCCGAACATCGCGGGTCCGGTACTCGTGCTCGCCTCGCTCGACATCGGCACGGCGATCCTGCTGCTCTCCGGCCTCTCCTTCCTGGGCCTCGGTGCGCAGCCGCCCACGCCGGAGTGGGGGACGATGATCGCCGCGGCGATGCAGAACACCTCGGCCTGGTGGCTCGGACTGTTCCCCGGCCTCGCCATCCTCAGCATCGTGATGGCGTTCAACTTCATCGGCGACTCGCTGCGCGACGCCCTCGACCCGCTCGCCGCGCGCGAGCGGGAGGCGGAGGCTCCCACCGCGGTGTCGGCCGCCGCGGCGACGGGGCAGGCGGCATGAGCGCGCATGCACCGAGCGACCGAAAGGGAGTCGAAGTGAGCACCGCACTCGCGATCCGCGATCTGCGCGTCGAGCTCGGCCAGAGCAGACGCAACCGCACCGAGGTCGTCAAGGGCATCTCGCTCGACCTCGTGCCGGGTCGCATCCAGGGTCTCGCCGGAGAGTCCGGATCCGGCAAGAGCATGACCGCCATGGCGATCCTCGGTCTGCTGCCCGCAGGCGGCACCGCGTCGGGATCGATCATGCTCGGTGCGGACACCGAGCTCGTCGGGATGACGGGCAGGGGCTATCGCACGGTGCGCGGGAAGCGGATCGGGATGGTCTTCCAGGATCCTTCGGCGAGCCTGCACCCGCAGATCACCGTCGGCTCCCAGCTGGCCGACGGCATGCGCGCGCATCTGGGGCTCTCCCGCGCCGAGGCGCGCAGGCGCGCCGCCGAGCTCCTCGCCCTGGTCCGGGTGCCGAACCCCGAGGAAGCCCTGCAGAAGTATCCGCACCAGTTCTCCGGCGGGCAGCGTCAGCGCATCGCGATCGCGATCGCCCTGGCCTGCGAGCCCGAGGTGCTGCTCGCCGACGAGCCGACCACGGCGCTCGACGTCACCGTGCAGGCCGGCATCCTGCACCTGCTGCGCGACCTCGCCACCGAGCGCGACCTGGCCGTGCTGCTCGTCACCCACGATCTCGGCGTGATGAGCGCGATCGCCGACGAGGTGGCGGTCATGCGCGGCGGGCTCATCGTCGAATCAGGGTCCCGGACGCAGATCTTCCAGGATCCGCAGCATCCCTACACGCGTGAGCTGCTGGCGGCCATGCCCGATGCGCAGGACTCGCTCGTCGACGGTCCTGTCGGCGGCGCCGACGTGCACGACGCCGATGCGGAGGAGAACCGATGAGCGATCAGAAGCCGGTATTGCACGTGGACTCCCTCGTCGTCGAGTACGGCGGGCGCACGGCGTTCCGCGCCGTCGACGGCGTCTCGTTCGACATCGCCGCCGGCGAGGTGCTCGCTCTGGTCGGCGAGAGCGGCTGCGGCAAGTCGTCGACCGCGCGAGCGGTGATCGGCATGGAGCGCCCCGCCGGGGGCACGGTGCTGTACCGCGACCGTCCCGTGCAGCCGCTGGGTCTTCGCACCCGGCCCAAGGAGCTCACGGCGATCCAGATGGTGTTCCAGGATCCGAACTCCTCGCTGAACCCGCGCATCCGCGTGGCGCAGCAGATCGCCGAGGGGTCGCGTGCCGCCCGCGCCCGCGGCGTCGACACCGAGGCGCCCTCGCACTGGCTCGAGGCCGTCGGCCTGTCTCCCGCCCTCGAGAACCGCTACCCGTACCAGCTCTCCGGAGGTCAGCGCCAGCGCGTCGCGATCGCCCGAGCGCTCGCCGCCAAGCCCGACCTCATCGTCGCCGACGAGCCGATCTCGGCGCTCGACGCGTCGGCGCAGGCCTCGGTCGCCGCGATGATGCGCGAACTCTGCGTCGCCTCGGGCGCGGCGATGCTCTTCATCTCGCACGACCTCTCGGTGGTGCGCCTGATGGCCGACCGCGTCGCCGTGATGTACCGCGGGCGCATCGTCGAGTCGGGGGCCACTCCGGTGGTGTGGGCGAACCCCGTGCACCCGTACACGGAAGCGCTGCTGGATGCGATCCCGCACCCCGACGGCGAGGGCGTGCTTCCCGCGGCCCCCGCGTCCGAGGCGCCGTCGTCCTGGCGCGTGGAGATCCCCGAGGCTCTCGACCGCGTGCGCTGAGGCGCGACACACAGACTTCCCGGCGCGGGCCTGCCCCCTGCGCCCGCGCCGGGAGATCCAACGGCGCGGGCGCAGCGCGGGCGTCAGGAACCCGCGGTCGTCAACTCGTGCGGGGTGGTGTTGAGGTTCGTGCAGCCGTCGGCGGTGACGACGACGATGTCCTCGATGCGGGAGCCCCACTCGCCGGGGAAGTAGATCCCCGGCTCGATGCTGAACGCCATCCCCTCGCGCAGCGGCAGCGCATTGCCGGGCGCGATGTACGGCTCCTCGTGCGTCGTGACGCCGATGCCGTGGCCGGTGCGGTGCAGGAACGCGTCGGCCAGCCCCTCGGAGGCGAGCACGTCGCGGGCGGCGGCGTCGACCTGCTCCGCGGTGACGCCGGGGCGCACCGCGTCGACGGCGGCCTGCTGGGCGCGCACCAGCACGGCGATGCGTCGCGCGACCTCGGGATCCGGCGTGCCGACGGCATACGTCCGTGTGCTGTCGGAGTTGTAGCCGCTCGGCACCGCGCCGCCGATGTCCACGACCACCACGTCTCCGTCCTGGATCACGCGATCCGACACCTCGTGATGCGGATCTGCGCCGTTCGGACCCGAGGCGACGATCACGAACTCGACCGTGCGATGCCCCTCCTCGACGAGCGCCGCGGCGATCTCGGCGGCGACCTCGCGCTCGGTGCGGCCCGCCCGCAGCAGCCCGGGCACCCGGCGGTGCACGGCGTCGATGGCATCACCGGCACGTCGCAGCTCGGCGACCTCGGCCGCGTCCTTGATCATGCGGCTCTCGCGCAGCACCGGCGTCGCGAGCTCGGGCCGCACGTCCAGGCGCACGGTGAGCGGCACGACGTGCAGGGCAGGGAGCGCGTCGGCGACGCCGAAGCGCGCGGCGGATCCGCCCATCGCGGCGGTGACCAGGGCGTACGGATCCTCGCCGTCGACCCAGTCTGACACGGCGAGCCCGAGCGAGCCCACCGCGGTGTCGCGCACCTTGGCGAGCTCCATGCGCGGAACGACGACGGTCGGCTCGCCGCTCGCCGGG
This sequence comes from Microbacterium azadirachtae, assembly GCF_000956545.1. Classification (GTDB taxonomy): domain Bacteria; phylum Actinomycetota; class Actinomycetes; order Actinomycetales; family Microbacteriaceae; genus Microbacterium; species Microbacterium azadirachtae. The sequence goes on from NZ_JYIT01000071.1 coordinate 46,185, forward strand.
ATCACCAGCGCGGTGAGCCGCTCGATGGTGTCGCCCTCGACGCCGACGAGATACGCGAGGTCCGGGCCGGGGCCGACCACGATGGCGTCGAGACCCGCGTCGGCGGTCAGCGCACGAGCGCGATCGAGGCGGGCGGCATACACGGAGGCGGGGAACGGGGTGCTCACCCCTCCACGCTACGTCGCCGCGCCGGGGCCGCACCAGCGTGCCGGGAGAACATATTCCGAGAACAGGATGAACTGTCCCGGACCACGCAGTTCGGGGCGGAAACGTCTGTCCTGCCGCCCTCTGACCGCCTTCGGGACAGACATTCCCGTCACACGGCGGCGCCTGCGACACGCCGGACGGACGCGCTCAGGTCAGCGTGAATCCGGACTGCTCGAGGCGGGCGCGCACGCGCTCCACGTCGTCGTCTCCGGGCAGCTCTCCGAGCACCTTCATCATCAGCACCTGTGCGTCGACGAGGGAGATCTCGGGATCCGCGCCGCTCTGCGCCGCCACGGCCGCGCAGACCTCCTGCACCTCGTCGTCGGTGAGCCTGCGTCGCAGCAGCGCGAGGATCGGCACGCGGTCCTGGGCGGGGATCCCGTCGGGGTAGCCGGCGCCGAGCCAGCGCAGCGCCTGTGCGATGGGGCTCAGGTCGGCAGCGCCCGATCCATCCGAGACCCCGCCGCGGGAGGCGCCCGGTCCGCCCGCCTCCGCGGCGGCCTCCGCGAGGATCGCACGATCGCCGACGATGCGCTGCGCCTTGGTGCTCAGCGGAACGCCGCGTTCGGCCAGGTGGGCGGCCACGCGGCGCACCTCGTCCTCGCCGGGCGTCGCGGCCGTGATCTCGGTGATCGCCGCGCGGATCTGCGAGACACGCACGGGATCGGTCTCCTGCTGCGCGAGCGCGCCGACGACCGCCGTGAGCTCCTCGGCGGTCAGGGTGCGCTGGAGCAGGGCGAGCAGCGGCGAATAGTCCTTGGGCGGAACGCCCTCGGGGTAGCCGGCGCGCAGCCAGTCCAGCACGCGCGCCAGGACGCCGCCGTTCACTTGCCCACTCCGAACAGGGAGATCCCGAAGTAGTGGTAGATGCTCAGCCGCGTGATGAACAGCACGCCGGCGAGCACCGCCGCGATCACAAGGGCGAACAGGATCCATCCGGCGACGGTGAGCAGGGGCCGGCGTGTGCCTGGTGCCTCGCCGTCGACCTCCCCGGTGCCGGCGGACTGGAGCCGCATCCCGATCGCGAACAGGGCCGGCAGGCCGGCGCCGAAAAGCAGGCCGACCAGCAGCACCCGGCCGGCCGAGAGCGCCATCTGCGCGATGTCGAAGTTCATCTCATCCGTCCTTCGGTTCAGGCCGTCGCGCCCTGCGAGGCGGCGTCGGGGACGACCTTGCCGTCCCATTCTGCGTTGACGTTGCGGTGGTCGACCTTCTGCCGGCGGCTGCGCACGTAGAGAAGCGCGGCCGCGGCGATCAGCAGCACGAACACGGTGAGCGCTCCGGCGAGGCCGCCGATCCCGTGTGCGAGGAAGTAGCAGAGCGCGCCGACCACGCCGGCGGCGGGCATCGTGATCAGCCATGCGGTGACCATGCGGCCCGCGATGCCCCAGCGCACCTGGGCGCCCGGACGTCCGACGCCGGATCCGAGGATCGAGACCGTGGCGACGTGCGTCGTGGACAGGGCCATGCCCATCGAGCTGGAGGTCAGGATGATCGCCGCCGACGAGGCCTCAGCCGCGAGGCCCTGCGGCGACTCGATCTCGACCAGGCCCTTGCCGAGGGTGCGGATGATCCGCCAGCCGCCGAGGTAGGTGCCCAGGGCGATGGCGGCGCCGCATGTCACGATGATCCAGATCGGCAGGCCGTCGCTCAGGATCTGCTCGCCGGTCAGGGTGCCGTGCGCGATGAGGGCCAGCGCGATCACGCCCATGGTCTTCTGCGCATCCCCGGTGCCGTGCGCGAGGGAGACGAGGGATGCGGTGCCGATCTGACCCCATCGGAAGCCGGCCTCGCGGTGCTTGGCGTGGACCGTGCGCGTGAGGCGGTACACGAGCCAGGTGCCGACGGCGGCGACCACGCCGGCGATGACCGGCGAGAGCACGGCGGGGACGATGATCTTGCCCACGATGCCCGCCCAGTTGACGGTCGCGGCGCCCGCGATGCCGGCGCCGATGAGGCCGCCGAACAGGGCGTGCGACGAGCTCGAGGGCAGACCCAGCAGCCAGGTGAGCAGGTTCCACAGGATGCCGCCGACGAGACCCGCGAAGATGATGATCATGGCCGACTCCGGGGAGAGCCCCGGGACGAGGTCTCCGTTCGGACCCTGGATCGTCAGCACGTCCTTGGTGATGGTCGCAGCGACCTCGACCGAGAGGAAGGCGCCGACGAGGTTCAGGATCGCGGACAGAGCGACGGCGACCTTGGGCTTCAAAGCGCCGGTGGCGATGGACGTGGCCATCGCGTTGCCGGTGTCGTGGAAGCCGTTGGTGAAGTCGAAGCCGAGGGCGGTCACGACCACCAGGACGAGGATCAGCACTTCGGCGCTCATGATCGTCAGCATCCCGCGCGACGGCCGCCGCGACAGGGGTCTTCGCGCACTCGACCGCGAGAGTTCACCCCGCGTTAAGACGCTCTGGGACCGGATCCCATCCTCTGCATAGCCACCGGGCGTAACGTCGCGGCGGCCGCACCAGCAGATCGGATCCCGCCACGCCCTCCCTCCCCGTCTTCCTCAGCACCTGGAGCCTGGATCCCACCGCGCTCGCGGTGCTCGTCGTCGCGGCCGCGCTCTATCTCGGCGGCGTGGAGGTGCTGCGGCGCCGTGGGCACCGCTGGCCGCTGCGGCTGACGCTCATGTATCTGCTGCTGGGCCTCGGCTCCTACGCCGTGGTGTCGTTCGGGTTCCTCGGAACGTGGAGCCCCGCGCTGCGCTGGGCGTTCTCGACCCGGATCGCCCTGCTGCTCTTCGTCGTCCCGGTGCTGGTCACCCTCGGCCGGCCGGTGTCCCTCGCCCGCGCGGTGCTCTCGACGCGGCCCCGTGCGCGGGTCGACGGCTTCCTGCGCTCGTGGCTCGCGAAGTTCTTCGGCAACGCGATCATGGCGCCGGTGTTCACGTGCCTCGTGTTCTCGGTGCTCTTCACGCCGTTGTCGGCCGTGCTCCGCATCGATCCGATCGCCGAGGGCGTGGCGTCGGTGCTCGTGCCCGTGCTGGGACTGCTCATGGTGCTGCCGATCGCCGCGCACACCGTCGCACGCACGAGCCTGTTCATCGTGGCCGAGTTCATGTTCGCGTTCGTGGAGCTCGTGCTCGACGCGATCCCGGGCGTGCTGCTGCGGCTGGGGACCGTCGTCTTCGACCACGCCGGAACCTGGCCCGGTGCGCTGCCGCTGTGGTTCCCGAACCCGCTGCGCGATCAGCAGCTCTCCGGTGACTTCCTGTGGTTCATCGCCGAGATCGTCGACGTGCCGATCCTCGTGATCCTGATGATGCGGTGGATCCGCTCCGACCGGCGCGAGTCGCGACAGCTGGACGAGCTCAGCGACGAGGAGATGGCCGCGCTCACGGCCGCGCACCTGCGCGGAGAGTGAGCGCCGTGCCGCAGCTCGTGCGCCCAGCGCCCGGGTTCTGGAGCGGAGTCACTCCGCGGGCGCGGCGGTGCGGATGCGCTCGCCGAGGAAGGCGAGGTCCGCGGGCGTCAGCGCCGTCACGGCGTACGACACGGGCCACACCGTGCCGTCGTCGAGCTGCGCCGGCCACTCGAACTCGAACGTCGCGTAGCGCACCTTGAACTTCGCCTTGGGCTTGAAGAAGCAGACCACCTTGCCTGCGGCGTTCGCCCAGGCCGGCATGCCGTAGTAGGTCTTGGGGACGAGGTGCGGCGCGTTCTCCGCGACCAGTCGATGCAGAGCGGTGGCAAGGGATCCGTCTTCTTCGTCCATCTCCGCGATCTTGGCCTGTACGTCGGCCTCTCCCGCGGCGCGCAGCTCCTCCGGGCTCGCCTTCTTGCGTGCGACGCGCGTGCGGCTCTCCTTCGCGGCCTCCTTGACGGCGGCGCGTTCGAAGTCGGTCAGCACGGGGGCGGTGTTCTCGGTCATGGCATCCTCCTGTCGGCGGCCCGGGTATCGGGACGCTCCTCAGCCTAGGAACGCCGCGGAGACCGCGCTTCTTCAGAACTGATCGATCCGCTCGGGGCCCTGACCCAGCACGCCGCAGTATCCGCCCCGGCGGGGAACCTGCCACGATGGCCGCATGACGACGCTGTTCACGGGCCGGTTCCGGCCGCTCTCCGATGCCGCTCCCGATCTCGTCGAGGCGCTGCTCGTCGGCGATGACGGGCGGATCATCGCTCTCGGTGCGATCGACGACCTCGCCGCGCAGGATCCGTCCGCCGAGCGCATCCCGCTGGACGGCTGGGCCATGCCGGGACTCATCGAGCCGCACGGACACCCGGGGACCGCCGCAGTGCTGCTCTCGGATCGCGTGCTCGACCTCCGGCCGGTCGTCATCCCGGACGCGGAAGGGGTGATGGCGGCGCTGCGCACCGCGCTCGCCGCCTCCGAGGGCGCCCCGGTGTACGCGAACGGCTGGGACGCGCTGCTGCAGCGCGGACTCCCGGATCCGGATCTGCGCCTGCTCGACGAGCTCGCCGGAACCACGCCGCTCGTGATCGTGCACAACTCGGGCCACTCCGCGTACTTCAACTCCGCGGCGGCTCGGCGTGCGGGACTGGACCGCACGACGCCCGATCCGGTGGGGGCCTCGTTCGGCCGCGCCGCCGATGGGGAGCTGAACGGGGTGGCCCTCGAGGCAGGTGCGGTCGAGCGCGTCGCCGCGCCTCTGCTGCAGGCCGCGCAGGCCGACATCGTCGAGCTGCTCGCGGCCCACTTCGCCGATCTCTCCCGCCGCGGGATCACCACCGTCTCCGACCTCAGCTGGAACCCGGCGCTGTCTCCCGCGGTCGACGCGCTCCGCGCGAGCGGGCGCATGCCGCTCCGCCTGCGCTGGTACGAGATGTCGCGTCCGGGCGGCACGCCGGCGCCGCGCGGGCAGGGCGATGCGATGATGCGCCAGGTCGGCGTGAAGACCTGGACCGACGGATCCCCGTGGATCGGGAACATCGCCACGAGCTTCCCCTATCTCGACACCGCGGCCACCCGCGGCCTCGGGCTCGAGCCGGGGCACCGCGGCACGGCGAACTACACGGCCGCGCAGCTCCACGGGATCGCCGAGCCCTACGCCGCCGCCGGGTGGCAGCTCGCCTGCCATGCGCACGGAGACCTCGCGATCGATGAGACGCTCGACGTCTACGAGCGGCTGATCCGCACGCACGCGCTCACCGATCACCGCTTCCGCCTGGAGCACGTCGGCGCGATGACGCCCGCCCAGTTCGCGCGCGCCCGGGAGCTCGGCGTCACCGTGAGCCTCTTCGTCGATCACATCACCTACTGGGGAGAGGTGCTCGTGGACGACCTCTTCGGATCCGAGCACGGCGGAGCGTGGGCGGACGCCGGCGCCGCGTTCGCCGCAGGCCACCGTGCGACGTTCCACAACGACGGCTGGGTGACGCCCGCCGAGCCGCTGCGCAACATGGCCGTCGCAGAGACCCGGCGCACCCGTGCCGGCCGGGTGATGCCCGCGGGCACTCCTGTCGCACGGGCGCAGGCGCTCGCCGCGCACACCGGCAACGCGGCCTGGCAGCTCTTCAGCGAGCACGAGATCGGATCCCTCGCCCCCGGACTGTTCGCCGACCTGGTCGTGCTGGATCGGGATCCGCTCACCGTCCCGGCTGAGGAACTCGTCACGGCCGAGGTGCGCGAGGTGCGTCTCGGCGGACGAAGGACGACCTGACGGCGCCATACCGGCCCGCACCGCCTAGGGTGTGACTCATGGACATGCGGGTCGCGGCATACGCCGTCATCGTCGACGATGCGGACCGCGTGCTGCTGGCCCGGTGGACGGAGGGCCGGCGCGTGTCCTGGACCATGCCCGGCGGCGGGCTGGAGCCGGGCGAGGATCCGCAGGTCGCCGCCCGTCGCGAGGTGCACGAGGAGACCGGCTACAAGGTGGTCATCGAGGATCTGCTGGGCATCCACTCCCGCGTGATCCCGCCGCGACGGCGGGTGACGCCGGGGGCCACCGACCCGCTGCACACGCTGCGCATCGTGTACCGGGCGCGCATCACGGGCGGGCGGCTGAGGTTCGAGAAGAGCGGATCCACCGACATGGCCGCCTGGTACCGGCTGGACGAGATCGGCGGCCTGCAGCGCGTGCGGCTCGTCGACATCGCCCTGGGGATGGCCGGCCTGCTCGGCTGACTTCAGCGCAGCACCTCGACCAGCGCGATCCAGGAGATGACGATCGCCACCACGATCGCGAGCAGCGAGCCCGCCGCGGCGAGGACGAGGCCCGAAGACAGCCCGGACAGCAGCAGCGCACCCGCCACCGCGTAGGCGACCAGTGGCAGGAACCCGAGACCCGCCCGGGCGGCGACGCTGCCGTGCCCGCGATCCTTCCGGAGGGCCCGTGCCGCGTGCACCTGGAACGCCGCCGCGATCACGGTGACGATCAGCACGAGAGCGCCGAACCAGGCGGAGGAGAGGCCGGGGATGAGCGCGATGCCCGAGGTGACGATCGCCAGCACGAGTCCGGCGATCGCGGCGGCCAGACGCGCGGTCAGCGACCTGGCGAGCACGATCTTGTCGATGTTCACGCTCGCGGCGACGATGACGAGCCCAGCGAGGGCCGCCGTGGCCCCGAGCATCGCGACGTGGAACTCCCGCCACGTCTCCAGCGCATCCGTCATGTCCGGATGCTACTCCGGCACCGGGCTCAGGCGAGGGGGATGCGGATCACTCGGGTTCGGAGATGTCGGCGACCGTCGCGTCGTACGCGCGGATGAGCTCGTCGGCATCGACGAACAGGCTGTAGCCGTGCGCTCCGGCGCCCATCGCGATGCGGCGGCCCCGGATCGTCTCGTCGGCGAACACGGGCCATGCGGTCGTGCTGCCGATGGGCACGATGGTGCCGCGCTCGTAGCCGGTCGCGGCGAAGGCCACGTCGGGATCCGGGAGCTTCAGCCGGTTCACGCCGACCAGCGCCCGCAGCTTCGGCCAGGAGATCTTGCGACCGCCGGGGATCAGCGCGAACAGGAACGTGTCGTCGGATCTCTTGACCACGAGGGTCTTCACGATGCCGGACGGATCCAGTCCGAGCAGCGCCGCGGCTTCGTGCAGGCTCTTCGCCGCAGGGCGCGGGCGGATCTCGATGTCGAGGTCGCGCGCCGCAGCGGCGTCGCGCACGCGGGCGTGCGTCTCCTCCCCGGGCTCGGGGGCGGTGGTGCTCACGCCTCGGGGGCGTTCAGCGGGTCGTCCGCGACCCAGAGCTCGTCATCGGCGCGCAGCGCCTGCCACGCGGCGACCAGCACGCCCACCGCGGCGGCGGCGCCCAGGATGATCGCGATCACGGAACCGATGCCGGGGCCGCGCTTCGGCTCGGCGACGGTCACGAGGGCGCGGGGCGCGGGGCGCGGGGAGCCGGTGCGCTTGGCGTTGGCGATGTCCCAGGCGGTGAGAGCGGATCCGACCACGCCGCCGATCGCGGGGACGACCTTGTGGTCGACGACGTCGCGGGACATCTTGAGGCCCTTGTCGACGACGGGGACCACGCGGTGCTCGTAGACGTCCTGCACCGCGGGCAGCACCTGCTCGCGACGGAAGTTGTCGAGCTGGCGACCGGCTTCGCGGGCGACGTTCGCCGCATCGCCGGCGACGACCTGCTGGGCGGCCCACAGCTTGGCGGCCTCGCTCTGCAGCTGGCGGAGTTCCTTCTGACGCTTGCGGCTCAGGCTCACGATGCCCTCCCAATCGAAACGGGGTTCGGACTCCCCATCTTGCCAGAGATGCTCCTGTGCAACGCGTGTGCATGTGGGAAGTTCACAGGGGAATCGGAAGGTCCCGGGGATCCGATGCGAGAATGGATCCATGCCTCACGCCACTCACGTCGCCACCCTGCACACCAACCACGGAGACATCGTCGTCAACCTGTACGGCGACCACGCTCCCCGCACGGTGAAGAACTTCGTCGAACTGTCCGACGGCACGGGATCCTGGACCCACCCGGCCACCGGCAAGCCGGGCGAGGGCCCGCTGTACAAGGACGTCATCTTCCACCGCATCATCCCGAACTTCATGATCCAGGGCGGCGACCCGCTCGGTCAGGGCGTCGGCGGCCCCGGCTACACCTTCAACGACGAGATCCACGGCGAGCTGAACTTCAACGAGCCCTACGTGCTCGCCATGGCCAACGCGGGTCTCCGTCGCAACGCCATCACCGGACAGGTCGAGGGCACCAACGGCTCGCAGTTCTTCATCACGACCGACCCGACGCCCTGGCTGCAGGGCAAGCACACGATCTTCGGCGAGGTCGCCGACGACGCGTCGAAGGCCGTCGTCGACGAGATCGCCGCCGTGCGCACGGGCGCCGGCGACCGTCCCGTCGAGGACGTCGTGCTGCAGTCCGTCGACATCGTCGCGAACTGATCGCCTCTCCGCGAGTGGACTCCGGAGCGCACCGATGACGAACCCGGAGTTCCACGCGAATCCCGACAACTTCTGCTACCGGCACCCCGGGCGGCAGAGTTTCGTGCTGTGCCAGCGCTGCATGCGCACGATCTGCCCGGAGTGTCAGACGCAGGCGCCCGTGGGCGTGATCTGCCCCGAGTGCATGCAGGACCAGCGCCGGAGCCAGACCCCCGCCCAGCGTCGCGCCCACCGGCGCTGGGGCGCACGATCGATGACGGCGGTCGGCGGGCGTCCGCTCGCGACGTACTGGATCCTCGCGATCACCTCGGCCGTGAGCATCCTGGCCGAGCTCCCGGGAGTCGGGGCCGTGATCAAGAACGTGCTGTTGTTCGCGGGCGCCTATCTCTATCCGTCGCTGTCGGGGCTGCCGTTCGAGCCCTGGCGACTGCTGACTGCACTGCTCGTGCACGGCGGTTTCATCCATCTCGGCCTCAACATGCTGGCGCTGTGGATGGTGGGACAGCAGCTCGAGCCGCTGCTGGGCCGTGCGAGGTTCCTGACGCTGTATCTCGTGAGCGGTCTCGGCGGGTCCGTCGCGATGGCACTGATCGATCCGGCCCAGCCCACGGTCGGGGCGTCCGGTGCGATCTTCGGCCTGTTCGTGGCTCTGATCGTGATCGGCCGGCACCTGGGCGGCAACATCGTCGGGGCGCTGGTCGTGCTGGCGATCAACTTCGTGTACGGCTTCATCGTGCCCGGGATCGCCTGGGAGGCGCACGTCGGCGGTGCCGTCGTGGGAGCGCTGGTGGCGCTCGTCTACGTCCGGACCAGCGGGCGTCGCAACGCGAAGTTCTGGTGGATCGGGCTCGTCGCCGTGATCGTGCTCGTGCTGCTCGTCGTGGTCGCGGTCGTCCCTCCCCTGCTGATCACCGCCGGGCGCTGAACCCCGTCACGAAAGCCCCCGCCTTCGGGCGGGGGCTTTCGTCGTCCTCGGGAGACATGTGAATAACACCCGTGTAATTCTCCCCAGGTGGGGATAGAACTGTGGATAACTCCGGGGAGCGGCTGTGCATATCCATCCCCAGAATGTGGATAACCCTCCGGATCCGTGGAGAACCCTGCGGAATGCGGTCCGGAGCCGGTCGACGGGCCGGAACGCAGGAACGCCCCCGCATGAGCGGGGGCGTTCCTGCGAGGATGAGGGGCGTCAGCGCCAGCGGGTCGTCATCAGGAAGCCGATGAGCGCGATGCCGAGACCGATGAGCAGGTTCCAGGACTGCAGGCCCGGGATCGGGTACTGCATGCCGGTGATGTAGAACACCAGGATCCACACGAGTCCCAGCAGCATGAAGCCCACCATGACCGGCTTGAACCACACGGCGTTGGGGGCGGCGTCGCCCTCCACCTTCTCGACGACGGCTTCTTCGGTCTTGCGGGATCGTGCCATGCGCACAGTCTACCCAAACGACCGCAGCGCACACCGGCAGGGCGGATAGGTCGGGTGGGTAGGATCGCGACATGACCGACGCCCCACGAGCCGCCGCCCGTCGTGCTCGTGCGCGACCTCGACGCCGGGCCTCGGTCGTCAGCGTGCTCGGCGAGCTGCTGCTCACCGCGGGCGTCGTCGTGCTGCTGTACGTCGCGTGGCAGATGTGGATCGGCGACGTCATCATGAGCGCCGAGGCCAATGACAAGGGGAAGCAGATCTCCGAGACGTGGGCGAAAAGCGCCCCGCCGCCGCTGCCTCCCGTGCTCGACGACGGCTCCGGAGTCGACGCCGGACACCCGCGGTACGCGCCGCCCGTGATGACCGCACCGCAGAACGGCGTGCCCTGGGGAGCCCTCATGCGGGTGCCGAGGTTCGGCTCGGACTACGCCGTGACGATCGCCGGCGGGATCACCCGCCCGGACACGCTCGATCATGGCTGGATTGGTGTGTATCCGAGCTCGGGGATGCCGGGGCAGACCGGGAACTTCACGATGGCGGCGCACCGCACCACCTGGGGCAAGCCGTTCAACCAGCTCGACCGGCTGCGCCTGAACGACGCCATCGTGATCGAGACCGAGCAGGGCTGGTACACCTACCGGTTCCGTACGCTCGAGTACGTGACCCCCGACAGCGTGAACGTGCTGGATCCTGTGCCGCAGGCACCGGGCGCTCCCGCCAGCGGACGGTACATCACGCTGACCGCGTGCTCGCCGCTGTACTCCCTCGCGGAGCGGATCGTGGCCTACGGCGTGTTCGAGAGCTTCCAGCCGAGGGCGCTGGGCGCACCCGCCTCCCTGAAGGCGGTGAGCTGATGTACGCCGCGTTCTGGCGCATCCTCCCCGGCCCGTGGTGGGTACGGCTGATCATCGTGCTCGCCCTGCTGGCCGCCGTGCTGTACGCGCTGATGTTCTGGGTGTTCCCCTGGGTGAGCCCGCTGATCTCGCCCGGCGACGTGAGCATCGAGCCCACGCCGACCGCGACCTGACGACGTCCGCCGGCTCAGGATCCGGGATTCCTCATCACTTGCCGGTGCAGTAGCCGAGGTCGATCGTGGACTGCACGGGCACGTCGCCGGGGGGCACCGACATCGAGGCGACCGTCTTCGGATCCGTGGCCTTGCAGCCCGGGTTCTCGACGGGGTTCGCCGTGAGGCCCAGCTGCTGCAGCGCCTGGGTCGCCGAGTCCAGCGGCCAGCCGGTGAGGTCGTTGACCGTCACCACGCCGCTGGCCACCACGAGGTCGACCACGGTGCCGGGGGCGACCTTGCTGCCCGCCGCAGCGCTGGCCGACAGGACGGTGTCGTGCGAAGAGCGGGGATCGTTCTTCTGGGTGACCGAGCCGAGCTGCAGTCCGGCCTTGGACAGCGCGTCCTTCGCAGCGGAGGCGCTGAGCCCCTCCAGCGGGGGGACGCTGATCTCCGCGGCGCCGCTGGAGACGTACACGGTGACCGACTGGCCCTTGTCCATGTTGCTGCCGGCCGCCGGGTCGGTGCTGATGACCTTGCCCTTGTCGACACCGGCGTCCGCCTGGTCGATGCGGATGGCGCGCAGATCGTTCTTCTGGAGCAGCGCGACCGCGGCATCGTACGTCTGACCGGCGACGTTGGGAACCGTGCGACCCGCACCGGGCACGTCGGTGGTCGGCTTGATCGCCAGCACCCAGATCAGCACGGAGGCGAGCAGCACCACGAGCAGGGCGACGCCGGCCCACACCCACGCGACCGGCGGTCCGGACTGCGTGCGCGTCATGGTGGTGTCGGACGAGAGCTGACGCAGCGTGCGCGCCGTCTCCTGCGCGTGCCGGGGGCTCGGGCCGTAGAGCTCGCTCGTGAGCGAGGAGAGCTGCTTCTTCGTGGGCACGACGCCGGTCGCCGCCTCGTCGAGGGCGGTGCGGAACGAGGCCGCGTCGGGGAAGCGCTGGAACGGATCCTTCGCCATCGCGCGGAGCACGATCGGTTCCAGGGCGCGGATGCGCTCCAGCTCGCGCTCCGGGTGCTCCTCGTCGCGCACTTCGCTCGGGGGCAGGGGCGTCTCGCTGACGTGCTGGTAGGCGACGGCGACGGGCGACTCGCCGCGGAACGGCTGGCGTCCGGCGAGCATCTCGTACAGGACGACGCCGGTCGAGTACAGGTCGGTGCGCGCGTCGACCTGCTCGCCCTTGGCCTGCTCCGGCGAGAAGTAGGCGGCGGTGCCGATGATCTGCGTGGTCTCGGCGACCGTGGAGGAGGAGTCGGACACGGCGCGCGCGATCCCGAAGTCCATGACCTTCACGGTGCCGGCGGGGGTGATCTTGACGTTGCCCGGCTTGATGTCGCGGTGCACGACGCCGGCGCGGTGGGAGTACTCCAGCGCCTCGAGGATGCCGTCCGCGTAACGCACGGCATCGGCCGCGGGCACGGGCCCGCGCGCGATGACGTCCTTCAGCAGCTCGCCGGGGACGAGCTCCATGACGATGAACGGCACGGGCTCCGCAGGGCTGCCGCCGGCCTCCGGGGTCGTGTCCTCCCCCGCGTCGAACACGCGCACGATCGACGGGTGCGACATGCGCGACGCGGCCTGCGCCTCCATCCGGAACCGGGTGCGGAACGCGGTGTCGCGGGCGAGCTCGCGGTCCAGGATCTTGATCGCGACCTCGCGCCCGAGGGTCAGGTCGTACCCCCGGTGCACATGGGCCATGCCGCCCCGGCCGATGAGGTCATCGACGCGGTAGCGACCGGCCATGACGCGCGTGGTCGTCGTCACGGAGGACCCCCCTCGTTCTCGTGATTCTGATGCGGTGCCCGTGCTCAGGGCGTGGGCAGGATGGTGGGCGGCGAAGTCGGAACCGGCTGGATGTGCGACGTGCGCGAATCCGAGTCGGGACTCTGCTGGTCGCCGCATCTCACCGAGTACTTCGCCGTGAAGTCGCCGGTCTGGCTCAGTCGCACCTCGGCGCTCGTCGTCCCCGCCGGGAACTCGGGACCGCCGGACATGAAGGACCCGCCGTCGATCGTCACGATGTACCCGGTGATCGACGTGCCGCTCGGGCACACGTAGTCGGCGCCCCAGGACACCGTGATCGTGCCTCCGGCGACCATGTCGCCCGTGAAGGTGGGAGCGGATCCCGGCTTCGGCGGCTGAGTGCGATCGGCGTAGAACGTCAGCGTGATCGAGGAGCCCTGCGGGACCTTGCCCGTCGGGTTGACGTTGTAGACCTTGCCGACCTGATCGGCGGCCGGTGCCGGATCGCCGGGCGTGCAGGTGGCCTGCAGGCCGGCGTCGTGGGCCTTCGCGGCCGCGGCATCGCACGCGAGACCGACGAGACCCAGCGCGTCGACGTCGACCCGCGGGGTCGAGGTGGGCGTAGGCGTCTTGCTCGGGGAGGGCTGCGACGACGCCGTGGTCGATGACACGGGCTCGGGCGCCTTCTGGTTGGCCAGGAGCGCCCAGATGGTGCCGCCGAGCACGATGAGCAGCAGCGCGATCAGCGCGATCAGCGGCCAGGTCCACGGGCTGCGCTTCTTCTTCTCCGGGGCCTGCTCGGCCTCGGTCGGGATCTGCGCCGTGGTGGGCATGATCGTGGTCGCACCCTGCGTGGCACCCAGCAGCTGGGTCGCGGCGTCGTCGCCCGCGGCTGCCGCGGCGCCCACGCCGACCACACCGGCGATGACGGCGGGCACGGCGATCGCCGCGGAGTTCAGGTCGCCGCGGCGGAGAGCCTGTGCCGCGCGGGCCACGGTCGCTGCGGAGCTGGGCCGGTCGGCCGGCTTCTTCGCGATCATCGCCATGACGAGGTTCTGCACCGGCTGCGGCACCGTGGCGGGCAGCGGCGGCGGGGTGTCGTTGATCTGCGCCATGGCGATCGCGACCTGCGACTCGCCCGTGAAGGGACGCTTGCCGGCGAGGCACTCGTAGGCGACGATCCCGAGTGAGTAGATGTCGGTGGCGGGCGAGGCTGCGTGGCCCGACGCCTGCTCCGGCGAGAGGTACTGCACCGTCCCCATCACCTGACCGGTGGCCGTCAGCGGCACCTGGTCGGCGATGCGGGCGATGCCGAAATCGGTGATCTTGACGCGGCCGTCCGGCGTGATCAGCAGGTTTCCGGGCTTGATGTCGCGGTGCACCAGGCCGGCGGCGTGCGCCGCCTGCAGGGCGGAGGCCGTCTGGGCGACGATGTCGAGCGTCTTGTCCGCGCTCAGCGAGCCCTCGCGCTCGATGATGGTCGACAGGGCCTCTCCGGGCACGAGCTCCATGACGAGGTAGGCGGAGCCGTTCTCCTCGCCGTAGTCGAAGACGCTGGCGATGCCCTCGTGGTTCACCAGGGCCGCGTGCCGGGCCTCGGCGCGGAAGCGCTCGAGGAAGCCCGGGTCCCCCATGTACTCGTCCTTGAGGATCTTGATCGCGACGGTCCGTCCGATGACGTGGTCGGTCGCCTCCCAGACCTCGCCCATACCGCCGATGGCGATCCGAGACTGCAGCTCGTACCGACCGCCGAAATGCACACCCTGCGTCGGCCTCATCTGTTCAGCACCGCCTCCATGACCTTCTTCGCAATCGGTGACGCGATCGTGTCACCGGATCCGGACTGTCCCTGCCCACCGCCGTCTTCGACGACGACCGCAACGGCGATCTCCGGGTTCGAAGCGGGCGCGAAGCCGGTGAACCACAGCGTGTAAGGGTCCGTGTCACCGTTCTCCGCTGTGCCCGTCTTACCGGCCACGTCGACTCCGTCTATTCTTGCACCCTGGGCCGCGCCGCTTGAGACCGACGCCTGCATGGCGGCGGTGATCGCCGCCGCCTGGTCGCGGGTCATCGCCTGGCGGAACTGGCTGTTCTCGAACTGCTTCTGCACGGACAGGTCGTCGCCGACCACCTGGTCCACCATGCGCGGGTTCATCACGAGGCCGTCGTTCGCGATCCCTGCCGAGACCATCGCCATCTGCAGGGGCGTCGCCCGCACGTCGCCCTGGCCGAAGCCGGTGAGGCCGGTCTTGTCGGCGGAGAGGGACTTCGGGTACGTCGAGGCGGCCGACTGCAGGGGCAGCGAGAACTCCTGGTCGAAGCCGAACTTCTCGGCCGCCGCGCGGATCGCGTCGTCGCCGAGCTGGACGGCGAGCTCGGCCATCGGGATGTTGCAGCTGTACCGGATCGCGTCGGCGAGGCTCACGGTCTGTCCGTCGCCGCCGGGGCAGATCCCGCCCCAGGCGTTGTGCACCGCGGTGGTGGTGCCGGGGAGCGTGAAGGCCGCCGGGTTCGGGAACGTCGACTGCATGGTGAACTTGCCCGAGTCCAGGGCGGCGCTGGCCACCACGAGCTTGAACGTCGACCCGGGCGGGTTCATGTTGCCGCCGATCGCGCGGTTCGACAGGGGCTTGTTCGGATCGGCCACGAGCGCGTCGTACGCGGCGTTCGCGGCCTTGGAGTCATGCACTGCGAGGCTGTTGGTGTCGAAGCCGGGCGTCGAGACCATCGCCAGGATCCGTCCGGTCTTCGGCTCGATCGCTACGACGGCACCCCGATAGCCCTGCAGCGCGTCGTAGGCGGCCTTCTGCGCGACGGGGTCGAGCGTGAGCACCACGTTCGACCCCTTCTGCGGCTGCCCGGAGATGATGCGCTCGATCGACGAAAGGAACTGCGAGCCGCCCGTGCCGCTGAGCTCGCCGTTCATCGCCTTCTCGATGCCGGTCGCGCTGCCGAGCGCCGGGTTGTAGTAGCCCGTGACGGCGGACCACATCTGCGGATCCGTGTACTTCCGCTGGAAGGAGTACATGTCGCCGGAGGGGACCGAGGTGGCGATCGGGGCGCCGCCCGCGATGATCGACCCCCGCTGGATCTCGTAGCTGTCCAGCCGGGTGCGGCGGTTCGCGTCGTTCTGGGCGAGCGCGTCGGCCTGCACGACCTGGATCCAGCTCACCGAGCCGAACAGCGCCAGGAACATGACGAGGACGAGGATGCTGATGCGCCGGAGCTCTTTGGTCATGCGACACCTCCTGCGACGATCGGAGAAGCGGTCATCCGATCACCACCCTGGGCTGACGGCGCACGCCGTCCGAGATCCGCAGGAGCAGGCTGACGATGAGCCAGTTGGCGATGAGCGAGGATCCGCCCGCCGCGAGGAACGGCGTGGTGAGGCCGGTCAGCGGGATGACCCGGGTGACGCCGCCCACCATGATGAACACCTGCAGGCCGATCGTGAACGAGACGCCCACGGCGAGCAGCTTGCCGAAGTCGTCCTGCCCGGCCACGCCGATCCGCAGACCGCGGCTCACGAACACCATGTAGAGGCAGAGCAGGGCGAACAGCCCGATCAGGCCGATCTCCTCGCCCAGGCTCGTGATGATGAAGTCGCTCTCCGCGACCGGGGTGATCTCGGGGCGGCCCTGTCCGAGACCCGTGCCGATCAGCCCGCCGTGCGCGAGGCCGAAGATGCCCTGCGTGAGCTGGTAGCTCTGGTCTTCCATGAGGTCGGGGTCGAAGGCGTGGATCCAGGTGTTGAAGCGGTTCTGCACGTAGGTGAGGAACTGCGACACGACCGCGATGCCGATCACCACGCCGGCGAGGCCGATGAGCACCCAGCTCGTCTTGCCCGTGGCCACGTAGAGCATCACGATGAACATCCCGAAGATGAGCACACCGGTGCCGAGGTCGTGCTGGGCGACGATGATGGCGAGCGAGATGAGCCAGACCACGATGACCGGCCCGAGCTCGCGCATGCGCGGCCAGGTGATGCCGGCGAACCGCTTGCCCACCGACGACAGGCTCTCGCGGGTGCGCACGAGATAGCCGGCGAAGAAGATGGCCAGGAAGATCTTCGAGAGCTCGCCGGGCTGGAAGCCGAGCCCGCCGATCGAGATCCACACGTCGGCGTTCGCGTCGGCCCGCAGGCCGGGGATGAACGGGAGAACGAGCAGCACGAGCCCGGCCAGGCCCGAGAGGTAGGTGTACCTGTACAGCACGCGGTAGTTGCGCAGGAAGATCACCAGCGCGATGGCGCCGATCACCGAGATCGCCATCCACATGAGCTGCTTGTTCGAGGAGGCGTTCCACCCGGTGGCGTGGTTGGCGATGTCGATGCGGTAGATCTCCGCGATGCCCACTCCGGTCAGCAGCGTCGCGATGGGGAGGACGAACGGATCCGCGTCGCTCGCGACGAAGCGCAGCACCACGTGCAGGGCGAAGACGAGCACGGCGAGTCCGCCGCCGATCAGCAGGATCATCGGATCGATGCGGTGCAGTGCGCCCAGCTGCACGAGGGTGAGCGCCGATCCCGCGACGACCACCGCGAACAGCAGCAGCCAGAACTCGCGGTTGCGCTGCGTCTGCGGGCCGCGGATGCGGCGCAGCGCGCGCAGGACGGCCGTGTCGGCGGCGACGTCGGAGGCGGGTGCGGTGGCGGTCATGGCGTCTTCCCCGTCTTCGCGGCCGCGCGCAGGCTCTCCACCGTCGTGCGGGCCGCCGTGAGCGTGTTGGCGCTTGTGGTCTCCTTGACGGCGGACTGGTAGAACGCGGGCAGATCCGACACCTTGATCCCGGTGTCCTCGTACACGTGCGAGAGCGGGACCGGGCCGAGATCCTGCTGGATCCCCTGGAAGATCGCCACGTTGCCGGACTCGGGGGCGACGCCCACGAAGTACCGTGTCTGCGTCCAGGCGTAGGCGCCGAAGAGCGCGGCGGCCATGAGCGCGATGACGACGATCAGGCCCGTGATCCAGCCGATCCGCCGGCGCACCGCACGGCGGTGGTCCTCCTCGATGAGCTCCTCGAGGTAGTCGGCCGCGGGCTCGAAGTGCGTGGGCTCGTTCGCGGCCTGGCGCACGGGGTGCAGCCAGCTCGGACGGGCGGGGCGCGCGGCCGGGACGACGACGCCCTGCGGGTTGGCGGCCGCGCCGACAATGGTCGCCGAGCCGGAGCGCACCGGGTGCTGGCCGCCGACGTCGACGATCACGATCGTGACGTTGTCGGGTGCACCGCCGTCGAGCGCGTGCTTGAGCAGTCCGTCCGCGGTGCGTCCCGGCGCCATGCCGAGTCGCAGCGTCTTCTGCATGTGCGCCTCGTCGACCACGCCGCTGAGCCCGTCGGAGCAGAGCAGCCAGCGGTCGCCCGGCAGGGTGGGCATGACGAACATGTCCAGCTCAGGATCCGCATCCATGTCGCTCAGCACGCGCATGAGCACCGAGCGGCGCGGATGATAGCGGGCCTCCTCCGGCGTGATGCGCCCCGAGTCGACCAGCCGCTGCACGAAGGTGTGGTCGGTGGTGATCTGGGTCAGCGTCTCGTCGCGGTAGAGATAGATGCGCGAGTCGCCGATATGGCCGATGACGGCGTAGTCGTCGACCATGATGATCGCGTCGAGCGTGGTGCCGAGGCCGGCGAGCTCCGGCCGGTCCTTCACGGCACGGATCATGTCTCCCGCCGCCGTCGTGGCCGCCGCCTGCAGCGAGGCCTCCGCGTCCATGGTGGAG
This sequence comes from Microbacterium azadirachtae, assembly GCF_000956545.1. GTDB lineage: Bacteria > Actinomycetota > Actinomycetes > Actinomycetales > Microbacteriaceae > Microbacterium > Microbacterium azadirachtae. Next base: position 64,622 of record NZ_JYIT01000071.1, read on the forward strand.
GGGTAGGCGTGATCCAGGTTCTGCAGCCGGTGGATCGCGATGCTGCTCGCGACGTCGCCGCCCGCGTGACCGCCCATTCCGTCCGCGACGACGAACAGGTTGGCCCCGGCGTAACCGGAGTCCTGGTTGTTGGAGCGGACCTTCCCGGTGTGGGAGATCGCGGCGCTCGAGCCCTCGAAGACCATGGCCGCCGGTTACGCCCGCAGCTCGAACGTCGTGGCGCCGACCTTGATGGGGGCGCCGACGGGAACCGAGACCGGGGCGCCGACGCGCTGGCCGTCGAGGAACGTGCCGTTCGTGGAGTCGAGATCCTGGAGCATCCACTGCTCGCCCCACAGCATCAGGCGCGCGTGGTGGCTGGACGTGTAGTCGTCGCGGATGACCAGGCCGGACTCGCTCGAGCGACCGATCGACATCGGCTCGGATCCGAGCGGCACCTCCAGGCCCGCCTTCGGGCCGGACGTGATCACGAGCTTGCTCACGGTGGACGTGGTGGCCGGTCCTCCCGGCCTGCTCCGCGGCGCGGCCTTGGGCTTCGCCGGCGGCGCGGCCGGCTTGGCGGGAGCGCTCGCGGCGGCCTGCTCGGCCTGCGGCATCTTGCGCACGCGCACGCCGAACAGGTCGGCGCGCAGGGAGTACACCACGGCGAACACGAAGAACCACATCAGCACCAGGAAGCCGATGCGCAGGAGCAGCAGGGTCAGTTCACTCATGCCGGAGGCTCCCCGCCGACGACGAGACGGGCACGACCTGGAACGTCAGATCGGTGCGGCCGATCGTGATGACCATGCCGCTCTCGAGCTGCGCCTCGCGCACGCGCTGACCGTTCAGCTTGGTGCCGTTGGTGGAGCCGAGGTCGCGGAGCATCGCGTGATCGCCGTCCCAGAGCACCTCGGCGTGCTTGCGACTGGATCCGGCGTCTCCGATCGTGATGTCCGCGTCGCTGCCGCGGCCGATGACGGTGCGGGCCTTGGTGAGCGGATAGCGGGATCCGCCGGTCGCGATCTCGGCCTGCCAGGTGACGCGGCCGGCGCTCGAGGTCGAGCTCGACTCGACGCGCACCGTGCCGGTCGCGAGCTTGTCGTCGGCCTCGAGGGCGATGTTCACAGGCCCGGCGAAGCTGTAGCCCTGGGCGTTGGCGTGGTCCCTGACCAGGACGTGCAGCTCGTCGATGAGGGCGGATCCGAGGCCGTGCATGGCCGTGGCGTCGTCGCCGCTGAGATGCACGAGGAAGGTGCTGGGGACGATGATGCGGTCGCGGCTGACGACCGCCGCCTTCGTATCCATCTCACGGCGCAGGGCCGACGCGATCTCCACGGGCTGGATGCCGCTGCGGAAGGTCTTCGCGAACGCGCTGTTCACAGCACGCTCGAGACCCTTCTCAAAGCTGTCTAGTAGTCCCACTGGGCTCCCATGGCTCACCGATCGGTAGGGCCATGTTAGCGACACGGCCTGAATGAACCCCCGGTGGGCCGCGATCCGCAGGAAACCCTGAAGCGTCCGGAGGCCCGTGCCGGGCCGCGGGTGGTTCGACCCCCTCCCGCGTCGTGATATTCTCGGGAGGTTGGTTCGCGAGAGTCGACATGCGCGAGTGGCGGAATAGGTAGACGCGCTGGCTTCAGGTGCCAGTGCCGGCAACGGCGTGGGGGTTCAAGTCCCCCCTCGCGCACAGAACGAAGAAGGCCCGGATCGAGAGATCCGGGCCTTCTCGTCTCCATGGGTGGTGCGCGTGCCGGTCAGGCGACTTCGGCGGCGAAACGTCGCAGCACGCGGTCGACCTCGGTCACGCGCAGGCTGAGCCGGGCTCCGGGCGCGCTCTGCGCACCGCGCACAAGACCCGCCGCGTCGGCATGCTCCACGAGAACGCCGAACGGGAGCGTCTTCGTCACCGTCGCGGTGATCACATCACCGATGCGAGGGAGCTTCTCGTCCATGCATCCACCTCCCTTCCCTGAATCGGGCGAAGGAGGAGGGGCGGATCACGGGCCGGTCGGGCATTCCTTCCGTGTCGTGCCGCGCAACGCGTCCGGCACCATCCCGATCTTCACGAGGCGATTCTAGATCGCCGCGCGCGCTGTCGCGACGGGTCCGCAGCGGGACGGCTTCACAGGGTCGGCGCGCCACCAGTATGTTGGCCTCAGCGCGGCTCCGGTGAGGAACGCGTCGGATGCGGATCGAGGCCCCGCGGCCCGTGATCCGCGAGGCGAAGGGGGCACCGTGGCCGCAGGCGGGATCGCAGACGCGCCGGATCCGAACGGGGTCGGAGGAGGTCGTTCGCGCCGCCTCGATCCCCGCCTGAGCACTCCGATCCGGATCGTGCTCGGAATCGCGCTCGTCGCCGTCGGAGTCGTCTTCCTGCTCGTCTCGATGACGGTGCAGACCATCGCGATCGTCACGGGGATCGGGATCCTGCTCGCGGGCGTCGCGGTGCTCGTCACCGCGGGGGAGGGCCGCGCGCCCGACCGCGGCGAAGCGCCCCCGTCGCGCCCGGCCGCCGTGATCGTGGTGCGCGTGCTCGGCGTACTGCTCGCGCTGCTCGGCGCCGGCATGGCGCTGTGGCCGGCCGCGGGCGCGCCGCTCCTCTCTCTTCTGCTCACGATCGCGCTGGTGGCGTTCGCCGTGGCGATCGGCGTGCGCGCCTTCCAGCCCGGCGCGGATCAGCGCGTCACCGGCGTCATCGCGGCCGTCGCGACGCTCGCGGTCGCCGCGATCACCGTGTTCTGGCCTGTGCTGACGCTGGTGGTGTTCCGCCTCGGCGTCGGCGCGTGGTTCGTCTTCATCGGCCTGCAGCTGATCGCGCGGGCCCTGTGGCGACGCTCCCCCGGCCGTCGCGACCCCGGCCGTCGTCGCGGCGTGCGGTGGCTCCGGACGATCGGCGCGACCGTGGCGCTCGTGCTGACGGTCGCCGCCGCCGCGGGGAGCGGCGCCCTGCTCGGCGGCACTCCCCTGCCGGTGCCCGACGCCTTCTACACGCCGCCCGCCGATGTGCCGTCGCAGCCCGGAACGCTGATCCGGTCCGAGCGGATGACCGTGGGCGTGCCCGCGGGGGCCAAGGCGTGGCGGATCCTGTACACGACCACGAACCCCGACGGATCGCCGGCAGTCTCGAGCGGCACGGTGCTCGCCCCCGCCGATCCCGGGCCGGATCCGCTGCCCCTGCTCACGGTCGCCCACGGCACCGTCGGAGTGGTCCCCGGCTGCGCCCCCTCCCTCAGCGCCGAGCCGTTCGCCGACGGCGCGGGCACCGCCATGGTCGACATGGTCGTGAAGCACGGGTGGGTCGCCGTGACGAGCGACTACATCGGCCTGGGAACGAAGGGGCCGCACCCCTACCTCGTCGGCGACGCGGAGGCCCGAAACGTGTGGGACGCGTCGAAGGCCGTGCGGGGCTTCAGTGCGCTGAAGGTCTCGACCGACACCGTGATCTGGGGCCACTCGCAGGGCGGCCAGGGCTCGCTGTGGACCGGGCAGATCGCCGCGTCGTATGCGCCGGAGTTCACGGTCAAGGGAGTCGCGGCGTTCGCCCCCGCCTCGAACCTGTATGCGCTCGCCGAGGCCATCAAGTCCGAGACCGCGGGCAAGACGGTGTCCGCGTACATCGCGGCGACCTGGGACAAGGTGTATCCCGACCTCGAGGTCGAGAAGCACCTCACCCCCGGATCCGCAGGGCCCGTCGAGCGCATCGGCGGCCTGTGCTTCAACGGGCGCGACGGTCTCGCCGCGATCCTGCGCGGCAGCCAGGTGCCGAACCAGATCTTCCCGGACGCGCTGCTCGACGGCCCCTTCGGCGACCGGCTCAAGGAGCAGGAGCCCACCGGGCCGTTCCCCGCTCCGCTCCTCGTCGCGCAGGGCCTTGCGGATCCGCTCGTGAAGCCGGCGATCCAGGACGCCTGGGTGCGGTCGCGCTGCGATGCCGGCATCCCCGTCGACTACCGCACCTACCCCGGCCTCGGGCACGTCGAACTCGTCGGGCCGGACTCGCCGCTCACCCCGCAGCTGGAGCAGTGGACGCTCGACCGCTGGAATGACAAGGCCCCCACCCCGGACTGCGACCACCTGCCGGCGGGCTGAGCGGGCGCCTCGCCCGCCGATCGCCGGATCAGAGCACGATGTCGCCGGCGCCCTGCAGCAGGCGCCACTCCCCGGGCCGCACGGCGCGGGTCGTCAGCACGTCGGCGCCCGCCAGCGCGCCGACGTCGACGCCGGTGAGAGCGGCGATGTCGGCGACGGGCACCTGGAAGGTGCGGAACCCTCCGAGCGGCGCCGGGGCGAGCAGGCCATCGGCGGTGTCGACCAGGTCCGTCTGATCGAGCACGAATCCGGCCGCCGCGAGCGAGCCGGCCGAGACCCAGGCCGCGATCTTCCAGAAGCGCAGCGGGATCCGGATGCCGCGGTACGGCGGGTCGTCGTCGGCGAGCACGGGCGCGGTGAACACCGAGAGGCGCTGCTCGGTCGCCTCGGCGTAGGACATCACGTGGTCCTCCAGCCCGAGCCACAGCTCGGGCCCCTGATTGAAACGGGCGGCCTGCGGCGCCGCGTTCGGATAGACGAAGGTGGCCTCCATCGCTGCCCGTGCCTCGTCCGTCTCTCCCCAGCCCGGGTCCCGACGGCGCACCAGATGGCCGCGATCCAGATCGTTGCGCGCGTAGACGGCGGGCCCGGTCTGCTCGTCCTCGGCCGCACGCGGGTCGAGCCGCCACTCGCCGGTGCGCGGCAGATCGCGCATCGTCCGCCCGTCGATGTTCACCCCGGTCGCCGCCGCGAGCCGGCGGACGGGATCCAGCAGCACCGTGAACCGCGGATACGCGAGCTCTCGCACCGCCTGTGCCGGGAGCGGGAGGGGAAGGGGAACAGAGAGGAACCCGGGCTCGTAGCCGTCCGTCATGCCTCCATCGTCCCGGACGCCTCCGACATCCGCACCCCTCCTGCCCCTCCCGGCGCGCGGATCCGGATCCCTGCGCGCAGGAAAGCTTGCAAGGGTGTAACATTGCAGTGTTGCAAGTTTAGCGCTCGTGCCCGCGTCGATCGATGACGTCCGCGGACGGATCCGCAGCGCTCCATCCCCCGCTCTCCTGGAAGGACCTCCATGGCAACCGCCACCGACACCGTCACGACGGTCGAAGCGCCCCCCGCCTCGAAGCCGGCGCCGATCATGACGCACAAGCAGATCATGCTGGTGATCTACGGCCTGATGAGCGGCATGTTCCTGTCGTCGCTCGCGCAGACCGTGTTCGGCACGGCGATCCGCACGATCGGCGACGACCTGCACGGACTCGACCAGCAGGCCTGGGTGACCACGGCGTTCCTCATCACGTCGACCATCGCCGTGCCGATCTACGGCAAGCTCAGCGACATCTTCGGCCGTCGCCCGCTGTTCATCCTCGGAATCGTCGTCTTCATCCTGGGATCCACGCTCTCGGCGTTCTCGACCTCGATGATGATGCTCGCCGCGTTCCGCGCGTTCCAGGGCATCGGCGCGGGCGCGCTCATGGCGCTGCCGCTCGCGATCATGGGCGACATCCTCGCCCCGCGCGAGCGTGCGAAGTACCAGGGCTACTTCTTCGCCGTGTTCGGCATCGCGACCGTGATCGGCCCGCTCGTGGGCGGCCTCTTCGCGGGAGCGAAGGAGATCCTCTGGATCGACGGCTGGCGCTGGACCTTCCTCATCAACATCCCCCTGGGCCTGTTCGCCCTGTTCATGGTCATCACGTTCCTGCACCTGCCGAAGGTGGGCAAGCACAAGGGCCCGCGGATCGACTGGTGGGGCGCCGCCGCCGTCATCGTGGCGCTCGTGCCGCTGCTGATCGTCGTCGAGCAGGGCCGCACGTGGGGCTGGGACTCGGTCGCGTCGATCTCCTGCTACCTCATCGGCGGGCTCGGCCTCGTGGCGTTCATCGTGATCGAGGCGCTCATGAAGGACGACGCGATCATCCCGCTGAAGCTCTTCCGCTCCGGCACGTTCTCGATGGCGACGGTGCTGGGCTTCCTCGTCGGCTTCGCGATGTTCGGCGCCATGATGACGATCCCGCTGTACATGCAGATCGTGGTGGGCATGAACCCGACCGAGTCCGGTCTGTCGATGCTGCCGCTCATCGTCGGCCTGATGATCGCCTCTCTCGCCTCGGGGCAGATCACGGCGCGCACCGGCAAGTACCGCATCTTCCCCGTACTGGGCACCCTGTTCACCGCCGTCGGCTTCTTCTCCCTCACCCTCATCCGGTACGAGACGCCGCTGTGGCAGATCTTCGTCGGCATGTTCGTGCTGGGCCTGGGTCTCGGCCAGCTCATGCAGCCGCTCACGCTGGCGAGCCAGAACTCGGTCGACCCGCACGAGATGGGCGTCGCCTCCAGCGCCGCCACGTTCTTCCGCCAGATCGGCGGAACGCTGGGCACCGCCGTGATGCTCTCCGTGCTGTTCTCGATGCTGCCCGCGAACATCCTGCACGCCACCGAGGACAAGGCGAACCTGACGGCCGCGCTCGACACGGCGCTGGATCCCGCACAGGCAGGCAAGGCCGAGAACGCGGCCATCATGAAGCAGCAGTGGAGCCCGATCGTCGGACCCCTGACGAAGAACATCCAGGCGCAGCTCGACAAGGGCGTGGCTGAGGGCGACGCGAAGGCGAAGGCCGCGGCCGACGAGGCCGTGACCGCTGCGGTGACCGCGGGTGTGGACCAGGCCGTCGCCGCGGGTCAGCTGCCCGCCGCGGCCGCTCCGGCCGTCATCGCGGAGAAGGTGGCTGAGGCGACGCCCGCGGCCGAGGCCGCCGCGCACGAGAAGGTGCTCACGGCGGTCGCCGAGAAGGCGCACGCGACCGTGAACGGCGACACCGTGTCCGTCGACTGGGCCGACCGCGCCCAGCGCACGTACTGGGTGGACCAGCTCGTGCCCACGCTGCAGGACGAGATCAAGAAGAAGGCCGACGACGCGTCGGGATCCTCCTCCACGTCGGTGAACGACACGTCCTTCCTCACCGGGGCGGACGCGACGCTCAGCAAGCCGTTCATGATCGGCTTCATCCAGGGCCTCGTGACGCTGTACTGGGTCGGTCTGGGCGTGATCCTGCTGGCGTTCGTGCTGACCTGGTTCTTCAAGGTGCCGCCGCTGCGGGCGCGCTCCGCTCTGCAGGAGCAGGCGGACAAGGCCGGCCTCACCGAGACCGGCACGATCAGGACGCATTCGGCGTGAGCACGTCGGGGCGGGTGCGTACCCACCCCGGCCTCAGGAGGCAGAGATGAGCGACATCGACGTTCCGGCTCCGGCGGACCCGCACGCGGAGGCGTGCGGGCGCCGCGAGCGCAAGAAGCAGCAGACCCGCCAGGCGCTGCACGAGGCCGCACTGCGGCTGGTGGACGAGCAGGGACTCGACGGCACCACCGTCGAGCAGATCTGCGAGGCCGTGGACGTCTCGCCTCGCACCTTCTTCAACTACTTCCCGTCCAAGGCCGCGGCCGCGCTCGACCTGCCCGACTCCGGGATCTCCCCCGAGGGTGCGGCGGCCTTCCGTGCCGCCGAGGGTGAGCTGGTGCCCGCGCTGTGCGAGCTCATCGGCGCGTCGATGGACGACGCGCAGCAGCGCCGGCGGATGAAGGCGCTGGTGGTGCGCCGTCCCGAGCTGATGCCGGCCTTCGCGCAGTGGATGGGCGGGGTGCGGGAGCAGTACTTCGCGCTGGTGCGCGAGCGCGCCGACGACGCCGACGCGCTCGCCGCAGTGGCCCTCACGATGGCGGCGCTCAGCGTGATCGTGCACGACGGCACCGCCGGAGGCGAGCGTCCGGGCGCGGCGCGGCTGCTCGAGGGCGTCGAGCAGCTGGTGGCCGCGCGGGACGTGCGGCTGCGCGACGCGGCCTGACCCCTTCGCGCGGCGACATCCCTCTCGCCCGCCGCACGGATCCAGCAAGCTCATAGCAAAACTGCGTTTGCGCAACCTTTCCGGTCGTGTAATCTTGCAGGGCTGCAACATTCTTGCCGCCAACGTCGGCGCTCGAGGCGACGGGTGTCGACGACGAGCGCCGGCGTCCTCGATCCACTCGAAGGGCCTTCATGTCCACCGCAACAGCAACCGCCGGGGCGACGCGCGCAGAGCGCGCGCAGAACGCCCCGATCATGACGCACAGGCAGATCCTGCTCGTCATCTACGGCCTCATGGCCGGCATGTTCCTGTCGTCGCTCGACCAGACGATCGTGGGAACCGCGATCCGCACGATCGGCGACGACCTGCACGGTCTCGACCAGCAGGCCTGGGTCACCACGGCCTACCTGATCACCTCGACGATCTCCGTTCCGATCTACGGCAAGCTCAGCGACATCTTCGGCCGTCGCCCGCTGTTCATCTTCGGCATCTCGGTGTTCATCCTCGGCTCGATCCTGGCGACGTTCTCGTCGTCGATGCTGATGCTGGCCGCCTTCCGCGGCGTGCAGGGCATCGGCGCGGGTGCGCTGATGTCGCTGCCGCTCGCGATCATGGCCGACATCCTCGCCCCGCGCGAGCGCGCCAAGTACCAGGGATACTTCTTCGCCGTCTTCGGCATCTCCTCGCTGATCGGTCCGCTGGTCGGCGGCCTCTTCGCGGGTGCGCACGAGATCCTCTGGATCTCCGGCTGGCGCTGGGTGTTCCTCATCAACCTGCCGATCGGCCTGATCGCCCTCGGCATGGTGATCGCGTTCCTGCACCTGCCCAAGGTCGCCAAGCACCGCAACCCCCGCATCGACTGGTGGGGCGCCACCGCGGTGATCGTCGCGCTCGTGCCGCTGCTGCTCGTGGCCGAACAGGGCCGCGAGTGGGGCTGGGCCTCGTTCGGCTCGATCGCCTGCTACGTGATCGGCGGGCTCGGCGTGATCGCGTTCGTGCTGATCGAGATCGCGATGAAGGACGACGCGATCATCCCGATCCGGCTCTTCCACTCCCGCCCGTTCTCCTGGGCGACCGGCATCGGCGTGCTCGTCGGCTTCGGCATGTTCGGCGCGATGATGACCATCCCGCTCTACATGCAGATCGTCGGCGGACTCACCCCGACCGAGTCCGGATTCGCGATGCTGCCGATGGTCGTGGGCCTCATGGGCTCGTCGATGGCGGCCGGCCAGATCACCTCCCGCACCGGCAAGTACGGCATCTTCCCGCGCACCGGCACGCTGATCATGGCGCTGGGCTTCCTGCTCCTGACCTTCGTGTCCTCGAACACGCCGGTGTGGTTCATGATGATCGGCATGTTCGTGGTCGGCCTCGGTCTCGGCCAGCTCATGCAGTCGCTCGTCATGGCGAGCCAGAACGCCGTCGAGGCCCGCGACATGGGCGTGGCCACGAGCGCCGCGACCTTCTTCCGCCAGATCGGCGGAACGCTGGGCACCGCGATCATGCTCTCGATCCTGTTCACGCTGCTGCCGACGAACATCGTGCACAGCATGGCCGACAAGCCCACGCTGACGGCCGGACTGAACGCGGCGCTGGATCCTGCCATCGCAGGAAAGGATCAGAACAAGGCCGTCGTCAAGCAGCTGTGGACCCCGATCACGGGCCCGCTCGAGCAAGGCGTGCAGACGAAGCTCGACCAGGGAGCGACCGAGGCCAAGGCAGCCGCAGGCAAGGCCGTGACCGACGCGGTGACCGCGGGTGTGAACCAGGCCGTCGCCGCAGGGCAGCTGCCGGCTGCGGCGGCGCAGTCCGTGATCGACCAGAAGGTCGCTGAGGCGACGCCCGCCGCCGAGGCGAAGGCGCTGCAGACCGTCGCCGAAAAGGCGCACGCCACGGTGAAGGACGGCAAGGTGGTCGTGGACTGGTCCGACAAGGATCAGCGCTCCTACTGGGTGGACCAGCTCGTGCCGGGCGTGGTGAAGCAGATCGACAAGGGCACGTCGAAGGCCTCGAGCGGATCCAGCTCGTCGGTCAGCGACACCTCGTTCCTGAACGGCGCGGATCCGGTGCTCACCAAGCCGTTCATGGTCGGCTTCACGCAGGCCATCGACGTCATCTACTGGGTCGGGTTCGGCGTGCTCATGCTCGCCTTCGTGCTGACCTGGTTCTTTAAGGCGCCGCCGCTGCGCACGCGCTCGGCGCTGCAGGAGCAGGCCGATGCCGCCGGTGTCAGCGAGACCGGTACGATCAGGGTCCAGAGCGCCTGAGCGATGCAGCCGGGGCGGGCACATGTCCGCCCCGGCTCCGCGCATGAGGAGAAGAAGATGAGCATCGCGAACACCGTCGGCGAAGGCCGGCGCGAGCGCAAGAAGCAGCAGACCCGTCAGGCGCTGCACGAAGCTGCCCTGCGGCTCGTCGAGGAGCAGGGCCTGGACGGCACGACGATCGAGCAGATCTGCGAGGCGGTCGACGTCTCGCCGCGCACCTTCTTCAACTACTTCCCGTCCAAGGCCGCCGCGGCGCTGAAGCTGCCGGAGTCGGGGGTCGAGCCCGACGTCGAGGCGCGCTTCCTCAGCGCCCAGGGCGAGCTCGTGCCGGCTCTGTGCGAAGTCGTCGGGTCGTCGATGGACGTGGGGATGGATCGTCAGCGGATCAAGCAGCTCCTCATGCGCCGCCCCGAGCTGCTGCCCGCCTTCTCGCAGTGGATGGGCTCCGTGCGCGATCAGCTCATCGCGCTCGCCGAACGCCGCGCCGCCGACCACGACGAGGCCATGCGGGCCGTGTCGCTCGTGCTCGCCGCGATGAACGTGCTGGTGCACACCCGCACCACCCCCGATCGCCCGGGCGCTGAGCGGCTCCTGCAGGCGCTGGACGGGCTTGTCGACGTGCGATCCGCCCGTCTGTCGGACCCGGAGCCTACGCTGGACGCGTGAGCTCCTCCTCCTTCGACCGGCTCGACCTTCCCCTGCGCACCGACCGCCTCGTCATCCGCGCCAGCACGGTGGACGATGCCGACGCCGTGTGGCGCTATCGACGCCTCGACGACGTGAGCCGGTGGCTGACCACCGCCCCGACCGACGCGGAGGCGTTCGGCGCGCACTTCGCGGATCCGGAGCGGCTCGCGGTCACGCTGCTCGTCGAGCTGCCGGGCACCGGTGTGATCGGCGACATCATGCTCCGCCTCGAGGACGCGTGGGCGCAGGCCGAGGTGCGGGCGCTCGCCGCGGGCGTCCAGGCCGAGCTCGGCTGGGCGATGGATCCCGCGCACCAGGGCAAGGGGTACGCGACGGAGGCGGTGCGCGCGGTGATGGCCGCCTGCTTCACGACGCTGGGCCTGCGCCGGGTCCACGCCGGCTGCTTCGCCGCGAACGAGCCGTCGTGGCGCATGATGGAGCGCCTGGGCATGCGGCGCGAAGAGCACAGCCGGGGCACTGCGCTGCACCGGAGCGGCGAATGGATGGACGGCATGAACTACGGAATTCTGGCCGAGGAATGGCGCTCACTGACCGTTTGAGAGCGCATTCCGATCGGCACGCGCAACGGCCTGGACACTGCAGGTGCGCTCCCCTAGTGTGGACCGCGCGCATGTGATGACGGTCGCTCCCGCCTGACGTCCCCAGCGAAGGCGGTAGGTCTTCCCCAGAGACCGGCGACCAATGCGTGCATTGGCCCCCTCGGCGCATCCAGTCCCCAATGGATACCCCGGGGGGGCCGCTTCGTCCCCAGTATTCCGATGTACTGCGATGATAGCCCCGCAACGGAGACTTTGTCCCCCTTTTGGGGGACAAAGTTGCCGATCATGGGTTATGCTTGATGCAGACGCACCCTCCGGTCGTCCTGGGTCCCCATCGCTCCCCCCGCGGTGGGGACCCGCTCCATTTCCCGGCCGGGCGCCGGATCCGCGGTCGGAACCGCCTCGCGGCGTCGTGCAACATTTATGTCACCTTGTCACCCGGGGTGTTGCTATGAGGCGCGTCTCGGATAGCGTTAGCCTTGTCGGCGCGTTTGCTCCGACGTAAGCCCAAGCAAGAAGGCAGTACATGACTCAGGGCACGGTTAAGTGGTTCAACTCGGAGAAGGGCTTCGGCTTCATCTCCCCCGACGACGGTGGAGCTGACGTGTTCGCGCACTACTCCGCCATTGCATCCTCCGGCTACCGCTCTCTCGACGAGAACCAGCGCGTCGAGTTCGATGTGGCGCAGGGCCCCAAGGGCCTGCAGGCCGAGAACATCCGTCCGCTCTGAGCGACACGGACTCCTGACTCCCCCGGGGCTTCGGCTCCGGGGGAGTTTCTCTTCGTGCTCCCGAGCCTGCCCGGCGCCGGGGAAGGGAGAACGCCGCTCCGGCGCTCTCACCGCCCGGAGCGCTCAGTCCCGCGGCAGCAGGAGCCGCAGCAGCTCGTCGGGCGTCGCGACCTCGGCGATGGAGCCGGCGGACTCCCCCGGCTCGCCGAAGCCCCAGGTGACGAAGATCACCGGGATGCCCAGCGGCGTCGCGCCCTCGATGTCGTGCAGCCGATCGCCGATGAGCACGGGGCGACTGACGTCCACGCCGGCGTCGGCCAGACGCTGCACGGCACGGCGCAGCACGGCCTCCTTGCCGTCGTGCAGCCCCGCGGCGTCGGGAAGGGCACCGGCCACGATGACGAAGTCGTCGATCAGCTCGTAGTGCTCCAGGATCGCGAGCACCTGGTTCTCGGGCTTGGAGCTGGCGGTCGCCTGCGGGATCCCCGCCTCCTTGACGGCCCGCAGGGCCTCGGGGACGCCCGGGTAGATGCGCACGCTGGCCGCGTAGCCGTCGCGCGCGGCGAGCCGGCGGTACTCGCGCACGGCCCGGTGCGCGTCGTCCTCGGAGAGGCCGGCGAGGTCGCGGAACGAGTCGAACATCGGCGGTCCGATCCACCGGGACAGCGCGGCAGGGTCGGGCTCGGGAAGCCCGAACGAGGTGAACACCTCGATCAGGCGCGGCAGGATCCCGGCCGAGGCATCGGCGATCGTGCCGTCCACGTCCCAGAGGATGCAGGTGTACGGAGGAACGGACATGTGCATGCCTCTCTCGGAATGGACGTCAGAACAGTCGGGGGGCGCCGGAGGAGATGCCCTTCATGTCCTCGTAGTCGAGCACGAGGCAGCGGATCCCCCGGTCCTCGGCGAGCACGCGCGCCTGCGGCTTGATCTCCTGGGCGGCGAAGACCCCCTGGACCGGTGCGAGGTGCGGATCCCGCCCGAGCAGCTCGAGATAGCGGGTGAGCTGCTCGACGCCGTCGATGTCGCCGCGGCGCTTGACCTCGACCGCGATCGCGACGCCCTCCGCGTCGCGCACCATCAGGTCGACAGGGCCGATCGCGGTGGGGTACTCGCGGCGCACCAGCGTCGCGCCCTCGGCGATGCGGTCGACCTGCTCGGCGAGCAGGCGCTGCAGGTCGGCCTCGACGCCGTCCTTCTGCAGGCCGGGATCGATCCCGAGCTCGTGAGCGGAGTCGTGCAGGATCTCGTAGATCTGCACGCGCAGCGCGTCGCCCGTCTTCTGGTGCGTCACCCGCCACACCTCGGTGACGCCCGCGGACGCCTCCTCCTCCCCCGGCTGCTCGGACTCCAGCCGGCACGGCGGGCTCATCCAGTTCAGCGGCTTGTAGCTGCCGCCGTCGGAGTGCACGAGCAGGCTGCCGTCGCCCTTGTGCACCAGCAGGCGCGTGGCGAGGGGCAGGTGGGCGTTGAGGCGGCCGGTGTAGTCCACGGCGCAGCGGGCGATGACGAGACGCACCCGAAGAGCCTAGCCCGCCACAGCCGCGCCCCGCCCCTCTCAGCCCGCGGAGACCTTCTCGTCCTCGCGGAGCGGCCGGGCGGCACCGGAGAACAGGCCGGACAGCGCGGCCAGCACTACGAGGATGTAGAGGGTGTTGAGCAGCCCGATGTGGTTGCTGATGAAGCCGAGCACGGGCGGACCCCCGAGGAACGCGATGTAGCCGATGGTCGCGGCGGCGCTCACGCGTGCGGCCGCCTTCGCCGGATCGTCGGCGGCCGCCGACATGCCCAGCGGGAAGCCCAGGGACGCCCCGATGCCCCACAGCGCCGCGGCCACGAAGACGAACGGCGTACTGGGCGCGAGGATGAACAGCAGGATGCCGCCGGCGGCGGTGATCGCGAGCACGCGCAGCACCACGACGCGGCCGAAGCGGTCTACCAGCGGGCCGCCGAACAGGCGCACCACAGTCATCGCGACGGAGAACGTGGCCAGCGCCGCGGCACCGAGCGCGGGACCCGCGCCGTGATCCTCGGACACGCCCAGGGCGAGCCAGTCGTTGGCGCCGCCCTCCGCGAACGACATGCCGAGCATGACGATGCCGAGGAAGTAGGTGCGCGGCTCGCGCCAGGCCTCCAGCGCGGTGTGCATCCGCTCGCGCCAGTGCGGCTTCTGAGCGGGCTGCGGGTCGAGCGCCTCCTCGCGGTTCGGGACGTTCGCCCAGCAGGTGACGGCGAGCACCGCGATCACGGCGGCGATCAGCAGCGCGTGAGACGACACGTTCCAGCCCAGCTGCACGAGCAGTGCCCCGATCCCCGCACCGATCACGGTGCCGAAGCTGAAGAACGCGTGGAAGACGGGAAGGATCGTCTTGCCCATCTGCTGCTCGATCGCCGTGGCCTCGACGTTCATCATCACGTCGAGGGATCCGTTGCCGAGACCGAACAGCACCAGGCCGACGATGACGACCGGCAGGGAGCCGAGCACGTTGGTGCCGAGCCCGATCAGGCCCACTCCGGCGGCGAAGCTCAGCATCGTGACGAGCATGCCGAGGCGCGCGCCGGTGCGCGCCATGACCGCAGGACTGGTCGAGATGCCGACGATCGAGGAGACGCCCATGCCCAGCAGCAGCACGCCCATCTGCGCGTTGTCGACGTGCAGCGCGGCCTTGATGTCGGGCACCCGCGACGCCCAGGTGGCGATGGACAGACCGCTGGCGAGGAAGATCGCGAAGATCGCGGCGCGCCAGCGCACGAACTGGGAGCGGGTGAGGGCGGTGTCCATGCGGTCAGTGTATCGAATCGATTCGATCTCTGTGATCCCAACGATGTTATTGTCGAGTCATGAGCTCGGATCCGGACGCCGCGGCACCGCGGCGCCGCGCGACGATCGCCGACGTGGCCCGTGCCGCCGGGGTGAGCCCGTCGACGGCGTCCGTCGTCTTCAGCGGCAAGGCGCCCGTGGCCGAGGCCACGAGGGAGCGCGTGCTCGCGGTCGCCGCCGAGCTGGGCTACACCGGCCCCGACCCGCGTGCGGCGTCATTGCGAAGGGGGCGCAGCGGCATCGTCGCCGTGGCCCTCGAGGAGCACCTGCGCACGGCGTTCCTGGATCCGGTGAAGACGGCCACGATGGACGGCCTCACCGACGGGCTCGCGGCCCTCGGCGCCGGCGTGCTGCTGCTGCGCGACGATCCGGAGGCGGGGGCGGACGCGCCCACGCTCGCCACCGCGCCCATCGACGCGGCCGTGCTGATCGGCTGCAGCGGCCGGATGCTCGAGACGCTGCAGACGGTGCGCGCCCGCGGCCTGCCGGTCGTGGTGATCGAGGGCGACGCCGGCGAGGGCGTGCCCCGCATGGAGCTGGACAACGTCGAGGCCGCGGCGCAGATCGCGCACCACGTGCGCGCCCTGGGGCACCGCAGGGTCGCCGTGGTGACCCTGCCGTTCGACGGGGAGCGGGTGCGCGGTGACGCGACGCCGGAGCGCATCGCGGCGATCACGACCCCCGTCACGAAGGACCGCCTGGACGGCACGCTGCCGGTGTTCCCCGAGGCGCGCGTGGTCTCGGCCGGCGGCAGCCTCATCGACGAGGGCGTGCTCGCGGGACGGCTGCTGTTCGCCGAACCGGCGACACGGCCGACCGCGGTGATCGCGCAGAGCGACCTCCTCGCGGCCGGCGTGATCCGCGCCGCCGAGGAGGCGGGGCTGCGCGTGCCCGAGGACGTGAGCGTGGCCGGATTCGACGGCATCGCGGTCGACGGGCTCGGAGAGCACATCCTGACCACCGCGGTGCAGCCGGCCGTCGAGAAGGGCAAGGCCGCCGGAGATGCCGTCGCCCGCATGCTGGCGGGGGAGCAGGCCGCGTCGATCCGCTTCACCTGCACGTTCCGCGAGGGCACCACGACCGGTCCGGCGCCGGCTTCCGGGGCTTAGATTCCGGATGCGGCATGCGACGGGGTCGGGAACTGCCACTAAACTGGTACCGAACCCGCCCGCCTGTGTCGACCTGCCCGCCCCTGCACTGAGGCCGCAGAGACCGACGAGCCAGAGGAGATCGCAATGCTGACGCTCCTCGCCGTGTTCGCCCTGGCCTCGCTGCTGCTGCCGTTCCTGGTCGCCTGGATCGGCACGAGGGCCTTCGCCGTCGCCGCACTCGTACCCGCCGCGGCCTTCGTGCACACCGCGATGCTGACGCCCCAGGTGCTGCTCGGCTCCGCCGAGGATCCCGCCGTGCTGCCGCGCGAAGCGGTCGAGTGGATCCCGCAGCTCGGGCTGTCGCTCTCCTTCCGCCTGGATGAGCTGAGCTGGCTGCTCGCCCTCATCGTCACCGGGGTCGGCGCGCTGGTGCTCCTGTACTGCCGCTGGTACTTCCGCGACTCCACGGAGGGCCTGGGCCAGTTCGCCGCCGTGCTGCTCGCCTTCGCCGGCGCGATGTACGGCCTCGTGACCACCGACGACCTGGTGCTGCTGGTGATGTTCTGGGAGGTCACCAGCATCCTTTCCTACCTGCTGATCGGGCACTATCACCGCCGTGGCGCGAGCCGGCGCGCCGCCCTGCAGGCGCTGCTGGTGACCACGCTCGGCGGGCTCGCGATGTTCATCGGGGTCGTGTTCCTCGCCGTCGACGCGGGGACCTCGAGCATCTCCCGGATCCTGGAGATCGCGCCCACCGGCCCTCTGGTCGACGCGGCGATCGTGCTCCTGCTCGTCGGCGCCCTCAGCAAGTCGGCGATCTTCCCGTTCCACTTCTGGCTTCCGGGCGCCATGGCGGCCCCGACGCCGGTGAGCGCCTACCTCCACGCCGCCGCGATGGTGAAGGCCGGCATCTACCTCATCGCGCGGTTCGCGCCGGTGTTCGCGCTCTCGGGCCCCTGGCGGCCGATCACGATCTCGCTCGGGGTCTTCACGATGCTGCTCGGCGGGGTGCAGGCGCTGCGCGAGACCGACCTGAAGCGGATCCTGGCCTTCGGCACCGTGAGCCAGCTCGGCTTCTTCACGATCGTGCTCGGCTACGGCACCTCGGATGCGATGCTGGCGGGTCTGGCCCTGGTGATCAGCCACGCGCTGTTCAAGTCGTCGCTCTTCCTCATCGTCGGCGTCATCGACCGCCAGCTCTCCACCCGCGACGTCACCGAGATCAGCGGGGTGGGCCGGCAGGCGCCGCTGCTCGCGACCGCCGGCTTCCTCGCCGTCGGGTCGATGATGGGGATCCCCCCGACCATCGGCTTCGTCGCGAAGGAGTCGACCTTGGCGGCCCTGTTCGACGAGTCGCTGCGCGGTTCGCCGTGGGGGATCGTCGCCCTCGTCGGCGTGATCCTGGGATCCATCCTCACCGCGGCATACGGCGCACGGTTCCTCTGGGGCGCCTTCTGGCGGAAGAAGGATGCCGCGGGCGCCTATATGCCCGATACGGAATGGCCGTCTCCGCCGTTCGGCTTCCTCGTGTCGCCGGTGGTGCTCGCGGCGGGAACCCTGGTGCTCGGCCCGCTCGCATCCGCGGTCACGGTGGCGCTGTACGGCTACGCGGACGACGCGAAGGCTCCCGGATACGACGGCGCCCCGCTCGATCCCGGCTATCTGGCGCTGTGGCACGGGCTCGCGCCGGCGCTGTTCCTGTCGCTCGGCGCGGTGCTGCTCGGGCTCGCGCTGTTCCCGCTGTCGCGGCGCTGGGGCTGGGACCGCGCCCGTCGCCTGCTGCCGTTCACCGCGCAGGACGCCTACTACGCGGTGATGCGCAGCATCGACCGCCTCTCGGTGGTCACCACCTCGCTCACCCAGCGCGGTTCGCTCCCGGTCTACGTGGGAACCATCTTCGTCGTGGTCATCGCGGGGGAGACCGCCGCGCTGATCGCCGGCGGGCCCGTGAACGCGCAGCTGAGCGCCTGGCACACACCCGTGCAGCTGGTCGTGGCGCCGATCATGATCGCCGCCGGACTCCTCGCGATCCGCGCGAAGAAGCGCTACACAGGCGTCGTGCTGGTCTCCGTCACCGGTCTCGGGATGGTCGTGCTCTTCGGCACGAGCGGAGCGCCCGACCTCGCACTCACCCAGATCCTCGTCGAGACCGTGACCCTGGTCACGTTCGCGCTCGTGCTGCGCCGGCTGCCGGCGCGGATGGGCGAGCACAACGCCTCGGTCGGCCGCGTGCCCCGCGCGATCCTCGGTGTCGCGGCGGGCGTCATGATGGCGCTGGTCGCCATCGTGGCCACCGGATCCCGGGTCGCGGAGCCGATCTCCGACGCCTTCCCGCAGCTCGCCTACGAGCTCGGCCACGGCAAGAACGTCGTGAACGTCGCCCTCGTCGACCTGCGAGGCTGGGACACCATGGGCGAGCTCTCGGTGCTCGTGCTGGCCGCCACCGGCGTCGCCTCGCTCGTGTTCGTGACGCACCGCGCCGACCGGCTCTCCGCCACCCGCGCGCTGCCGGAGGGCCCGCGCCAGTCCCGTCGCCGTCCGCTCGTGGAGACCACGGAAGGCGTGCGCGTGCAGACGGCGGGCGACACCGCGCCGCGCGCGTGGCTCGTCGGCGGCGGCAATGTGAGGCCGGAGAACCGCTCGATCCTGCTCGAGGTGATCGTGCGGATCCTGTTCCACACGATCATCGTCGTCTCGATCTACCTGCTGTTCGCGGGGCACAACGCGCCGGGCGGCGGCTTCGCCGGCGGCCTCGTGGCAGGCATGGCCCTGGTCATGCGCTACATCGCGGGCGGGCGCTGGGAGCTCGGCGCCGCGGCCCCCACGGACGCCGGACGGCTGCTCGGAGGCGGGCTCATCCTCGCGGTCGGCGCGGCGGTCGTGCCGCTGTTCTTCGGGCTGGCGCCGCTGTCGAGCGCCGTCTGGGAGGCGGAGATCCCGGTGATCGGCCACCTCGAGTTCGTGAGCTCGACGATCTTCGACATCGGCGTCTACCTCGTGGTGATCGGCCTGGTGCTCGACGTGCTGCGCAGCCTCGGCGCCGAGGTCGACCGGCAGACGCTCGAGATGCGCGCGCGGGGGGTGGACATCTGATGGACGTCTCGCTCGTGCTCATCGTGATCATGGCCGTGCTCTTCGGATGCGGCGTCTACGCGATGCTCGAACGCAGCCTCACCCGGGTGCTGATCGGCTTCCTGCTGCTGGGCAATGCGGTGAACCTGCTGCTGCTGATCGTGATGGGCCGCCCCGGCCGCGCGCCGTTCTACGGCACCGCGGACGACATGAGCGATCCGCTGCCGCAGGCGCTCACGCTCACCGCGATCGTGATCACGTTCGCGGTCTCCGCCTTCCTTCTCGCCCTCATCTACCGCTCCTGGCAGCTGGGCAAGGCCGACACCGTCGAGGACGACGAGGCCGACATCGCGCTGCGCGAGCGCACGGAGGTCGAGGAGGACCTCATGGACGACGAGGTCGACCTCGAGGACGAGGATGCGACCACCGACTTCGTCGGGGTGGCGACGGCGCCGATCCGGGTCCTGCACGCGAAGGACCACGCCGCCCTCGTCGACGACGCGCCCGTGGATGTGCCGGACCCGACCCCCGACGACGCGGGAGCTCGCGCCGACCGCACGACCGACGACGACCGCAGCCCGGGGGAGGGAGACCGATGAACGCCCTCGTCCCGCTGCTCGTGGCGCTGCCCCTGCTGGGCGCGGCGATCACGCTCGTCTTCGGCCGGAACACCCGGATCCAGGTGATCGTCACGGTCGCGACCCTCGCGGCGGTCTCCGTGATCGCGGCGACGCTGCTCGTCGTGGTCGACCAGACCAAGCCGATCGCGGTCATGGTCGGCGGCTGGCCCGCGCCGTTCGGGATCGTGCTGTACGTCGACCGGCTGGCAGCGCTCCTCGTGCTCGTGTCGAGCATCGTGCTCGTCGCGGTGCTGCTCTTCTCGGTCGGCCAGGGCGCCGCGGACGGCGCCGAGGAGACGCCGATCTCGATCTTCAACCCGTCGTACCTGATCCTCGCGGCGGGCATCTTCAACGCGTTCATCGCGGGCGACCTGTTCAACCTCTACGTCGGCTTCGAGATCCTGCTCGTGGCCTCCTACGTGCTCATCACGCTCGGCAGCACCGAGTCGCGGATCCGCACCGGCGCGGTGTACATCGTCGTCTCGCTCGTCTCCTCGGTGCTGTTCCTCGTGGCGATCGCGCTCATCTACGCCGCTCTGGGCACCGTGAACATGGCGCAGATCGCCGAGCGGATCGGGGAGATCCCCCCGAGCACCCAGCTCGTGCTGCACCTCATGCTCGTGGTCGCGTTCGGCATCAAGGCGGCCGTGTTCCCCATGTCGTTCTGGCTGCCCGACTCGTACCCGACCGCTCCGGCGCCGGTCACCGCGGTGTTCGCGGGCCTGCTCACCAAGGTCGGCGTCTATGCGCTGATCCGCACCGAGACACAGCTGTTCAACGTGTCGAGCATCAACACCCTGCTCATGATCGTGGCGCTCGCGACGATGGTGATCGGCATCCTCGGCGCGGTCGCGCAGGCGGAGCTGAAGCGGATCCTCTCGTTCACGCTGGTCAGCCACGTCGGCTACATGGTGTTCGGGCTGGCGATCGCGACCCCGGCCGCCATCGGCGCCACCGTGTACTACATCGTGCACCACATCATCGTGCAGACCACGCTGTTCCTGGCCGTGGGCCTCGTCGAGCGACGGGCCGGCAGCACCTCGATCCTCAAGGTGCGCGGCCTCATGAAGGCAGCGCCGCTGATCGCGATCCTCTACTTCGTGCCCGCGATCAACCTCGGCGGACTCCCTCCCTTCTCGGGGTTCATCGGCAAGTTCGCGCTCTTCCAGGCCGCGGCGCAGGTCGCCACGCCCCTGATCTGGGTGCTGATCGTCGGCGGTGTGCTCACCTCGCTGCTCACGCTGTACGCCCTCATGCGCGCCTGGAACCTCGCGTTCTGGCGGGAGAAGGACGACGCTCCGGAGGAGATCGAGAACGAGCGCATCGCCCATCTCGGCAGCGCGCCGGCCGCCGACGAGCAGCAGGAGCGACGCCGGATCCCCACCATCATGACGTTCGCGACCGGCGGCATGGTGGCCGTCACCCTGGCCCTGACCGTGTTCGCCGGACCCATCTACGGACTCTGCGAGCGGATCGGCGCCAACCTCCTGCAGCCGGTGCACCTGGACATGCTCGACGGCGACGAGGTCTCCTCATGAGCCCCGACGCCAAGCGCGGCCTCTGGCGCGAGATCGGCCTGCAGCTGCCGTTCCTGCTCTGGCTGATCGTGCTGTGGATGCTGCTGTGGGGCCAGTTCACCGTGCTGTCGGCGCTGACCGGCATCGCGGTGGCCCTCTTCGTGACGCGCGTGTTCCGGCTGCCCACGATCGAGCTGTCCGGGCGGATCAACCTGTGGTGGGCGGCGCTGCTCGTGGTGCAGTTCCTCGCCGCGGTCGTGCACGGCTCGCTCAGCGTCGCCGCGCAGGTGCTGAACCCGCGCCGGGTGCCGCGCTCCGCGATCATCGCCGTGCCCCTGCGCTACTCCGACGACCTGGTGATGACGCACGTCGCGGTCACGTCCTCGCTCATCCCTGGATCCCTCGTGGTCGAGGCCGATCGCGACACCCGCACGCTGTACCTGCACGTGATCGGCGTGCGCTCGCTCGACGACGTCGAGCGCCAGCGCGCCGGGGTGCTGCGCTGGGAGCGCCGCATCGTGCGCGCGCTCGGCTCGCCGGCGCAGGCCGCGCGGCTGCGTGCCGACGAGCGCGCCGAGCACGACCGTCTCGCCGGGACGATCGCCGGCAGCTCGCCGACGCCGCACCGGGCGAAGGGATCCGGTCCGGCGCAGGAGTCCGAGGAGGGTCGCCGATGAATCCGCTGCTGCTCGTGATCATGGTCGTGTTCGCCGTCGCGGCGATCCTCACCGTGATCCGCATCGTGATCGGCCCGTCGATCCTCGACCGCGCGGTCGCCGCCGATGTGCTGCTCACCGAGGTCATGTGCGTGCTCGGCGCCGACATGGCCATCAACCACCACACGCGCACCCTGCCGGTGCTCATCGTGGTCGCCGCGGTCGGCGTGTTCGGATCCATCTCGGTCGCGCGGTACGTCGCACGAAGGGACAACACGCCGTCATGAACCTCTTCGAGCTGCGGATCCCGGACGTGGTCGTCGACACCGCCGTCTGGATCCTCGTCCTGCTCGGCGCACTGCTGTGCCTCACCGCGGCGATCGGACTGCTGCGCCTGAAGGACGTGCCGAACCGGCTGCACGCCGCGACCAAGCCGCAGGTGCTCGGGCTGCTGCTGATCTGCCTCGCGATCGCGCTCTCGCAGCGCTCCGTGATCGGGATCGTGCTGGGGCTCCTGCTCGTGGCGCCGGTCGTGCTCATGCAGTTCGCGACGGCACCCCTGTCGGCGCACATGGTGGGGCGCCAGGCCTATCGCAACGGGACGATCGACGAGCGCTCGCTCGTGGTCGACGAGCTCGCCGACTCCAAGCGCACCCCGCCGGCGGGGTGATCCGGGCCCCCGGGTCCGCTTCACCTGCTGTTTCCCCGCCCGCGGTACCCTGAGCGCGCACGCGCCCTGCGTGCGTCGCTCGAACGGAACCCGATGCAAGACATCCTCGACCGCGCCGCACTCGCGGCGCCGCCGCGCACGCTGATCGACATCCTCGTCGACACCGCACGGCGGCATCCCGACGCCTCCGCGATCGAGGACGCGGCGGGCGCCCTCAGCTACGGCGAGCTGCTCGCCCAGGTCTGGCGCACGGCGGCCCGGCTGCGCGAGCGCGGCGTGATGCGAGGCGACCGGGTGGGCATCCGGATGCCGTCGGGCGGCCGCGAGCTGTACATCGCGATCCTCGGCACGATGGCGGCCGGGGCGGCGTACGTGCCGGTCGACGCGGACGACCCCCAGGAGCGCGCCGACCTCGTCTTCGGCGAGGCGGAGGTGCGCGGTGTGATCGGCGCCGGAGGCGTGTTCGCCCCGACTCCGGATCCGTCCCCGACCCCGGACCCGTCCCCGAACCCGGACCCGGATCCGACCCCGGACCCGGATCCGTCTATTTCTGCCGATCTGCGGGATTTGCCGGGCATTCCCCACGGTTCGGCAG
>NZ_JYIT01000072.1 GCF_000956545.1 Microbacterium azadirachtae
GCCCTGAGGCACCTACTGGGTGCTGCGGTGAAAGAGGGCGATCTTGTCGCCGGTGTCGATCACCACGAGCCCGTGTCCGCGCAGGAGGTCCTGGACAATCTCGTCACCGGTGGCGAGAAGGTCCGCGAACGGCCGTCCCGTCTTCTGCTCGCGCTTGCGGATCCAGCGGGCGTCGCGGTGGACGAACTCGGTGATGTGCCGGGCGCAGCGGTCCCAGGTCGCGAAGGTGTCGATATACGCGTGGTCGAACTGCTCGATCAGTGACTTCTCCGCGAACGTGGCACCGTCGTGGAACAGGGCGAACGCGGCGACGGTCATCGCGTCGTGGATGTCCATCAGGACGGTCAGTTGCTTCAGCGAAGCGGGGTGCAGCGTCATCGAGATGATCGTGATCATGGCCTTCTCGGCGTGGTTCAACGGCTCATCGTCGTGGCGGCAGCCTGCGCAGTGTTGAGGGTTGGTGTTCATGGTTTCCTCCTTCCAGGGGGTGAGTTGATGTCCGGGGACTGACAGCGGGAGCGGTCAGCGGTGCCCGTCTATGAGGCGGTCGAGATCATTGACTGGGGGAGCGGCTCCGAGTGGTCCGGAGACTTGCTCGCCGTGATCCACGCCGCCCGGTGGCCAGCGAGTGCATCAGCGCGGCGGCGACGAACCCGGGTGGGCTATCCGACGCGATCCGGGTCACGGTGACGTTGGGAAGCTCCGTCAGCACCATGGGCGGGTCTGCGTTCAGTGCGACTGCATGCACGAGGCCGGGGAACGCGCGGATCTGGTCATAGGGCTGCATCGGCTGGGCGTCGGTGAGCTCGAAGTCCGAGAAGATCGTGCAGCGGACGACGCCGCCGTGCTCACGAGCCAGGCGGAGCGCTGCCCCCATCGCCGGAGCCAGGCAGCTCGACCCGTGCGCGGCGTGCGGCACCGCGAGCGAGGCCAACACCTGGTCGCGGTTCCTGGCGCGGTCGAGCCGGTACGGGCCGTCCATCTCGATCTGTGGGTAGTCGAAGTGAATGACGGCGACCTTCTGCCGGGAGGAGGTCGTCCAGTTCGACAGCACCTCGATGGCGTGCCGTGCTTCTGCGTACCGGTTCCCGACCGGGTCGTTGCCTCCGGGGGCGGAGAGGGATCCGGAGTCGTCCATGATGACGATGTCCAGGGTCGAGTTGAGGGGATCCAGACCGGGCCAGCCGAGCCGAACGTACCCAGGCCGGTTCGTCGGGCCGCTGAGCGTGCCACCGGCGGTGAGGCCCGGGGGCTGCAGGATGGTGTTCATCCGTTCACCGCCTCTCGGCGTGGCATCTGGCCACTGATCGCAGCCGGGCGTCCGGGAGCGGCTCCGTGACCGGCATGGGACGGATTCCGGCGCAGGATGCCCCACTTCAGCGCACTCACCCGGCGGGCCGCCGCGTCACCACGCTCGGCGTGCTCGGTGAGGATGCTGCCCTCAGCGGTCGTGGCGGCGGCATGGATCTGGATGGTGTCGTGCTGGCTGTACTGAGCGTGCTCGGCGACCGCACGGGCGTAGTCGGCTTCGGCGTGTTCGATGAGGTCGGCTACTTCGTCGGCCCCTGCGTAGGAGAGGAGGAAGGAACCGCCCGCGACAGCCAGGGCGATGCCACCGAACACGATCCCGACGAACGGGTCATCGACGGCGGAACGTAGTGCCGCGATCCCGATCCCGATCATCCCCGCCGTTCCTGCTGCAACGAGCAGCATGCGCTTCAACGCCCCACCGACCGGCTCCAGGAACAGGTGCGGGAAGTTCTTCTGCTCGTCCGACGGTTCCGGGACGGCCGCCTGACGCTGACGACGCTGTTCCCGATCCCGGACATCGACCCCCAGCAGGCCTGCGGCCACGGTGGCGACGGCGGCGCCGGCGGCGAGGGTGAGCGCGATAGCAGGGAGTTCGCCTAGCCAGATCGCTGCGGTGCCGAACCCGACGACATCGCTGCAGAGCAGCCCAGCCTTCCCCGCCTGATACCAGAGCTTGGAGGCCTTCGCGCGGCGACGAAACGGCGTCAGCACCTGGTTGGCGCACAGCCGTCGCTCCAACGCATCCGCCACGATCCGACGGTGCTCGGTCACAATGCTGTTGACCTCGTCCGCGGCGAGCTTGGTGCGCGCGGCCTGCACCGCGGTGTCACGGGAGGCGCTGGTGCCGGTTGCGTCCCAGAGGTGCTGCTGCTCGGTTTCGAGTTCGTCGTACTCGTCCTCGACCCACAGGTGGCCGATGGTGTTCGGGCGGACGAGCACACGGGCTTCTTCAGCGTGAGGAAGGACGACGTTCTCCGCGGCGGCTTCGGCTTCCCCGGCGATGACCAGCGGGTCCAGCGACGGCGGGCTCGGCGTGGTGGCCATGACGGTCACTTCCCTTCGGTGGAGATCTGGCAGGACGCGGCGTGCGTGTTCTCGCAGATCCGCTGCCAGAACACGGTCACGTTCTCGATCACGGCCGAGGGGATCTCCCCGGACGCTTCCCGGCCGATCCCGACGATGCTGACCTCAGCGCCGGTGAGGTCTGGGACGCGCTGGGCGTCGGCGAGAGCGGTCGCCGCCGCGGGCGTGGTGACGGTCGTCGGGTCCGCGCCGATGTTCGTGAGGCCGTCGGTAAGCAGCAGATCCACCGGGGTGTGGTCCGGGTGCTGGGTGTTCCCTTGCTGCAGCAGCGCCAGCATCCCGAGGATGTCGGAGCCGTTGCCTGCCAGGCCAGCGAGTGCCGGGTCGTACTGGTCGGTGATGGTCTGCAGGGTCTGGTCGGCGAGCTTGCCGGCCTTGCGGAGCTTCGCGTTGTCTGTCGGCGCGTCGGCGTGCAGGTCGCCCTCGAACAGCGGGACGGTGCCGCCGGTGGAGGACGCGAACCCGAACACGCGCAGGTGCCCACCGCAAATCGCGGTACGCCGGACGTAGCCGGAGATGATGCGCAGGTTCTCCGCCTTCGCCTTGGCGGACTGAAACGAGCCGGTGCCGTCGATCCCGATGGTCGTGGCGATCGACGAAGACGGGCACGCGGCCGCGATCTGCGCGTCGGACTGCCGGCTTCCCGCCCCGCTCGTGCCCGTGCAGGCGGTGAGCGTCGCGGTTGCGGTGAGGGTCAACGCCGCGACAGCGGTCGCGCGGCGTACGGTGAGAGACGTCATGAGACGGTCCTTCCTTGAACTGTGACTGGTGATGGGTGGGTGTTTGGTGACACGGGGCGGCTCAGTTGGCGCTGAGCCGCCCCGGCTTGGGAGAGCTACTGGTGGCGGTCCCAGGTCTCGGGGTGGGAGTTGACAGCCTCGAGATCCGGGACGAGCACCTCCAGTGCGTCGAGAAGCCCGTTCACCGCCGTGTCGACGGCCTGGCCGTGGCGGACGGAGAAGGCCAGGACGACGCGCTTGAGGCGCTGGATGTTCTCCAGCGTCGCGAGGGTCTGATCAAGGACACGGTCGACGACCTCGGCGGCGATTTCCGCGCGCTGCTGGCCGTCGAGTTCCTGGAGATTGATGGTGGTGACCATGGGCTCGTTCCTTTCGGTTGTGTGGTTGGGATGGTCAGGTCAGATGGCGGTGGTGTCGGTCACCGCTCCGGTTCCGCCGTGAGTTCGAGGTACTCGACGGACAGCAGCTCGACGACGCCGCGCAGATGCTCCAGCCGCATGACGACCCGAGGGTCGCGCGGTACCTGCGGCAGCTCGAGCTGCTGGCGTTCGTCGATCTGGCGGTGCACCCGGAACAGCGAGGCGTTCGCTTCGTCGAGTTCGGCGCGGAGACGGATGTTGTAGAGGTGGAGGTCGGGCTGCGGGTTGCGGTGCGACGTGGGCATGGCGGGTGGTCCTTTCAGGAGCCGATGGTGAGCGATGGAGCGGGCACGGGCAGTGCTTCGGGGCGGCCCGGGGAACTTGACCAGAACGGTTGAGACTCCGCCGCGCCGGTGGTCGTGGTGAACGGCTGCTGGCAGGCACCGCACCAGACCGTGCCCATCGCCCACTGCCCGACCGACATCCGCACCGTGCGGGCACGACCAGCGAGCAGGCACTGGCACGACGCGAAGACGTACTTCCCGTTCGCCGACGCCGGCATCGCCGAGGAGATCGAGCCCGAGCCGACGCTGTCCTCGACGTGCTGGGGCCGAGGCTGGCCGGCGTGAAGCCGCAGCGCCTCGTCCATTAGGGAGACCAGGTCGGCGTTGAGGATCCGAGCCTCGTCGGTGAGGGCGTCGGTGACGAAGCCGTGTGGGGCCGGGTTCGGACGGACGATGTGGCAGCCGAGCCCAGCGGCGATCTGGGCGAAGCGGCGCGAGTGGTAGCGGCCCCGGTTCGAGGTGTCGCGGATGCCGTTCTCGTGCGCGTAGAGGTGCGCGAGCTCGTGCGCCAGCGTCACGACCGCGTCCTCACCCGTCGACACCGTGGGGTGCCCGCAGCGGCGGTCCGCGTTCAGGTGGATCTCGTGCAGGTCGGTCCCGTCGAGCGTCCAGGAGCCAGCGGTGAACGTGCCGAGGCGGGTGCGAGCCTGGCGGCCCACGATGACGACCGCGCGGGAGAGGAACAGGTCCCCGATCCCGGGGAGCGCGCTCTCGGCGCGAACGGCGAGCTCGGCGGCCGTCCGGTAAGCGGCGTGCATGAGCTTCGCGTGGTGACGGACGGGAAGCTCCGGCGCCTGGAGAGAGAGCTCTGCGGTGGTCATGAGGACTATGGAACGCGTCCTCAAATCCTCAGCAACCCCGAATTTTCCTCACTGAGCTTGAGGATTTGAGGATCGGGAAAAATACCTGTCTAGATGGAATAACCGACCCGCAGAATTTGTCCGGACTTCTTCGTGCGCGGGTGGTTCTTGCGTGGCGCCTCGGGTCGCCAAAGGCTCGCCCAAATTGAAAGGCCCCCGGTCTCCGTCGCCACCGTGCGGTGGGAGGAGGCCGAGGGCCTTGGTGTCGATCGAGATCTTCGAACTGAGATGGGTCGGGTCAGGGACTCCGGATCGAGGCAGCTACTCCTCGTCCTCGTCCTTGCGCGTGAGCGGCTCGCCGTTTACAACGCGAGCCTTCTCTCCAATGAAACTGCCGGGCCCAAGGACGATACCTCCGGAAAGCACGGCACTCTCGCCGATCACCGAATCGCGCCCGATCTTGATCCCGGACTCGATCTCGACGAAGCGGCCAATTCGAGAGTTCTTGCCGATGATGACGTTCGCCCCAATCGTGGCAGCGTAGTCGATCCAGACGCTGTCGCCGATGACGCTACCGCGGATGACCACGCTGCGACTTTTGACTCTGACGTTCTTGCCGATGATGGCGTTGGGGCCAAGGATGGCCTCGTCGCCGATCACCGAGCCGCGGCCGATCTCTGTGCCGTAGCCGATCTCGACGCCCGCGCCGATCTCGACGTTTTCGCCGACCTCGACATTCTGGCCAATATTAGCGGTACGGCCGATCCGTACGTCGTGGCCGATGATGGTGTCTCCTTCGATCTTGACATTCTCACCGACCTCGACATGCTTGCCGATCGCAGCGCCACGGTCGATCCGTGACTTGTCGCCGATGATGGCAGCCGCCTCGATTCTGACGTCTTCGCCGATCGCAGCGTGATCGCCAATCCTGACGTTCTTGCCGATCATCGGGTAGTGACTTGCCGCGTTGCGGTTACCTATCTCGGCGGTGCTGCTGATGATCGCGGTGGGGTCGATATAGCTCATGAATGACTCCTTTGTTGTCGTGTTCCGCACGAAACGGGGTCATCCTGTGCTGGCGACCGATCAGCGAACAGCGGGGAGAATCACGCAATTCGATGGTCGGTCACCATCAGCAGTTGAGCGCGCTCATATTAACATAAATGATAATCATTGTCAATAAGTGGAGTTCGGGATGCCATAGCATGACCGCATGACGAAGGGGCCGTCGCCGAGCGAACTTTCCGCACTCGCAAAGGAGCTGGTTCAGCCGCTTGCCAAGCAGGCGCTGACGCAGCAAACGGCGATGTCGATATTCCGAATCGTTACCAAAGGCACGAAGAGCGCTGGGACCATGGTGGGCTTCGAGGGTTACGAAGCGGACATCGTCCTCGAGGAACTCAAGGCGTTGCTCGAGGAGTCGACGAGGGCAGAATCGAACAAGCCGGACGGCTACCTCCTCGCTGCGCGCTGGCTTCTTGCGATGGGGCGTGACAGGGACCCGAGCAAGTTCGACTTGACCGCGGCGCTGAGGGACACCGGCCTGCAGAAGTTGCCATTGAATATGGCAAGCAAGGTCAGCCTGGAAAAACAACTTGAAGACGGGAAGCGGGGTATTCACAGCCACGTCGCCTTCTTCTGTCTCAAGCGAACCGCCGCCTGGTCGCGGGAGAGTCCGAAATGGACGCACAATGGCTTCGACCAGGGCATGGAATCGCCGAGGGCGCGCGACGTCGCTCGGGTTATGGCGCTGGCAATTCGGGCACGGTATGTGCGGCTCAAGACGGACCCCGAGTTCTTTGCCAATCGAAAAGCAATCTGGACTCGCCTTCAGGAACCTCCGGTGCCAGCCCCGGCCGCTCGGCCTTTGCCACCGTTCTTCTACGAACTCGCAGACCGGATTGATCAACCGACAGAGGGGTACCCTGAGCGTTTGAAGCCCAGCTGGCTCGCGAAGTCGTTGACGCTGAGCCCGCTGGGCAAGCAGGACCCGAGCGAACGAGCTGAAGATCTGTACAGCAGCTATTCTTCGCGAGGCGGCAGGCCAGCGGATGAAGTCGTACGAGGGTGGCGGCTGGTTGTGCTTGGTAACCCGGGCGGCGGAAAGAGCACGGTTCTCGCGGCAACCGTTGCCGACCGGATTCGGAACCACCATGCCCCAGCGATCCTGGTACGCCTGTCGACACTGGCTGCCAGAGTAGACGATATTCAGACGTTCGAGTCACTCCTGACGCTCATCGTCAAGATCGTCAACGAAGAGCATGGCCTCTCGATTTCTGACAATGACCTACGCCATATCGTTCGTCCGCTTGCGACAGCACCGAACGCTTTGCTCGCACTCGACGGCTTGGATGAAGTAATGCCCGAGCATCGCCCGCGGGCTATCAGAATGATCACGACCCTCACGAGGCATCCGGGCCCAGTGATGATTTCCTCTCGTCTCACCGGCTATGCCAAGCCGGCCCATGACTGGAATGAGACCCATGTCGATGAGCTTTCACCGCAGAGTGCTCAAGGCTTCATCGAGGAGTGGTTCCGAGATGGCAATCTCGCGGGTCTGAAGCGTGCAAGCAATGCGCTTTCATCACCGAACCATGCGGGCCTTTCGACGGTTCCAGTGCTGGTGGGCATCGTCGCTTCCGTTGCGGAGGCGAACGAGGTGCCAGAGACCCGCGCGGAACTGTACAGGGCATATGTGGAGCAGTTCCTCCAACAAAAGTGGAAAGCTCCCGATCAACAACCTCAACTTCACGAGATCCCGCCAAGGTATGACATTGCCAAAGAGGTTGCCATGGCAATGGCAACCGGTGAGGGCGGGCAGCTTGACGGCGCCAACTGGACGGACACGATCGTCTACAGGCACCTCATCGATGCGACGACGACAAGCGATCCAGGGTTGGCGCGGCGGCTGGCGGAGAATCACGGACTTCTGACGGCTCAGTCTTCCCCGGGCACCGCTATGAGCCCGAAGTTCCCCACGATGGGCCAGAAATACCGCTGGCTCCACCGAACGGTGCACGAGCATCTCGTGGGAGCAGCGCTGGCCGACCGAGTTCGAGCATCGAGAGATGATCTTGGCGGACTGGATGCGATCCTGCTCGGACCGAAGCAATGGGATGCACCGCTCAGGCACCTCATTGGGCTTCTCAGCGAGGCGGACAGATCGCTGCTGTTCAAGCGTGTGGACAAGCTCGCCGTGATCGGCGACCCGGGTCGGGTCCTCGAGACTGTTCGGGACTCGCTGGCTGAGGCCCTTCCCGCTGGTGACGCGTACCGAAAGGAGCTCGCTCGAGCGCGTTTCGCCGAAGGCCAGCCCTACAGTGCGCTCCTCCTGGATGAAGGCTATCTCCGCTCGCAGCTTGCTGGAGCCCTCCGGCGCAAAGACAAGGCAGTACTTCGGTGGGGGATCGGATTGCTCCCGGATCGCCTCGACCTTTCCGAGAAGGAAGTCCGTGAGCTGATTGCCGCGCAGCCCGCGGGCGAAGGGCGCTCGGTAGCGCTCTACAGTGAGGCTTTGGCACGGCTCTCTGCCCACGATCCCGACGATGCACTGCGCCTGCTTGTCGAAGCCGCCAGAACGAACGACGTCGAACTGCCATGGGACCGATGGCGCATGCCACCATCCGCAGATGCCGTCCGGTCCGCGGCGGACCAGGTCGCCGGATGGGAAGCGTGGAAGCGCATACCCCTGCTGGCGTTCCTGAGCCACACGGGTGGTGACCTCTCCCCGAGTGAGCAACCCGATGGCCCGCTGCCCGCATCCGACGTCGGTGCGGCGCGCGAGTACCTGCTCCGCGTAAGGCCGCTGTTCGATGCCGAAGCTGCTCCCAGCCGGGCGCATCTCGAACCGCTTCGTGCTTTCTGGAGGGGTGACTACGGAGCGGAGTTGGCATATATTGCCGCCGGCCTGGTGGGTGATCTGCCTGAGGATGCCAGCGCCAGCGAAGGTGCTCAGCTCCAGCAGGCCGTTGCACGGCTTCGAGCTGCGCAACCTGAACGGGACTTTGGTGCGGATGAACCGACGCGGGCCATGCAATCCCTGAGACGGATGAGTTCGGAGACCATCCGGCACGTCGACACCCTCACGGAGTTTGTATCCGCGGCTACCCGGTGCGTTGAGAACGCCTCAGGTGTGCCGATCGAATGGGCTGTTTCGATGCAGGCGCGAGTCCAGCCGGATGCGACGCGGCGGGCACCCAGAGGACTTGGCCTGCACCAGTTGGGTGCGGTGGAGGCGATTTCCGACAGCCTCCTGAAGATCCTGCTTGCCCGCCCAGATGAGACCAAGCGGGTCGTCTTGGAGGATCATCCAAATGTATGGCCGGGCGAACGCGGCGTTGGGCATGACTTTGCGGTACTGGCAGCGCTGAACAACGCAGGCTTGCTGTCGCCAGGCGACACCGCCGCATTCATTGGTTGGGCGGCAAAGAAGGGGACAAGCGTGCTGTGGAGCGTGCCGCTGGGGGCGGATGCCGAGTCAGTCCTCCAAATCGTCGATGCGACCTGTTCTGACGCTTTTGCCGTTGATCGCTCACGATTCAGTGTCCAACTCGCCGAGCTTGGACTTCTACATCGCTGGCGGACGCGCATCCTCGAGGCAACAACCGACCTTGATCCTGGGTGGATCCGCAAGTGACAGACGGGCCGGCCAGGCGCACTCAGCCGGCATTACCGATTTGAGGATGTTGCCTATCGCCCGACCGCGATTCCTGGCGGCTTCGGGGGAAGGAGCTCCCGTACGTCGAGTTCGAGGATCTCCGCGAGCGCGACCAGCGTCCGCAGTCGCGGGTTCGCCGGCGTACCGGGGTTGGACTCGCCCTTCTCCAGCTTCCGGTAGGTGAAGCTGGAGATCCCGGCTGCGTGCGCGGCGCGCTCCTGGCTGATGCTCTTCGTAGCGCGGGCGCGCTGGAGGTTGATTCCAAGTTGGCGAGCGTAGTCGTCCCAGGTTTCCGATGCAGGAGGCATCACTCCAGCCTGAACATGCGGTCTTCCAATATGCGCATGTATACATGCGCATTTTCCGGTACTCTGGCGACGCCTGGATGACCGGACACTTGGGGGTCGGTCGCCACGACGGCGAAAGGACGGGCATGAAAAAGTCATTCGCGGCCGCAGTTCTACTGGCCGGTGTTGTTGCCTTGTCAGGTTGCAATGGCGGGGCCACCGAGCAACGCCCTGTTGCGAAGGCGGACGCCGCCACGTTGGAACCGACATCCGAACCCACGCCGACGCCCACCCCAACACCAGAGCTCTTCCCGGTGATCGGATCTTTCACGAGCGACGTGGCCAACGACACTGGGTACACGGCCAAGATCAGTGCGACCTGGAGTTCCTTGGTTCGGCTGTCAGCTGCGGACGCGAAGGCGAAGCTTCCGGAGTGCGCCAAGTGGATCGATTTGATCTACAAGGGCGGAGCCACCGACGGCATCGTCTACGTCGCACGCGTGACGGGCACTATCGAGTACCCGAGCGTCAACGGCTTCCAGTGGCCGGCGGGCGAGGATATCAACCTCGCCATGACGAAGATGGGCTCGGGGAACGCGCAGGCCACTTGCGAAGAGCCCTACATCGACAAGACCACCGGGACGATGCCTGCAGCGCCTGAAGGTGGCGCGTTCGTGCGCACGGCTATCTGGCCTGTCTCCAAGACGCCCAAGAACCCGGACGCTGAGCTTCGCCCGGCACCGGGCTCGGGCCTTGCGAGCCCCGAGGTTCCGGTGCAGGACTACATCAACTCCGACCTGCGCATCAGCACCTTCCAGAAGGTGACTTGCACCAACGCGTCCGACGTGCAGAGCGCATACGGCAATGCCTGCCGATTCTCGATGCCGATTCCCGTCGGCCAGTAGTCCGTGGCGCTGACCTTCCGTTCAGACAGATCCACCCTCCCACGATTGGAAATCGCGTGAGAAACGCGCATGCTCTCAGAGCCGTTGCAGTGGCATCCCTCTTGTTGCTGACCTCATGGGTAGTGTCCGGATGCACGTTCGCAGACTCGTCGGCAAAGCCAGTGGCGGCGTCGTCGTCAGCGTCAACGGCGCCAACCGCTGCTCCGTCCGTCGCTGCTCAAGAAGAGCCCAAGCCCGTGGCAGCGGCTGTCATCCCATGTTCCGATGCGGTCCGAGTCGCGCAACTGCAGTACTACGCCGGCGCGGAAGAGGTCTCGTTGGATCAGTGGTTCCCACAAGCCGACCCATCGAGTGCGCTCGCGTCCGCCTGTTATGTGCGGTCGAAGTTTGGCGTTTCGGGGCTGCTACCCGGCAGTGACGCGGTGACGGCACGACTCGTCAGCGAGTTGGAGGCGCTCGGCTGCGCTGAGAATCTCGGCGTACCGTACAAGTCGGGGGATCTCTTCTGGACGGCGCGGTGCTCGGGGCCGGCGACCGCGGTTGGCGTCCACTGGCTTAACCCGACCTTCGTAGCTAACAAGTTCCACAGCGACGTGATCACCGGTGACTTCGTGGAGATCAGCCTTCAGTAGCGCAGATCACGCCTTAGTAACGCAGATCACGCCTTCCGATTGGCAAACGGCCATCGCCCATGCTCCGACCGTGCAGCGAAGTCCGCGATGAGATGGTGCTCGAGCGCCGCGACGTAGGCGTCAGACTCGTCTTCCGCCGGTCGCCAGCACACCAGCAGCTCGTCGGCATCGGTGAGCTGGAAGATCCAGACTCCGCCACCGTGGTTGTCTGCCGCGCCCGTGCCGGTTCGCCGGAACTGCTTGAGGCGCCGGTGAATGCCATCTCTACGCGCGCCGTGCGTCGCGAGACCGATGTAGATCACTTCCGCACCCGGGATCCAGTTTTCAGAGAGCCGCTCGATCCGCTCGGTGAAATCCTTCGTCTTGCCTGCCCTGCTTGCCGTAAGAAAAGCGGGGGCTGTAGTCGCAGAGCGCAGCACGACGTAGACGCCCGGCTTCTTCGAGGCCCCTCGCGAGCGGAGTGCTTCGAACGTGACGAAGCCTTCAAAGCCGGCCTCCTCGAGGCCAGCCCGCGTCCACGTTGACGGCGTCGCGCTCGCGAAGTCCATCATGGCTTCACCACCCGCAGGGCGAGGCCAGCTTCGACGAGCTCATCGACCGCGGCCTGGATATCCGCAACATCTTCGTATGGGTCGTCGAAAGGATTCACTGGCTGGCCTTGTTCGGCAACGAGCAGGGTGAAGAGCCCTTTCGCAATGAGCGACAGATTCGGGTCTGCCAGAACGTGGTCGGGCACGACGACGTTTGCCACGTCGTCGTGCACTGGCCAAAGCCCAGTCGCGGCGATCCAATCCTCCGGCAACGGTGCGCTCATGACTTTCACGGTAGCGAAGATGCCGTCACCAGCGCTGGGGGTTTCGCGCGTCCCACTCGCGCCACTCTTGGTAGCTGAGATCAGGGCGATCGCCGCGGGGGAGTGGGAAACTCGCGAACGGGTCGGACTCGGTGAGGTACTGTTCGGCCCACTCGACGTACCGTGTCAGCTGGTCGTAGTACTCGGCCGTCTGGTGCTGTGGAAGGGTCTCCCGAAGCTTCGCCACCACCGGCACGAGCGCCTGGTGGCGTGCGTGCTCTTTCGCGAGATCCAGTAGCTTTTCGCGCCAGTGCCCATAGGCAAGGGCGCGCACGCGGAGCGCTTCAGCGCGTTCGCGTGCTTTGGCTGCTTCGATTTCGCGGAGCCGCTGAGCTTCGGCTCGCGCTACGGCGTCATCGCTCAACTGCTGGACGCGTTCGAGGGCTCGTAGCAATTTGTCCTCGATGCGCGTCGCGACGGTGTCCTCGAGAACCAGTGATCCGTAGCGGCCTGCTCCGACCTCAAGTCGCATCTTGTCTGTGTCGACGTAGTCGTACTTCGGCGGGTATGAGTATCTTCCTCGTTGCTTGTCCTCGCGCTCCTTCTCGGTCAGTACATGGTCGACACGTCGAGTCTTCATGCGCAGTCGGATCGCAGCCGGGTCGTGGCCGGCGTCGATGAGGAACAGATCCCCACTTGGCCAGTCCCTCTTTCGCGTCGTGTAGTAAGTCGCGGGGGTCATGGTCGACAGCTGCGGCGTCACCGTCCATCCGCGGCGAAGTGATTCCTGCACCAGGGCGTGGAGGATCAGTAGTGCCCGCCGGTGTTGCTCGTCAGGAACGTCAAGTCGCTTCCGGTACTTGACGAGTTCGCGGATTGCCGGGTGAGCCCGACCGATCTCGGTCGGCATCGGAATCGTCTCGATCTTCACAGGTGGCTTCGCGGACGTTGCCGCCATCGCACCGTTGTCGGTGGAATCAGCTGTCGCGCTGGACGCACCCTCCGGCGTGCTCTGGGCAGCGTCCGCACTGGAGGCGGTTTTCTGTTTCCGCACAGTAGCGGTGTCCGGTGGCGCGGGAGCTTGGGGATGATGCCCATGGTCGAGGTAGAACTGTCCCTTGGGATCAAGGCTCGCTGTCCAGTGCCCCTTGCGACGGTCGAGTTCAATGAGTCCACGATCACGCAATGAGATCGCGGACTGCTTGAAGTTCGGTGACGGCGGATGCTCCATGTCGCATCCGTCAGCGATCCATCGCAGTACCGCGAGTTGCGCTTCGTTCAGGTTGAGATCCACGATCTCCAGTCTCACGACCCAACTCTGCAGCGTCGAGAGCCTGTCTCAGAACACCGATCTAGACGAGTTATCCACAGGTGGACGCATGTTCTAGCAGGCTTAGTAGTCCACAGATTGGGGATAAGAATCACATCGATGTAGTTCGAAGGCTCTCAAAAGAGCCCAGAAGTACCCCAAATTCGCCGTAGAACGCCTCGTGTGGCCCGAAAATGGCCCGAGTGGGCATCCACGCTATCCACAGGATGCCGATCGCTCAGGAGGGCTCCTAGCCGTTCAATGTCCGGTACGCGCACTAGACTGAGACACACAAACAAGAGCCCCGATCTGACTGTCGGAGCGGAGCTCTTCATACAGGTCAGATCGGGGCTGAGTTGTCTTGGCGGACTACTTGACTCTAGACGCTCCATAGCGGCTGCGCGAGCCGATTTCAATCGGTTCGCGTGATCTGCCCTCCTCTTCAAGCAGGAAGGAGCGCACCATGGCGAAGGCATCGTCACGGTCGTCCAGTAAGCCCTCGAAGGCAGCGCTGAGCAAGGCGGGACGGACCCTCGCGTCCAACTCGTCGAGCAAGCCCGCCAAGTCGAAGGCCGGATCGACGCTCGGCAAGGGCTGAGACGTGGGGAGGGTCGGTGACATCGTCTCCGGCCCTCCCTGCCACTCATTCTCGTCGAGAACGTGTCGAGCCTTCGTGAATGGCTCGCTCTTCCCTGCTCCAGCATCCCAAGTGGGATGAGGAAGCAGCAATCACAGCATGAGTATGAACTTCGAGTTCAACGAAGACGCCTTCAGAGAGATGGCAGATTCCGCAGTCCAGAAAGTCGCCGCAGAGCAGACGCAGGATCTGGAGCGGCTGCGGCAGCAGTACACGGGCCAGCCTCTGGACAGGATCCGCCCGGCGCTGCAGCAGCTGTTCGCCAAATACGACGGGTCTATCACCGAGCCGGAACTGTCCGAGTGGGCGCAGCTGATCCACGACGGTACGCGCCTCGAGATGACGCCCAGCCCGATCGATTGGAGCCGTTGATGGCGATCGATCCCGAGTACCTGAACCACCAGTTCCTCTATGTGCCGTGGGTCGGCGACGGCACCATCGACACCGTCGAGGGCGGCAAAGCCATTGGGCTCTACGTTGCCCAGCACTTCAAGGTGCGGCCGACGATCCTGACGGTGCAGAAGCAGAACGCGAACTACCACCGCGAGTTCGACAAGTTGAACGTCGTGACGGAGCGCTCTGGCTTCATCGGCGAGAACGGTGTTGTCATCGCCTGGTGCCCGACCCGCAAGGTGATGCAGAAGCTCTACGACCGCAAGAACATCGTCGTCATGGTCGAGTGGCCCAGTGATCGCTTCGATGCTTGGGCAAGGCTCGTCGGTGCCTACAACGTGGTCACTGGCGAGATCATGAGCACCGGGCTCGACGAGGCCGCGATGAAGGCGCTCGAGGGCATCGTCTGGGAAGGTTACAACGGCTGGAGCAGGGAGACCGATCGAATCCTGACGTTGGCCAGACTCCGTGAGCTTGACGAGGCGGGCGGCTACGACCGGAACATCGTGCTGCAGTACGCGGCGATGAAGCGCAGTCTCACCGGCATCGATCGGCTGGAGAAGATTCTGAATCAGTTCGAGGCAGGGCGGCGCGCGGTGGCGTAACTAACAAACCCAGGGGACGAGCCGAATTCGGCTCGTCCGCTGGGCTTTCCGTGCCCCGCCTCGAATAGACTTTGTCACGCGTGGACCTGAGTGACGGGCCACAGCTCCCAGCGATTCGCACGTCCGCGCTTCACAACGGCATCCGGGTGCGCCTTCTGAAGGTCAGAGAGGCGCTCGATCACCTCGGCGATCGGCAAGTTTCCGGCGAGCGTAGCCAAGGGCCGAGGGTTCTCCGGCGCCATTGACACAGCTTCGCCGCGGGCTGAGGCCGAGCGCACGACCTCCCAGAACTTCTCCATCTGAGCCGCGAAGAGCGGCCATTTGGGACAAGGTCGAGTTTCAAGCCTGTCGCCGCCCGAGACGTGCTGAAACCAGGGCGTGTAGCAGTCGGCGCACATCTCCTCTGCAGTGAGGATCGGTACCGCCAGCAGCGCGTTCAGGCGACGTTCCTCGAACCAGAGCTCCGACTTGAGCCCTGATTTCTCGGAGCGATTGTTCGTCGCCCTGATCTGGTCTCGCAGCCTCGATGTCGACTGCATGAGACCTTCCACTCGCTCGCGCCGCGTGATGCCGTACCAGATGAGGTTCCATTTGCGCCGGTCGCTCGGCAGCTTGCCATCCTCGTCGACGATGTCCTCTCGGTCGGCAACGATCGGGGTGAGGCAGGTGATTTCCTGCGCGGTGCGGGCGAGCTTCGCTTCGAGGTCCGCGATTTCTCGATTTCGTCTCTCAACTTGCATGGCTGGGAAACGCTCGCCGCTGCGAAATTCGGCGAGCTGCTGCTCGAAGCTCGTTTGAAGATTCTCCCGCTCGAGTAGCGCGAATCGCGCCTTCTCACGCTCGGGGTCGTAGTGCGCTTTGTCTCGTTCCCACCGCGCTTCGTCCGCGGCGTGGGCACGGTTGACCTTGCGGGTGATGGCCGCGTTGATCGCTCCGATGCGCCGCTTCGTCGGCGGGCGCCAGTCGGGCTCGCCCCGAGTCCATTCCTCCATAACTCGCTCAGCGTGATCGACTTCGGGTTTGAGCTCGTCCTCTCGCCACGGGTTCCAGCTCGTCTCGTGGAAGATGTCCATCCACCGCTGCCGCGCATTCAGGAGCTCATCGAACGTTGTGGTGCACCCAGGCAACGGCTTCCACAGTGCGCCATCGTGCTCGTGGAGCTGTTCCTGCTGGTCTGTCGTGTCGGTCACGCCACTAGCGTCGGCCCGTCCGTCTCGATGTACCAGTGAACAGACGATGACGAGATGACGTGGTTTTCACAACGTTCGCGAACGGAAGATTGACGTTTGAAATGATCGGTTCATACTGAGCGACGGTCCTCGTCGGCATGCGGCTCGTAGGAGAACCATCCAGGTTCGCCGGCCGCTCCCGATGAGGAGGCGCACCATGAGTGAGAACACCCCCGCCGAGGTGCCCTCCACGGCACTCGGCCCGATTCGTACCCTCGCGGTGCGCATCCCCGACGGATTGCGAGCGCAGCTGGACGTCATCGCCCAGCTCAACGACCGCTCCGTGACTGAAGAGATCCGGATCGCCCTCGAGACCTGGGTCGAGACCAGCAAGTCCGACCCGAAGGTGCTCGCCAGGGCCGAAACGGTGCGTGCCGAGATCGAACGCGAGGCCAAGACCAAGCAGTCCGCGATCGAGGCTATCTTCGGCGGCACGAGCGGAGCCAAGACTCCGCGGGCCAAGTCAGGTCCTGCCTGACGCCAACGCTCCCTCTCACTGGGGGAGAGGGGCGGCTGTCCCGAGGATCGAGCGATGCGCAGGCTCTCCTCGGGCAGCTGCCCAATCAACAAGATCAAGGGCTGTTACGAGCCCGGCGTGTAGTCGACGCGCACGAGAGGTGCCGCTTCGACGATCCAGTCTTCGTGGCGATTCATCTGCGCTGTGAGCGCAGCACGCTCGACTTCGTCGTCATCCAACCGGGCAACGATGCCGTCGAGGGTGGTGTTGACCCGGTCGAAGCCCCCGCGTGTTGAGTCTTCGAGGTTCTCCAGACGACCTTCGAGCCGATCAAAGCGACCTTCGAAGCCATCCAAGCGCAGTTCGATCCGATCCATGCGAGTATCTGCAGTATCGAGACGGTCGTCGACCGCATCGAAACGTGCATCGACCTGGCTGGCGAAGCTGGTGAAGACTTCCGAGAACTCGTCCATCGCCGATTTCATCGCGATGGTGACGCTCTCCGCTACTGCGTTCTTGATCGTTTCTTGTAGGTCGTCGTTCATATCTGCGCCCCATTATGGGCGTCCAGGTCACGGCTGGGAAGCCGTAGAAAATACAACGTCTCGCCCCTCACCGACTCCTCGTTGCTGCCCCGCGGCTCGTCAGAGAACCACATGGTTCTCGGCCGCGACAACAGTAAGGAGGTGGGATAGATGGTTCACGGAATCGTCATACCCGCCGACGGCGAAAGCCCGCTGCGGCGAATCGACACGACGCAACCGGATGCGATCGGGACGGCGGTCGGTGGCTTCATGGAAGCCGTCGACATCGTCGACCTCGGCATCACGGTCTACGTCAACGAGTCCGGGCTGCTGCAGCATCTGCCGTTCAATAGTCGCGTCTCGTTCCTCTGGTGGCACCACGTTCCGGCCGCACGTCGGCGGGCCATGCTCGTCGGCGACGCGGTCGTTGTAGGACTACCCGATGAGGACGGCGCGGACACCGAAGTGCCCGACGCGACACGGAAGCTGCTATTCACCGACGCGGACTACATCGTCGAGGTGCGGCCCATCGGTCAGCAGCAGTGGCAGGTTGGGTTGCCCGTTCGGCTCGAGTTCTGGGACGCTCTCATGTGGGCAGCACTGCTGCTCGAGCAGATTCCCGGGGCCGCGGACAGCCGCGTCGTTCCCGTCGAACCTCATGAAAGCGCGGCCACTGCGGCGTGACATGGTTCGCACCACATTCACCCAGGCGGCGACTGCCCGGCTTCGAGAGCCACGCGTTCTTGGCTAGAGCAGTCGCCGCCGTTTCAATGTCTGCAGGCTGTCGTGAAGGTAAGTCCACGAGCTGGCCATGCACAACCGGACGCCATAGGCGTGTTGCAGCTCGCGCGCGCCGATTCAAAGGAAAAATGGTAGGCGCGCAAATGAGTGCGGCCAAAATCGGAGCAGCCCCGTGGAGGCGATCTCAGCTCGTTCAAGATCTAGCTGCAAAATGTGGCCGGGTTTTGCGATACGCTAGCGCTGTGCGGTAGTCCGCACCCATCGAATTTATGCCGGTCATCGACCGGCTTTTTTCATGCCCCTTGGGGCTCCCCAGACGCCGCGGCCGAGTGGCCGCGGTTCTCTTGCTCAGCTCCATGCTGGGCACCGCCTCACGAGGAGGTTGCGCCATGCTCGAGATCCTTTCGGCTCTCGGTGCTGCAGCGCCTCTACTCGCGGTTATCAGCGCGTTTGTGCTGAAGCTGCTGCCGCTCGTGTCGGATCGCGTCAACAAGCGCGCCATCCGACTCAAGCGCGCCCGCCGCCGCAAGTAGGGCATTCGCAAACGCACATCACCTGGTGGGTCGGGAGAACTCTGCCCAAAATCAGGCAATCGGCGCCCGGGACGAGGGAGTCGGACCGTGCGCGCAGCTGGACGTCATCGCCCACATTAACGAGCGCTCGATCGCCGAAGAGAACCGTATCGCCCTCGACGTGACCAGCAAGGCCGGCCCTCCGCCGCGCTGAGCAGATCTCACGGGAGTCGTCGAACAACTGGCGTGTACGGCTGCCCTGTCCGGCCGACGCGATCAGGGATCGGATCAGAATAGTCGCTGACGCCGCTCGCCCAGTCCAGGGCCTCTTCCTCGATGTAGATGACTGTTCGGTGGCTCGGCTTCAGGAAGCGCGGACCAACGGCGCGAAAGCGCAGGTCACGAATACGCCACAGCGGGAGATCTGGAATCAGCTCAAGCAATCGTGACTCCGTGACGTAGGTTCGGCGCCGCAGCGTCGCAAGGTCTGCATTCTGGAACGCGTAGGCGCGATCCTCGCTCGGTGGCGGGCGGTACGCACCGAAGTGCCCATACCTCCATTCCCAGGACACGGTGCTCTCCAGCCATCGACGTAGCGCGAGCTCGTCGTAGATCACCTCACCGTCGCTGAGGACGCGCGCCGGCGGTGCGGTGATCTTCGATGGGTACGGCGCTTCGCGGCGCAGATAGTCGAGCCGCTGCGGCGTGAGACCGGGCGCGATCTGCCCTGCCTCGGCGCGAGTGATCCACACCGTTGGTGCGGGCTCGGCGTGTGCTCCGTTCGACATGCGCGGACGTTTCTCTACTTGATATTCGTGAGCATCCGATCCTGGCTGGGCCAGGATCTTGCATATGCGTGTCGAGGTCAACCTACTCAGCATCAAGGCGCCATTCGAAGCTGGCCCCGAGGCTCAAGAGGCCACCATCGTCATCGGGATGTGTGCGCTCCTGTCGCCTGCGAGTTGCAG
This sequence comes from Microbacterium azadirachtae, assembly GCF_000956545.1. Taxonomy (GTDB): domain Bacteria; phylum Actinomycetota; class Actinomycetes; order Actinomycetales; family Microbacteriaceae; genus Microbacterium; species Microbacterium azadirachtae. The sequence goes on from NZ_JYIT01000072.1 coordinate 19,287, forward strand.
GCGAAGCTCATCATGCGCGTCAGCGGGCGAAGAACGCGTCAGCTGCCGTCTTCGCCACTAGCGACGCCAACCAAGTCTTGGCCTTCTGGTCAAGCGCCAGACGTAACGCAGCACCCTCGATGAGCGCCGTGACGATGCCAGCGTACGCCTCGGAGTCGAACGCCTTCAGTTGGGCAACGGACGAGGCGCGGGCATAGATCGGAACTAGTGCCTTGTCATATGCGGCATACAGCCGACTCGCATGAGTGCTGATCTCCTCGTCAACAGTCCCGACAAGAGTGAGATAGCTCTGGAAGGCGCCTCGGTCTCCTGCCAATCGCAGGACATCCTGCTCCACGAAATGCGCGACCGCGGCATGTATCGCAAGGCGTCGCGCCCCGCTGTCGGTGTGTTGTGCGGCTGAGTCGACATCGCTCCGGAAGTAGCCGACCACTTGGGCGGCGTCCGAGATGAGCCGGTTGAAGCCGTGCTCGAGCGCGTCCCGTCTCAGCTTGTCTGGCGTCTTAAACGTGTGCGTGATCGATCCTCGAGAGAAGGTCCGCGGGCCGAACGCAGAGAACTGCTGAGCCCACACTCGTTCGGCCTCCTCGAGCACGCCAGGGACATCCAGGATCTGTCGCTGAGGTCGTGAAGGATCGATGATCCGATTCCACGCAGCTTCGAGCAGCACCTTCCGGGTTTCAAGACCCGCCCACTTGGTCAAGATCATCCTCCAAGTACTAGACCAGCATCGTACAGAAGTGTACGCTGATCCTGTCGTACATAAGTGTACGCACACCCGAGTTGGGAGTCGTCATGAAACGCAGTCTCCGCCTTCTCCTCACCGCTTTCGCGGCAGCAGTGGCTCTCGCCGTCGTCGGAAATGTGGTGTTGCCACTCGCCGCTCCCTCTGCGCGTGCGGCGTCGAACATCACGATCCGCTGGACGCACATCGGCATCTTCCCGAGAGCTGCCCCTTCTATGTCCGCGGCTCACGCCGGCGCGGCCGTCGCTGACGGCACGACGATCACCGTCGCTTGCGAGGGACCGGGCGACTCGGTCACCAGCGACGTCACTACCTCGACCATCTGGGAGCGGACGGTCGATGGAAAGTGGTACCCGAATGCCTTCACGGACACCGGGCATGACGGATGGACTCCGGGGATCCCGCGGTGCGACAGTGCAGCCACGGCTCAGCCCCCTAGGAACGCCGTCCCGTCGCAGCGCTACAACCGCACCGCCGCGGTCGACTGGGCAAAGGCGCATTGGAATGACAGTCCGCGTTACGACGAGGACTGCACCTGGTTCATCTCGCAGGCGCTGTGGGTCGGCGGGGTTCCGAAGGACAACCGCTGGACCGACTCGTCCTGGGACTGGTCCAACCTCACGAGCAAGTGGACGATTCCCGGTCCCACGAAGCCCGCGACGCTCGCCGACAACTTCAAGTCCTACATGAGGGATTCCGGCAAGGCGACCGTTCGCGAACTGAAGTGGAATGAGAATCAAATGCCCGATGCGCAGATCGGAGACATCATCGGCTATGACTGGGGTCACCTCCGTGGAAAGGACCTGATCAAGGGCGCTGATGGCATTCTGGATCACTTGATGATCATCACCAGCATCGACAATCAGTATCCGAATGTAACTGGCCACACGGCGAATACGCAGTCCTCCGGCTGGACGTGGAGCAAAGGTGCAGGAGACTGGTGGGAGAAGGCGTACCGCGATGCGAATGGAAATCCGCCTCGAGTGTACTTGATTCATGTCAACTATTGATCCACAATAGGTGAGATGTTTTTAGTCAAGAGCATAGGAAACAAGATCAGCCGCGAGCGTAACGCTCGTGGCTGATCTTGTTTCAGGAATTGCGCCGGAAAGCAATCTCTTGATTGCCCTTCTTGATCCCGTGCACTTCAAGAGCCCACTCAAGTCGTACGAACTGACAACTGCCCCAGTCGTCCCGCTTGGCGATGGGGGCAGCTACCTGGATGTCTCCTCGCTCGTCATCGAGGTCGCCTTTCTTGTCCTTCTTGTCTTTGCGGTGTTCCTCACGCGTCGAAAGAACGTGCGCGCGAGTCGGATCCTCATCGTTCTCGCGGTGGCCTACCCGATCATCGTTGGAAGTCTCATTGCGTTGCAGCTGAGCAATTGACGGCAGACATCTCCACGCGGATTGCCCGCCTCTGAAGTTCGCCAGGTGCCCCCCCTCGCGGTGCGCCCGACGTTCAGTTCTGATCATCCGCATCGGGCTTGGCTGCCCGGCGCAGCGGGAAGCGTTGAGCGACTCCATCTGCGAGCCGTTCGCCGGCTGACTTCGCATCGCCGAACACCTTGTTGCCGAACTTAGCGACCGCTTCCGCGCCGTCGACGCCGACCTCCACCGCCTTGTCACGGGCTTCGCCTGCGGCGGCAACCCACTTCTTCGCCTCAACTGCCTCATGCGCAGCCGCGATTCCGAGGCGCTCATTGAAGACCACGATGTCGGCCATCACTTCATTCCCTGATCGCACCACGGCCCCGGACTTCAACGGGTGAAGGAACACCTTGGTGTTGGCGAGATCCGCGGCAGCATCCATCCGAGCGAGCAGCGACTGAGTGGTCGTCGCGATCCGTGCCCGTCGTTCGTCCCGCGCGGCCTTGAGCCCACGGCGGTGCCGCTCCAGTTCCTCGGGACTGGCGTCGAGTACGCGGTCGAGCTCGAGCACACCGAGGCCGTCCTGAAGCTGGAAGCACCGCGCAAGCACGGCGAGCCATTCCTCGACGGACTCTTCGGCCGCTTCGGACACATCGGCGAGGTCGCCGACTGCCCGCTTCTTCTCGAGCTTGGTTGCAATCGCGTCGAGCTGTCGGAGCGCGTAGCCCTGTGTCGTCGCGATCGTTTGGGCTGCTCCTTGGACCTTCGACCAGGTCACCTCGGAGACCCGCCCGGTGTGTTCGCGGACGGTCATGGCCTCGTCGATGACGAAACCGACACCGATCATCTCGGCAAGCGCGGCGTCCTTCTGAGCTCGAAGGATGTCGTCGACCTTCTCGTCGATCTTGGCGAGGTAGTCGGTGATCTCCTCCATGGTCTGCTGCATCGCGAGCTGCGCCATGATGCCTGCGGCGCCCGCCAGCATTGCGGGGTTTGTCAGCATCGACCCAACAGAGCCCGGTTTGGTGAACTCGAGGATCTTGGTGATCTTGCCCTTGCTCGTCGTCGCGATCGCGCGGCTGACGCCGTCCGATGACCCCTTCATGAGGTTGGCCACCTTCATCGCCTTCGCAGAATCTTCGGTGAGTTTTACCCACCGGCCGGAGTTGGCAGCAATCTCGGATCCGGCTCTGGCGACGGCTGAGCCCGCATTGAGTGTGGAACCGAGTCTCTGCTGGAGTGCGAGATCCTTCGAAGGCACGCCAGCGGAAGCGAGGAAGCGTTCGACGGCACCTGGTTCGCCGATGACTGCCAGGCCGTCGCCGTCACCGATCAGTTCGATCTCGTCGCTCATGTGCCGTCCATTCCCCACCGACATTTCCGTAACGGCCACGCTATCGGAGGGAACGGACCGTTCCTGGGCAAAGGTCGACGTCCGTGGGGCTCTGGTGCCGGTATGGTTCGGTAGCGTCGCTACCATGCACCCGCTCTCGCCCACGCAATTGGCGACTCTTCGGAAGATTGAGCTGCATGGCCTGATCGTCCCCTCGGTCAACTTGAATGGCCAATTCGCGATGGCGTTTCTTGACTTGCCTGCTCCGGCCCATGAGGCCGTACGGGTTGCCACCGTAAGGCGGCTCGCGCGCGACGGCCTGATCGCGCCGCAAGTCCACTCACCGATGCCGGGTGAAGTGGTCATTGAATGGGAGATCACTGCGGCAGGGCTCGCGTTGCTCCACCGGGAAGAGGCTCAGGGCCACAACATGTGACCCGCCGCAGGCGGAGGAGCATCCAGAGTCTGACCTTGACACGTCTCAACCGCCGCGCCATGCGGTCGCAGTCCGATGGTGTGTCGGCGCGTCTCGCTACTCTGAAGAAGGACCATCTTCCTGGTAGGCCGGGAAGCGACGAAGGAGCGCCTTGACCCGGATATTCGACAACATTGAGCTTCGCCTTGGCGAGCACCTCCAGGCGACGCTGAAGGCCTTCAATCGCATGGATGTTGCGGTCGGGTACTTCAACCTTCGAGGCTGGAGCGAGTTCAACGAGATCGTCGCCGCTAAGGAACCGGCGGATGAGCCGTTGGTGCGCATTCTCATCGGCATGGTGTTCGCTGGCCCCGAGGAGGAAACCCTCGATCAGCTTCAGGCCACGGTCGACGGGCAGCCCCGCCCAGATGCGGACTCGCAGATCTCGAAGGAACGGAAGGCGCAGCTCCTCGAGCATCTCCGGGTGCAGCTCATGCGCGGCGCGCCCACCGCGGCAGATCGAAAGACTCTCGCCGCGCTCCGTGAGCACCTCGGGTCGGGCAAGGTCGCCGTGAAGGTCTTCACTCGCCGACCCCTGCACGGCAAGACGTTCATCTTCCACCGGGACGATCTCAACTCGCCGATCATGGGCTTCGTCGGCAGCAGCAATCTGACGGCGCCGGGGCTCAACTCGAACCTCGAGTTGAACGTCGACGTGCCGGATTCGTTTGGAGGCGGAAAGGACCTCGCCGACTGGTTTGACGCGCGTTGGGATGATCCACACAGTCGAATGGTGACGGCTGATCTGCTCGCGCTACTGGACGAGTCATGGGCTTCCGTTGATCCGAAGCCACCCTACGAGGTCTTCCTCAAGCTTTGCTACGACCTCTCGCGCGACGTGCGAGAGGGCCAGGATGAGTACTCGGTGCCGCTCGAGGTGCAGTCGGAGCTGCTCGACTACCAGGCCACCGCCGTGCGGACTCTCGCTCGCCGCATTGTGACGCGCGGTGGGACGATGCTCGGTGACGTTGTCGGGCTCGGAAAGACCATCACGGCAGTCGCTGTTTCGCTGATGCTGCGTGAAGAGCACGGCTACCTCCCGCTCGTGGTGTGTCCGAAGAACCTGAAGCAGATGTGGGAGGAATACTTCGATGCCTACGACGTGCCTGGGCGCGTCGTGTCGTACACAGAGGCGCACAACGTGCTGCCGACTATCAGCCGGTACCGGTTTGTCATCGTCGACGAGTCGCACACCCTTCGAAACGATAAGCGCCGCGATTATCAGGCCGTTCTGGAGTATCTCGAGCGCGTCGGAGCGAAAGCCCTCCTGCTCACGGCCACGCCGTACAACCGCCGCTTCGAAGATGTCGCCAACCAGCTAGGCCTTTTCATCCAGCCCGACGAGGATCTGGGTATCTCGCCCGTCAACGCGCTGGCGGCGGACCCGAAGCTCGCCGACCGCGTCGACGGCAAGATCACAACGCTGCAGGCATTCAAGCGCTCCGAAGACCCGGACGACTGGAAGCGCCTGATGAGCGAGCACCTGGTGCGGCGCACTCGGACGTTCATCAAGAACAACTACTCGGAGTCTGACGATGACGGCTCCAAGTACCTTCGCTTCGCCGACGGCACGAAATTCCGGTTCCCGGAACGGGTAGCTCGCCCCATCGACCACCCTTTCGCTGAGGGCGATCCGGCCGCGCTCATGGCCAGCGACGACACCTTGAACGCGCTCCAGAATCTCGTCCTGCCGCGATATTCGCTCATCGAGTACGTCGACGAGAAGCGTAAGTCCGAGTGGTCGGACGAGGACAAGCAGATCGTTGAGAACCTGCGCCGCGCACGAGGGCAGGTCGCGGGCTTCGTCCGGACGACGCTCTACAAGCGGCTCTCGTCGGGCGGCTACGCCTTCACCCTCTCGCTCCGTCGCCACGTTGCTCGCAATGAGCTTTTCCTCTTCGCGATTGACAACGGCTTACCGCTCCCGACCGGGACGATCCAGGAGGCAGACCTCCTGGATGACGACGACATCATCGAACACGATGTCGACGACACCGAAAGGCTGGGGGATGCTGCGGCGAAGCGCTACCAGGCACTCGCGGACGCGGCCCCGGGATATGTCACTTGGGTTCGCTCCGAACTCTTCACACCCGCCTTGCGCGAGGCCCTGCGCGTGGACAGCGAGGCGCTGTCGGACTTGCTGGCCGCCTACGGCCCCTGGGAAATCGGCCGCGACTCTAAGCTCACTGCGCTCGCGGACCTCATCACGAACGAGCACCCCAACGACAAAATACTGGTGTTCACCGAGTACAAGGACACGGCCAACTACGTCGCGGACGCGCTCCGCTCCATGGGCATTGAGAGCGTTGATGCTGCGACTGGCGACGACGAGGATCCCACTCAGCTCGCGCGTCGGTTCTCACCGCACTCCAACAAGCTGCGCGGCAATGGATCGGGCGACCTCGCGACCGACGAACTCCGCGTGCTCATCTCCACCGACGTTCTGAGTGAGGGACAGAACCTCCAAGACGCACACGTTGTCGTAAATTACGACCTGCCGTGGGCCATCGTCCGACTGATCCAGCGAGCGGGACGTGTTGACCGAGTCGGCCAAGAGTCGTCTCAGGTCTTGCTCTACTCGATCTTCCACGGATCACTCAACAACGTGTTGTCGCTCCGCCAGCGCATTGCCGATCGACTCCACCAAAACGCCCAAGCGTTCGGTTCCGACGAGCAGTTCTTCGGCTCGGAGGACGAGGTTCGCACGATAAATGACCTGTACAACGGGACGCTGGACGAAGCCGAGGACGTCGAGGACATCGACGCTGCCAGCCTTGCCTATCAGTACTGGAGCAATGCACTTGAGCAGACGCCGGAAGCCGCAGAGCGGGCACGACGGCTCCCGGATCTGGTCGACGCGACTCGGACCAAGCGCATCACAGACATCGAAGACGGCGTCGCGTGCTATGTCCGCACAGAGGCCGGCGTCGACGGATTCGGGTGGATCACTCCGGCAGGAGAGACTCGGCTTCTCACCGGGTTCGAGACCTTGCGCGTCTTCGAGTGCAGCCCGGGCGAGCCTTCGACAGCTCGTCTGCCGAACCACGACGAAATGGTCAGCGAACTCGTCCGTGGCCCGCTCGCCAACCCCGCGGTCGCGGCAGGGCGTCTGCGGGGTGTTCGTCGGCAGATCTGGAAGCGGCTGGGCGAGAGTCTCTTCGACTTTGGTGCCGACGCTTCCGCTGCGCTCGACCTCTTGTACCAGCACCCGCTGACCAACGAGGCTGATCGCCGACTCCGCAACGCTATTCGCAACGGCGCAACCGACGAGGAGTTGGCGAACCGGCTCGCCGCCCTTGCACGGGAAGACAAGCTGGTCATCGAGCGTCGTTCCGGCAACGACTCCATACGCATCGTAAGCACCATGGGAGTGAACTAAACGTGGACAGTGCCGTGCTTCTGGACCTCGTCGATCGTCGACAGTTCCGAGACCTGTTCGTCGACCACCTGGGGTGGAGCAACCCGGATCAGGCGGATCTCACGGTCGAGGTCGACGACGGCACCCACTCGCTGAGGCAGGTCGCAGGATTCAAGGGCCTGCGTGTCTGGTTTCACGATGGGATCCCGGCGCGCACCATCCAGCGACAGATCGATCAGGTGGTCGGCGCCAAGAATCTCGAGCGGCTCGTGATCTTTGCCGATGAGCACAGTCAGGCATGGCGGTGGCCCCGGCGCGCGCAGATGGGTGGCGCTAACGCGAAGCTGGTACTGCATGAGCGCCGTGTTGGGACCGATGATGCCCGGCTGGTACGCCAGCTGAAGGCCGTTGCGATCGATTTTGACGAGGACCTCACACTGGTCGATCTTCTCGCTCGTATGCGCGGGGCGTTCGACTACGAGGCCGAAACAACCGCTGCCCAGGCGGCCCGTCTCATGAGCACGCTATACACCGAGCTCGAATCGTCCGGGTGGGACCAACACAATGCGACACTCCTGCTTGCCCGTCTGCTCTTCCTGTACTTCGCAGATGATTCCGGGATGTGGAAGCATCCAGGACGGCCTGATCAGTTCCAGGCATTCCTCGTGGAGCACACTACGGCGGGGACGCTTGCGCAGGATCTCGATGCGCTGTTTGATGCGCTCAGTCATGAACAGCGTGCAGCTGACCTGCCAGAGGTAGTCCGTGAGTTCCGTTATGTCAATGGCGGCCTGTTTATCGACGACTTCACGATGGGTGCCCTCACCGAGGCGTTCCGCACTGAGCTGATCAGTGCTGGAGAGTTTGACTGGTCGGTGATTTCACCAGCGGTCTTCGGGTCGATGTTCCAGACGGTCAAGACTCGCTCTGATCGCCGCGGCGGTGGCGAGCATTACACGACCGAGACAAACATCTTGCGAACGATCAATCCGCTGTTCATGGATGGTCTTCGCGATCGGCTTAGCCGGGCTTGGGATGACCGAGGCCAACTGACGCGCCTCCACAACGATCTCGGTAAGATCCGAGTGCTCGACCCGGCATGTGGCTGCGGCAACTTCCTTATCGTCGCGTACCGCGAGCTTCGTGCATTGGAGCTTGAACTTCTTCTTCGTCAACGCGAGCTGGATTTCCACGACAAGGGCAAGGACTACGCTCAGCTTTCGTTCGACGTCACCGGGGATCTCAAAGTCAGGCTCGATCACTTCTTCGGCATTGAGATCGAGGAGTGGCCGGCACGAATCGCGGAGACTGCGATGCTTCTCGTCGACCACCTTGCGAATCAGCGCATGTCGGAGGACTTCGGCCTCGCGCCAGACCGGCTCCCGATCCGAATCGCCCCGAAGATTCACCTGGGGAGCGCCCTCGCGACTGACTGGAACGACGTCGTCCCTGCAGCGGAACTCAAGTACATCGTCGGCAATCCGCCGTTCAACGGATCGCGCACCATGAGCGCAGCGCAGAAGGCCGAGCTTCGAGCCGTTGCACACGGTGTGCGGGAGGCAGGATTCCTTGACTATGTGGCGGGGTGGTACCTGCTCGCAGCGCGAATGATGAGTGAGAACCCGAGTATCAAGTGCGCACTGGTCTCTACCAACTCCGTCGCTCAAGGAGAGCAACCCGCGATCATTTGGCGCGAGCTGTACGCCGCAGGCATGCATGTCAACTTCGCACACCAGACGTTTGAGTGGGACAACGAGTCGCCGGATGCGGCAGCAGTGCACTGTGTGATCATCGGCTACTCGGCGGACAACGCGACGCCGAAACGACTGTTCTCCTATTCGCGAGGACGTGGAGAGCCGATCGAGACGACCGTCCGTACGATCAGTCCCTACCTTACGGCGGGCATTGAGTATGCGGTCGGCAACAGGCAGTCACAGATCTCGGGGCGCCGTGAGATGGTCTTCGGCAACATGGCAGCGGACAAGGGCAACCTGCTGCTGTCGTCTTCTGAGCGCGCCACACTGCTCTCAGAATCTCCAGAGGCAGAGCCATTCATCCTGCCGTTCTACGGCTCTCGCGAGTTCATCAATGGCGTTGATCGGTTCTGCCTTTGGCTCGACGGCGTGCCGGAGGCGGCATGGCGGGCAATACCTGAGATCGCTCGTCGGGTCGACGCAACGCGAGCGATCAGGCTGGACTCCGCTCGTCCGAAACTCGCCTCGACTCCACACCTTTTTGCGCAGATCACGCAGCGTCCTGTCGCACCTTTCCTGATCGTCCCGAGGACATCCTCGGAGCGCCGTCGCTATGTGCCGATGGCATTCTTCGAGCCAGGACACGTCGCGTCAGACGGTTGTTTGGTGGTCGTCGGCGCGAGCCTCACTGACTTTGCCCTGCTGAGTAGCGAGATTCACATGGACTGGGTGAGAACAGTCGGCGGCAGGCTCAAGAGCGACTACCGGTACTCCAAGGACGTCGTCTACAACAATTTTGTATTCCCCGACGTAGAAGCTTCGGCTAGCCAGGAACTGGCACATCTGGCGGAGCTGGTGCTGAAGGCTCGCGCCGATCACGGTGACGGCCGCACGCTTGCGTGGCTGTACGACGAGGCGACTATGCCTCGCGCGTTGCGCGATGCACACGCCGAGCTAGACAAACGAGTTGATTGGCTGTACCGACGCAAGGGGTTTGCGTCAGCAGCTGAGCGCGTGGCGCATTTGCTCGAGCTGCACCAGTCGCGGGAGGCGGGATTGCTGGGCGCCAGAGAACGACGCGGACACTCGAAGTAACGCCGGTTCTGGCGCGCTGAGGCCAACATGACACGCCAGGAGTAAAAGTTACGGCATCAAATACTGACAACCGTGTAGTCTGGTCCCGTGACCGCAGAAGATGACGCCATCAAGAGCCTTCGTGGCTCGGGCCTGCTCGAAGTCCTGGAATGGGCTGCCCCTGCTGCGTTCGCGGCAACGGATCAGATCTACGACGAGGACCAAGGTCACGACCAGGGTGTCGTCGGCTACCTCAACTACAAGCACTTCAAGGACCTCGTCGACCGGGCAACCTCGAACGGTCGGTTCGTGCTCGGTGACGACGTCGACGGCACCGGTGATGACTTCATCAAGCGCGGAATCACACCGGAGGTGTTCCGCTCGATGCCGATTCTCGGGTCGGATGCCATCGCCCGAAGCGACTACAAGCAGTCTCCTGGCTGGGCGATCGCGGGCTATCGGGTGCTGCTGCAGTCGTATCCGTTCGGGAAGATCGACGAGATCAAGTGGGTGCAGCGCAGCGATGCGAAGCGTCGGGTGGCGTCACAGCAGTTCATCCGCGACAACGCTCTCTTCGACGACGAGGAGTATGGACTCGAGTCGATCGCGGGCATTCCTGATGATGACGCGTTCGAAGGGGTGACGCTGGTCGCAGCGCACGCGTTCAACCCGATCACCAAGCAGTTCGAGCTGTACATCGGGCAGAGCAAGAATCCCGAGTACCCGGACGACGCCTGCTGGCACTGGAAGCGACTGCTCCTCTCTGGAGGCACTCCGATCGGCGGCACGGGCCTGTCGGTTCCGCCGACCATGCCGAGTGGCGGCGCGTCGACCGAGGTCGAGGACCTGCCGGTGCGGATCAAGAAGTCGGGCATGGGCGAAGGGACGGGCTCCGCGAATGGCTGAGCTGCGTCGGCCGTCCCAGACGCTCGCCGCCGCAGCTTCGTTCTTCAACGGTGAACGCCTCACCATGGCTCGGCAGCTGGCCGGCCTCAAGAAGTCACACCTCGCGTCGCTGATCGAGATGTCACCGGCCTCAGTGACAGCGTGGGAGAGCGGTGCCAAGCAGCCCAATCGGGCGACCGTGGCGAAGTTGGCGCTAGCGCTCCGCGTCGAACCGCAGTTCTTTGGTGGCGGCGCACCGCCTCGGGTAAACAAGCCACACTTCCGATCGCTGCGCTCGACACCCCAGATCGCGCAGGACGAGGCGGAGGCCTACGGTCGATTCGTTGCTGAGGTCGCGGGCATGCTGGAGAACGCAGTCGAGTTCCCGGAGGCGTTACTGCCGGATCTTCCCGTCGATCCAGACGCCCGCTCAATGACACCGGAAGACGCTGCGCGAGAGGCGCGTGAGTTCTTCGGCATCGCGCCAGGCCCGGTGCAACATGTGATTCGCCTCGTGGAGCGATGCGGTGTCGTGGTGGTGTTCAGTGAGCCAGGTGTGGCGGCGATCGACGCCTACTCGCTGCATTCGGCGACGCGGCCGATTATCGTGCTCAACCCGGTGAAGGACGACTACTACCGGCAGCGGTTCGACGTCGCGCACGAGCTTGGCCACCTGATCATGCATCATGACGCGGAGCCGGGCGGCAAGGTCGCTGAGGATCAGGCCAACCGCTTCGCTTCGGAGTTCCTGATGCCGGCCGAGGAGATCGCTCCATTCCTTCCCGCCTCCACGGCCGGCAAGGCGTGGGCACAGCTTGCTGAGCTCAAGGAGTACTGGGGTGTGAGTCTGGCAGCGCTTCTCTACCGTGCCCGCGCGCTCGGAGTCATGGGTGATGTCTCGTACCGGAACGCGATGATCCGGATGTCGCAGAACGGTTGGCGCCGGGCCGAACCGGGACGGATCTCCTCGCTAGAGATGCCGTCGATGCTGCCGCGCGCCAAGGAGGTGCTCGGTGAAGCAGGCATTGACGACGCTGCCTTCTTGTTGGGTTCAGGGCTTCCGGTCGAGTTGTATGAGATTGCCGCGTCGAGGGCGCCGGTGGCTGCACGGAGTGCGGCAGCGCTGTGACGATGTTTCGGGCGCGGGGGCGCGATGTGGCCGATGGAGGCTGGGGAAAGAGGATGCATGACGCACAGCATTGAGGTGATTGGCGGCTACACCAAGGGGGCATGGCAGTCGCTTGACGGCGCCGAGTTGACTGACCTGGATGCGATTTCCGCCCAGGATGTCGCTTCACGGGCTTTTCGCGAAGAGCTTTCGTTAATCACCAACGCCGAGAACCTTGTCGTGCTTGCGGGACTGGGCACCTCACTTGGAATCGTTAACGAACGTGTCACGGACAAGCTTGCTCCGAAGATGTCGGACCTTTGGGCCGAAGTTGAAAAGCTCGGCTCTTACACAGCCATCAAGGCTCAACTGAGCGACGAGCTCGTTCAAGGGCAGAACTTTGAGCACATTCTCTCCGACGCGCAGGCGCGCCTAGTCCTCAATCCCCGCGATACCGCTCTCGCCGACTTCGTCCGCGAGGCCGAAGACGTCGTCTGGAAGAGCTGCAGTTTCATTGACGACCATTCACAGGTCGAAAGTCACGAACTGCTCCTGCGGAAGGTTGCACGCAGATCAACGCGACTGCAACGAACGCAGCTGTTCTCAACGAACTATGACCTGGCCTTTGAACTCGCCGCACGTCGTGCGCGGTTCAACGTCATTGACGGGTTTGGCTATGGCGGACAGGACTTCGACGGCGGATCGTTTGATCTGGACTACGTTCGTCGACGGCCGCACGAACCGCTCGCGCTTGAGCCGAGCGTCTTCCACTTGCTCAAGCTGCATGGATCTGTCGACTGGGACGCCACGGACGGTGGCGTTCGGAAGGTTCCGGGGTTCGCGAAGCCAACGAGTCCGGTACTCATCTATCCGTCGTCGGCGAAGTACCAGATGTCCTACCAGCAGCCGTATCTGGAGTTCATGTCGCGCTTCCAGATCGCGCTTCGTCAGCCCGATGTCGGCTTGATCGTTGTCGGCTTTGGGTTCAACGACGAGCACCTCGTCGCGCCGATCGAAGCCGCACTTCGCAGCAACATTGGTCTTCGCGCCGTGGTGGTGACCCCCGGCGCGCGCGACGCGACTCGATCCAAGACACTCGGGTGGATTGAGGCGCTTATCGAGCGAGGCGACCGACGTCTTAGCCTGCTAAACGGAACGTACGACGACCTGGTGAGGTTCCTTCCCGACATGCCCGCTCGCGATGAGCGAGACGCACACGCAGACCGCGTGTCGCTCGACGGCAACTCACGCGCATGATGGAGCTGCACCCGTTCGGTCCAGAACGTCGGATCGGGCATGTCTTTCAGGTCGAAGGGTCCTTCGCCGATATTGCCCTTTCGGCTGCGAACAAGCTGCCTCGGGCGCACTTTGGGGAGTACCTCGGTCGAGGCGAGGTCGGCGAGTTCGTGGTCATCGATGTCGGAGGAGTCGCGGCATTCGGACGGCTGCTACAAGTTGGCACAGCGCTCGGGCGGGCCGATGACGTGTCCGCAGAAGGCGACAAGAAGGTTCCGATCGAAGGACGAGTGCAACTCCTCTCGACGCTCGAGCTCAGCGGCGCGACGACTCGTGGCATCGCGAGGTACCCGAAGGTGGGAGATGCGGTCTACGCCGCGAGTTCCGAAGCAATCCTGGCCGTTATCGGCGCCGCATCCAGTTCCGACACTGCAACACTGCCTCTCGGCCGCTTGTCCGTTGATGAGTCGGTCCCTGTCGCCGTCCCATTGTCGCGCCTGTTCGGTAGGCACCTCGCGGTTGTCGGGGCCACGGGATCTGGAAAGAGCTGGACCGTCGGACACCTGGCTGAAAGCGTCGCTGCCCTGCGGGGCAAGATGATCCTCATCGACGCCACAGGTGAGTTCCGAACCCTCGCCGAGCGAGCGACGCATCTAGCGTTCAGCTCCGCTGCAGATGAACCTGACGGAACGACCGTAGTTGGTATCCCGCACTTCATGATGCGGGAATCGGACCGGAATGCATTCCTGAATCCATCAAGCGGCTCCCAGCTGCCCAAGCTCCGGGAAGCTGTCCGGTCGCTCAGGCTGGCGCACGCGATCACAGCAGATGCCGGCGCTACGCCGGCTCATCAGCGTGTCGTGCAGTCATCGGGCGAGGTTGTGAAGCGGAACGGCACCATCGCGGTCCATCAATCTGCTTGTAACACCTACATTGGGGCCGTTGAAGGTGCGAACTCGCCGTTCAACATCCGGTTGCTCGCCGCCCAGGTTCAGAACGAATGCATCTGGGGTACCGATAAGAACAACTCGAGCAAGTTCGGCGATGTCGATCAGAACTCTCTCGGGTATGTCTCGTCGCTCGTTAGTCGCATCAGTGATCTCCTTCAGACGCCAGAGATCATGGACGTGATTGACCCTCCCGCTGGCGTCGTCAACGTCATCGAGGAGATCTGGAAGTGGATACACGACCACGACCAGCATGTTCTCCGCATCTCGCTGAAGAACCTAACTTTCGCCAACCACCTGCGCGAGATCGTCGTCAATATCCTTGGGCAGACGCTTCTTACTTGGGCACGAGAAGGCGCGTACGGAGCGATGCCTGTTGTCGTCGCCGTAGATGAGGCGCATCAGTTCTTCGATGTCACAGTCGGTGACGAGTTTGCCAGCACGCACCTAAATGCCTTCGACGCAATCGCCAAGGAGGGACGCAAATACGGGCTGACGGTCTGCGTCGCAACCCAGCGGCCGAGCGACTTGCCTGCCGGGGTCCTCAGCCAGGTCGGGATGACGATCGTTCATCGGCTCGCGGATGGCCGCGACCGGCAGCGGGTTGAGCAGGCAGCAGCGGAGCTGGATCACTCAGCGACCAAGCTTCTTCCCGGGCTGGTACCGGGCGAGGCCATCTTGATGGGTGTTGACTTCCCCGTGCCGGTTAGCGTCAGGATTCAGAAGCCGGTCGCGCCGCCAGCATCGGACGGGCCGAGCTACGACTGTTGGGGTGCTTAGGAGCGGCATGGAAAGGCGCGGTTGATGGCATTGACACTCGGTCCGATCGTGCTCGATACGGGTATCGATTTCTCGGACGCGCTCGTGATCCGTCACGCCTACGTCCGCGAGCACGAGGACAGCGGACCGCAGGGCATCCACGCAGACTCTACGGACGCCGAGATCCTCGAGTACACGCGGAATCAGTCCGTGAACCCGAGGCGCTTCCCGGCCGATCCGCCGCGCTTCTGGGTCGTCTTCATTCGTGAGGGCGGCGACCAGGCCCGACTCTGGTCGGTAGTCGAGAACCGCGGCGAGATCGCGAACGATGGTGTGCGACGTGTGTTCGACATGGTCGTCTCCGAGCACTTGGCTGATTTGCGCGGGCGCCTCGTCATCGGCTGGCGGTCACCGCGCACCTGGTGGATGCGAGCGGCCACGGCGGCGAGCTACCCGGTGATGGGCATCGCCGATGCCGAGCCTGTGCCGTTCCCCGGCTTCGATCGGCTTGTTCTCGACTATGCACAGCTCCAGGCAGTGATGCGCGAGCACCGCTACGCTTCGTGGCGCACAGCGCTCTCATCCGTGGTTGGCATCTACCTGATCACGGACACACGCGACGGGCGCCACTACGTCGGCAAAGCGGATGGCGAAGAGAACATCCGTCAGCGATGGAGCATCTACGCGACTAACGGCCATGGTGGCAACGTCGAGCTCCGCGGCCTCGATCCATCGACGTTCCGCTATTCACTCCTGCGCGTCTTCGACCCATCGACGCCGACGTCCGCCATCGACGCATCGGAGAGTCATTTCAAGGTGGCGCTCGACAGTCGTCGGCACGGACTCAACCGAAATTAGGCCCAGGCGCTATCAGGCCTTCGAAGAGCGCAGACACTTCGTATTGCGGGGCCGCGTTAGTTCCCGAGCATGTGGACCGAGTGCTTCCCGACGTGCAGCCGACCGGTGGTCCGCGACAAGCGATACTCACCGAGGTAGCCCAACCGGCGGTTGAAGACCTCGACTCGCCAATTGTTCGGCGCGACATCGGGCAGTTCCTTCCACCGAGTCCGCAAGTCCTCGTAGAACCCGTGCCGCCCGCTGAGGTAGATAGCACGGCGACGGGTTGAGTCCACGATCGTCAGCGCTCCGGGCTCGTCATCGTGGATTGAATCGGACTCGTCCTCGGCGCTGCCCAGATGCGGAGGATTGCTGCCACCGTCGAGCAGCTCAAGACCCGGACGATCCTGAACTTGACGTGCCCATCGCATCCATGCCTCGGATGGCGGCTCGGAGGGGCGGCCGTTGCCGTAGGCGAAGTTCGCGTGGTTGATCGTTGCCCAAGCGATGTAGGCGTCGAGGGTTTGATCTTGGCCCCATACCGACGCGATGAAGTCGAGCGTTGTATCGCCTGGCGGGCGGCCTTGGTCGCGCCAGGCGCGCAGTCCACGGCCTGGATCGCGCCAGCCGAGTCGAGCGACGATCAGGAAATGCAGCCCGTGCCAGTACGCCAAGTACTGCGCGTGGTCGATCTCCTTGCCGTCGGCGGTGGGAAGTATTGCCGCACGGCTTCCTGCAAGCGCGCGCAGGACGAGCTCGATACCCCACGAGTTGGTTGTCAGACCCTCAAGCTGCGCATCTACGAGGCGGAAGCGATTCATGTTGCTCGCGTCATAGGTTCTGAACGTCATGACCTCATCCTGTCGGATCGCGCCGAACGGTGCCTCCGGAGAGATGTTCGGGCTGTCTCGGACTGCAATGGCGTAACTCTGTGAGTCCGTCACACGGCCTTCCTCCGCGGCGCGCTTGCCCGCATCTCAACGCCGACCCGGTGAAGCGTGCGAGATACCGCGCCGTGAGACAGACCGTGATTCTTCTCGATGTCGCGCATCGTGGCACCGGCTTCATACTCCTTCGCGATCCGCCGAGCCTCCGCCTCGGTGACGGTGCGCTTCTTCACCACGACGTTGTTCTCGCGTAGTAGACGTGTGACCGCTGACGGTGCGACCTTGTACTTTTCGGCGAGCGATCGGGCGCTCTCGCCCTCCTGGTAGCGGCGGACGATGTCAGCGACCTTCCGCGGCCCGAGGCGCTCAGGTAGCGGATGCGGACGGTAGATCGTTCGAACAATAGGTTCGATGTCTCTGTTGCCGGCCTGGGCGAGGTCCCTAAGTTCCTCGAGGCTGAGCCCTGTTCGCCAATGGTTCGAACAGAGGTCGATTGCGCCAGCCAACAGAGAAGGCCCGGAAACACTGAGGAAGATCAGTGATCCGGGCCTCTGTCGTTCCCGGCGGTGTCTGGATATCGCGGCGCGGATCCAGCGCAGTCGTGCTCGCCTTCCTGCGGGCATGACCTCCGCGCTTCAGCGAAGGCTCTGCGCGAGTCCGACCAGGATGTCCTCGGGGCCGCGGATGTAGCAGAGCCGGTAGATGTCCTCGTACTGCACGACCTCATCGCTCACGAGGCGGGCGCCGTGGGCTTCGATCCTGGCAAGGGTCTCGTCGAGATCGTCGACCTCGAACATGACGCGGAGGTAGCCAAGCGCGTTGACGGGAGCGTTGCGGTGGTCGGCGACGATCTCCGGCGCGAGGAACCGCGACAGCTCGAGGCGGCCGTGACCGTCGGGGGTCCGCATCATGGCGACCTCGACGCGCTGGTCGCCGAGGCCGGTCACGCGCCCGGCCCACTCGCCCTCGGCCATGGCGCGGCCTTCGAGCTCGAGGCCGAGCGCGGCGAAGAAATCGATGACCGTCGAGAGATCCTCGACGACGATGCCCATGTTGTCCATCCGTATGCTCATCTCAGCGCTCCTGCTCGTCGGAGCGCGCCTCGGTCAGCACGGTGGTGACATGCGCACCGAGGTCCGAAGGCTCGCGCTCGATCTCGTTCATCGGCCTCACCCTATGCCCGTGGGGTGCCGGTGACCCTGCTGTCGGCGCGACGGGGCGCGTCTCCCTCGCACTTCTGCCGCCTCCGCGCGCTCAGAACGGCGCCTCGCGAGTCCATCCGCTCTCGTGCAGGCG
Organism: Microbacterium azadirachtae; assembly: GCF_000956545.1. Lineage (GTDB taxonomy): Bacteria > Actinomycetota > Actinomycetes > Actinomycetales > Microbacteriaceae > Microbacterium > Microbacterium azadirachtae. Next base: position 37,289 of record NZ_JYIT01000072.1, read on the forward strand.
TTGCGTGCCGTCGAGGATGAGATCCAGCGCGAACGCGAACTCGGCGTCGTCGTCGCACGCTTCGCCGGCATGAGGAGACGCCGTGGCCATGTGCACGATCGCGGGGTAGGAGGCCGCGAAGTCGGTCATCGCCCGGGCTCGCTGCTCAGGATCCTCGGGCAGCTGCGGTGTCGGCAGCACGTCGCGGGTGAACCCCCACATGCGCGTGGAGAGCGCGTGCATGGTGTGGTGCACGAGGTCGGCCGAGAGCCCGCCTTCGAACATCCCGGCCATCAGCGCGTCCATGTGGTGGAGCGTCTGCGGGGTGGCCAGAGGGCGGGACTCGATGGCTTCGCGGGCCCATGCGTGCGCGGCGAAGATGCTCCGCGCCGCGAAGACGCGAGCCCGGGTCGATTCCCGCCAGTCCGCGCCGGAGCGGACGTCGGGAATGCTGCCGATCACCCGGTCGAGCATGTGGTCGATGAGCTCGGAGTGATGGGCGACGTGCTTGTAGAGCGCCATGGGTGTGACGTTCAGGTGCTCCGCGACCCCGCGCATGCTCGCTCGATCCAGCCCGTGCGCGTCTGCAAGGGTGATCGCCACGTCGACGATGAGGTCGCGATCAAGACGTGTGCGCTGCGGTCGAGAGGATCGGGTTGACACGTATACATAGTATACCTACGATGACCTCATGCAAGCTTACGCCGTATACCGAAACGACCATCGGGCATCCGCCTCTCACGTGGCCCGGCAGCACGCCCGTGCCGCAGGCATCCTCTATCTCGTGACCCACGCGACGTCCGTCCTCGCCGTCGTGGCGTACGGAGCGGGATTCGTTGCCGCAGGCGTCACTCTCGAGTTCGGGCTCGCGATCGGCTGCGCCGGAACCGGGGTGCTCCTGTGGAACCTGCTGCGGGCGTCCGGGCCTGTCCGCGCAGCGACGTTCGCCGCCCTTCGCGCGGTGGAAGCGGCGGTCATCCTCGCCGGCGCGTTGCCGATGCTCGCGATGATGTGGTCGCACGAGACATCGGGACCCGTGGCGGAGCTCGCGTCGGCGATGCACACGGCGTCGTTCCTGCTCGGGCAGGGGCTCGTGATCAGCGTCAACACGAGCGTCCTCGGCTGGCTCCTCTGGGATTCGCGCGCGGTGCCGCGCGCGCTCGCCGCGCTCGGCGTCGGGGGAGGGGGCCTCGTGCTGATCAGCAACCTGTGTCAGCTGTGGGGTGTCATCCCCCTCAATGGACCCATCGCAGGCGGGGCGGCGCTTCCTGTGTTCGCGTTCGAGCTGTGGTTCGCGATCTTCCTCATCGCGCGTGGTCTTCGGACGCCGCAGGAGCCCGTCGGGGCGCGCTGAACGTCATCCCGCCGCAACGACGTCCGTCTGCGACGCGGTGCTTCGGCTCATGCGGCGGGAAGTGAGGTATCCGAGAAAGCGTCGCCGGGCGAGCTCGACGGTCACCACTGCGGGAACGGACCCCGCCTGCAGCACCGCCAGGGGCCACAGGCCCTGCCCGATCCACACGAGGCCGAGGATCGTCGCGGAGAGCCAGCAGATGGCTCCGGCGCTGAGCAGGGTGGCATGGTCCCTTCGCAGCGAGAGGATCACCAGGATCACGGCGACCACGCACATCCCCGCGCTGAGGACCCCGAGTCCGAAGTAGATCGCATCGACGGCGTGGGCGAAGGCGGCGAACGCCTGCTCCTCCGGGGTCACCGCCGGGCTCCGTCCGCGCGGGAGCCTTCGCGCGCGCCGGCGCCGGTCCGCTCGGCGGCGAGCTCCTGGCGTCGCCGCTCCCGCAGGGCCGGAAACGCCGAGCTGGTGGGATCCATCGACATGTACGGGCGGATCGCGCCGATGCCGGCCACCGTCGGGATCACGTGCTCGCCGTCGCGCCGCAGGTACCCCCGCGACAGCAGGTGGTTCAGCGCGCGCCGCGTCCTCCAGCGGTGCAGCAGACCCTGGCCCGCGCCGCGCGCGAGCAGCCCCTCCACGGACATGCGTTCCGCATCCGCGATCTGATTGAGCGTCATCCACGCGTGGGTCGGCAGGCTGGCGGCGAACGTCCTCCCTCGCGACAGGGCGCGCTGGATGCCCTCGTCCAGCTCGGACGTCAGGACCGGGGACTCGACGCGGGTCTCGGCGTCGTACTCAATGCTCACACCACAGGAGACACGTCGAGGGAGGTTCTATGACGCGGGTTCGCGCGGAATATCGCGATCGATCGACGGGGCATCCCGCTGTCCGTGCGGCGTCGCGCGAGCCCGCGGTGATTCGCGTGCAGAACGCGACATCGAGGACGCCAAACGGCGTCGTCGTTCCGCGCGCTCAGAGGCGGCCGAAGAGCTCCGGATCCACCGGACGCTGCGCGCGGGGGAGCTTCGCCACGACCAGCCGGTACGCCTCCGTGACGAGCTCCCGGACGAGGTCCTGCTCGAGGCTCCCGTCGGAGCGGAGGGTGATCCAGTGCCGCTTGTTCATGTGATAGCCGGGGATGATCGCCGGGAACGTCTCGCGCAGGGCCTCGGCGTCCTCCGGCGCCGCCTTGAGGGTCACCGACGTCCGTCCCATGGGGGACAGCGCCATGAACATCCGCTCGCGGACCCGGTAGACGTCGACCTCGGGGCCGAACGGCTGGTCGACGGTGACGCCGGGAAGCTCCTCGGCGCGCGTCGCCGCCCACTCCTGCAGCACGTCCATCGCCCACCTCTCCTCGCGTCGCGGTTCGATGCCGCCGTGATCGCTGCGGCGAGTCTACGGGGCGGCGCGCCGCCGTCCGTTGCCCTCAGTCCAGAAACCGTGCCATCCTCTGTACCACGTCAGCGCTGATGTACCGAGTCGTTCCGCGACCCGCTCACGGCGCCACCGGCGAACGACAAGGGGGAACACATGTCGCAGACGGAAACCACGGACCTCACACGCGGTCCGGACCACGGCGCCGAGCACGATGCGGAGCAGGCGGGCTACAAGAAGAGCCTGAACCGGCGCCAGGTGCAGATGATCGCGATCGGCGGCGCGATCGGCACGGGCCTGTTCCTCGGATCCGCGTCCCGGTTGCACAGCAACGGACCCGCTCTCGTGCTCAGTTACGCCTTCGTGGGCGTGATCGCGTACTTCCTCATGCGCGCCCTCGGCGAGCTCGTGCTGTACCGGACGACCTCCGGGGCGTTCGTGTCATGGATGCGCGAGTTCTTCGGCGAGAAGGCGGCCTACTACACCGGCTGGATGTACTGGACGAACTGGGCTCTCACCGGCATCGCGGAGCTCAGTGCCGTCGGCCTCTACATCCAGTACTGGTGGCCGCAGATGCCGACGTGGGCCACGGTGCTCATCGCGCTCGCGGTGGTGCTGGTGGTCAACCTGCTGTCGGCGAAGGCCTTCGGCGAGTTCGAGTTCTGGGCCTCGGTCCTCAAGGTCGCGGCGATCATCGTGTTCCTCGTCGTCGGCGTGATCGTCGTCGCATTCAGCTTCGACGTCGGCGGACACCGTGCAGGCGTCCAGAACCTCTGGTCCAATCCGGGCGGATTCTGGCCGACCGGCGGCGGGTTCGCCTGGTACGGCCCGATCATCGTGATGTCGGGCGTGGTGTTCGCGTACGCGGCGATCGAGATGGTCGGCATCGCGGCCGGCGAGATGGAGGACCCCAAGCGCGAGGTGCCCAAGGCGGTCAACGCGGTCATCGTCCGCATCGCCGTCTTCTACTGCGGTGCCCTGCTGCTGCTCGTGTGCATCCTGCCGACCAGCGAGTTCACGCCCGGCATCAGCCCGTTCGTGACGGTGTTCGGCCGGATGGGGATGCCCTGGATGGCCAACGTCATCCAGGCGATCCTCATCGTGGCCGCGATGTCGTCGCTCAATTCCGGTCTGTACACGACGGGCAGGGTGCTGCGCAGCCTCGGCATGGCGAAGCAGGCGCCGGGCTTCACGCTCAAGATGAGCCGGTCCGGAGTGCCGTGGGCGGGCATCGTGATGACCGCGGTCGTCTACGTCTTCGGGTCGATCCTCAACGCCGTCAGCCCCGACGCCTTCGAGATCGCGCTCGAGGCCGCCTCCATCGCGGTCGTGTTCACCTGGGGCACGATCTTCGTCTGCCAGTTGCGGCTGCGCAGGCTCAGCGACAGGGGAGTGCTGCCTGCGAGCACGTTCCGTGCACCGGGCACGCCGTGGACGAGCTATCTGGGCCTCGCGTTCCTCGTGTTCGTGATCGTGGGCATGGCGATCTCGGGCTGGCAGGCGTCCCCGTACTTCTGGCACAAGACGGGCTTCGTCGTCGTGGTCGTCGGCATCCCGGTGCTTCTCGTCATCTTCGAGCTGGGATGGCTGATCGTGAAGGGCCGCGTGTCCGCGCACACCGAGGGGCGCATGCTCAGCAAGTGGACGGACACGGGCCTGCGCTACCCGCCGCAGCCGGCGGGACCGCGCACCGAGTCGATCGCAGCCATCGGCACCGTGCAGTTCGACGTGCACGAGCGGGATGAGGAGCACAAGGACCCGCACCATCGGGACGAGGGCATCGATCTCGGCCCGGTCGAGATCGGGATGCACGAGTGGGACAACCTCGAGGAGCCGGACAAGAACCCGCCCGGCGATACGGGCAAGGATGAAGGGGGACGGTGACATGCGCCGTCTCGCGCTCGTCGCGGCCGCCCTCGCCGCAGGAACCGTGCTCGTCGCCGGTTGCTCGGCCACGCCTCCGAGCAGCACCGGCGACAACACGGCGACCGGATCCGCGACCCTCACGATCGGGATCGCGGACGACCTCCCCGGCGTCAGCCTCAAGACGGAGGCCGGCTACGCGGGATTCGACGTGGACACCGCCAACTACGTCGCCGGGAAGCTCGGCGTGCCGACGAAGAACATCACCTGGCAGCGCATCGACCAGGACGAGCGGGTGAGCTCGCTGACCTCGGGCAAGGTCGACCTCGTCGTCTCGACGTTCTCGATCACCGCGGAGCGCGAGAAGGAGATCGCCTTCGTGGGCCCGTACTTCGAGGCCCATCAGGATCTCCTGATCCGCCGCAACGACGACACCATCACCGGGCCGGAGACCCTGGACGGCAAGAAGGTGTGTGCGGCGGCGGGCACCACGTCGATCGACTACCTCACCTCCCACTACGAGGGGAAGATCACCGTGGTGAAAGTGCCGTCGTGGTCGGAGTGCGTGCGCGATCTCGCAGCCGGCACCGTCGACGCGGTCTCGACGGACGACCTGATCCTCGCCGGCTTCGCCGCCGTCCCCGAATACAAGGGCGTGCTGCGGGTGATCGGCAAGGGCTTCACCGACGAGATGTACGGGATCGGGCTGAAAAAGGGCGACAACCGGGCCGACCAGGTGCGGGCGGCCCTCAAGGAGTACATCTCCTCGGGCGCATGGAAGAAGTCGCTCGACGCCAACATCGCCCCCTCCGGGTATGCGATCCCCGCGCCGCCGACCGTGAAGTAGCGAAATGACGACGCCCCTCCGCGAAGCGCGGAGGGGCGTCGTCGTGCCGGATCAGAAGACGGACACGCCGTTGCGGGTCAGCTTCCAGTTCACGACGTGGAAATCGGCCGGGTCGATCGTCCCGGCGGCCGACGCGTAGGCGACGATGGCCTCGCGGATGGCGACCTGGGCGTTGTAGACGACCGGCGCGGTGGCGATGTGCGGGAATCCGCCGCCGCCGGACTGGCGGTAGTTGTTGACCGCGACCACGAACTTCTGCGCGGGGTCGACCGGCGCGCCCTGCCACGACAGGTTCTGGATCCGCGAGCCCTGCGGCTGCGCGATGTCGACGTCGTAGGTCACGCCGGAGAACTGGTCGTAGTTGTAGTCCGGGGTGTTGAGCGCATTCGTCCAGCTCGCCGGATCCACCGGGGCGCCCGGCGCGACCTGCTGGAAGTACTTCGCCGAGTACTCCAGGTAGTCCTTGATCTGAGCGCCGGTCAGCACGGACGCCATGAGGGTGTTGTCGTAGATGTACAGCCCTGCCACGTCGCGGATCGTGACCTCGCCCGCAGGGAACGTCGCCTGGCGGTTGAAGGGGGCGGCGATGGAGACGACGGGCAGCGACGCCTCCGCCGTGCCGGCGATCGCCTTGGACACCGTGTCGACCTGCACCGCGTTGACGTAGTCGAGGATCGCGGTGTCCTTCCAGCAGGACTCCGCGGCGGAGAGCTCCTCGGTCGAGGTGGCCACCGGCTTGTTGACGTACGTCACGACCGCGTCGTGCTGCGCCTGGACGAGCGCGACCATGGCCGGATCGTCCTGCACGGTGTTCGTGTTGAGGTTCGTGGACTTGCGCGACACGACCGTCCACTTGCCCTTGACCTGCTGCAGCTCGATGTCGAACACGCTGAGGCGCTGCCCCCAGCACATCGGCTCGCTGAGCACCACCTGCTGGCCGGTCTGCGCGTTCGTCACGAAGCGCTGCGGGATGTCCTTGTGCGCGTGGCCGAACAGGATCGCGTCGATACCAGGCACTTGTTCGGCGAGGATTCCCGCGGCGTTCTCGTTCGGGAGATCCGTGCCGTAGGAAGACGTGCCGCTGTCGCCGGAGTGCACGCTCACGACGACGAGGTCGACGCCCTGGTCGCGGATGACCGGGACCCAGCGCTTGGCGGTCTCGACGATGTCCAGCACCTCGAGCGTGCCGCTCACGTGCGCCTTGTCCCAGATGACGATGCCGGGGTTGGTGAGGCCGAGCACGCCGACCTTGATCGGCTTGTAGCCCGGGATCTTCATCGTCTTGATCGTGTACGGCGTGTAGGCGGGCACGGTCGTGCCGGCGCGCACGGCGTTGGCCCCGAGCACGGGCGCATCCATCTGCGAGATCCAGGTGTCGAGGAAGTCGAGGCCGTAGTTGAACTCGTGGTTGCCGAGGGCGACGGCGTCGTAGCCGAGCGCGTTCATCTGCGCGGCCATCGGGTGGGTGGCGCCGGTCTGGGTGATCGGGTCGACCGTGGCGTAGTAGAAGCCCAGCGGCGTGCCCTGGATGGTGTCGCCCGCGTCGAAGAGGAGCGTGCGCTCGCGACCGCGGTCGGCGCGGATCTGGTTCACGACGCTCGAGACCCGGGAGAGGCCGACGACGTTGCCGGCCTTGTCGGTGTACGCCGCGTCCTTGTAGTAGTCCCAGTTCACGGCGTGCGAGTGGATGTCGGACGTGCCCATGATCGTGATGGTCACGGACTTGCCGACGCCGCCGGCCGCGGCCGACGCCTTCTCCGGGGTGGCGACCCAGCCCGCGGCGGCGAGGGCGCTCGCCGCGGTGACGCCCGTGAGGAATCCTCGTCGATTCAGTCCGGAGCGGTGCTCCTGTGCGGCCTCGTCGGGAACCGCGCACGAGCACCAGCGGGGTTCGGGAGCGGCGGCGTGGCGGTGCAGATGTGTTTCATCGGTCATGAAGACCGATGCAACCACGCCGAGGGGATGCGGACAACAACGTGCGAGTGAACACTCGGGCATCGCGCGCATGAGCGGACCGGATCCGTCTGGGTGCGCGATCGAGCGGATCCGGCCGCCCATCCGGGGGATCCGGTTCTCCGGAGCGAGGTGCGCCATGTCGAGTCGATTTTGGCTAACCTGGTTAGACAAACGCTTAGGGGAGCTGATCGAATGACGAGAGTCGTCGTCACGGGCGCGACCGGGTACATCGGCGGACGCCTGGTTCCGCAGCTGCTCGATGCGGGCTACGAGGTGACCTGTCTGGTGCGCTCCGCGTGGAAGCTCACCGACGTCCCCTGGCGGGACCGTGTGCGCGTCGTCACGGCGGACCTCTCCACCGGAGACGGGGTGCGCGCCGCGATGGAGGGCGCGGAGATCGCCTATTACCTCGTGCACTCGATGAGCGCGGGCGGCCGGTTCGAAGACACCGAGCGCAGGCAGGCCGAGATCTTCGCGGCGGCCGCCGCCGAAGCCGGGGTCCGGCGTCTCGTGTACCTCGGCGGACTGCATCCCGCCGAGGGACGCCTCTCGTCGCACCTCGCGTCGCGCGCTGCGGTGGGCCGCATCCTCCTCGACTCGCCGGTTCCGGCGATCGTCTTCCAGGCGGGGATCGTGATCGGATCCGGGTCCGCCTCGTTCGAGATGATCCGCCACCTCACCGAGGTGCTGCCGTACATGCCCGCGCCGCGCTGGGTGCGCAACCGGGTGCAGCCGATCGCCGTGCGCGACGTGCTGCGCTACCTCGTGCAGGCGGCGGGTCTTCCCGATGTCCTCAATCGCACCTTCGACATCGGCGGCCCCGACGTGCTGCGCTACGGGCAGATGATGAACGGCTACGCCGTCGAGGCGGGGCTCCACCAGCGGCCGATCGCGGCGCTGCCCGTGCTGACGCCCTGGCTCGCGTCGCAGTGGGTGAACCTCGTCACGCCCGTGCCGCGGGCGCTCGCCGTGCCGATCATCGCGTCGTTGCAGAACGACTGCGTGGCGCACGAGCACGACATCGATCGCTACATCCCGCCGCCCGAGGGAGGGCTGCTTCCGTACCGGGTGGCGGTGCGACTGGCCCTGCGCCGCGAACGCGCCGGCGAGGTGGAGACGAGCTGGCAGAACGCGACCGTCGCAGGCGCGCCGAGCGACCCGCTGCCGAGCGATCCGGAATGGGCGGGGCAGGTCGTATTCACCGATGAGCGCGAGCGGCACAGTGCGGCATCGCCCGCAGCGGTGTGGCGGGTCATCGAATCGATCGGAGGGGAGAGCGGATGGCATTCCGCGCCGCTCGCCTGGGCCGCGCGCGGCTGGATCGATCGTCTCTCCGGCGGCGTGGGGATGACGCGGGGGCGTCGGCACCCCTCCCGCCTGAACACCGGTGACGTGGTCGACGTCTGGCGGGTCGAGTCGATCACACGAGGACGGTCCCTGCGACTGCGTGCGGAGATGCGGATGCCGGGGCGCGGATGGCTTGAGCTGAGCGTGCGCCCGGACGGCGGCGGCAGCCTGTATCGCCAGCGCGCGGTGTTCTTCCCCAAGGGTCTCGCCGGGCGCCTCTACTGGGCGATGCTGCTGCCGTTCCACGGCATCATCTTCAGCGGCATGGTCGCGAGCATCCTCCGCGAGGCCGAGCGCGATCCGCACCGCGACTGAGGAACGCGGGAGGACCGCGGCGGCGTTTGTCAATCCCGGTGACGGCGGCGCGCACAGGCGTCAGGCTGGGGCCCGGTACCGCACCCGACGCAGAGGAGACCCCGATGGTGATCGCCGAGACCGTGGGCAGGGCACAGGATGACGGGCTTCCGGTGTACGGAGCGCTGCGCGAGGTCGTGCATCTCGCCGAGACCGTGGAGCCGCTCTACGTGCGATACAGCGAGGACCCGCGCGCCGACGTCGGCGGCCGCAGCATGGACGGAGAGAGCGGCCTGACGCTCCCCGGACTGTCGGCGAGCCCGCTCACGCCCGAGCAGTGGTGGACGCGCCCGGTCGAGCAGTGGGTCTCCCGGCAGCTGGTGAAGTACCGGCATCTCGAGCGCGAAGGGGAGGGCCGCGTGGCCTGGATCCTCACCGGCGACGAGGTCGGGAGAGGGCCCGACGCGGAGCCCCTGCTGGCGGACGCGATCCCCGTCGCCGTGCTCGCTCCGCGCGTGCTCGAAGAGGCGGAGACGGTGTACTCGGCCTCGTTCGAGCGGGGCCAGACGGTGGCGGACGCGCGACGATAGCCGATACGAGCGCGATGCGGAACCCCGGCGGCGGTGCTGCGGATCGCGCGTAGCGCGGCCCCCTCCAACCGAAGGAGGAGCCATGAGCACCACAGTCAACGCTTCCGTCGACGTCAATGTCCCCGTGCACCGCGCGTACGACCAGTGGACCCAGTTCGAGGAGTTCCCGCAGTTCATGGAGGCGGTACGCCACGTCGAGCAGCTCGATGACGTCCGCACGCGCTGGGACACGGAGATCGGCGGAGTGAAGCGGACCTTCGAGGCGACGACTACCGAGCAGATCCCGGATTCCCTGATCCGCTGGGAGAGCTCGGGCGAGAAGGTGCATTCCGGCCAGGTGGCGTTCACCAGCGGACCCGTCGGAACGCGCGTCGACCTCACGCTGACCTGGAAGCCCGAGGGCTTCCTGGAGCGGGTCGGGTCCACGCTCGCGCTCGACGAGCACGCGGCGGAACGGGACCTGCACCGGTTCAAGGAGTTCATCGAGAACCGGGGGACGGCGACCGGCGCGTGGCGCGGCACCGTGAACGGCGAGACGACACCGCCCGAGGGCGAGTCCTACAACGACCTCGCGTGAGACCGCCGCCCGACGCATCCGCGCCCCGTCGGCCGCGGATGCGTCAGGGCAGCAGCTCGATCAGCTGCTGCTCGACGCTGCGGCCGTTCGGATTCACGGTCAGCCCCTGCGCGTAGCGCTCGAACAGCCGAGGGTCGATGTAGCTTCCGCGCGCCACAGCCGGCGTGTTCCCGAGCGCGAGCGCCGTCTCCTCGACGGCGAGGCGCACGGCGCGTCGTCCGGCGGCCGCGGTCTCGGCGGCACCCGAGCGCGCGAGGCTGCGCGCGGCGATGACCGTCGCATGGATCGTGCGGAAGTCCTTGGCGGTGAAGTCGCCGCCGGTGCGGGCGCGGACGTCCTCGTTGATGTCCGCCGGACGCACTGGATGCCAGGGGCCGTCCTCCCGCCATGCCAGCAGCCGGGTCCGCGAACCGCGTCGGCGGAGCTGATCCAGAACCGCGGCGAGGTCGGGATCCTCGAGCTCCGTCTGCCACGGGACGCTGCTCTTGCCACGGAACCTCAACCGCACCGTCTCTCCGTCGACGGCGACATGGCGTGCGCGCAGCGTGCACAGCCCGACGCTGCCGTGCCGCTCGGCGTACTCCTCGGAGCCGACCCGGAGCAGCGCCACGTCGAGCATCCGGAAGCCGGCGGCGAGGACGGTCGCGCGTGACATCCCGCCGGCGCGCAGGTCGCGGGTGACCGAGCGGCGTGCCGCCGGCAGCGCCCGCGCGAGGTCCAGGGCGCGGTCGAACTTCGCCTCCGCAGCCCGACGCGCCCATTCCGGGTGATACCGGTACTGCGTGCGCCCTGCGGCGTCGACGCCGGTGGCCTGGAGGTGGCCGTCCGGGTGCGGGCAGATCCACACGTCCTCCCACGCCGGCGGGATCGCGAGCGCCCTGATCCGCTCGAGCGTGCGCGCGTCGTCGAGGTGCCGGCCTCGGGCGTCCCGGTACTCGAACCCCCGTCCGCGCCGGATCCGGCGTATGCCCGGCTTCTGCCCGTCCACGATGCGCAGCGCCATCCTGCCCCCTCCGATCGCCCCGGCGGCATCGCTCCGGTCCGCGGCTGATCCTGGCGTGCGGCGGGCGACGCCGCAAGGGGCTTGCCTCGGCCGGATCGTCCCTGCGGCACCTCTCCCGAAGGAGGGGCGAAAGTCCTGCCGGATGCGTGCAATCCGATTCCTCGGGGCCTCCGAAGAAGAGGTGAGCGGCATCCCGCCGCCCGAATCGAGGAGGAGCAATGCGTTCGTCACCGAACCGTCTGATCGCCGTCATCTTCGGCGCCGTCTACATCGTCGTCGGAGCACTCGGCTTCGCCGTCACCGGAGGAGTCTCCTTCCTGGCGACCCAGGGAGGGATGCTGCTCGGGATCTTCATGGTCAACCCTCTGCACAACGTCGCGCATCTGCTGATCGGCGCGGCGCTGCTCGTGGCGGGACTCGTGTCGACGCCCGCCGCGAAGGGCACCAACACCGTCGTGGGAGCCGCGTATCTGCTGCTCGGCATCATCGGGTTCTTCCTGGTGGGCACGGCGGCGAACATCCTCGCGCTGAACACCTTCGACCACTTCCTGCACCTGGCGAGCGCTCTGCTGCTGCTCGTGGTCGGGCTGGGCGTGGAGCGCAGCGTGCCGCGCGGGGCGACGGCCTGAGGTCGTCATGCTGCGCACCTGGCCCGCTCTGCTCGCGTGGGGAGCGGGCCTGATCCACCTCGCGATCGGGGCATCGATCGTCGCGCCATCGGGTGACGTGACGAGGGCGCTGTGCGCGCCGATGCTGCTGATCGGCTCTGTCGAGCTCGGCTGGGGCATCGCCGTGCTGCGGGCGGGGCGGATCATCGGCGGGCGGGGAGCGGCGGCCGGCGCGATCGCGGCGGTGCTGCTCGGTGCGGTGTCGCTCGGGGGCGGCGCACCGGTCGGCGCCGTCGCGATCTCGTCGGCGCTCGTCGTCGTGGGGGGATCCATGGCGGCGCGCGCCGCGCGGAAGGGGGAGGGCTCGGCCAGGGCGCTGCGCGTGCGGGCGACGGGGATGGCCTTGGGAGTCTTCCTCGTCGCCGCGGTGGCGACGCCCGCCCTCGCACTGACCGACGCGGTCGGTCACGGATCAGGACACGACCACGGCGGGGACCTGGTCGTCGTCGATCCGCACAGCGGTCACTGATCGGCAGGAGGGCCGGATACGACGAAGCCCCCGTCTCGGCGGGGGCTTCGTCCTGTCCGAGATCGGATCAGAAGACGTTGGACTGGAGCCAGGCGAGCGGGTCGATCGCGCTGTCGTTGATGTGCACCTCGAAGTGCAGGCAGGAGCCGACCGTCCAGCCGGTGTTGCCGACGCGGCCGAGGAACTGGCCGGCCGTGACGCACTCGCCGACCTGCACCGCGCGCGTCCCGTAGTCCATGTGCGCGTACAGGGTGGAGACGGCATTCTGGCCGCTCAGTGCGGCGTGCGAGAGCTCGACCGAGACGCCGTAGCCCTGGTAGCTCTCCTGGGAGAGCGTGACGCAGCCGTCGGCCGCGGCGTAGATGGGGGTGCCGATGGGGGCCGCGAAGTCCTGGCCCATGTGACTGCGTCCGGTGCGCGGGGCGCCGAATCCGTCGGTCAGCGTGTAGGAGCCGGCGGCCATCGGGTAGATGACCTGGCCGGGCTGCGCGATAGACGCGACACCGGTGCGCGCGGCCGCAGCGGTGGCGGCCTGCTTCGCGCTGAGCTCGGTGGGCGTGGTGGCCGTGAACGTGCCGTGCACCTGCACGTCGGGCAGCACGCCGTTGGCAGCGGTGAACGACTGCGCGCGGATGTCGGCCGAGGCGTTGTTCGCGGCCTGGGCGTCGCTGGCGCGGACCATGCCGATGGCGGGGAGCGCGGTGCCGACGACGAGTGCGGAGATCGCCAGCGCAGCGCCCGTGCTGCGGCTGAGACGCTTGACGTTGCGACGCGGGCGACGGCCTGCGGGGACGGCGTGCGGAGGAAGCTGGGCCGGGGCCGCGGATCGGGCGGCCGGCTCGGAGGCCTGCGGTGGCGCGGGGATGCGCGCCTGGGGCGCGGTCGGGTCTGCCGCGCGGGTGCCGGCGAACGTGCCGCGCACCTCGGAGGCGGGGGTGCTGCGGGTCTCGGCGGCCGGTGCCGCGGGGGCCGAGGCGGCGGGCGTCGTCGAAGCGGCGGATGCCTGGGCCGCGGCCTGCTCGCGCAGCTCACGACGGGAGCGGGGCGCGGCGGTACCGGGGGTCGCAGAGGGGGATCCTGCGGAACGGGCAGAGGGGAGCTCGGTCTCGGGGGCTCGCGAACTGATGATGTGCTCCTCGGGCAGCGGAGGGGGTGTGACTTTCTCCGCCTTCGGGGGGAACGGAGGGTGTTACAACTCCGTAATAATACGGATGGTTCCTGAGAGTTCCATACATTGGCCGTGAAACGGGCGCGTCGGCGTGGCGTCGGCGTGGCCTCGACGGACGAGGTTCAGCGCTCTCCGGCGCGGTTGGTGATGGTCTGCATGAGCGCCAGATACTCCTGCGGAGTCGCCTCCGGCAGGTACGCGCTGCCGATCGCCATCCCGATGCGGGGGAGCTGCGCCGGATCCGCATACGCCATGTAGATCGTCTCGTAGCGCGGGTTGAACTTGCTCTTGAAGCGGAACAGCGACGTGAACCCGTAGGCCGGCTCGAGGATCTCGCCCAGCCAGGCGAGCAGCCGGTCCATGACGGTCGGCTCGGTGACCTCCTGGCCCGGCTTGGTCGCCAGCGGCGCCCCGGACAGGCTCAGCACCTGTGCGCCCTGCTCCTTCATATGAAGCGCTGCGGACGCGATCACGAACTCCATGATCCCGGGCATCGATCCGTCGCTGCGCCGCATGAAGTCGATCGTCCAGCCGGTGACCCGGCCGTCGGTCCAGCTCGGCAGCCAGCTCGTGGTCGCCTCGATCCCGCCGTCCTTGTTGATCGCGAGGAAGATCCCGACATCGGAGTCCTTGAGCTCCTCCATGCCGCCGAGGGTGAAGCCCATCTCCGGGAGCTTCTTGTGGGCGACCCATTCCTCGCTGACCGCGGTGATCTCGCGCGAGTAGCGCGAGGGGAGCTCGTTCCACGTCGACCAGAGGGTGGTGATGCCCTCGCGCTCGCCGCGGTTGAGCGGCTGCCGCACCTTCTGCCACGCCTTTCCGGTGAGCTCGAAGCCGGGGAGGTCGATGACGGTCTCCTCGCCGACGGACATGTACTGCCACCCGAACGACTGGAAGATCGGCAGATAGCGCTCGTGGAAGCTGTAGAAGCAGGCCGACCAGCCCTGTGCCTCGCAGTGGGCGATGAAGCCCTCGATCGTCTCGCGCTCCGCACCGGGCGCGCAGACGGGATCCGACATCGTGAGCGCGACCTTGTTGATGACCCGGTAGGCGATCGCGCCCTGGCCGTCGGGCGTGAACCAGTGGGTGTTGCCGGCCCACGTGCCCATGAAGCCCAGAGTGCCGCCGCCGCCGCGGCGCAGCAGCTCGCGGAACTGCGCCTCCTCCATGACGTGGCTGCCGACCTGGGTGGCGCGGAACAGCCGGATCGCGGCGACGATGAAGACGATCCAGAACGGCACGCCCACCCACTGGTAGACGAACAGCGCGGCGCCGTCGACCGGGATGCCCGGGTCGGCGATGGCGGGCAGCAGCCCTGCGGAGACGAACGGGCGCACGAGGTCTGCGAGGAGCTCGCCCACGGAGGGCTGGCCGTCGAGGTAGTTGTCGCCGTCGATGAGGCCCATGACCAGGTAGATCCCCGCGCAGACCAGGAACGCGCCGACCACGGTGATCGTGAAGCGTCGCACGGCCGCGCGGGGCGCCGTCACCTGGAAGCGTGCGCGGGTGATCAGCAGCAGCGCGATGACCCCGATCGGCACGAGCACCGCGAGGACCATGGCGATGCCGTCCTCGATCAGGAGCTTGCCGCGCGTCTTGTCGTCGAGCAGCTCGTTGATCCCGACGGCCGTGGACGTGAGCAGCGCGATGGCCGCGTTCACGACGAGGGCGAGGATCCACGCGGCGCGGCGTCCGGTGCGCAGCCCCCAGGCCGCCAGCAGGGTCAGCAGCAGCGGCACGAGGCTGATCAGGAACGGGCCGGGACCGGACTGCAGGAGCGCGGCCGCCTGCCGGGAGCAGTCCGCGGTGAAGTCCTGCGTGCACGACGTGTCCATCGGCTGCGCGTCGAGAGGCGAGAACCCGGAGACTACGAGGCCCAGCGGCGCGTACCAGGACCCCGAGACGAGCACGATGAACGGACCGAGGCCGGTCGCCGCCACGATCGCCGCGACGAGGGTGCGCACCTCCCGATAGGAGCTTCGGTGCCACGAGGGCCGTGCGGTGCCGTGCGCGAGCATCACCCCCAGCACGGCGCCCACGACGCCGGACAGCAGCCGGAAGACGCTGTCGCTGTCGGCGGCGTACAGCGCGAACATCACGAGGAGGGTGAAGCCGACGACACGGATGCGCCGCTGCCACAGCGCCGGCGCGAAGGCGGACGCGGCCATGAGCAGGCCGACGGTGCCGATCGTCGGATCCGCGACGAGGTCGAAGCTCGCGAGCATGCCCCAGGAGGATCCCCAGGAGAGCAGCAGCGCCTGCGCGCCCAGGCCCACGAGGATGCCGAGGATCCCCGTGAGGAAGAACACCCAGACCGCCCGGACGGTGCCGAGCCTGCGCTCGGCGTACGCGCCGGCGGTGAGGATCAGGGCGAGGGCGAGCACTCCGCCGATCACGGAATCGCCGAACAGCAGCGCCGTGAACGGGGTCCACCAGAGCCCCAGCTCGAACGTGGTGCCCTCGCCGGCCGCGAACTCCTCGGGGAACCGTCCCAGGAACGTGCCCGTGACGAAACCGGTCGCGATCACGACGACGGCGAGCGTCGCGGCGAAAGGGTTGCGCCGAAGGTAGGTGGCGACCGCGCGGAGCCATCGCGGCGTCGGACGTGCCGGAGACGTCGAAGACGTCGGCGGCGGCACGGCGCCCGTCGGCGCGCTGTCGGAGGCGGTCATGCGGTGGCCCTCTCTGCGATGATCGTCCGGCCCAGGAGCGAGGTCGTGCCCGGGTCCTCTCTCAGAGTGCCGAACAGCCGAGAGGTTGTACAGCAGCCATGCCCGCCGCGCCCGTCAGAGCGCCGCGACCACGGTGCCGTCGCGGCGCTCGAAGACGAGCTGCGTCTCCGTGGCGCGCACCACGTCGTGCACGGTGATGCGTTCGAGGACGATGTCGCGCAGGGCCGCGGCGTCGGCGACGGCGACGTGCACGAGGAAGTCGTCGGCACCGGCGATGTGGAAGACCTGTAGCACGCCCTCGGTGGCGGCGAGGGCGTCGAACAGCGCCTCCACGCCGGACTTGCTGTGATTGCCGAGGCGCACCCGGATCACCGCCTGCACCGGGCGGCCGAGGGCCGCGGGGTCCAGGAGCAGCCGCATGCCGAGGATCACGCCGCGCGTCCGTAGAGAGCGCAGCCGGAACGCGCACGTGGACGCCGGGATGCCGAGCGCCGCGGCGAGCTCCTTGATCGGCGCATCGGGGTGCGCCGAGAGGTGGGCGAGGATGCGCAGGTCGAGCGCGTCGACGGTCTGCTGTCCCGAGGTCAAGATCCGCCCCTCCACGTGGCCAGGGATTGTTCGTGACGCAAGCTTCTCATGCTTCATCGACGATTGCAGCAAGCGATCTGGCAGTATCCTGCGTGCGGAGGGATCCTGAACCCATGATCGACGACGATTCCCTGCGAGAGACCCCGTTGCGCCCCGAGACCGTTGCCGTGCACGCCGGCCGTGCCGACCTCGCCGCCCTCGGCGTGCACGCCGCCCCCATCGACCTCTCCTCGACCAACCCCCTGCCCGACATCCTGCACGGCGGCGACTCCTACGAGTCGATGGCGAACGGAGGGCATCCGCTGCCCGACGGCGGCAACGTCTACGCGCGCCTGTGGAACCCCACCGTCGCGCGCTTCGAGGAGGCGCTCGCCGAGCTCGAGCACGCCGAGTCCTCGGTGGCCTTCTCCAGCGGCATGGCGGCGATGACCGCCGCGATCCTGTCGCACACGACGGCCGTGGGCAAGCACCGCATCGTCGCCGTGCGTCCCCTCTACGGCGGCACCGACCACCTGCTCGACTCGGGGCTGCTCGGCGCGGACACCACGTTCTGCGCGGAGGACGAGGTGAGCGCCCATCTGCGGGAGGACACCGGTCTGGTCGTCGTCGAGACCCCGGGCAACCCGACGCTCGATCTCGTCGACATCGCGGCGGTCGTCGCCCAGGCGGGCGATGTGCCGGTGCTCGTGGACAACACGTTCGCCACGCCGCTGCTGCAGAACCCGCTGGATCTGGGCGCGGCGATGTCGCTGCACAGCGCCACGAAGTACATCGGAGGGCACGGGGACGTGATCGCGGGCGTCATCGCGTGCTCGGAGCCGACCGCTCAGGCGCTGCGGCGCGTGCGGGCGATCACCGGAGCACTGCTGCACCCGCTCGGCGCGTACCTGCTGCACCGGGGCCTGGCGACGCTGCCGGTGCGGATGGAGCGCCAGCAGCGCTCCGCCGAGCACGTGGCCGCCTGGCTCGCCGAGCATCCCGCCGTCGCCGAGGTCTTCTATCCCGGGATCGGGGACGATCGAGGTCTCGTCCCGCGCCAGATGCGCGGCGGCGGAGCCATGATCGCGGCGCGGCTCCGTGACGGCTACGCGGCCGCGGAGGCTCTCACTGGCTCGGTGCGCCTGTTCACCCACGCCGTCTCCCTCGGCGGCGTCGACTCGCTCGTGCAGCACCCGGCGGCGCTGACGCATCGCCCCGTGGCCGCTGAGGCGCGCCCGGGGGCGGACATCGTGCGCCTGTCGATCGGGCTGGAGGACCCGGAGGATCTCGTCCGGGATCTGGCCCAGGCGCTGGCTCGGGTCGCGGCCGTCGTGCGCTGAACTGCGCGCCGGCCGGATCCGCCCCGCGCGGGTCCGGCCGGTGACCGGAGTGTCCGTGGCCTCCGGCAGACTTGTGCGGTGACCGGTATGAGAGCGTTCTGGACGGCCCTGCCCACCGAAGGGCGATGGCTGCTGTCGACCGTGGCGATCCAGACGCTGGGCCGAGGGCTGACGCTGCCCTTCACCATCATCTACCTGCACGAGGTGCGCGGGTTCGACCTGGGCGTCTCCGGTGCGCTCATGAGCATCATCGCCGTGACCGGCCTGCTGGTGACGGGGCCCGGCGGCACCCTCATCGACCGGTACGGGGCGCGCCGGGTGCTCCTGGTCGGGCTCGCCGCGATGATCGCCGGCTGCGCGCTGCTGGCGTTCGCGACGACGCCGGCGGCGGCCGCGATCGCGCTGGTGCTGATGGGGGTCAACTTCGGCGTCTCCTGGCCGGGGTTCAACGCGGTGATCGCCTCGATCGTCGAGGGCGAGCTCCGGCAGCAGTACTTCGGCGTGAACTTCGCCCTGATCAATCTCGGGATCGGCGTCGGCGGCATCATCGGCGGCTTCTTCATCGACGTGCACCGGCCGGAGACCTTCACGGCGATCTTCCTCATCGACGCGGTGAGCTCGCTCATCCCGATGGCGCTGCTGCTCGGTCCGCTGCGGCACGTCCGCACCCATGCGGATCCGGCGGAGGTCCACACGGAACCGGCCGAGGGGTATCGGCAGATCCTGCGGCGGCCGGCCGTGCTCTGGCTGACGCTGCTGACGTTCCTCGCGGTCTTCATCGGCTACGGGCAGATGGAGGGCGGATTCCCCGCGTTCGCCCGCCAGGTGTCCGGCGTCTCCACGCAGGTGATCGGCTTCTCCTTCGCGGTGAACACGGCCGTCATCGTGCTGCTGCAGTTCGCGGTGCTGAAGCTGATCCGCGGACACCGGCGCACCAGGGTCATGCAGATCATGACGCTCACCTGGGGGCTGTCGTGGGTGGTGCTGGGTCTCACCGGGCTGCTGCCGAAGTCGCTGGCGGCCGCCATCGGGGTGCTGCTGTTCATGGGCGTCTTCGCGTTCGGCGAGACGATGCTGCAGCCCACGGTGCCCGCGATCTACAACGACCTCGCCTCGGATCGCAGCCGAGGGCGCTACAACGCCATCAACTCGGCGGCGTTCCAGGGCGGCGCCATCGCCGGCCCGATCGCGGCGGGCCTGCTGCTCGGTGAAGGCCGTCAGGCGTGGTTCATCGTGTCGATGGTCGCGGGATCCCTGCTCATCTGCGTGCTGGCGTTCGCGCTCGAGCGTCGCGTGCCGCCCTCCGCCAACGGCATCGAGGCGGAGGAGAGCGTGGTCGAGGCCGAGAAGCACTGAGGCGTCGGCGGCGGCAGCGGAGCACCCAGGGGAAGATCATCGGGGAAGTGTCGGCGTGCACATTTCTTGTGCATAAGTCTTGTGCACAAGAAAGTGTGCATGTGATCATGAGGGCATGGACACCCCGCAGAAGCCCGTCGGAATGCGTCTCGACGAACGTGCCGTGCGCGTGCTGGCCCACCCGCTGCGCTCCCGGATCCTCGGTGCGCTGCGCCTGCACGGACCGGCGACGGCGACCCAGCTCGCCGCCGCACTGAGCACCAACACCGGCGCCACCAGCTATCACCTGCGCGCGCTCGAGGACGTCGGGCTCGTCGCCGACACCGGCGAGGGGGCGGGCAAACGGCGGATCTGGCGGGCGAGCACCGACTACCACTCGTGGAGCAACTCCGACTTCGCGGACGACGAGGACGCACAGACCGCGCTCGGCTGGCTGCGCCGCGACTACGTGCGCCAGTACGCGCACCGCACCGAGGAGTGGCTCGATGCGGAGGCGACCTGGCCCGCCGAGTGGGTCGACCAGCTCGGCTTCGGCGACACGCTCGTCACCGTCGTCGCGGGGCAGCTCGCCGAGTTCCAGGCGGAGCTCGAGGCGCTCACCGAGAAGTACCGCCGCGCGGGGGAGGGCGACCCCGCCGCGCGGCGGGTCCAGATCGTGGTGCAGAGCACGCCCGTCGACTTCGACCCGCCGGTGCAGCCGTGACCGCGTCGATCGCGGCAGGCTCCGTGGCGCGGCAGGCGATCGCCGTGGCCCAGCGGCGGCTTCTGCTGCTCACCGCCCTGCGCTGGCTGCCCGTCGGAGTGACGCTCGGGCTCACGGTGCTCGTGCCGCTCGAGCGCGGCATGTCGATCGCCGCGATCGGATCCATCCTCGCCATCCAGGGCTTCGTCGCGCTCGCCCTGGAGCTGCCGACGGGCGCGCTCGCCGACACGCTCGGCCGGAGGCCTGTGCTCGCCGCATCCGGCGTGCTGGCGATCACCGCCAGCACGCTGTTCCTCCTCGCGGACTCGTACGCGCTGTTCGCCGTCTCCCTGCTGCTGCAGGGGGTGTTCCGCGTGCTCGACTCGGGAGCGCTCGAGGCGTGGTTCGTCGATGCGGTGCATGAGCACGAGCCCCGGGCCGAGGTGGCGGCGCCGTTGGCGCGCGCAGGGACGGCGCTCGGCGTCGCGATCGCGGGCGGTGCGCTGCTCGGCGGCCTGCTGGTGGCCTGGCGTCCGCTCCCCGGGGTGTCCGCCCTGATCCTTCCGATGCTGGTCGCGATCGGGCTCTACGCGCTCTACACGCTCCTCGTGCTCGTCCTGGTGCGGGATGCGCGGGAGCACGACGCACCCCCGATCCGCCCGCTGACCGCGATGGCCGATGCCGCGCGCCTGACCCCGCGGACGATCGTCGACGGCCTGCGCCGTGCGGCGCGGTCGCGGGTGCTCCTGGGACTCGTGCTCGTCGAGGTCTTCTGGTCCGTGGCGATGATCGGCTTCGAGACGCTCACCCCGCTGCAGCTGGAGGGCATCCTCGGCGGCGAGGACGCGGCCGCGGCGGTGTTCGGTCCGGCCTCGGCGGCCGCCTGGGGCCTGTTCGCGGGGGGATCGCTGCTCGCGAGCCGGCTGAGCGGCGTGCTCGGAGTCGCCTGGACCGCGATCCTCAGCAGGATCCTGAACGGCGTCTTCGTCGTGCTCATGGGGCTCGCGTCGGGCGTCGTCGGCCTGCTGATCGGCTACGGCCTCACCTATCTCGCGCACGGCGGCGCCGGACCCATGCACGCCGCGCTGCTGCACCGCGAGGCCGACCGGTCCACGAGGGCGACGATCCTCTCTCTCAACTCGATGGTCTCGGGCGGCGCCTACAGCATCGGGCTGCTGGTGCTGACGGCGTTCGCCGGAGCGACCTCGGCCGCCATGGCGACCGTGGTGGCGGGAGCCTTCAGCGTGCTCGGCGCCCTCTGCTATCTCCCTGCGCTGCGCAAGGAACGCGCTGCCGGCGCGGTCGACGAGGCGAGCGCGACGAGCCCGGCCTGATTCGTCCAGCGCGGGCGGACGGCGCGCTGTTACGGTGAGCCGTATGAGCGAAAACGGCCGGATCGGCGAAGTGGTGCTGGTGACGGGGACGTCGTCCGGGATGGGCATGCACGCCGCCGTGGAGCTGGCGAGATCGGGCGCGCAGGTGATCGCCACGATGCGCGACACCGCGCGCTCCGCGCGCCTCCAGGAGACGGCGGACGCCGCGGGCGTGACGCTGGAGGTGCACGCCCTCGACGTCACGGATCATGCGGCGGCCGCACGCGTGGTGGACGAAGTCACCGCCGCCCACGGGCGCATCGACGTACTCGTCAACAACGCCGGTCAGGGTGGCGTCGGCACGGCCGAGCAGCTGTCGATGGAGCAGATCCGAGCCCAGCTCGAGGTGAACTACCTCGCGCCCGTGCACCTCGCCAAGCTCGTGCTCCCGGGGATGCGCGAGCGCGGGCACGGCACGATCCTCACCGTCACCAGCGTCGGCGGCGTGGTCGGTCAGCCCTTCGCCGATGCGTACTGCGGCGCGAAGTTCGCGGTCGAGGGCTTCATGCAGTCCCTCGCCGCCGTCGCGGAGCCGTTCGGCGTGCACGTGCGGGTCATCGAGCCCGCGGCCGTCGCGAGCGACTTCGTGCAGAACGCGGTCCGCCCGACCGACGCCGGAGCCTACGAGGATCAGCTGCGCGCCTACATCGCCCGCTCGACGGGGGCGTTCGCGAACGCGCAGTCGGCGGCAGACGCCGGGGCGGCGATCGCGGCCGCTGCGCTCTCCGGCGAGACGCGGTTCCGCTGGCAGAGCTCCGAGGCGGCGACGGCATTCGTCGGCGTATCGCTCGCTGACCTCGACGGATCCCGCGTGCGTGCGTTCACCGCGCCGTGGATCGCGACGGACCGCCCGGCCTGACGGATGGCGGACCGCATCGATCCCGGCGCCGGCGGCATCACGACGGCGCGTGCTCCGCTGACCGCGGCGGAGGTCGCGGAGCGACGGGCGCGCGGCGACGCGAACGTCATCGAGTCGCGCACCAGCCGCAGCTTCGGCGAGATCTTCCGGGCGAACGCGTTCACGCGGGTCAACGGCATCTATCTCGTGATGTTCCTGCTGATCCTCGGCACGGGGTACTTCATCGACGGGCTCTTCGGCCTGCTCATCATCGTGAACAGCGTGGTGGGCATGGTGCAGGAGGTGCGCGCCAAGCGCACGCTGGACCGGCTCGCGCTGCTGAGCAAGGCTCCCGCCAGGGTCGAGCGCGCGGACGGGGTCTCGGAGGTCGACGTCGAAGAGCTCGTGCAGGACGACATCGTGCTCGTCGCCGCCGGTGATCAGATCCCGGTGGACGGGATCGTGCTCGACGCCACCGGCTTCGAGGTCGACGAGTCGCTGCTCACGGGGGAGTCCGAGCCGGTGCTCGCCGGGCCCGGCTACGAGCTCAAGTCGGGCAGCTTCGTGGCGGCGGGCTCGGCTGCGTTCCGCGCGACGGCGGTCGGGGAGCACGCGTACGCCGCGCGCCTGGCCAAGGAGGCCTCCGAGTTCCGTAAGCCGACCTCGCAGCTGCGTGCCGGGATCGATCAGATCCTGAAGTACGTCACATGGGCGCTCATCCCGGTCGGCGTGCTCACGATCGTGAATCAGATCTGGGGTCACGCGGAGGACTGGCGGAATGCGGTGCGCGGCCTGGTCGCCGCCCTGGTCCCCATGGTCCCCGAGGGTCTCGTGCTGATGACGAGCGTCGCGATGGCCGTCGGCGTGATCCGGCTCGGCCGTCGCAACTGCCTCGTCCAGGACCTTCCGGCGATCGAGCAGCTCGCCCGCGTCGACGTGGTGTGCACCGACAAGACGGGGACGCTCACCGAGGACGGGATGCGGGTCGGAGCGGTCGAACGGCTCGCCGACGATGCGCGGATCGACGCGGCTCTGGCCGCGATCGGCCGGGCCGAGGGCAAGCCGAACGCGAGCATGGCGGCGATCCTGGAGTATGTCGGAGACGCGCCGGCTTTGACCGTGCAGACGTCCGTGGCGTTCTCCTCGGCGCGCAAGTGGGCCGCGGTGCAGTGCCCCGCCACAGGCGCGGCGGCCGTGGAGAGCTGGGTGCTCGGAGCTCCCGACGTGCTGCTTCCCGAGGGGGATGCCGTGCGCACCCGCTCCGATGCGCTCGCCGCCGAAGGACTTCGCGTGCTCGCGCTCACCCGCGTCGATGCGGCGCTTCCGGATCCGGAGGCGTCCGGCGACGGCCTGCCCGCGGGACTCGTCCCGACCGCGCTCGTCATCCTGGACCAGCGCCTGCGCGCCGAGGCGCCCGGAGCGATCGCGTACTTCGCGCAGCAGGACGTCGGCATCAAGGTGATCTCCGGCGACAACGCGGCGGCGGTGGGTGCGATCGCCGCCGAGGCGGGCGTGCCGAACGGGCGGGACGCGGTGGATGCGCGCACGCTGGATCCGGACTCCGCGCACTTCGACGCCCAGGTGCGGGCGCGCACGGCCTTCGGGCGGGTCACGCCCACGCAGAAGCGTGCCATGGTGCATGCGCTGCAGGGCGACGGGCGCGTCGTGGCGATGACCGGCGACGGGGTCAACGACGTGCTCGCGCTCAAGGACGCGGACGTCGGCGTCGCGATGGGATCCGGATCGCCGGCGGCGCGCGCGGTGTCGCGCATCGTGCTGCTGGACAACTCCTTCGCGACGCTGCCGCATGTGGTCGCCGAGGGGCGCCGCGTGATCGGCAACATCGAGCGGGTCGCGACCCTGTTCCTCACGAAGACGCTGTACTCGATCCTGCTGGCGCTGCTCGTCGCGGTCACCGCGGTGCCGTTCCCGTTCTTCCCGCGGCACGTGACCCTCATCGCGTGGTTCACGATCGGCATCCCGGCGTTCTTCCTCGCGCTCGCCCCGAACACGGCCCGCGCGCAGGACGGCTTCGTGCGCCGGGTGCTCGATGCGGCCGTGCCCGGCGGCATCGGGGCGGCGCTCGCGTCGTACGGCGCGTATCTGACGGCCCGGGCCGTGCTCGGGACGGGCCACGACACCGCGAAGCTCACCTCGTCGACGGCGTTCCTGGCGCTCGTCATCGTCGCGTTCTTCGTGCTCATCACGGTCGCCCACCCCTTCCGTCCCTGGAAGATCGCGCTCGTGGGCGCCATGATCGGCGGGATGCTCGTCGCCATCCTGACCCCGCTCGGATCCCGGATCTTCGACGTCGACCTGCACGACGCCCGCGCCGTCCTGATCGCCTGCGCGTTCGGCGCGGCGGGCATCGGCGTGCGCTATGCCGCGCGGGCGCTGCTGCGGGCCGTGTACGGCGCGGTGACCCGGCGGCGGCAGCGTCGCGAGGCCGTGGCCGGGCAGCGCTGACCTCGCCGGACGATCCGAGGGAGCCGGCGACCGGAGTCCGCCGTCACTGCGCGCGGGCGAGCGCGACCTTCCGTGCGGCGCCGACGCGACGCACGGAGGCGCGCTCCGCGAGCGCTTCGCCGATCGCCCCGGCCCGGCGGGCGAGCACCTGCGACTGCCGCTCCACGAGCGCGTGGAACGCCGCCGCCGCCACGAGGCTCAGCGGCACGCCGATCAGGCAGGCGAGCCACCACCGCTCCGCGCCGAGGAGGTAGCAGAGCGTGGCCAGGATCGGGGCGTGCACGAGATAGAGGCTGAACGAGATCCGCCCCAGCCACTGCATCGGCCGCGTCCCCAGCGCACGCTCGGCCCGCGGCCAGATCACGGCGAGGATCACGAGCAGGGCCGCGCCCGCGCCCGCCAGCGCCCACAGCACGTCGGCGGCGATCGTGCCCGCCGTGAGCGGGCGGGCCAGCCAGCTCGCGATGAGCATCGTTCCGGCCAGCGCGGCGACCCAGGGGAGGGCGCGACGTGCCCGCGGGCCGGCCGCCAGTCCGCGCAGGTCGTCGAAGCGGACGGCGATGAGCGTGCCGAGCAGGAACACGGGCAGGTACGCGAGCGCGGAGTTGCCGCTCGCCCGCCCCGCGAACATCAGCACCACGGTGAGCACCCCGACGGGCACGGCGAAGCGGCGCACGCGCAGCGCCACCCAGACGTACAGGGGGAGCAGCAGGGAGAAGAACAGCTCCCACCGCAGCGACCAGAGCACGTTGTCGATCGGGTAGTCCGCGCGCAGCAGCGTCATCTGCGACAGCACGTCGCCGGCCGAGACGCTCGTGGCCTGGGCGTCCTGCATCCAGGAGTCGTCCGGCATCGTCGACGCGTCGCGGGGGATGACCTTCACGAGCAGGGCGGCGGCGCCGAGCGCGGCGATCACCGGCACGTAGAGCCGGAACAGCCGTGCCGGGAAGTAGCGCGCCCAGGAGAATCCGGGTCGCAGCGCCGGCAGGGCCACGACGAGACCGGAGAGCACGAAGAAGACCATGACGGCTTCGGAGCCGGCGATCAGCAGCTTCAGCGGCGACTGCGTGAGCACCGCCCAGCCGGCCGGATCCAGCCAGGGCTCCGCGATCAGCGAGGCGTGATGGATGAGGACGATCCCCGCGGCCAGCCCGCGGAGTCCGTCGAGAGAACCGATCCTGTTACCGTTCCGTGACATCCCTTTCCACGGTAGGGGCGCAGTCTGGACGCCCCCTGGACCGTTCCTGGGCACCCGCGAAGAGTGCGTCGGCCGGGCGGCTCAGTCGGCGGCGACCACCACGACGTCGCCTCCCGTGAGGGCCACGAGCTCGTCGAAGCTCATCGGCATCACGGTGTGCGGAGTGCCGCCGGCGGTCCAGACGACGTCGTAGTCGCGCAGTGCCGCGTCGATCACCGTGCGCACGGGAGAGGGGTGGCCGACGGGCGCCACACCGCCGATGGCCTGCCCCGTCACCTCCCGCACCGTGGCCGCAGGCGCCATCACGACGTTCGCCGCACCCACCGCCGCGGCGAGCAGATCGAGGTCGACCCTGTGCCGTCCGCTCGTCATCACGAGGAGCGGCTGCTCGTCGGCGAGGAACAGGAGGCTGGATCCGATCGCGCCGATCTCACAGCCCAGCGCCGCTGCGGCCTGCGCCGCCGTGCGCGCCGAGTCGGGCAGCTCCCGCACCTGGGAGGCGAGTCCTGCGGCGCGGACGTGCTCCTGCACGAGCCTGCTTCGTTCGGGAAGGGGGGCGGTCGCGGCCTGGTCGGTCATGCGACCATGCTGGCACAGCATCCCACCCGGTCGGAGGTCATGGAACGATGGATCCATGACCACCGCCAACCTCACCCGCGCCGAGACCTCCGCACGGTCCGCGAGCATCACCCTGCGCCGGATCAGGCTCGAGCTCGACGTCGCCGACGCCGCCGATGCCGCGACGACGGGGTTCCCGACCACGAGCACGCTCGAGTTCGACGCGACGGCGACGGAGACCTGGGTGGACTTCATCGGCGAGGACGTGCGGGAGGTCGTGCTCAACGGCCGTGTGCAGGACGTCGACTGGGACGGTGCGCGCATCCGGCTCACCGGCCTCGCCGCGCACAACACGGCGGTGATCCGCGCGACCGGTGCCTACAGCCGCTCGGGCGAGGGCCTGCACCGCTTCGCCGACCCGGTCGACGGCAAGGTCTACCTCTACACGCACGACGAGCCCGCCGACGCCCGCCGCTTCATGGCGTGCTTCGAACAGCCCGACATGAAGGCGCCGCTCACCGTCGTCGTGACCGCGCCCGAGGGCTGGGAGGTGCTGGCGAACGAGTCGCCCGTCTCCGTGCGCACGGGTGCCGGGCGGCAGACGGTGGAGTTCGCGCCGACCCTCCCGCTGTCCAGCTATCTCACCTGCATCGCGGCCGGGCCCTACGTGCGCGTGTCGTCCGAGTGGCGCCGCGACGATCTCGTGGTGCCCCTCTCCGTGCTGAGCCGCGCCTCGATGGCGGAGCACCTCGCCGCCGACGAGATCCTGGAGGTCACACGGCAGGGGCTGGACTTCTTCGCGGAGGCGTTCTCGTTCCCGTACCCCTGGGGGAAGTACGACCAGATCTTCGTCCCCGAGTACAACATCGGCGCGATGGAGAACCCCGGCCTGGTCACCTTCACGGAGTCCTACCTGTACCGCGGCGCGGCCACCCGTGCGCAGCGGCAGGCCCGCGCGAACACGATCCTGCACGAGATGGCGCACATGTGGTTCGGCGACCTGGTCACGATGCGGTGGTGGGACGATCTGTGGCTGAAGGAGTCGTTCGCCGACTACATGGGGGCGCACGCCTCGGTCGCGGCGACGGAGTTCACCGACGCCTGGGTGGCGTTCGCGAACCGGCGCAAGGCCTGGGCGTACACGCAGGACCAGCTGCCCAGCACGCACCCGATCGTCGCCGACATCGCGGATCTGGAAGCGGCGAAGCTCAACTTCGACGGCATCACCTACGCCAAGGGTGCGGCGGTGCTCAAGCAGCTCGTCGCCTTCGTGGGGGAGGAGGCGTTCTTCGACGGCGCACGGCGCTACTTCGCGCGGCACGCCTACGGCAACACGACCCTGGAGGACCTGCTCGTCGAGCTCGAGGACGCCTCGGGGCGGGACATGCGCGCGTGGGCGCAGGCCTGGCTGCAGACCACCGGCATGAGCACCCTCGCCATCGAGCGCGGTGCGGACGGCACCGCGGTGGTCGTGCAGAGCGATCCCCGGCCGCATCGACTGCAGATCGGCCTGTACGAGCTCCGGGGCGACTCTCTCGCGCGGCGGGAGCGGATCCCCGTCGACATCGCCGAGGAGCGCACGTCGATCGCGCTGCCCGACGCCGACCTCGTGCTGCTGAACGACGGCGACCTCACCTACGCCAAGGCCCGCCTCGACGACCGTTCCCTCGCCGCCGTCGAGCGGGGTCTCTCTTCGCTCGACGACCCGCTCGCCCGCGGTCTCGTGTGGTCCGCGCTGTGGAACGCGACGCGGGACGGCGACCTGGCCGTGGCCCGCTACCTCGACATCGTGCGTGCGCACGCCCCGGCCGAGACCGACAGCGCGCTGCTCGGCGGCGTCGTCCTGAACGCCGCGGCCGCCATCGGGCACTATCTGCCCGGCCGCGACCGCACCGCAGCGCGTCGGGCCTGGCTCGACACCACGTGGCGGGCGCTCGGCGGAGCCCTTGCCGGGAGTGATGCGCAGCTCATCTGGGCGCGCGCCTTCGCCGCGGCGGCCTCGTTCGACGACGCACGCCGGCTCGACGTGTCCACGCTGCTCATCGGGGCGGGTCCCGAAGGGCTTCCGATGGACGCGGATCTGCGCTGGGAGCTGCTGACCGCACTCGTGACCACGGGGCACGCGGGCGCCGAGGAGATCACGGAGGAGCACCTGCGCGACCACACCGCGAGCGGACGCACGGCAGCCCTCGCGGCGGCGGCGTCGACGCCGAACGCGGCCGTGCGGGCCGCGGACTGGCGAGCGGCGTGGGGCGACCTGACGCTCAGCAACGACCACCTCGACGCGACGATCCGCGGGTTCGCGGCGGGCGGCCGCCGCGATCTGGTCGAGGCGTTCGACGAGGAGTACTTCACCCGGATCGAGTCGGCCTGGGCGGAGCGCTCGATCGAGATCGCCCGCCGCCTCGTGATCGGCCTCTACCCCGAGACCGAGACCACGGAGCTCGTCGACGCCTGGCTGGACGCGCATCCGCAGGCTCCGGCCGCGCTGCGCCGCATCGTGCTCGAGCAGCGCGATCATCAGCAGCGCGCGATCCGGGTGCGGGACGCGCAGGGAGTCCTGGTGGGCTGAGCCCCGCGCGGTCCTAGAGTTCTCGCATGACGTTCGCGACGCTCGCGCTCCTCGTGCTGGTGGGACTCGCCGGTCCGCTGCTGTCCGCGCGGCGCGCCTGGCGGGTGCCGCTCATCGCGGGCGAGCTGCTCGCCGGCCTCGTGGTCGGCGCCACCGGGTTCCGCTGGGTGGATGCGACCGAGCCGACGCTGACCCTGCTCGCCCAGATCGGGTTCGGTCTGATCATGCTCGTGATCGGATCGCACATCCCGGTGCTGAACCGCACGGTGCGCGCGGCGGTCGGCAAGGGCGCGCTCGGCGCACTGCTCGTCGCCGTGGTGGCGATCGGCCTCGGCATCGGGGTCGCCGCGCTGTTCGGCACGCAGCACGGCGCCGTGTACGCGGTGCTGATCGCCTCGTCCTCGGCGGCGCTCGTGCTGCCGATGCTGCAGTCCCTGAGCATCACGGCAGCATCGGCGGCGCAGCTGATCGCGCAGATCGCGATCGCCGACGTCGCCTGCATCGTCGCGCTTCCGCTCGTCCTGCAGCCCTCGCGGGTGCCCCTGGTGGCGCTCGGCGGTCTGGGGATCGCCGCCGCCGGCGCGGTGCTCGTGATCGTGCTGCGTCGGATCGGGCCACGGCGGCTGCACCGGCTGCACAAGCTCTCGGAGTCGCGCCGGTTCGCGCTCGAGCTGCGGCTCAGCCTGCTGGCGCTGTTCGCTCTGGCGGGGATCGCCCAGTTCACCCACGTCTCGGTCATGATGGCCGGCTTCACGCTCGGGCTCGTGCTCGCCGCCATCGGCCAGCCGCGGCGCCTGGCCCGGCAGCTCTTCGGCATGACCGAGGGCTTCTTCGGCCCGCTGTTCTTCGTCTGGCTCGGTGCCTCCATCGACCTGCGCCACCTCGTGGCGCACCCGCAGATGATCCTCCTGGGCCTCGCGCTCGGCGCCGCCGCGGTGCTCGCGCATCTCCTCGCTCGCGCAGCCGGGCTGCCTTGGTCGCAGACGGTCGCGTCCGCCGGTCAGCTCGGCGTCCCGGTGGCGGCGGTGGCGCTCGGCGTGGAGACCTCGTCGCTCCTGCCGGGCGAGGGCGCTGCGATCCTCCTCGGCGCCCTGGTCGCCGTGGTGTCGTCGTCGGTGGCCGTCGCGGCGGTGTCGAAGCGCGCGGCGACGCCGGCGGAACCGCCAGGGCCCGCCCCCGCGGAGAGCCGAGCGGGGTGACGCCGGTCCCGGGGGTCAGACCTCGAGCTCGTCGCCCGGATCCAGCTCGAAGAACTCGCCGCCG
Organism: Microbacterium azadirachtae; assembly: GCF_000956545.1. Classification (GTDB taxonomy): domain Bacteria; phylum Actinomycetota; class Actinomycetes; order Actinomycetales; family Microbacteriaceae; genus Microbacterium; species Microbacterium azadirachtae. The sequence goes on from NZ_JYIT01000072.1 coordinate 67,666, forward strand.
TTCTGCTCCGTCGCCCATTTGAGGCGCCCGCGGTGCATGGTGGACCCGATCACGGACAGCGTCATGTCGTGCGTGCCGAAGGCGCGGCGCGGCGTGACGGCGAGCACGAAGTCGATCGCGTCGCCGATCTTCAGCCACGGTGCTCCGAGCGGGGCGGCGAGGGTCTGCACCTCGACGCCCTCGGGGACCGCGTAGGAGTCGCCGGGGTAGTAGAGCTCGTCGTCGACGAGCACGCCCACGTTGTCGATGAGCGGGATGGACGAGTGGATCTCGGCGTGCACCCCGCCGAAGAAGCGCAGGGTGAAGTCGCCGACCGTCACGCTGTCGCCGGGAGCGACCTCGGTGATCTCGTAGCCCTCCGCGGCGCGGACCACGCCGGCGGGGCCGAAGACCGGCGTGCCCGGCGCATCCCGCAGGATCCGGTCCAGGTGCTCGGGGGTCCAGTGGTCGGGATGCTCGTGGGTGATCACGACGCCCACCAGACGCTGCAGCTCGTCCAGCGGGAGGGTGAAGCTCCCGGGGTCGATGAGGAGGGTCTGCCCGTGGTCGTCGATGCGGAGCGCGGCGTGCTCATGCTTGGTGATGCGCATGCTCCGAGCGTAATCCTGCGCGGCGCGACACTCCCGGGGATCGCGATCGACCGGCCCCGATTTGGCGGGCGCTGAGCGTCATGTCATACTTGAACGGTTGTCGCGAGACGGAAACGGATCGCAAAGACGGCCCCATCGTATAGCGGCCTAGTACGCCGCCCTCTCACGGCGGTAACGCGGGTTCGAATCCCGCTGGGGTCACAGGCAGCACACGAAAGCCCTCGGTTCGCCGAGGGCTTTCGTCGTCTGCGGATCCGATCGCGTCGTATCCTCGACGAATGGTTGAGCGACAGGGCATTCTCGCGTCGATCGAGAACGATTTCCCCCAGTGGTACCAGGACGTGCTGGAGAAGGCGCAGCTGGCGGACAACGGTCCGGTGCGCGGCACCATGGTCATGCGACCGTACTCCTACGCGATGTGGGAGAGGATGCAGTCCGCCATGGACGCGCGCATCAAGGCGACCGGTGCGGAGAACGTCTACCTTCCCCTGTTCATCCCGCAGTCCTATCTGGAGCGCGAGGCCGAGCACGTCGAGGGGTTCAGCCCCGAGCTGGCCGTGGTGACGCACGCCGGAGGCAAGGAGCTCACCGAGCCGGTCGTGGTCCGTCCGACGAGCGAGACCCTGTTCGGCGAGGTCATGGCGAAGTGGATCCAGTCGCATCGGGATCTGCCTCTGCTGCTGAACCAGTGGGCCAACGTCGTCCGCTGGGAGATGCGTCCCCGGGTCTTCCTGCGCACCACCGAGTTCCTCTGGCAGGAGGGGCACACCGCGCACGCCACGAGAGAGGACGCCGCAGACTACGCGCGGCGCATCCACCTGGACGTCTACCAGGACTTCCTGGAGAACGTGCTGGCCATCCCCGTGCTCCCCGGTTTCAAGACCCCGTCCGAGCGCTTCGCAGGAGCGATCAACACCATGACCTGCGAGGCCATGATGGGTGACGGCAAGGCGCTGCAGATGGCGACCTCGCACGAGCTGGGGCAGAACTTCGCGAACGCGTTCGGCATCACGTTCTCCGATGCGGAGGGCGTCGCGCAGACTGCCTGGACCACGTCGTGGGGTTCGTCCACCCGCATGATGGGCGGGCTCATCATGTCGCATGGCGACGCCTCCGGTCTCGTTCTGCCGCCGCGCATCGCGCCGCACCAGGTCGTCGTGCTCGTCGTGAAGGAGGACGCGCGCACCCTCGCGGCGGCCCGGGCGATCGTCGCCGACCTCAAGGCCGCCGGCGTCCGGGTGAAGCTCGACGACCGCACGCAGGTCGGGTTCGGCCGGCGCGCGACCGAGTGGGAGCTCAAGGGCGTGCCGGTGCGCATCGAGGTGGGTCCGCGGGACCTGGACGCCGGAGTGCTCACGTTCGTGCGCCGCGATCGCGTCGGCAAGCAGCAGATGCCGGCGACGGAGGTCGCGTCCCGTGTGCCTGCGCTGCTGGACGAGATCCAGCGCGATCTGTTCGCTGTTGCCCGCACGCGCCTCGCAGACCGTACCGCACGCGTGTCCACCGTCGACGAGGCGCGTGAAGCCGCGCGCACAGGATTCGCCGTCATCGACTGGAACGCGCTCGGCGAGGCCGGCGAGAAGCTCCTGAACCGGGACGCGATCACGGTGCGCTGCCTGCAGACCCGCGAGGGCGCGCTGCCCGACCCGCACGAGCCGGAGCAGGATCTGGTCGCGGTCGTCGCACGCGCCTACTGACTGCGGCGCGTCCCGGCGGCGATCCCGGTCCTCGCGCGGGGGCGCGGAAAGGCTCCGACGAGCCTCAGCGCGGCGAACGACGCGACCAGGGCGCACGCGGCGAGAAGGAGATCAAGCCCGTAGGCGGTGATCGCGAGGATCGGCGCCAGGAACACGGCGACCGCGAGCGCGGTGACGGGTGCCGTCGGAGCGGGCCCCATCCTCGGCGTCCGTTCGTAGCGCACCAGCCACAGGGACAGCACCCACACGGCGGCGAGCACGATGAGCAGGAACGGCACGCGGGTCCACCACCACAGCGGGGTTCCGGGCGACGGCATCGGCACCGGCAGGAGCAGCTCCACCCCGATCAGCACCATGATCATCGGCAGATGCCAGAGGTAGACGGTCATCAATCGCGACCCGATCAGCAGCACGAGGCCCTGCGCGGGCCGTGTGCGCATGAGCGCGGACAGCGGACGGTGCAGCAGCGTCAGCGCGGCTGCCTGCACGACGGCGAGGATCGCGAGCGGCGCGGTCGGCGGCCACTGGTTGCTCAGCATGTTCCAGGAGTAGCCGCCGAGCGACACCAGTGCCCAGATCGCCAGGTATCCGATCGCGATCAGCGCGAGCAGAGCCCCGGCGCGGCGCCGGGCGAACCATCCGTCGAAGAGGAAGAAGCCGATCTGCTGCGCGAACAGCCAGATGAACGCGACGTTGGGGATCCCGAACAGCTCGCTGCCGATGCCGTAGCCGGTGGCGGGGACGTGGGGGATGCCGAGCACGCCGGCGGCGACGACGAAGCGCAGCGCGTCGGTCGCGAGCGCGCCGACGAGCAGCACGGCCGGCACGCGTATGCCGAATCGGGCATGCATTCCGATCATCCAGGGCGCGAGGGCCTGCACCAGCAGATACGCGGCGAGGAACCACAGCGGGGAGCCGACGCCGATCGCCACGGTGTCGACGAGACCCGCATCGATCCCGAGCAGGCGCGTGACCCCGAGCGCGACCGTGAAGAACACGAAGATGGGGATCGCGGGGCGTGCGAGTCGCGCGAGACGCAGGCGCACGAAGCCGACCGCGTCCTCTCCGCGCCCCTGCGCGGAGCGCCATCCGGCGCGGGCCGCGAAGCCGCCGACCACGAAGAACAGCGGCATGATGTTCAGGATCCACGAGGCCGCGTCGAACCAGCTCTGTCCCTCGACGGTGCGCTCGATGACGAGGCTCCCGTCGGCACGACGGCCGACGCCCGTGAAGAGGATGTGCACGAAGACGACCAGGATCACGCAGGCGACCCGCGTCAGGTCGAGCGTCAGATCGCGTCCTGCGGGGACGGCCCTGCCGAGAGTGGCCACGTCGTCGCTCATGTCCCGACCCTAGCGAGGAGCGGGGCGCCCGCACGGGAGGCAAGCGACGGAGCGGCCGCGATCAGTCCGTCGATTCGGGCTGCGCGACGGCGTCACGCCTCGCACGGGCGCTGCGACGGGCACGGCGCACGCCCCACACGATCGCGACGAGCACCGCGGCGACGACGAGCCAGGGGAGGAGGAAGCCGAGCGCGATCACCAGGGCGTTGAGCGAGACGATGAGTCCCTTCCACCCGGCTGCGAGCCCGTCGCCGAAGCCGGCGGGATCGGCTGCCGCCGGCGCCTGCCGGACGAGCGTGACCTGCACGGCCGACATATCGACCTGGGACTCGAGATCCTTCAGCTGCTGCTGCGCGGACTGGAGCTGTCCCTGGCGCTCGGTCAGGGCGGTCTCGGCAGTGAGCAGATCGGCCACGCTCGTCGCCTGCGACATCAGCTGGGTCAGTCGCTGCACCGACGCGGTGAGGGAGTCGACCTGGGCGCGCAGGTCGGTCGTGGTCGCCGTCACGTCGTTCGCACCCACGGAGGTGGCGAGCACCGTGCCCTCCGCGCGCAGCGCGTCCATGACCGCCGGAAGGTCGGCGGCGGGAACGCGCAGGGTCACCCAGCCGTCGCCCGTGGACGGCGGCACGATGCCGTCCGTGGCCGCCGGCCGCTGGGAGGATCCGATCTGCTGGCTCTCGACGAATCCGCCGTGCTTCTGCGCGAGTGCCGCGAGGGCGTCGGCGGCCTTGCGCACGTCGTCCACCTGGATCGTGGCCGAGCCCGTGCGGATGATGTCGCGCGGCGTGCTCGAGGAGGATCCTGCGGCATTCCGCGACGCCGCGCCGTCGGCGCTCTGCGTGAGCTCCTTGGAGTTGCCGCTGAGCGGTGCCGCGCCCCCGGAGCTGTCGTCGGGGGCGGAGACCGCGGACGAGCCGGCGGCGCCCGAGGAACCCGTGAGCTGAAGGATCTGCGGCGTGACGAGGACGCCGACGACGAAGGCCGCGGCGATGCCGCCCGCCGTGAGCCAGCCGCGACGGCGCGCCCGTCCGCGGGACGCCGAGGCGCGGGCGTGCTCCGCGCGACGCTCCTCGGCGATCTGGGTGAAGACCGCCTCCTCGATGCGGTCGGCGGCGTCGTCGGACAGCTCCGGCAGCGCGATCGGGGTGGTGGTCATGATGCGGGCTCCGTTTCGGTCACAGCGCCGCGCAGGCGGGTGCGCACGCGGGAGAGACGGTTGCGGACGACGCCGTGCCCCACGCCGAGCTCCTCGGCGGCGGCGCGGTAGTCATAGCCCTCGGTCGCGCACAGGCGGAAGATGTCGCGGTCGAGTGCGCTCATCCCGCCGAGCTCGGCGGCGATGCGGTCGGCGAGCTCGGCGGCGATGACCTGCTGCTCGACGTCCACGAGCGCGGGGATGCTTTCATCCGCCTCCTCGGCCGTGTGGGCGGTGTCGCGGCGACGCCGGCGCAGGCGGTTGGCCGCCTGGAACCGGCAGATCGTCGCGAGCCAGGGCAGCAGCGATTCGCCCGCCAGCTCGAGGCCGGGCAGCTTCCGCCAGGCGACGACGAACGTCTCCTGCGTCGCATCCTCGGCATCCCCGGCGTCGCCGAGGATGCCGTACGCGATCCAGTAGACGGGGCGGACGTAGGCGCGGTACAGCGTGCGGAAGGCGGGTTCGCTCCCCGCCGCCGCCCGCGCGACCAGCGTCCTGTCGTGTGCGTCGTGTGCCATGCCGGCTCCGTTCGGTGTCTCTCACCCTAGGAGTGTCGGGCGCGGCGGGATCGTCTCACTCAGCCCTTGCTGACGATCGGCACGTGCGGATCCTTCTGGTGCCGCAGCCAGATGGTCGAGAGCGCGGGCACGGTCAGCGTCGCCTGCGGAGAGCCGTTCTCGACGTCGGTGGCGTACACCAGGCCGAGGTTCCCCTCGCCGTGCCCGCCGAACTCGGCGGCGTCGGTGTTCAGCACCTCCGTCCACCCGCCGGCGAGCGGCAGGTCCAGGCGCACCCCGTGCCGGGTGCTGCCGGCGAAGTTGCTGATCACGGCGAGATGCCCGCCGTGCGCGTCACGGCGCACGAAGGCGACGATGTTCGGATCCCAGTCGGGCGCACCGAGCCGGGTGAACGAGCTGCTGTCATGGTCGCGCTCCCACAGCGGGGCGTTCTGCCGGTACGTGCCGTTGAGCGCGCCGACGAACTCCAGCAGCTGGCGGTGCGAGGGCTGATCGAGCAGCCACCAGTCCAGCCCGCGGTCCACGGACCATTCGGAGAGCTGCCCGAACTCCTGTCCCATGAACAACAGGTTCTTGCCCGGATGCCCCCACATGTACGCGAGGTAGGCGCGCACGTTCGCGAGCTTCGCGGCGTGATCGCCCGGCATCTTCGAGAGCAGGCTGCCCTTGCCGTGCACGACCTCGTCGTGGCTGATCGGCAGGATGTAGTTCTCGCCGAACGCGTACACGAACGAGAACGTCATCTCGCCCTGATGGTGCGAGCGGTACAGAGGATCACGCTCGATGTAGACGAGCGAGTCGTTCATCCAGCCCATGTTCCACTTGAACCCGAAGCCGAGCCCGTGATGGTCCGTGGGGGCGGTGACCCCGGGGAAGCTCGTCGACTCCTCCGCGACCATGACGATGCCGGGGTGGCGGCGGTAGGCGGTGGCGTTGACCTCCTGCAGGAACCGGATCGCCTCCAGGTTCTCCCGTCCGCCGTGCACGTTCGGCTCCCACTCGCCCTCGTTGCGCGAGTAGTCGAGGTAGAGCATCGATGCGACGGCGTCGACGCGCAGCCCGTCCGCGTGGAACTCCTCGAGCCAGAACAGCGCGTTCGCCACGAGGAAGTTGCGCACCTCGTTGCGGCCGTAGTCGAAGATGAGGGTGCCCCAGTCGCGGTGCTCGCCGCGCCGGGGGTCCGGGTGCTCGTACACGGGCTCGCCGTCGAAGCGCGCCAGGGCGAACGCGTCCTTGGGGAAGTGCCCCGGCACCCAGTCGATGATCACGCCGATGCCGGCCTGGTGCAGCCGGTCGATCAGGTAGCGCAGGTCGTCGGGCTCGCCGAAGCGGTGCGTCGCGGCGTAGTACCCGGTCACCTGGTAGCCCCAGGAGCCCGTGAAGGGGTGCTCGGCGACCGGCATGAACTCCACGTGCGTGAACCCGGTGGCCGTCACGTGCGCGATGAGCTCGTCGGCGATGTCTCGGTACCCGAGGCCCGGTCGCCAGGAGCCCAGGTGCAGCTCGTACACGCTCATCGGCTGCGCGACCGCGTGCGTCGCCGCGCGGCGGGTCATCCACGCGCCGTCGCCCCAGGTGTATCCGGAGCGCGTGACGATCGACGCGGTCGCGGGCGCCACCTCGGCGAGCTGCGCCATCGGGTCGGCCTTCAGGATCCAGGCGCCGCCGCGCGTGAGGATCTCGAACTTGTAGCGGGCGCCCACGTCGACGCCGGGCAGGAACAGCTCCCAGACGCCGCTCGAGCCCATCGAGCGCATCGCGTCGAGGCGGCCGTCCCAGCCGTTGAAGTCGCCCACCACGCGCACCGCCTGCGCGTGCGGCGCCCACACGGCGAACGCCGTTCCCGCCTCGCCGTCGACCGTGCGCGGATGGGCCCCGAGCGCCTCCCAGAGGCGCTCGTGCCGTCCTTCGCGGATCAGGTGCAGGTCGAGCTCGCCGATCGTCGGTGCGTGGCGGTACGGGTCTGCGGCGATCCAGTCGGGGGCGTCTCCGTAGGTCGCCTTGATCCGGTAGCCGTCGAGCGGACCGGTGACCTCGCCTTCCCAGATCCCCTCCGCGAGATGCGTCAGGGGAGTCTCGACGCCGTCGTCGACCAGCACCGACACGCTCTTGGCCAGCGGGCGCAGCGCGCGCACGACCGCGACCCGTCTGCCGCCCTCGACGGGCTGCGGATGCGCTCCGAGCACGGAGTGCGGGTCGTGGTGCGAGCCCGAGGCCACGGCCTCGAGCACAGCCGCATCGATCGTCGTGGTGATCATGGCTGCCCCTTCACATGGAGGATGTGCACCGGCTCCGTGAAGGCGTCCAGGCGCACGAAATTGTGATCCGTCCAGGTCCAGACGGATCCGGTGACGAGGTCCTCGACCTCGTACGCCGTCCCGGGCTCGACACCCCAGGCGAGGGTGTCGAGATGCACCGTGGTCTGCCGCACCGAGTGCGGGTCGACGTTGGCGACGACGATGATCGTGTCGGCGGCGCCGGTGCCGGTGAAGGGCGCGTCCAGGTGCTTGGAGAACACCAGGATCGCGTCGTCGTCGCTCCAGTGCAGCCGCAGGTTTCGCAGCTGACGCAGAGCCGGGTGCGCACGACGGATCTCGTTGAGCCGGGTGAGGTAGGGGGCCAGCGAGCGGCCCTCCGCCTCGGCCTTCGCCCAGTCGCGCAGCTTGTACTCGTACTTCTCGTTGTCGATGTTCTCCTCGGAGCCCGGCCGGGCGACGTTCTCGTACAGCTCGTAGCCGGCGTAGACGCCGTAGAGCGGTGCGGCCGTGGCCGCGATCGCCGCGCGGATCCGATACGCGGCAGGTCCTCCGAACTGCAGGTACTCGGTCAGGATGTCCGGGGTGTTCACGAACAGGTTCGGCCGCATGTAGTCGGCCGTCTCCTGCGACACCGAGAGCAGGAACTCCTCCAGCTCCGCCTTGGTGTTGCGCCAGGTGAAGTAGCTGTAGCTCTGCTGGAACCCGACCGCGGCGAGCCCGCGCATGGGAGCGGGGCGCGTGAACGCCTCGGCGAGGAAGACGACGTCGGGGTGCTTGGTGTTGACCGTGCGGATCAGCCATTCCCAGAAGCGCAGCGGCTTGGTGTGCGGGTTGTCCACCCGGAAGATCCGCACGCCCTGCGCGATCCAGTGCTCGACGATCCGCAGCACCTCGGTGTACAGGCCCACCGGATCCCGGTCGAAGTTCAGCGGGTAGATGTCCTGGTACTTCTTGGGAGGGTTCTCCGCGTAGGCGATCGTGCCGTCGGGCAGCTCGGTGAACCACTCGGGGTGCGCTGCCACCCAGGGGTGGTCCGGCGCGGCCTGCAGCGCGAGGTCGAGGGCGACCTCGAGGTCCAGGGCGTTCGCCTTCTTCACGAAGCGGCGGAAGTCGGCCAGTGTGCCGAGATCGGGGTGCACGGCGTCGTGCCCGCCCTCGGCGGCGCCCACGGCCCACGGGGAGCCCGGATCGGCGGGTCCGGCGACAAGAGTGTTGTTGGGTCCCTTGCGGTTGAGCCGGCCGATGGGGTGGATCGGCGGGAGGTACAGCACGTCGAATCCCATCGCGGCCACGGCCGGCAGGCGCTTCTCCGCCGTCTTGAAGGTGCCGCTCGCGATCGTGCCGTCCGGGTTCTGCACGGCGCCCTCGGAGCGCGGGAAGAACTCGTACCAGGCCGCGGCCCCCGCGATGGTCGGCTCGACGACGATCGTCTGCCAGGCCGTGGCCGAGTCGAGCGCGGTGAGCGGACGCTCCGCGAAGAGCGCGGCGAGCTCGGGGTCCGTCGCGACGGCCAGGGCCTCGTCGGCGGTGCCGTCGGGGGAGGACAGCGACTCCGCGATCCCGGCGAGGTGCTTGCGCTCGGGCTTGGGGCGCGACTTGTCCTTGGCGGCGCGCGAGAGCAGACCCGCGCCGAGGGCGCGCATGACCTCGACGTCGACGCCGGCCGCGATCTTCAGCTCGGCGGCGTGCGCCCACGTGGCGAACTCGTCGGCGAACGCCTCGAACCGGAACGTCCAGGCGTGCTCCTCGTCGAGGGCGACGTCGACCTGCCACCGGTCGGTGCCGTCCTGCAGCGGCGTGAGCCGGTGCAGGCTCTCCTGGTGGTTCGGGGTGCGCAGGCGCAGATGCACCCCGATCAGGTCGTGTCCCTCGCGGAAGGCGACGACCCGGAACGGGATCACCTCGCCCGAGAAGGCCTTGGGCGGGAAGCCCTCGGGCGCCGCCGGAGAGGCGTCCACGAGCGGGATCCGCGTGGTCTGCGCGTCGGCGGCATCGATGTCCGGCAGCGCGCGCACCGGGATCTGAGCGGTGCTGCGGAGAGCATCGGACGAGGGCTGTGCGGCAGTTCGTTCGGACACACCCTGAACCTACCGCTCCCGGGCCGACTTGGAGGTAACGGGCGCGTCACTCCGCGCGGAACAGTCGCATCGAGGTGCCGGGCAGCGCGATCACGTCGCCGGGACGATGCACGGTCTCCACGGGGGAGGGACGCTCATCCGCGCTCGACCAGAGCGAGACATACCGCGTCACGTCCTCGATGACGGGCAGGCGCACGTCGATCGGAGACTCCGTGCCGTGCACGATCAGCAGGATGCGGTTGAACGCCTCCTTGTCGGGAGTGGACGCGGCCACGTACTGCAGCGTGCGGTTGCGGGGGTCGTTCCACTGCTCGACCTCCATCGTGTCGCCGTCCTGATCGAACCAGTCCATCACCGAGGCGTTCGGGATGTGCTCGCCGAGCCGGGCGTACAGGAGCGGGCGCAGTGCCGGATTCTCGTCCCGCAGCCGGGTGAGCAGCGAGGCGTGCGCGAGGAGGTCCTTCTGCCACGGCTCGTGATCCCAGTTGAGCCAGCTGATCGCGGAGTCCTGGCAGTAGGCGTTGTTGTTGCCGCGCTGGGTGCGACCGAACTCGTCGCCTGCCGTGATCATCGGCACGCCGGCCGAGAAGAGCAGCGTGCCCAGCAGGTTGCGCATGGCCTTGCGCCGCGCCGCGAGGATGCCCTGATCCTCCGTGGGGCCCTCCGCACCGTGGTTGAACGAGCGGTTCATGTCGGCGCCGTCGCGGTTGTCCTCGCCGTTCGCCTCGTTGTGCTTGACGTCGTACGCGACGAGATCGTGCAGGGTGAAGCCGTCGTGGGCGGTGACGAAGTTGATGCTCGCGAGCGGTCCGCGCTCGTCGCTGAAGGTGTTCGCGGATCCGGCGAGACGGTTCGCGAACCCGCCGATGCCGGTCGGCGCCGAGGCCCGGCGAGCGTAGTCGATGTCGCTGAGCCAGAAGTTGCGGACGCGGTCGCGGTAGCGGTCGTTCCACTCGCTCCACCCGGTGGGGAAGTTGCCCGTCTGCCATCCGCCCAGCCCGACGTCCCACGGCTCCGCGATGATCTTGGCATCCGCGAGCACCGGATCCGTGCGGATCGCGTGCAGCAGCGGGTGGTCCGGCGTGTACGTGTTCGCCTCGTCGCGCCCGAGGGCCGTGGCGAGATCGAAGCGGAATCCGTCGACCTGCATCTCGGTGGTCCAGTAGCGCAGCGAGTCCAGCACCAGGCGGGCGGCCGCCGGCGTCGCCGTGTTCAGCGTGTTGCCGCAGCCCGTCGTGTCGACGTAGCTGCCGTCCGGGAGCTGGCGGTAGTACAGGGCGTTGTCGATGCCGCGCAGGCTCGTGCGCGGGCCGCCGATGCCCTCCTCGTTCGTGTGGTTGTACACGACATCGAGGATCACCTCGATTCCCGCCTCGTGCAGCAGCTTCACCATGCCCTTGAACTCGCGCAGCACCGCCTCCGGGCCCTCCTTGCGGGCCTCGTCGGTCGCATAGGCCGCGTGCGGGGTGAAGAAGTTCAGGGTGTTGTAGCCCCAGTAGTTCGTGAGGCCCCGATCCAGCAGGCGCGGCTCCGACGCGAACGCGTGCACGGGGAGCAGCTCGACGGCCGTGATCCCGAGCTCGCGGTAGTACTCGATCATCGCCGGGTGGGCGAGTCCGGCGTACGTGCCGTGCAGTGCCGGCGGAACGCCGGGGTGGCGCTTGGTGAGGCCCTTGACGTGGCCCTCGTAGATCACGGTGCGATCCAGCGGGGTGTTCGGCTTGGCGACACCCGCCCAGTCGAAGCCGTCGGCGATCACCACCGACCGCCACTCCTCGTAGCCGTCGCCCTGCGCGAGACCCCGGGCGTACGGGTCGAGCAGCAGCGTCTCCGGGTTGAACGTGTTGCCGGGACTGTGCGCACCGTCCACGCGCAGCGCATACCGGGTGCCGGGCTGCAGGAGCTCCGTCGTGAGCTCCCAGACGCCGCCCGGGCGCCGCTCGAGCGCGAGCTGGGCGGTCTCCCAGTCCAGGTCGGTCTCGTCGAAGATCACGAGCTCGATGGACGAGGCGTTCTGAGACCAGACGCGCAGCGTCGCGACCCCGTCGTGGAGGCGGACGCCCAGGTCGTCCAGAGACGGGCTGCACAGAGCACAGCCCTCGCCGTCGGGTGCCGGCGTCTCGTCCTCAATGGCATGCGGACACATGAGGGAAAGAATACGCGGCGTGCGCCGCCTGGGATGCCACCGCGTGTCGCGATCCGTGCCACCGAGTCCCGAAGCGTCGCAAGATGCGAGAGTGGAGGGGTGCACTACCTGGATCACGCCGCCACCACCGATCTGCGCCCCGAGGCCGCGGACGAATGGCTGCGGGTCGCGCAGACCACCGGCAACGCCTCGTCCACGCACGGCGCCGGACAACAGGCCCGCCGGATCCTGGAGGAGTCCAGGGAGAGGATCGCGGCCGTCCTCGACTGCGATCCGATCGAGGTGGTGCTGACCTCCGGCGGCACGGAGTCGGTCAACCTCGCCGTGCAGGGCCTGTGGCGCGCCCGACCCGCGGGGAGCGACGCCGTGGTGCTGCCCGACGGCGAGCACCACGCCACCCTCGACACCGTCGCCGCGCTCGCCGCGGACGGCGCCCGGGTGGTCCCCGTCCGTCTCGACGCCGTCGGGCGCATCCCGGTCGCCGGGTTCCGCGACGCCGTGGCCGGCGGCGGGATCGCCGTCGCCACGGCCCTCGTCGCGAACAACGAGGTGGGGACCGTCAACGACGCGGCCGCCCTGGCGGGCGCCGCCGCGGAGGCCGCGGTCCCGATGCATCTCGACGCCGTCGCCGCGCTCGGCCACCTGCCGCTGTCGTTCCGGGCGTGGCGAGGGGAGGCGCGGGCCGGATCCGGACTCGTCGCGCTCAGCGTCGCGGGGCACAAGATCGGTGCCCCGGTCGGCACGGGAGCCCTCGTGGTCGCGCGCTCCGCCCGCCTCGCTCCGCTGCTGCACGGCGGCGCGCAGCAGCGCGGGCTGCGATCGGGCACCCAGGACGTCGCCGGAGCGGCGGCGTTCGCCGTGGCCGTGGAGCTCGCGGAATCCGAGCGGGCCGCCGAGTCCGTGCGTCTGGCGTCGTTGCGCGACCGGCTCGTGTCGGGCGTGCTCGCGCGCGTGCCGGAGGCGGCGCTGCTCGGCGATCCGGATCCGGAGGGTCGTCTCGCCGGCAACGCGCACCTGCTGTTCCCCGGAGCACCGAGCGAGAGCCTGCTGTTCCTGCTCGACGCCTCGGGGATCTCGGCGTCGGCGGGATCCGCCTGCCAGGCGGGCGTCGCCGAGCCATCCCACGTCGTGCAGGCGCTCGGACGCACCGAGACGGATGCCCGCAGTGTCATCCGGTTCACGCTCGGGCGCACCTCCGGCGACGCCGACGTCGACGCGCTGCTCTCCGTGATCGGCGACGCCTACGGGCGGGCCTCCGGCGCCGGACGCTGAGGGTCGGCCCCTCTCCAGCAAGCCGCTCGTAGACTGGATCCATGCGTGTTCTGGCGGCGATGAGCGGGGGAGTGGACTCCGCGGTCGCCGCGGCGCGCGCGGTCGAGGCCGGTCACGACGTGGTGGGCGTGCATCTGGCTCTGTCCCGCGCCGGCGGCACGCTGCGCACGGGCAGTCGCGGCTGCTGCACCATCGAGGACGCGATGGACGCCCGGCGGGCGGCCGACCTCCTCGGGATCCCGTTCTACGTCTGGGATTTCTCGGAGCGCTTCCGCGAGGACGTGATCGACGACTTCGTCGCCGAGTACCGGGCGGGCCGCACTCCGAACCCGTGCCTGCGGTGCAACGAGAAGATCAAGTTCGCGGCTCTGCTGGAGCGGGCGATCGAGCTCGGCTTCGACGCTGTCTGCACCGGTCACTACGCCACGCTGGTCGACGGCGCCGACGGCCTCGAGCTCCATCGCGCCTCGGACGCCGCCAAGGACCAGTCGTACGTGCTGGGCGTGCTGAACGCCGAGCAGCTGGCGCACACGTACTTCCCGCTCGGATCCACGCCCTCCAAGGCCCTCGTGCGCGCCGAGGCCGCCGAGCGCGGGCTGAGCGTGGCGCAGAAGCCCGACAGCCATGACATCTGCTTCATCCCCGACGGGGACACCCGCGGCTGGCTGGCGGAGAAGGTCGGCGCCGAGCAGGGCGAGATCCTCGACCGCGACGGCGCGGTGGTCGGCACCCACGACGGCGCGCACGCGTTCACGGTGGGGCAGCGCCGGGGTCTGCGCCTGGGCGTTCCGGCGCCGGACGGCAAGCCGCGCTTCGTGCTCGAGGTGCGCCCGGTCTCGAACACCGTCGTGGTCGGGCCGAAGGAGGCCCTCGCGATCGCCGAGATCGCAGGATCCCGCCGCTCCTGGGCGGGCGCCGCACCGACGCAGCAGGAGTTCGCATGCGAGGTGCAGATCCGTGCGCACGCGGATCCGGTCCCCGCGCGGGCGCACGTCTCGGTCGAGGGCGTGCGGGTGGTTCCGGACCGGCCGCTCGACGGCGTCGCACCCGGACAGAGCGCCGTGCTGTACGTGGGCACCCGGGTGCTCGGGCAGTTCACGATCGATCGCACCGTGTCGGCGGTTCCGGTCGGAGCCTGAGCGCGCTGTCGCGGCCGACGACCTCGGTTGTCACCGGCGTCATCTCGGCGCAGGGCGGTGCCGGACTCTGTGATGATGGGTCCACAGTGCGACGAAGGGGCCGCCATGACGAGGACGTACATCCGGGATTTCCACGGCGATGACCTGGACCAGGTCGTCCGCCTCTGGGGTCAGGTCACCCGGGGCAACGAATGGCCGATCTACTCCCTCGCCGAGGTGATCGCCTCCTGCCAGCAGGACCACGCGGTCGTGGCTGTGCAGGGCGACCTGCTCGTCGGGGTCGCCGTCGGCCGCGCCGCCCACGCGCAGGGGTGGATCGTGTTCTTCGGAACGACCGACGATGCGCCCTCCGACGTGAGCTCGTCGCTGCTGCACGCGCTGGAGCGACGGATGGCGCCGCTCGGGCTCGCCAAGCTGTCCGTGCTCATCCCGGAGGCGGACGGACTGGGCGCGTTCACCGACAACGGCTTCGAGGTGCATCACTCGGTGCGCTACCTCGAGCGGGGCATGCCGATCCAGCGGCGCGAGATCGATGCGCTCAAGGAGGTCGGCGGCAGGATCCTGCCCCCGCATCTCTGGGATCGCGTCGCCGGCATGACGCACGAGAAGACGCTGCTCGAGGAGCGCCTCGTGACGCCGCTCGCCCGTCCGGAGCTCGCCGAGAGGTTCGGCGTCGTGCCGCCGCGTGCGGTCATGCTGTTCGGCCCTCCCGGAACGGGCAAGACGACGTTCGCGCGGGCCGTGGCTTCGCGTCTGGACTGGCCGTTCGTGGAGCTCTTCCCGTCGCGGCTCGCCGACGGCGGCGCAGGGCTCGCCGGCGGCCTGCGCGCGTCGTTCGAGACCATCGACGAGCTCGAGCACGCCGTCGTGTTCATCGACGAGGTGGAGGAGATCGCCTCGCGCCGCGGCGGCACGCCGCCGTCCCCGACGCAGGGCGTGACCAACGAGCTGCTCAAGCTCGTGGCCGACTTCCGCGACCGGGAGGGGCGGATCCTGATCTGCGCGACGAACTTCATCCGCGCGCTCGACGCGGCGTTCCTGCGGCACGGGCGCTTCGACTACGTCATCCCGATCGGCCTGCCCGACGCCGAGGCCCGTCGCGCGATCTGGGCACGGTACATCCCGGTCGAGTCGGCCGACGACGTGGATCTGGACCGCCTCGTCGCGGCCAGCGACGGGCTCACGCCGGCGGACATCGAGTACGCCGCGCGGCGCGCATCCCAGGAGGCGCTCGCCCGAGCGCTGCGCGACGGCGTCGACGGCTCCGCGCTCGGGACCGACGACTACGCCCGCGCCCTCGGCAGCACCCGGGCGACGGTGTCGGCCGAGGAGGTCGCGGAGTTCCGCGACGACATCGAGACCATCGCCCGGCTCTGAGCTCCCGCGCGGGCGCGGGGTGGATGTCGTCGCCCGCTCGTAGACTTCAGAGGTGCCGGAGAACATCTCGTTGGAAGCCGCCCGCGCCGAGGCGGAGGAGCTGACCACCCGCATCCTCGAGGCGAAGGACGCGTACTACGGGCGCGACACGTCGCTCGTGGACGACGCGACGTACGACGGCTGGATGCACCGGCTCGAAGAGCTCGAGCGACTGCACCCCGAGCTCCAGGGGCAGGACTCGCCGACCCAGATGGTGGGCGCGGCCGAGGCGACGGGCCTGCAGACCATCGAGCACGCCGAGCGCATGCTCAGCCTCGACAACGTGTTCTCGATCGAGGAGCTGCGGGAGTGGGCCGCCAAGACCCGCGCCGCCGCGGGCCGCGAGGTGGCCTGGCTCACCGAGCTCAAGATCGACGGGCTCGCGATCAACCTCCGTTACGAGAACGGCGTGCTCACGTCCGCGGCGACCCGCGGCGACGGGCGCGTCGGCGAGATCGTCACCGAGAACGCGCTGCGCGTCGCCGGCATCCCCGAGCGCCTGAGCGGATCCGGCCACCCGCCGATCGTCGAGGTGCGCGGAGAGGTGTTCATCCCGGTCGCGGCCTTCGAGCGCCTGAACGCCGCGCAGGCCGCCTTCCGGGACCGCGCGTACGCCGAGGCCCTGGAGCGCTGGCAGGCGCGGGGCGGGGCCAAGAAGCCGTTCGACGAGGAGAAGGCCCGCACGGCCGCGGCGCGCCGCTTCCCGTCGTTCGCGAACCCGCGCAACGCGGCGAGCGGAGGCCTGCGTCAGCAGCTCGACAAGAAGGACGGCATGGAGCTCGAGGCGGGACTGCTCCGCGTCGACTCGCTCGCGCTGTACGTGCACGGCATCGGCGCCTGGCAGGATCCGCCCGTCGCGGCGCAGAGCCAGGTGTACGACCTGCTGGCGGAGTGGAGTCTGCCCACGAGCCCGCACACGCGGGTGTGCTCCTCGATCGACGAGGTCGCCGAGTTCGTCGCGTATTTCGGCGAGCACCGCCACGACATCGAGCACGAGCTCGACGGCATCGTGGTCAAGGTCGACGAGCTCGACCTGCACGATGAGCTGGGCGCCACCAGTCGCGCGCCGCGCTGGGCGATCGCCTACAAGTACCCGCCGGAGGAGGTGCAGACCACCCTCCTCGACATCGTCGTCTCGGTCGGCCGGACGGGCCGGGCCACGCCGTTCGCCGTGATGGCGCCCGCGCACGTCGCCGGATCCGTGGTGCGGCAGGCCACGCTGCACAACAAGGACGTGGTCAAGGCGAAGGGCGTGCTCATCGGCGACACCGTCGTGCTGCGCAAGGCCGGCGACGTGATCCCGGAGGTGCTCGGCCCCGTGGTCGAACGCCGTGACGGCACCGAGCGCGAGTTCGTGATGCCCGAGCGCTGCCCGGAGTGCGGGTCGATCCTCGCGCCCGCCAAGGAGGGCGACATCGATCTGCGCTGCCCCAACACGCGCTCGTGCCCCGCGCAGGTGCGCGGTCGGGTCGAGCACATCGGCTCGCGCGGCGCCCTGGACGTGGAAGCGCTCGGCGAGGTGACGGCCGCGGCTCTGACGCAGCCCAGCCACCCCGCGGTGCCGCCCCTGGAGACCGAGGCCGGGCTGTTCACGCTCTCCCTCGATCAGCTCGTGCCCATCGAGGTCGTCGTCCGCGACGCCGAGACCGGGCTGCCGAAGGAGGACGAGGACGGGATCGTGAAGACCCGCGCCCCGTTCCGGCGCAACGCCACGGCGGCGGAGAAGAAGGACGGGATCACGGCGCCGCAGCCGTCCTCGCAGGCGGTCAAGCTGCTGGCGGAGCTGGAGAAGGCGAAGACCAAGGAGCTGTGGCGGCTGCTGGTCGCCCTGAACATCCGCCACGTCGGACCGGTCGCGGCACGCGCGCTCGCGCAGTGGTTCGGCTCGCTCGACGCGATCCGCGCCGCGACGCGTGAGGAGCTCGCCGCGGTCGAGGGGGTCGGCGGGATCATCGCCGACTCGCTGCTGGACTGGTTCACGGTCGACTGGCACCAGGAGATCGTGCAGCGCTGGGCGGACGCCGGTGTGCAGTGGGCGACGCCCGGCCATCCCGGCCCGGGGGCCGCCGTGTCCGAGGGCGGCGTGCTCGACGGCCTCACCGTCGTGGCGACGGGCTCCCTTGACGGGTACACGCGAGAGGGCGCGCAGGAGGCGATCATCAAGGCCGGCGGCAAGGCGGCCTCGAGCGTCTCCAAGAAGACCGACTTCGTCGCCGCCGGCCCGGGGGCCGGGTCCAAGCTCGCCAAGGCCGAGGAGCTCGGGGTGCGGGTCCTCGACGCCGCGCAGTTCCACCTGCTCGTGACGGAGGGGCCTGCGGCGCTCGGCTGAGCCCGGAGGGCACGGGCGCTGACGCGGCGCTCGTGCGTCGTGGATCCTCGGTCCTGGGCGCTGCGGGCCGCCTAGAGTGGCCGAAGAGAGGGATGCCATGACGAGCGGAGTCGATCTGCTGCCGACCATCGTCGGCGTGCTGGTGCTGGCCGCGATCGCGACGGTCGCGCTCGCGCTGTTCCGGACGCCGGGCCGGTGGACGCCCGCCTTCGCGATCCTGCGCGGAGCGGTGCAGCTCGCCGTGATCAGCGTGATCCTGACCGGCATCGTCGCGCAGCCGGCCTGGATCGGCGTGGCGCTGCTGGTGATGTTCGGCATCGCGACGGGGGTCGCCGTGCGCCGCACCGGCGGTGGCCGCCACATGGTCGCCGTCATGGCGTCCTCGATCGGCGCCGGCGCCGTCGTCTCGATCGGGACCGTGTTCGCCACCGGGGCGCTCGCGCCGACGCCCCGTTATCTGCTCGCCATCGGGGCGATCCTGATCGGCAACTCCATGAGCATCGCCACCCTCGCGGGGCGGCGCTTCACGGCATCCGTCGCGGATCGCTGGGAAGAGGTCGAGGGGTGGCTCGCGCTCGGCGCGACGCCGCGCCGCTCGACGCTCGACCTGGCTCGCAGAGCTGTGCGGGAAGCGCTGATCCCGTCGATCGACCAGACGAAGACGACAGGCCTGGTGGTGCTCCCCGGAGCGTTCGTCGGCGCGATCTTCGGCGGGCTCTCCCCGCTGGAGGCCGGACGGTTCCAGATCGTCGTGCTGGCGGCGATCATGGCCGCCGGCGCGGTCACCGCCGTGCTCATCGCGACCTGGCTCGGGCCCGTGCGCACGAAGCCCGTGCTGGCGGCCTGACCCGGTCGGCTCGCGGGCCGCGAACCGACCGGGGTCGGCTCAGTCCTTGTGGCGCGGCTTGCGCGGCGGGCGCGCGTCCGTGCTGCGGTCGTCCCGGGGACGGTCGTCGCGGCGGGGCCGGTCGCCGTAGCCGCGGTCGTCACGACGCGGGCGGTCGCCGTAGCCGCGGTCGTCGCGTCCTCGGTCATCCCGGTCACGACGCGGGCCGCGGTTCGGGCGCCCGGTGTCGCGCTGGATCTCGATGAGCCGTCCGGAGATGCGCGTGTCGCGGAGGCGGTCCAGCACCGAGGAGTCGAGGTTCGCCGGCAGCTCCACGATGGAGAAGTCCGGGCGGATCGTGATCGCGCCGAAGTCGTCACGACCGAGGCCGCCCTCGTTCGCCAGCGCGCCGACGATCTGCCGCGGCTCGACGCGATGGCGCCGGCCGACCTCGATGCGGTACGGCGTGTAATCGCCGCGGCTGCGACGCTCGGTGCGGGGTTCGCGGTCTCGCGCGTCGCGGCCACCGGCGCGGTCCGGGCGGTCGGTCCGCGGGGGGCGGTTGTCCGCGGCGACGGCGGCGGACAGCGCGTCGTTCTCGGGATCCAGCAGCAGCGGGGTCTCGCCCTGCGCGACGACGGCGAGGGCGGCGGCGACATCGGCCTCGGGCACGTCGTGGTGGCGCACGTAGTGGGCGATGATGTCGCGGAATCCCTCGATCCGTCCCGTCTCCTCCAGCGCCGCGGTGATGGCGTCGTCGAAGCGCGCCAGGCGCGTGCTGTTCACGTCCTCGGTCGTGGGCAGCTGCATCTGCGCGGGCTGCTGTCGGGTGGCGCGCTCGATGTGCTTGAGCAGGTACCGCTCGCGCGGGGTGATGAAGCTGATCGCGTCGCCCGAGCGGCCGGCGCGCCCGGTGCGGCCGATGCGGTGCACGTACGACTCGGTGTCGGTCGGGATGTCGAAGTTGACGACGTGGCTGATCCGCTCGACGTCGAGACCACGGGCCGCGACGTCGGTGGCGACGAGGATGTCGAGCTTGCCGTCCTTGAGCTGTCCGACCGTGCGCTCGCGCATCGGCTGCGGGATGTCGCCGTTGATCGCGGCGGCGGAGTACCCGCGGGCGCGGAGCTTCTCGGCGAGCGTCTCGGTCTCGTTCTTGGTGCGGACGAACACGATCATCCCCTCGAAGTTCTCCACCTCGAGGATCCTCGTGAGGGCATCCACCTTCTGGGCGTACGAGACGACCAGGTAGCGCTGCGTGATGTTGGCGTTCGTCGTGGTCTTCGCCTTGACCGAGATCTCCTCGGGGTCGTGCAGGTACTGCTGCGCGAGCCGGCGGATCGTGGCGGGCATCGTGGCCGAGAACAGGGCCACCTGCTTGTCCTCGGGCGTCTGGGCGAGGATCTGCTCCACGTCCTCCGCGAAGCCCATCTTGAGCATCTCGTCGGCCTCGTCGAGCACCAGGTTCTTCAGCTCGGACAGGTCGAGCGTGCCCTTCGCGAGGTGGTCCATGATGCGACCGGGCGTGCCGACGACGATGTGCACGCCGCGGCGCAGGGCGGACAGCTGGACGCCGTACCCCTGCCCGCCGTACACGGGCAGCAGGTGCACGCCGGGCATCTGGGCGGCGTAGGCCTCGAACGCCTCGGCGACCTGAAGGGCGAGCTCGCGCGTGGGGGCGAGCACGAGCGCCTGCGGCTTGCTCTGACGCAGATCCAGGTTCTCCAGGATCGGGAGGGCGAACGCGGCGGTCTTGCCGGTTCCGGTCTGCGCGGTGCCCAGCACGTCGCGGCCGCCGAGCAGCAGCGGGATCGTCTCGCGCTGGATCGCGGACGGAGTCTCGTAGCCGAGCGCCTTGATCGCGGCGAGCACCGGCCCGGTGATGCCGAGCTCCTCGAATCCGGGGGTCGTTTCGGCGTCGGCGGGGGCGTCTTCGTGAGTCGCGGCGTCTTCAGTCACATCTCAGAGTACCGTCCCGACCGGTGCCGCCGCTGGGAGGGGCCCCGGGCGAGCGTCAGCTCCCGGACGTCAGGGCGACCAGGCGCTCCTTGACCTGACGCCGCAGGACCTTGCCGATCAGCGACTTCGGCAGCTCGTCGACCACGAAGATGCGCCGCGGCACCTTGTACGGCGTGAGGATGCCGCGCGCGAACTCCCGGATCGCCTCGACATCGACGTCCTTGCCCGGATCCACCACGATCGCGGCCACGACCTCCTCGCCGGAGTGGTCGCTGGGAAGGCCCACGACAGCGGCGTCCACCACGTCGGGGTGCTGGCGCAGCGCCCCCTCGACCTCCGTCGGGGCGACGTTGAACCCGCCGGTGATGATCAGCTCCTTGATCCGGTCGACGATCCGCACGAAGCCGGCGTCGTCGATCGTGACGATGTCGCCGGTGCGGAACCAGCCGTCCGCGAACACGGCCTCGGTCTCCTCGGGCTTGCCGTAGTAGCCGCCGAAGACCTGGGGTCCGCGTACGACCAGTTCTCCGGGCTGTCCCGGCGCGACGTCGGCGGTGGGCTCGTCGGGATCCACGACGCGGCACTCGGTGCCGGGCAGCGGCAGCCCCACGGTGCCGGGGACGCGGTTCCCCGCCACGGGGTTCGCCATGAGTACGGGGGAGCACTCGCTGAGCCCGTACCCCTCGACGAGGTAGCCGCCGGTCGCCTTCTCGAACGGCACGACGAGCTCGTGCGGCAGCGCCATCGCGCCGGAGATCGCGATCTCCGTCCCCGCGAGCGACACGCCCTTCGCCGTCGCCGCGGCCAGCAGCCGGTCGGCGATCGGCGGCACCAGGGGGAGGAAGGTCGCGGGGCGCTTCTTGGTGACCTCGAGCACCAGATCCGGGTCGAACTTCGGGAACAGGACGAGTCGTGCGCCCATCGACATGGCGAACGTCAGGCACAGGGTCAGGCCGTAGGCGTGGAACATGGGCAGTACGGCGTACACGACGCACCCGTCGCCGCGGGTGATGGAGGGCACCCACGCCTGCGCCTGTGCGGCGTTGGCGAGCAGGTTGCGGTGGGTCAGCGAGGCGCCCTTCGGCGTGCCCGTGGTTCCCGAGGTGTACTGGATGATCGCCAGGTCGTCGGTCGCGGGGCGGGGGTGGGAGGCGCGCAGCGGGGCATGGCCGACCACGGACTCCCAGGGCACGGTGCCGCGCACCGTACCCCTCGACGAGGTAGCCGCCGGTCGCCTTCTCGAACGGCACGACGAGCTCGTGCGGCAGCGCCATCGCGCCGGAGATCGCGATCTCCGTCCC